>NZ_JBIAIU010000003.1:0-712625 GCF_042871565.1 Streptomyces sp. NPDC005775 | reverse complement strand
CCGAACTGGGCCGACTCCTGCTGCTTGAACACCGCGTCGACCTTGGCCTGGATGTCGGGCGTCGACGGGTCGAACACCATCACGTTCGGCCCGAGATCGCCGCCGCCCTGGATGGTCTGTGCGTCCTCGCCGAAGGCGGTCTGCGCCGTGGGGACGGCCATGAGGAGCGAAACGGCGAACGCGGCGAACCCGAACGTGCGGTTCCGGTGCCGACGGCGGGAGGTGGTGGGGTTTCCCGTGGGGGGAGTTGTGGGGTGTTCCGTGGGGGGAACATGCATGGGTTACGTCTCCAGAGTCGTGGTAGGGGAGGACACGACGAGCTTGTGGGGAAGCTGTTGAGAGCGCTCTCTGACGGGAGTTGATGGTTCCGTCGTTACCCGGAAGTCGTCAAGAGGTGTGCAACAGGAGCCTCAATGGATCTCTCCCGGCGCAACAATTAACAGCGGTAGCACGGCAATTGCTCCGTTCTGTGCTCAGTTCGGGGCGCGCTTGGGTTCAGAGGATGACGCGTGTGGTCGCACGAGTCGCCGGGGTCCTTCGGCCGCTAGGGTCGTGAGGTGTGACCCCCATACCGACGCTGCCCGCGACCCGCGCCTACTACGACACCGTCGCCGAGGACTATGCGGAACGGGTGAGACTTCCGTTCGCGCAGGATGCGCTGGGGCGCGCGATGCTCGGCGCGTTCGCCGACGAGGTGCGGGCCGACGGCGGGCTGCCCGTGGCCGATCTCGGGTGCGGGCCGGGGCATGTGGCCGCGCACCTGGACGCGCTCGGCCTCCGCGTCCGCGGAGTGGATGTGTCGCCGCGGATGGTCGACATCGCCCGCCGCGGCCATCCGGACCTGCGGTTCGAGGTGGGCTCGATGGACGCGCTCGGGTTCCCGGACGGCGCGCTCGGCGGCATCGTCGCCTGGTGGTCGATCCTGCACACTCCACCGGATCTGCTGCCGCTGCTCTTCGCCGAGTTCCAGCGTGTCCTTACGTCCGGAGGACGGCTGCTCCTGGGGTTCCACGCCGGGGACGGGCAGCCCTACACGGGGAAGGAGCGGGAAAACGGGGTGGCGTACGCCATCCATCTCCTCGACCCCGGACGCGTCGGCGCCCAACTGGCGGAGGCCGGCTTCACCGTCACCGCGAACCTGCTGGGCGAGGGGGAGAAGTGGCCCCAGGCGTGCGTGTTCGCCCGGGCCTCCGCGCGAGGGGGCGGCGCGTCGCAGGAGTGACCTGGCCGGCACCTCGGTCAGGTGGGGTGCCGGCCAGGGGCAAGGGGGCGGGCATCAGCGCAGGGGACGGGCGTCAGGAACATGCGCCGGGAGCCCGGGTGATGCGGGCGATCGCCTCGACGGTCAGGGCCCGGTCGTGGGGCTCCGTCTCCAGCGCGCGGTGGATGGACAGGCCCTCGATCAGCGCGTCGAGCTGGCGGGCAGTCGCCGCGTCGAAGTGCCACTCCAGGGCCACACGGCTGCGGCGCATCCACTCCCGGGTCAGCTCGCGGTAGGCGGGCTTGCGGGCGGCGAGGGTGTACAGCTCGTGGGTGAGGACCAGCTCGCGCTGGTTGCCGCCGGAAAGGTGGTGGACCAGATCGGCGACCGCCTCCCGCGCCTCGTCGGGCGTGTTGGCGGCACCCAGGCGCTCCTCGAAGACGGCGACGATGCTGCTGGAGAAGCGGATGAACGCCTCCCGCAGCAGCTCGTCCATGCCGCCGAAGTGGTACGTCATCGAGCCGAGCGGTACACCGGCACGGGCGGCGACCTTGCGGTGCGAGGTCCCGGCGACCCCCTCCTCCGCGATCAGGTCGAGCGCGGCGGCGATGATGCGCTCCCGCCGCTCGGGGTCGTTCTGTCCGGTCGCCACGTACTTCCTTCTGCCGAGAGGTTCCTGAGGGGTTCCTCAGAGGTCCCGAGGGGTTCTAGATCGAGCGGATCACCCGGGCCGGGTTGCCGACCACGACCACGTTGGCGGGAACGTCCTTGGTCACGACGGCTCCCGCGCCGATGACGCTGTTGTCCCCGATGGTCACCCCGGCCAGCACGATGGCGCCGCCGCCCAGCCAGACATTGTCGCCGATCGTGATCGGCCTCGCCGCCTCCAGCTTGTCCCGGCGCGGCTCCGGCTCCACCGGATGGGTGGGCGTGAGCAGTTGGACGTTCGGCCCGATCTGGCAGTCGCGGCCGATGGTGATCGGAGCCACGTCCAGGGCGGTGAGGTTGTAGTTGATGAACGTGTCCTCGCCGACCGTGATGTACGTGCCGTAGTCCACGTACAGCGGCGGCCGGATGTGCGCACCGGCACCCACGCCGCCCAGGAGCTCGGCGACCACGGGCTGCGCGGCATCGGGGTCCTCGGCGTAGGCCGCCAGATACCGGGCGGCCAGCCGCACGGCGCGCCGCTGGGCCTCCACGATCGCGGGGTCGTCGGCGATGTAGAGGTCCCCGGCGAGCATCCGCTCATGGTTCGTACGCGGGTCTCCCGCGAAGTGGTCCGTCATGGGTACGAGCGTACACTCCAGGGCGTACGATCGTACGCTCCTGCCCGATTCCTCTTCCGGACTGCCGAGGTCCTCCCATGGATGCCGCAACACGCCGTCGGCGTGCCGCACTGTTCCTCTTCATGCTCGCCGCCGGAACCGGCATGGCCTCATGGGTGGCACGCACCCCGGCCGTCAGGGACGGCCTCGACGTGTCCACCGGCGCGATGGGGATGGTGCTCTTCGGGCTGTCCACCGGTTCGATGGCCGGAGTGACCGCCTCCGGCCCGCTCGTACGCCGTTACGGGGCCCGGGCCGCGATCGCCTGCGGTGCGGCGCTGATCGTCGCCGGGCTGATGGTCGTCGCGGCGGGCACGGGCCTGGCGCTGGCGGGCGGGGTCTTCTGCGGACTGGCCCTGTTCGGCGGCGGGATGGGACTGGCCGAAGTCGCGTTCAACATCGAGGGCGCGGACGTGGAACGGGTCATCGGCCGGCCCGTCCTGCCGGTGCTGCACGGCTGCTTCAGCATGGGCACCGTGATCGGGGCGCTGCTGGGCATGGCGCTGACCGCGGCCGCGTTTCCCGTCGGATGGCATCTGGCCGCCGTCGCGGTGCTCGTCGCGACCGCCGCGATCGTGGCCGTCCGCGCGATCCCGCACGGCACGGGCAAGGAGGCGGCCCCTGCCGCCGGCCAGGGCGGACACCGCGGCCAGTTCGCGGTGTGGCGGGACCGGCGGCTCGCCCTCATCGGCGTGATCGTGCTGGCCATGGCCTTCGCCGAGGGGGCCGCCAACGACTGGCTGCCGCTGCTCATGGTGGACGGCTACGAGGTGAGCGCCACGGCCGGCTCGCTGACCTTCCTGATCTTCGCCTCCTCGATGACCTTCGGACGTTTCACCGGCGGCCCCCTCCTGGAACGCTTCGGCCCCGTCAAGGTCGTCCGGATCAGCGCGGTCCTCGCCGCGCTGGGCCTCGCGGTGGTGATCGTCGCGCCGAGCCCGGTGATGGCGGGCACCGCCACGGTGCTGTGGGGGCTGGGTGCCTCGCTCGGGTTCCCCGTCACCGTGTCCGCGGCGGGCGACCACCCGCACGACGCGGCGGCACGGGTCGCCGCGGTCTCCACCGCGGGCTATGTCGCCTTCCTGGTCGGTCCGCCCGCCCTCGGCTTCCTGGCCGACCACGTCGGGCTCCGGCTCACGATGACCGTCGTACTCGCCCTGCTGATCGTCGCGTCGACGCTGGCCGGAGCGCTCGGCACAGGCCGGAATGCCGAGGCCGAGGCGGAGCCCGTAACGAGTTAAGCGGCCTCCCACAGCTCGGAGCCGTGCGCCGCGACCTGCGCGCCGATCCCCGCCAGCACCTCCCCGACCGGCAGCGGATCGAGGCGGCGGCCGTCCCGCAGGCGCAGTGCCACCCGCTCGTCGGCCGCCTCCGCGGCGCCCACGACGGCCTGGTACGGCACCAGCCGGGCCTCCCGCACCCTGGCGCCCAGGCTGCCGCGCTCCCGGCCGCGGACCTCCGCGCGCAACCCGAGCGCGAGGCAACGGCGGGCGAGGTCCTCGGCGTTCGGGAGTTCGGCGTCCGAGACCGGGAGGATCACCAGCTGGACCGGGGAGAGCCAGGCAGGGAAGGCGCCGCCGTGCTGCTCGACGAGATGGGCGACGGCCCGCTCCACGCTGCCGATGATGCTGCGGTGCACCATGACCGGCCGGTGTTTCGCCCCGTCCGCGCCGATGTAGTGCAGATCGAAGCGTTCCGGCTGGTGGAAGTCGACCTGGACGGTCGACAGGGTCGACTCGCGGCCGGCCGCATCGGCGACCTGGACGTCGATCTTCGGCCCGTAGAACGCGGCCTCGCCCGCGGCCGCTTCGTACGGCAGCCCGGAGGAGTCGAGGACCTCGGTCAGGAGAGCGGCGGAGCGCTGCCACATCTCGGGCGCGGCGACGTACTTCCCGCCCGGCCCCGGCAGCGAGAGCCGGAAGCGGGCCGGGCGGATGCCCAGCGCCTCGTACGCCCGGCGGATCATCTCCAGCGCGGCCCGCGCCTCGTCGGCGACCTGGTCCATGGTGCAGAAGATGTGGGCGTCGTTCAGCTGGATGGCCCGCACCCGGGTCAGCCCGCCGAGCACCCCGGACAGCTCGGAGCGGTACATGCCGCCCAGCTCGGCCATCCGTAGTGGCAGTTCGCGGTAGCTGTGCGAGCGGGAGCGGTAGATGACCGCGTGGTGCGGGCACAGGCTCGGCCGCAGCACGACCTGCTCGCCGCCCAGCTCCATCGGCGGGAACATGTCGTCGCTGTAGTGCGACCAGTGCCCCGAGATCTCGTACAGCTCGCGCTTGCCGAGCACCGGTGAGTACACGTGCCGGTAGCCCGCCAGCCGTTCGGCGTCGCGGATGTACTCCTCCAGGGTGTGCCGCAGCACCGCGCCGTCCGGCAGCCAGTAGGGGAGGCCCGCGCCGATCAGCGGGTCGGTGTCGAACAGCTCCAGCTCGCGGCCGAGTCTGCGGTGGTCGTGCATGGCGGTCTCCTCGCGTACGAAGGGCGAGTCACCGCAAGCAGAAGCCCCGGGGCACTCGCCCCGGGGCACTCGCCCCGGGGCTTCGGACTGGTCAGCAGTCAGCGCGCCGGGACACTCTCCGGCGTCGTCGTCATCGCAGCGCGCTTCTTCACGCGAGGGACGCTAGCAGCGGCCCGCGGCCCGTCGCACCCGCTTTTCCGCCGGGGGAGCACGGCGGCTCATCCCTTCTTGGAGGAGTCGAGGTGCGCGAAAACGACCACGTTGTCCTCGTAGTCCTTGGCCTTCTTGTCGTAGTCGCCGCCACACGTGATCAGGCGCAACTGCGCGTCCGGGGTGTCGGCGTAGACCCGCTTGTCGGGGAACTTCGCCTTGCTGAACGTCTCGACGGTGTCGACCTTGAACGAGGCCACCGTGCCGTCCGTACGCGTGATGTCCACCGTCGCGCCCGGCCGCAGGAACCGCAGTTGGAGGAAGACGGCCGGGCCGGTCTTCGTGTCGACGTGTCCCGCCACGATCGAGGCGCCGCGCTCACCGGGCGTCACACCGCCCTTGAACCAGCCGACCAGGTTCTGGTCGTTCGGGGGAGGGGCGTCCAGGCGGCCCGAGGCCCCGATCGACAGCGGGGTGAAGGGGGCGTCCACGGCGATGGCGGGGATCTTGAGCCGGGTCGGTACGGAACGGGACAGGGCCGACGCGGTGGTGGGGGAGGGGGAGGCCTGGCGGGGGACGCCGGCGGCCGGTGCGGAGGCGGAGGCCGAAGCGGCCGGAGCCGCGGCGGCGGGCGCGGCGGCGGGCGGCTTGTCGTCGGCCGAGGGGGCGATGGAGTTGTAGATGAGGAGCATGCCGAGCCCCGCCACCGCGGCGGGCCAGAGCAGGGCGCGGCCGAGCGTGACGGTGTCGGAGGCAGTCCGGGAGGAGGGGGAACCGGGTGACTGCGGGGCGGCCATGGGAAGGTGCCTTTCGTCCGTGCGGGGCGGTGCGGTGGAGTGCCGGCGCGGGGCCGGGGCGGCGCCCCGGGGGAAAACGACGGCGCCGCGACCGCCGTCCGGAGGGACGACGGCCGCGACAGCGAAGCGACCGGCTCGCGATGCGGCCGGGTCAGGCCATCGCGCCACCCGTCGCCTGACGACGGCGCACCTTGTACGCGCCGACACCGACACCACCGAGGAGCAGCAGCGAACCGGCCGCCAGACCGCCGCCGGTCATGGCCATCGCGCCACCACCGGTGTGCATGCCGCCGCTGGGCTTGTCCTTCTTCCAGCCCTCGTCGCTCTTCTCGGCCTTCGCCGAATCGTCGCTCTTCTCGGTCTTCGTCGACGTGTCGGCCTTGCCACCCTCGTCGCTGTCCGGCTGCCACTCCTTGGCGACCGTCATCGACAGGGCGCCGCCACCGGTGTGCATGCCGCCGCTGGGCTTGCCCTCGTCCTTGTGCTTGCCGCCCTCTTCGTCGTTGCCGGGCTGCCACTCCTTGGCGACCGTCATCGACAGCGCGCCGCCACCGGTGTGCATGCCGCCGTGCGGCTTGTCCTTCTTCCAGCCCTCGTCGTCCGACGTGCCGTGCTCGTCGCCGGTGACCGTCTTGGCCAGGGCGCCACCACCGGTGTGCATGCCACCGTTGGGCTTGTCCTTCTTCCAGCCGCCGTCCTCGCTGCTGGAGGACGAACCGCTGTCGTGCTCCCAGTCGCCGGAGGTGATGGCGTACGCGGAGGGAGCGGTGATCGTGAGGACCGCCGTAGCGGCGGCCGTGGCGAACAGTGTGCGGGCAGAGCGCATCTGAACACGTTTCCTTTCGTCGCGACTGCGAGGAGTGACGGGGCGTCGACTCGGAGTGGCGCAGTGGCTACGTGAATCACCGTCAGCCCGGAGTACGGAGCGCGCCATCGGAGAGCCCCGCATTGGAGCTACGGCGTGGGCCCATCGAGTGGCGAAGAGCCGATAATCACCCGTTGGACGGCACGGCGCGCCGAGGCGAGGTTTGGGACCGCGTGCGCTGACGGCGCCTCACCGGGCGGCACCTCCCACGGCGCCGATAAAGGTGTTGCACCGCCGGCCGGTCCGCTGCTGTACTCACGGCATCAGCCGACAGGACCAGGAGAAATCGATGCGCCGATCTCACATGTTCGTCTCGACGGGAATTCACCCCACCGCTGAGAACATGGAGTTCTGTGCACACGCTGAATCTTGGAATTCTGGCGCATGTCGACGCCGGTAAGACGAGCCTGACCGAGCGACTGCTCCACACCGCCGGAATCATCGACGAGGTCGGCCGGGTCGACGACGGGAACACGCAGACCGATTCCCTCGCGCTCGAACGGCAGCGCGGCATCACGATCAAGTCCGCGGTCGTCTCGTTCGCCCTCGACGACGTCACCGTCAATCTGATCGACACCCCCGGCCACCCGGACTTCATCGCCGAGGTGGAACGGGTCCTGAGCGTGCTGGACGGCGCGGTGCTGGTCGTCTCCGCCGTGGAGGGAGTACAGGCCCAGACCCGCGTACTGATGCGCACGCTCCAGCGTCTGCGCATCCCCACGCTCGTCTTCGTGAACAAGACCGACCGGGCCGGTGCCCGGTACGCGCAGGTGCTGCGCGAGATCGCGGAGAAGCTCACACCGCACGCGGTCGCGATGGGACCGGCCGTCACCGGCCTCGGCACCAGCGAGGCCCACGGAGTGGAGTACGCCGACGGCGACCCCCGGTTCACGGACCGGCTCACCGATCTGCTCACCGAGCACGACGACACCCTGCTGGCCGCTTACGTCGAGGGTGGCAGGGCACTCGCGCCGACCCGGCTCCGCGCGGAACTCGCGGCGCAGACCCGGCGGGCACTGGTCCACCCCGTGTACTTCGGCTCGGCCGTCACCGGCGCCGGCGTCACCGCCCTGACCGACGGGATCAAGGAGTTGCTGCCCGCGGCCGGCGGCGACGCGGACGGGCCGGTCTCCGGCACCGTCTTCAAGGTCGAACGCGGCCGGGCCGGCGAGAAGCTCGCGTGGGTCCGGATGTTCTCGGGGACCGTATGCACCCGAGACCGGCTGGCGTTCGGGCAGGGGCCCGGCGCCATGTCCGAGGGCAAGGTGACCGGCATCCGCGTCTTCGCCGACGGGACGGACACCGAGGCCGCATCGGCGGCACCGGGGCAGATCGTGAAGCTCCGGGGACTCGGTGACGTCCGGATCGGCGACGCGGTCGGCGACACCCGCGCCGCGGCCACCGGGCACCATTTCGCCCCGCCGACGCTGGAATCCGTGGTAGTGGCCGCTCCGCCCGCCTCCCGGGGCGAACTGCATTTCGCGCTCGCACAACTCGCCGAGCAGGACCCGCTGATCAACCTTCGACAGGACGACATCCGCAGGGAAGTCTCCGTATCGCTCTACGGCGAAGTGCAGAAGGAAGTCATCCAGACGACGCTCGCGGACGAATTCGGAATCGACGTCACCTTCCGGGGAACCACGACCATCTGCCAGGAAAGGCCGTCCGGAACCGGATCCGCTTTCGAGATCATCGACAAGGACGACAATCCTTTCCTCGCGACGGTCGGACTTCGCGTCGACCCCGCTCCGGCCGGCAGCGGTGTCTCCTACGGGCTGGAGGTGGAGCTCGGCTCGATGCCGTACTCCCTGATGAGAGCCGTCGAAGAGACGGTCGTCGAAACGCTCGGCCAGGGCCTGTACGGCTGGCGCGTCACCGACTGCACGGTCACGATGACGCACTCCGGCTACTGGCCGCGTCAGAGTCACTCGCACGCCGTCTTCGACAAGTCCATGTCGAGCACGGCCGGGGACTTCCGGCTGTTGACCCCGCTGGTCCTGATGGCCGCGCTCCGCCGGGCCGGCACGACGGTGTACGAGCCGATGCACCGTTTCCGGATGGAACTCCCCGCGGACACGCTGGGGCCGCTCCTGCCGGTCCTCGCCCGTCTGCGGGCCGTCCCGGGGCCTCCGTCCGTCGACGGCACCCGCTGCGTACTGGAAGGCGGGATTCCGGCCGCCCGGGTGCACGCACTCCAGCAGCGGTTGCCGGGCCTGACGCGGGGTGAAGGAGTGCTGGAGACCGCCTTCGACACCCACCGCCCCGTCACCGGCACCGTTCCGCAGCGCTCGCGCACGGACCACAACCCGCTCGACCGGAAGGAGTACCTGCTGCACGCGGTGAGGCGGGCCGGCGGCGCCCCGGAGTGAGCGCGGCGCCCATGAAAGACCGCGGTCGTCAGTTCAGCATCGCCCGGGCCGCCCGCGCACTCCCGCGCACCGCCTCCGCCGCGGCCGGATCGACGTCCGCGACCACCTGCGCGTACTCCTCCATCTCCGCCGCCCCGCGCAGGAACTCCCCGCTCCGGACCAGCAGCTGCGCCCGCTCGTAGCGCAGCCTGGCCGGGTGCGACGGGAGGAGCAGGGACAGTTCCACCGCCCACAGCGCCACATCCGTGCGCTCCGGGCGGGCCGCCGCCCACGCCCGGACGTTGTTCAGGATCCGCAGCACGATCTCGAGCGGCCGGGCCGGCTCCAGCATCGACGCCTCCAACGGCGCTCCCGTCGCGCCCGCCACCAGGAGTTCCGCGTCCTCGTCCGTCAGTGGCCGGCCACCCGCGAACGGATCGGCCAGCACCCGGTCCGCCGGATCCCCGAAACCGACCACGAAGTGGCCCGGCAGCGCCACCCCGTACACCGGAGCGCCTGCCCGCCGCGCCACCTCGATCCACACCACCGACAACAGGATCGGCAGTCCGCGCCGCCGCCGCAGCACCTCGTGCAGCAGCGACGACTCCAGCCGCTGGTAGTCGGCCGACGAGCCCTCGAACCCGCACCGCTCACCCAGCAGTTCGGCCAGCGCCCAGGCCCAGGCCCGGCCGCCGCGCAGCCCGTACGGCAGCAGACCCGCGAGCCGGTCCAGCTCGATCTGCGCCGCGTCCATGCCGTTTCCGTCCAGAGCGGGATCCGCCTCCGCACCCAGCAGGAGGCAGAGCAGAGCCAGATCCGGCCGCTCCGCCCGCGCCTCCTCGGCGAAGCGGCGGCGGAGCGCATCCCTGTCGTGCCTCTCGGGAGCCATCGCGCTACGCCGCCCGGAAGTGGTGGTACAGGTGGTGCGTCGCGAAGCCCATGCCGTCGTACAGCGCACGGGCGCCGTCGTTGTCCGCCTCCACCTGCAGCCACGCGGCCGACGCGCCCTCGTCCATCGCCTGCCGGGCCAGCGCTGCCATCACGAGGGTGGCGAGCCCCTGCCTGCGGTGCTCCGGAGCGACCTCGACGGCCATGAAGCCGGCCCACCGACCGTCCACGACACACCGTCCGATCGCGGCGGGCGCCTCGTCGCCCGCCTCACCCCGCACGGTCGCGAACCACACCGAGGGGCCGCTGTTGAGCACCGCCGTCACCTGCGGGCCCGGCGTCCCGACGCGCTGATAGCGGGCGAGCCACGCGGCGTCCACCGCGCGGCCCAGCCGCACCCGCGACACCTCGGCCGCCAGATCACCGATCGGGGCGAGCGCGGCGGTCCGCACCTCCGCGGTCACCTCGCGCCGCCACCCGTGGCCCTCCAGCGACGCGCACAGCTCCTCCTGCGCCCCCTCGGCGCCGGTCGCGGTCTGGATGTACGCCGGCAGGCCCCGGTCGGCGTACCACCGGCTGACCCGCCCGAGCGCCGCGTCGAGCGGCACGCCGGGGCCGCCGAGCGGAAGCACGGAGTTGGCCCGCCGGGTGAAACCGCCGGAGGCACGCAGCAGCCAGTCGCCCAGGGGTTCGCTCTCCACCGGCTGCCAGGCGCGCGCGCAGACCGGGGCGAGTTCGGCGAAGGAGGCCGCGGGGCCCCGCCGGCGAGCGGGGGCGGCCGGCACGACCTTGCCCGCCACCAGGGCCGATTCCGCGATCAGGACGGACTCGCCGCTCTTCGGTGTGACGGACAGCACACCGGTGTTCCAGGATGTGAGAACACCGACCGTGTCGGTGAATTTCGGGCCCTGGGGGCCGTCCTCGGTCAGACGCCGGACTGATACCCGTTTGCCCACGTCAGCCGGTGCAATTCGGACCTCCAGCCGTCCGCCCATGGTGAATTCCACAGCTCTGTCCGCCCCTCCTGTTCGGATCGTGCCCGGGAACGGAGATACTAGGTGCGGGCATCGACGACGCCGCGCTCCCGCGCGAGAGCCAACGCCCTACCGAGGAGGAACGACAGCGTGACCTACGTCATCGCGCAGCCTTGTGTCGACGTAAAGGACAAGGCCTGCATCGAAGAGTGCCCCGTCGACTGTATCTACGAGGGCCAGCGGTCCTTGTACATCCACCCGGACGAGTGCGTCGACTGTGGAGCCTGTGAGCCGGTCTGCCCGGTCGAGGCGATCTTCTACGAGGACGACACCCCGGAGGAGTGGAAGGACTACTACAAGGCGAACGTCGAGTTCTTCGACGACCTCGGGTCGCCGGGTGGTGCCTCCAAGCTGGGCCTGATCGAGCGCGACCACGCGTTCATCGCCGCGCTGCCGCCGCAGAACCAGTAGCAGCGTCCCGGCACGTGCGTCGCCCCGGTCCCGTACGGCTCGTCACCGTGCGGGACCGAGGTGTTTTCCGGCAGCCTCCGCGCCGCCGTGTCACCGCGTGAACCTCGTACGAGAAAGCAGAGATCCGTGTCCGCAGTCTCCTCCCGCCTCCCGGCCTTTCCCTGGGACAGGCTCACGCCCTACAAGTCGACGGCCCAGAGCCACCCGGACGGCATCGTGGACCTGTCCGTCGGCACGCCCGTCGACCCGGTGCCCGAGCTGATCCAGCAGGCGCTCGTCGCCGCCGCGGACAGCCCCGGTTATCCGACGGTGTGGGGGACGGCCGCACTGCGTGACGCCCTCACCGGCTGGGTGGAGCGCCGCCTGGGCGCGGTCTCGGTGACGCACGAGAACGTGCTGCCCGTCGTCGGCTCCAAGGAACTGGTGGCCTGGCTGCCGACCCAGCTCGGCCTCGGCGCCGGTGACAGGGTCGCCTACCCGCGGCTCGCCTACCCGACGTACGAGGTCGGCGCCCGGCTCTGCGGCGCCGAGCCGGTCGCCTACGACGACCCGACCGACCTCGACCCGGCCGGACTGAAGCTGCTCTGGCTCAACTCGCCGTCCAACCCGACCGGCCGGGTCCTCGCCAAGGACGAGCTGACGCGGATCGTCGCCTGGGCGCGCGAGCACGACGTGCTGGTCTTCAGCGACGAGTGCTACCTGGAGCTGGGCTGGGAGGCCGAACCCGTCTCCGTGCTCCACCCGGACGTCTGCGGTGGTACGTACGAGGGCATCGTCGCCGTCCACTCGCTCTCCAAGCGCTCCAACCTGGCCGGCTACCGCGCCGCCTTCATCGCGGGTGACGCGGCCGTGCTGAGCGAGCTGCTGCTGATCCGCAAGCACGGCGGGATGATGACGCCCGCTCCGGTCCAGGCGGCGACCGTCGCGGCGCTCGGCGACGACCGCCACGTGGCCGAGCAGCGCACCCGGTACGCGGACCGGCGCGCGGCCCTGCGCACGGCCCTGGAGGCCCACGGCTTCCGCATCGAGCACAGCGAGGCGAGCCTCTACCTGTGGGCGACCCGCGACGAGCCCTGCTGGGACACCGTGGCGTACCTGGCGGAACTCGGCATCCTGGTGGCGCCCGGGGACTTCTACGGGCCGGCGGGCGACCACTTCGTGCGGGTGGCGTTCACCGCGACCGACGAACGCGTGGCGGCCGCGGTCAAGCGACTGGGCTGATCCCGTACACAGGAACGCGCGAGGGCCGCGGGGGGGGGCCCCCCCCCCGGCCCCCCCCCCCGCCCGGGGCGGGGGGGGGGGGGGGGAGGCCGCCCACCGCCCGCCCGGGGGGCCGGCCCCCCCCGGGCCGGCCGATCGGCAGACACCCACCCCCCCCGAACCCCGGGCGGGGGGGGGGCGGGGGGCGGCCCCCCCCCCGCGGCCCTCGCGCGTTCCTGTGTACGGGGGTGGTGCGTATCAGCCGATCGGCAGGCCCTGGGTGGGCAGGCCACCGAGGCTGTCGGTGGGCAGGCCGCCCTTGGTCACGGCGCCGGTCGCGCCGCCGAGGGTGTCACTCGCGCCGCCCTTGGCGGTCTTGCTGACGCCCTTCGCCGCGGGCGCGGCCTTGGCGCCCGTCTCGCCGAGGGTCTTGGCCGCCACCGGCAGGGTCGTCCCGACGACCTTGCCGCCGGCCTTGCCCGCGGTGTCGGTGGCCGGCTCGGCCGCGTCGACCGCCTGGCCGAGGCCGGCGCCCTCGACGGTGGTGAGGCCGCCGAGCTCCGGGGCCTGCGGGAGCTCCGCGGCACCTGCGGCACCGGCCGCACCGACCACGGGGGCCGCACCCGCCGCGATCAGCAGCGCGGTGCGGGCGATCCGACGGGTCAGGGGGAGGGACATGATGCTCCTTCGACGGGGTGGGAAATCCTGGTGTCCGTGGGTCGGACGCCATGACAACCGTCCTGGGGGAGGGAGAGGTTGCGGTGTGCCGAGGTAAAGATCGGGTAACGCGTCACATAATCAGCAAGGGAGTAACCCGGCCGGACCCTGCACGGCGCGGCCCCCTGCTGAACCGTCACTTCCCTTTCATCGCAAGGGAACGGGCGTGTACGGGAGAAGGCTCGCGGGACGTCCTCGCAGCGCCTGGGCGGGGGCGGTCCGACCCCCTGTACGGGTGATGGGTCGTACTACTGCGCGAGGCGTATGCGGACCGCGGAGGTGCCCGATTCCTTGCGCTCCGTCCGCCAGCCCGCCCCCCGGTCCCACTTCTCGCCGGCGTACGCGACCTCGTCGATACCGAGGGCCTCGGACTGGGCGACCGCCCAGTGCGCGAGTTCCCAGCCGCGCTGCGGAGCACCGCCCTCGGCGGCCCTGCTGGTCGCCGGCACCGGCACGGAGAGCGCGCCCGCGGTCGCACCGGCGGCCGGGGTCTTGTCCGTCCCGTCCGTCGCCTCGCCGGACGGCAGTACGTCCTTGCCGAAGGAGCGCACCAGCGCGGCCCGGACCTTCGCCGTCCCGCCCGTCCCGGCCGTGCTCCGCGGCGGATCGCAGTTCAGGGCCGCCGGCGTCCGGCCGGTCAGCGCGGCGGCCAGCAGCGCGGCATCCGGCTCGTGCTTCGCGTAGGCCTGCGGGAAGCCGCTGCGCTGGACCCGCTGCGCGGCCTCGGTGAGCGGCAGCCGCGAGTAGCCGGGCACCTCGGCCAGGTGCTGGTAGAACTTGCCGGCCGAGTAGACCGGGTCCTGGATCTGCTTCTCGGTGCCCCAGCCCTGCGAGGGGCGCTGCTGGAAGAGACCCAGCGAGTCCCGGTCGCCGTGCCCGATGTTGCGCAGCCCGGACTCCTGCAGCGCCGTCGCCAGGGCGATCGTCACCGCGCGCTCCGGCATGCCGCGCGTGGTGCCGACCGCGGAGATCGTCGCGGCGTTCGCCGCCTGCTCCGAGCTCAGCCGGTAGGTACGTCCCTCGCCCGCCGAACCGTCCGCCGACTCCACGGTGCACTGGTCGGAGCCCTTGCTGCCCGTCACGTACTGCACGGTCAGATACCCGGCCACCGCCACGAGCACGGCGAAGGCCGCCGTGAGACGCAGACGGCGGCTACGGGCGGTGTGTCGGCGGGCAGGGGCAACGGTCCGGGGCACGGGGCCCACCGTACGCGAGGCACGTGTGCCTGCCCGGGGTCCCCCGTCGTTCGCGCCGGGCGTTGGGGCGCAGGCGGGGGGCTCCGGGCAGGCACTAGGGTCGTAGCCATGGCCGAAAGCACGCTTGACCTCACGCTGGACGGGCCCGCGCTCACCGCGTGGCTCGTCGACTTCCCCTCGGTCAGCGGGGAGGAGAAGGACCTCGCCGACGCCATCGAGTCGGCGCTGCGGACCCTTCCGCACCTGACCGTCGACCGGCACGGCAACAACGTCGTGGCCAGGACCAACCTGGGCCGCGGCGAGCGCGTCGTACTGGCCGGTCACATCGACACCGTGCCGATCGCCGGCAACGTGCCCTCACGGCTCGACGCGGACGGCCTGCTGTGGGGCTGCGGGAGCTCCGACATGAAGTCCGGCGTCGCCGTCCAGCTGAGGATCGCCGCGACCGTGCCCGAGCCCAACCGGGACCTCACCTTCGTCTTCTACGACAACGAGGAGGTCGCCGCCGACCTCAACGGCCTCGGCCACATCGCCGACGCCCACCCCGACTGGCTGACGGCCGACTTCGCCGTCCTCCTGGAGGGCTCCAACGGAGAGGTCGAGGGCGGCTGCCAGGGCACGCTGCGCGTCTTCCTGCGCATGGAGGGCGAGCGGGCGCACTCCGCGCGCAGCTGGATGGGGTCCAACGCCATCCACGCCGCCGCCCCGGTCCTCGAGAGGCTCGCCGCCTACGAGCCGCGCAAGCCGGTGATCGACGGCCTGGAATACCACGAGGGGCTCAACGCCGTACGGATCGAGGGCGGCGTCGCCAACAACGTCATCCCCGACGCCTGCACCGTCGTCGTCAACTACCGCTACGCCCCCGACCTGAGCCCCGAGCAGGCCATCGCCCACGTCCACGAGGTCTTCGCCGGCTGCCAGGTCGCCGAATTCGTCGTCGACGACCACTCCGGCGCGGCCATGCCCGGCCTCTCCCACCCCGCGGCCAAGGCCTTCATGGAGGCGGTGGGCGGCACCGCCAAGCCCAAGTTCGGCTGGACGGACGTGGCGCGCTTCGGCGGCCTCGGCGTCCCCGCGGTGAACTACGGCCCCGGCGACCCGATCCTCGCCCACAAGCGCAACGAGCACGTGAAGGTCGAACGGATCACCCACTGCGAGGACCGGCTCCGCTCCTGGCTCACGACCTGAACCCTGTATTCCCCTGCCCGTAACCTCCGGCGATCTACGCTGGCGTGAGACAGGGCGCCGCAGGGCGGCTCTGACGTCGGCGTAGGGAGCAGGCATGGGCAACGCGGAGGACGCAAGGATTCCTGAGGGCGCGGAGGTCCCCGAGGGAGCGGTCAGGCCCGAGGAACAGCGACTCGGCCCGGTGCTGCGCCGCAGGGACCAGGTGCAGCCCGGTACGACGGATCAGCGACTGCTGGACTCCGAGGGCGACTCCGAGTGGGTGCACACCGACCCGTGGCGGGTCATGCGCATCCAGTCGGAGTTCGTCGAGGGCTTCGGCGCACTCGCCGAACTGCCGAGCGCGATCAGCGTCTTCGGATCCGCCCGCACACCGGCCGGTTCGCCGGAGTACGAGGGGGGTGTTCGCATCGGCCGGGCGCTCGTCGAGGCGGGCTTCGCGGTGATCACCGGGGGCGGTCCCGGAGCGATGGAGGCGGCGAACAAGGGGGCGCGGGAGGCGAAGGGCGTCTCGGTGGGCCTCGGCATCGAGCTGCCCTTCGAGTCGGGCCTCAACCCGCACGTCGACATCGGCGTCAACTTCCGCTACTTCTTCGTCCGCAAGACGATGTTCGTGAAGTACGCACAGGGCTTCGTCGTGCTCCCCGGGGGCCTCGGCACCCTGGACGAGCTCTTCGAGGCGCTCACCCTGGTCCAGACGGGCAAGGTCACCCGCTTCCCGATCGTGCTGTTCGGTACGGAGTACTGGGGCGGCCTGGTGGACTGGCTGCGCGACACGGTGGTGGCCCAGGGCAAGGCGTCGTCGAAGGACCTGCTGCTGTTCCACGTCACGGACGACGTGGACGAGGCGGTGAACCTGGTGACGAAGGAGGTCGGCCGCTGACTCCCGGCCCCTCCAGCCCCTCCGGCGTATGAGGAGCGGGGTCCGGGGGCGGAGCCCCCGGTTACCGCCCCCGGCCCCCTCCCCGCGCCCGCGGGGGCTACGCCAGCCCCCGCCGCGCCACCGCGGGCGCGCGCCGCCCCGCGATGGACGCCACCATGTCCAGCACATCCCGGGTCTCCGCCACCTCGTGCACCCGGTACACCCGCGCCCCCAGCCACGCGGACACCGCGGTCGTCGCCAGCGTGCCGAGCAGCCGCTCCTTGACCGGCCGGTCGAGCGTCTCGCCGACGAAGTCCTTGTTGGAGAGCGAGACCAGCACCGGCCACCCCGTCTCCGCCATCTCGCCGAGCCGGCGCGTCGCCTCCAGCGAGTGCCGGGTGCTCTTCCCGAAGTCATGACCGGGGTCGATCATGATGCCGTCCGGCCGGACCCCCAGTTCCACGGCCCGCTCGGCCAGCCCCACCGTCACCCGCAGGATGTCGGCCATCACGTCCTCGTACCCGGCCCGGTGCGGCCGCGTCCGCGGCTCGGCGCCGCCCGCGTGGGTGCAGACGAGACCGGCCCCGTACCGCGCGGCGACCTCCGCCAGCTTCGGGTCGACCCCGCCCCACGCGTCGTTCAGCAGATCGGCACCGGCCTCGCAGACGGCCTGCCCGACGTCGTGGCGCCAGGTGTCGACACTGATCACCACGTCCGGGTGGCGGCGGCGCACCTCGGCGACGAACCCGACGGTGCGGCGGGCCTCCTCCTCGGCGGTGACCTCCTCGCCCGGGCCCGCCTTCACTCCGCCGATGTCGATGATCGCGGCGCCGTCGGCCACCGCCTGTTCGACCCGGGAGAGGGCCGGCTCGTCGTGGAAGGTGGCGCCCTGGTCGTAGAAGGAGTCCGGTGTGCGGTTCACGATCGCCATGATCACCGGCTCGTGCGCACCGAATTCGCGCCGCCCCAGCCTGAGCGCACCGCTTCGCATCCCGCGTCTCTCCCTGTGAATCCCCCGGCGGATCTCCCACCGGGACCGACTGCGACCCTAACTGTCAGTCCCTCATGGCACGATCGGACCCGGACGAATTCCGCTCCCGGGGAGATACGCGTGTTCTGGTTCTTGCTGCTGGCGATGGTGGTGGTGGTGGCCGCGGTCACCCTCGCGGTGGTCGGCGGAGGGAAGAGTGCCATCCTGCAGGACGTGGCGCCCGAGCAGCTGACGGATCCGCTGCCCGTGACGCGCCCGGTCGGCCGGGCGGACGTCGAGGCGCTCCGGCTGCCCGTCGCCGCGCGCGGCTACCGGATGGCCGATGTGGACGACGCGCTGGGCCGTCTCGGGGCCGAGCTCGCGGAGCGGGACGCGCGGATCGCCGAGCTGGAGTCGGCGCTCGCCGGTGCCCAGGCCACGCGAGCCGGCCGCCCCGACCTTCTCAAGCAGCCCGAGGACCGCCCGCACGCACCCTGGGAGGCACCGGACCCGCAGGGCGAGGGCCACCCGCACCCCGAAGAGGAGACCGGACGATGAGCGGCGACGCCGTAGCGGCGGCGGACGGCGGACTGCGCTGCCCGTGGGGCCTGTCCACCGAGGACTACCTCATCTACCACGACACCGAATGGGGCCGCCCGGTCCACGGCGACGACGCCCTCTTCGAGCGGCTGTGCCTGGAGGCGTTCCAGTCCGGGCTGTCCTGGCTGACGATCCTGCGCCGCCGCGAAGGCTTCCGCGACGCGTTCGCCGGGTTCAGCATCCCGAAGGTGGCCGCGTTCACCGACGCGGACCGGGAGCGGCTGCTCGCCGACGCGGGCATCATCCGCAACCGGGCGAAGATCGACGCCACCCTCGCCAACGCCCGGGTGCTGGCCGGCTGGCAGGACGGCGAGCTGGACGAACTGATCTGGTCGTACGCCCCCGATCCGTCGATCCGTCCCGCCCCGCGCGCCCTCGGGGACGTGGCGGCCGTCACCGCGGAGTCCACGGCACTGTCGAAGGACCTCAAGAAGCGCGGGCTGCGGTTCATCGGTCCGACCACGGCCTACGCCCTGATGCAGGCGTGCGGCCTGGTCGACGACCACCTCGCCGACTGCGTGGCCCGCGGCGGCGCCGCCGCGTAGCCAGGAGCCGGACTACCGACCGACGTACTTGGGCGACTTGTCCTTGTCGAGGAACGCCTGCACCGCGATCGCGTGGTCCTGCGACGCGCCCGCCCTCGTCTGGAGTTCGTCCTCCTTCTCCAGCGCCTCGCTCAGGGTGTGACCGGCGCCGTACGCGAGGGACTCCTTGAGCGCGGCGTACGCCACCGTCGGGCCGTCCGCCAGGGCGCGGGCCACCGCGGTGGCCTCGGCGGCCAGATCGGCGGCGGGCACCAGCCTGTTCACGATGCCCAGGTCGTGGGCGTCCTGGGCGGAGATGGAGCGCGGGAAGAGCAGCAGGTCGGCGGCCCGGCTGTGGCCGATCAGCCGGGGCAGCGTCCAGGAGACCCCCGAGTCCGCCGTGAGAGCGACCCCGGCGAACGAGGTGTTGAACGAGGCGGTGTCGGCGGCGACCCGGTAGTCGCAGGCGAGCGCGAAACCGAAGCCCGCACCGGCCGCGGCGCCGTTGACCCCGGCGACGACCGGCTTCGGCATTTCGGTGAGCGCCCGCACGATGGGGTTGTAGTGCTCCTGCACGGTGCTGAGCGCGTTGCCGGCGCCCGCGGAGCGGACCTCGGACAGCTTGCCGAGGTGCTCCTTGAGGTCCTGACCGACGCAGAAGGCGCGCCCGCCGGCGGCGGTGAGCAGAACCGCCCGCACGGCGGTGTCGGCGCCGGCCGACCGCAGGGCGTCGCGCAGCGCCACCTTGGCCGCGGTGTCCATCGCGTTCATCGCGTCGGGACGGTTGATCGTGATCGTCGCGAGCCCGTCGCTCACTTCGTAGAGCACGGAGTCGTCGTGATCGGCCATGTGCGGTCCCCTTTGCGCCTCGTTCAACATGCCTGTCCAGGCAAGCATGGCCGACTTCGGCGAGGGCGAACATGTGACCTGCGTCTAACAATTCCGCCCCGATGAGGGGTGGAAGGGGACGGAGTATCGCAGTCGGATCGCCGAATTGGGTGGTTTTGAGAGAGCGCGTTGCGCAAGCGATGCAGAGCGATGTTGGTCATCGGGGTCTGTGATGCGGGATAATGACCTGGAAGCAATGTGTTCGATGCCGGTGAGGCAGCGCCTGTCATGGGGCCGCCGGTTGCGATGAGCTGGTTTCAGGAAGGGGAACGAGCATGGCGGCCATGAAGCCGCGAACGGGCGACGGCCCGCTCGAGGTGACAAAGGAGGGGCGGGGCATCGTCATGCGCGTTCCGCTCGAAGGCGGCGGTCGGCTTGTCGTGGAGCTGACTCCGGACGAGGCCGATGCCCTCGGCGATGCCCTCAAGAAGGTCGTCGGCTGAGCAGAGACGCCCACACTTCACCACTGCCCCGGCACGGTTTCCGTGCCGGGGCAGTGGTGCGTTCCGGGGTGCCGCGCGGGCGGCCTCAGCCCCGCCGGCCCGCGCGGACCCGGCCCGGCGGCACCGCGCGGGCTCAGCCCGCACCACCGCGCAGGCTCAGCCGCGTCGTACCGCGCAGAGGAGTCCGTCGCCCACCGGCAGCAGCGTCGCCATCAGTTCCTGGCTCTCGCGGACCGCGCGCAGCAGCTCGCGCAGACGCAGCACCTCAGCCGGCTGGGCGGCGGAGTCGACCGTGCGGCCGTCCGCGAAGACGCCCTCGAAGCAGACCAGGCCGCCGGGTCGTAGCAGGCGCAACGATTCAGCGAGACAGTCCAGGCTCTCCAGCCGGTCACCGTCGCAGAACACGAGGTCGTAGCCGCCGTCGGCCAGGCGGGGGAGTACGTCCAGGGCGCGGCCGGGGATGAAGCGGGCCCGATTGGCGGCGAAGCCCGCCGCACGGAAGGCCTCACGGGCGAACTGCTGGCGCTCGGGCTCCGGATCGACCGTGGTCAGCACCCCGTCGGGGCGCATGCCGTGCAGCAGATAGAGGCCGGACACGCCCGTCCCGGTGCCGATCTCGGCCACCGCTTTCGCGTCCGTGGTGGCGGCGAGCAGGCGCAGCGCTGCGCCGGTGCCTGGTGACACCGAGCGAAGTCCCGCGTCCCGTGCCCGGTCCCGGGCCCAGCGCAGTGCTTCGTCCTCGGCGACAAAGGCGTCGGCGAACGCCCAGCTCGTCTGCCGGTTGGCGGTGATGACCCTCTCCTGTCCCCGTAGTTGGCGCAACGGTGACTGTATCCGCTGTGCCCGGGAACCCGCAGATGGGACCGGGCGTTAGAGAAGGACAGGGGAAAGCACCTGGATCGGGCCCGCGACCGGGCCCCGGACCGGCGGGCGGACGTTCCCGGGGGAGACCCCCGGCCCCAGCAGGAAAAAGGCTTATCCGGAGCTAACGGGCGAGGTGGCTATGGTAGGGGCTCCACTGGACACCACCAGAGCCGACAGGGGAGGTGCGGCTGCGCCTGTGGATCGGGGAGGAGTGCTGTGGCGCTTCCTCAGGTCGGCGGGTGAGCCGAAATCCGTGACCAACATTGCTGACCGTTCTTCCAACGACTCCGCAACGACCGCGACCTTCGCCTCGGATGCGGAATCCCAGGCGTGGACGCCGCCCTCATGGGAAGAGATCGTCAGCACGCACAGCGGTCGTGTCTACCGCCTTGCCTACCGACTGACGGGTAACCAGCACGACGCCGAGGACCTCACCCAGGAGGTCTTCGTCCGGGTGTTCCGTTCGCTCTCGACGTACACACCCGGCACCTTCGAGGGCTGGCTGCACCGCATCACGACCAATCTGTTCCTGGACATGGTCCGCCGCAAGCAGCGCATCCGCTTCGACTCCCTCGGGGACGACGCCGCCGAGCGGCTCCCGAGCCGTGAGCCGTCGCCGCAGCAGGTCTTCAACGACACCCACTTCGACGCGGACGTCCAGCAGGCGCTGGACACCCTCGCGCCCGAATTCCGCGCCGCGGTCGTGCTGTGCGACATCGAGGGACTCTCGTACGAGGAGATCGCCGCGACACTCGGCGTGAAGCTCGGCACCGTGCGCAGCCGTATCCACCGCGGGCGCTCGCACCTGCGCAAGGCGCTGCAGCACCGCTCGCCCGAGGCCCGTGCCGAGCAGCGCTCCCTGGCGGGTGCCTTCGCATCGGGGGAGGGCGGAACGGCGTGAGCGGCACAGGTCCGACCTCCGCGGAACAGCACCTGGGGGACCGGCTCGCCGCGCTGGTGGACGGCGAGCTGAAGCACGATGCCCGTGACCGGGTGCTCGCCCACCTCGCGACCTGCACCAAGTGCAAGGCCGAGGCTGCCGCCCAGCGGCGCCTGAAGAGTGTCTTCGCACAGTCGGCCCCGCCCTCGCCCTCCGAGGGGTTCCTTGCCCGGCTCCAGGGCCTTCCCGGCGGACCCGGGGGTGACGACGACAGTCGGGGAAGATCCCTGGGTGACCCGGGGCGCTTCGGCGACGGCGTCTTTCCCGTGGTTCACCCCTCCGGCAGCCGCGCGGAATCGCCCGCGGACGGCTCCCCGCCGGCCACCTTCGGCTATCTCCCGACGCTGCACGGATCGACCGCCGTGATGCCGGCCGCCCCCGCCGGTTCCGTCTTCCGGATCCACGAGGTCGGCCGTGAGGGCGAGCGCTCCCCGTGGCGTGGGCGCCGGTTCGCCTTCGCCGCAGCCAGCGCCGTCTCACTGGCGGCCATCGCCCTCGGCGGCGCCCTGCCGACGGACTCCGGCACCGATACGCCCGCGCGCGCCGAGGGCCCGGGCAGCGCCGTGTCCCCGCTCGACGCCTACGCCCGCGCGGAGAGCGGCACCACCAGCCGTCGCGGAGGCGGCAGCCAGGGCACGCTCGCCGCGCAGGGCACCGACCGCCCGTTCTCGCTCGCGGTGAACGCCGCCCCGCTGGCGTTCTCCTCAGCACCCTCCCTGCTCGGCGGCGGCGGTCTCAACGAGAACCCGTTCGCCCTTCCCGTCCGGGCGACGGTGTCCGCGCCGTCGCTGATACGCCCCGACGCCGGCAATCCGCTGTTCGCCCGGGCTCTCGGGAGCGGGCTCGCCCCCACCAGCCCGGAGTCCTCCGCGGAGCCGTCCCGGACCCCCACCACGGCCGCCGGAGCACCGGCCCCCGCCGACCACGGCCTGCCGCTCCTGCCCCGCCGCTGATGAAGGTCTCCGTACGGGGCTGCGCAGGGCATCCGTAAACCTGGTTGAATTCCGGCAGGATTTCCGGAGGGGCGCCCCTGTCGGGGCGTGCAGAAGCCGGTTGCGGCAGTTGCGGGGAGAGCATGGACGACGGGAAGACCACCGAGCCGAAGGCGAAGTGGTGGAGCCGGCCCACGCCGGGGCGCAGCACGCGCACAGCGCCTCAGGAGCCGTCGCCCGTCGAGGACGCGATGCCCCCGGCCGATGCACCGGCCGTGACCGATCCACCTCAGGACGCCGGGTACGAGCTCGCCGCACCCGAGCCCGCCGCACCCGATCCCGCGACGGCCGAAACCCCGTCACCCGAGGCCCCGTCACCCGAGTCCCCGGCACACGAGATCCGGTCGCACCGGACGCGGCCACCGGAGGCCCCCGCACCGCAGGCCGCGCAGCCGCTGCACGAGCCCGATCAGTACAGCACCCCGCCCTACGGCGGCCCCGGCCCCTGGGCGCCCGCACCTCCCGTGCAGCGACCGACGCCCGCCCACGGCACCCCCGTGCCCCCGCCGTACGCGGGGACGAACGGTGCGCAGATGGCCGCCGCGCCCGCACCCGCGCCCGCCTTCCAGGCCCCGCCCCCGATGACGGCGCCGCCCCAGCACGGGCCCCAGGCACCCCACGCCCAGCCCCAGCCGCACGCCCCGTCGCCCCAGTGGCTCCAGTACGACCCGTGGGGCGCTCCCCGCCAGCCGCTCATCACCACCCAGCCCGGGCCCCCGCTCGGCCCCGACGGCCGCCGGAAGAAGCGGCGCGGCCCGGTCCTCATCGGCGCGCTGCTCCTCGCCCTGGTGGCGGGCGGCATCGGTGGCGGCATCGGCGCCTACATCGAGCGCAACGGCGGGCTCACGTCGGTCGAACTGCCCCAGGACGAGAGGAACGGCGGCGGACGCGCCCCCGACAGCGTCGCCGGCATAGCGGCGAGCGCCCTGCCCAGCGTGGTGACCCTGCACGTCAGCGGTACGACCGAATCGGGCACCGGCACCGGCTTCGTCCTGGACGACCGGGGCCACATCCTGACCAACAACCACGTGGTCGCCCCCGCCGGTTCGTCCGGCGATATCACCGTGACGTTCAGCGGCGGCGAGACGGCGAGCGCCGAGATCATCGGCAAGGACAGCGGCTACGACCTCGCCGTGGTCAAGGTCAGCGGTGTCTCCGGCCTGAAGCCCCTGCCCCTGGGCAACTCCGACAACGTGCAGGTCGGGGACCCGGTGGTGGCCATCGGCGCACCCTTCGACCTGTCCAACACCGTCACGTCCGGCATCATCAGCGCCAAGGACCGGCCGATCACCGCGGGCGGCGAGAAGGGCGACGGCAGTGACATCAGTTACGTGGACGCGCTCCAGACCGACGCCCCGATCAACCCGGGCAACTCCGGCGGCCCGCTGGTCGACACCGACGCGCACGTGATCGGGATCAACAGCGCCATCCGCGCCGCCGACAGCGGTTCGACGACGGAGGGCGGCCAGGCCGGGTCCATCGGTCTCGGCTTCGCCATCCCGATCAACCAGGGCAAGCGCGTCGCCGAGGAACTCATCAACACCGGGAAGGCCACCCACCCCGTGATCGGTGTGAGCCTCGACATGAAGTACACGGGAGACGGTGCCAAGGTCGGGCCCAAGGGCGCCGACGGTAAGTCCTCCGTCACCGAGGGAGGCCCTGGGGCGAAGGCGGGCATCCGGCCGGGCGACGTCATCACCGAAGTGGACGGCGGGCGGGTGCACAGCGGCGAGGAGCTGATAGTGAAGATCCGTTCGCACCGTCCGGGCGACCGGCTGGAGCTCAAGCTGACCCGGAGTGGTAAAGACCTGTCCATGACTTTGACACTCGGTTCGGCAACGGGCACGTGACGGCCATGGGGAGCTACCGCCCGGACAGTTCGGCCGGGTACCGTGGGCCGGGTCGAGACCCCGTCCGACCCGGTCGCGGAGAACACGAGGAGCCGCAAGGTGTTCAATGACATAGGCGCACTCGAGCTGGTGACGCTCGCCATCATCGGCGTGCTCGTCTTCGGACCGGACAAGCTTCCCAAGGTCATCCAGGACGCCTCGCGCTTCATCCGCAAGATCCGGGAGTTCTCGGAGAGCGCCAAGGAAGACATCCGTACGGAGCTCGGCCCGGAGTTCAAGGACTTCGAGTTCGAGGACCTCAACCCCAAGACGTTCGTCCGCAAGCAGCTCATGGACGGCAACGACGACCTGGGGCTGAAGGAGATCCGCGAGAGCTTCGACCTCCGCAAGGAGGTCGCCGAGGTCAGCGACGCGGTGAACGGGCGGGCGGCCGCCGTCGAGGCGAAGAGCGGCGTGTCGGGCGCTTCCGCGGTCACCGCGGCCAACGGCTCGCCGGGCGCTCCCGACCTGCTCAAGAAGCGTGAGCAGCCCACGAAGACCGACCACCCGCCGTTCGACGCAGACGCCACCTGACACCGGTCAATCCCGGCTCGCCCGGACGGTATGGCTATTCTCCATCTGTCCGGTTGTGAGTACGCCCGCAGGGCAGGCCGCTCCGGACCTTGACGATCGAGGAGGCGGCCGGGCAGATGACGACAACGAGTCGGGTGGGCGCGGAGGGTGCGCCGGACACATCCACGGCAGAAGGGGTGCCGGCGGCCCGGCTCACGGTCGACGGCTATCTGCGGGCGCCCTTCCCCTGGTACGGACTGGACGAGGCCTTCACGGGACGCCGCTGGCTGATGCAGGTGGGCACCGCGGCGGACGGTGCGGTGCAGCACGGCTCCACCGGTCACGGGGACGAGCCCTCGGTACGGGGCGACGCCGGCGGGGACAAGCAGCGCTTCGCGGTGGTCGTGACCGTGGCCAGCAGCCCGGTGCGGCGCACCGGGGACGGCACCGGGGTCCTGGACGCGACGACGGTCTCCTCCGCGGCCTGGCTGGCCGGCTCCGGCCTCCTCGCCTACACCTGGCCCCCGCAGATGGACCACACCCTGCGCGACGACTGGCTGGACCAGCAGACGGAGACCGCGTTCGAGCTCGCCGACGACCTGGACGGCCCCGCCTGGTCGGCGCTGTCGCTGCCGGTCGACGGGGTGCCGGTTCCCTTCCACTACCGCGAGTCCGAATTCGGCTGGGTGCTGGCCGGGTCGGCGCAGGGCGTGCACATCGGCGCGTACGGGCGGGGGATGAGCGCGTACGGGCTGGGGTTCTCGGTCGTCGAGGACATCGCCTCGTACGCGTAGCCGAAGGCGGTTCACGAACCACGCGAAAGGTGCCGGGACCGAGGGTTCCGGCACCTTTCGCGCGTCGTGTCCGCGGTCAGAACTTGTTGCGCGGGGTGATGCCGAGCGACATGCCGGACAGGCCGCGCTGACGGCCGCCCAGCTTGTCCGCGATGGAGCGCAGGGCCTTGCCGGCCGGGGAGTCGGGGTCGGACAGGACGACGGGCTTGCCCTCGTCGCCGCCCTCGCGCAGCCGTACGTCGATCGGGATGGAGCCGAGCACCGGCACCTCGGCGCCGACCGTCTTCGTCAGCCCCTCGGCCACCCGGGCGCCACCGCCCGAACCGAACACGTCGACCATCTCGTCGCAGTGCGGGCACGGCATGCCCGACATGTTCTCGACGACGCCGACGATCTTCTGGTGGGTCTGCACGGCGATCGAACCGGCCCGCTCGGCCACCTCGGCCGCGGCCTGCTGCGGGGTCGTGACGACCAGGATCTCCGCGTTCGGCACCAGTTGGGCCACGGAGATCGCGATGTCACCCGTGCCCGGCGGCAGGTCGAGCAGCAGGACGTCCAGGTCGCCCCAGTACACGTCGGCGAGGAACTGCTGGAGCGCGCGGTGCAGCATCGGGCCGCGCCAGACCACCGGGGCGTTGCCCGGGGTGAACATGCCGATGGAGATCACCTTCACGCCGTGCGCCGACGGCGGCATGATCATGTTCTCGACCTGGGTCGGCTTGCCGTCCGCGCCGAGCATCCGGGGCACGCTGTGCCCGTAGATGTCCGCGTCCACGACCCCGACCTTGAGGCCGTCGGCGGCCATCGCCGCCGCGAGGTTCACCGTCACCGAGGACTTGCCGACCCCGCCCTTGCCGGAGGCGACCGCGTACACCCGGGTCAGCGAGCCGGGCTTGGCGAACGGCACCTCGCGCTCCGCCGTGCCGCCGCGCAGCGACGTCGCGAGCTCCTTGCGCTGCTCGTCGCTCATGACGTCGAGTGTGACCTCGACCCGCGACACCCCCTCGACGAGGGCCACCGCGTCGGTCACGTTCTTGGTGATCGTCTCGCGCATCGGACAGCCGGAGACGGTGAGGTACACCGTGACAGCGACCACACCGTCAGGATCGATCTCGACCGATTTCACCATGCCGAGTTCGGTGATCGGGCGGTGGATCTCCGGGTCGTTCACTGTCGCCAGTGCCTCAAGCACCGCGTCTTCCGTAGCCATACCGACGATGTTACGGCGCCCGCCGCTACGCGTGGGTAGCCCCGTCAGCGGTCTTCGTCACTCTCGGCGGGCCGCAGCGCCCGTCGCTCGTCCAGGTCCTTCACCAGGTCCTCCAGTTCGGAGCGGATCCAGTCGCGGGTGGCGACCTCTCCGAGGCCCATCCGCAGCGCGGCGATCTCCCTGGTCAGGTACTCGGTGTCGGCGATGGAGCGCTCGTTCTGCTTGCGGTCCTGCTCGTGGGTGACCCGGTCCCGGTCGTCCTGCCGGTTCTGCGCGAGCAGGATCAGCGGGGCCGCGTAGGAGGCCTGGAGGGAGAGCATCAGGGTCAGGAAGATGAACGGGTACTCGTCGAAGCGCAGCGGCCCCGGCGCGAAGATGTTCCACACCACCCACAGGATGATGATCAGCGTCATCCAGACGATGAACCGTCCGGTGCCCAGGAAGCGCGCGATGCGTTCCGAGAACCGGCCGAACGCCTCGGGGTCGTACTCCGGCAGCAGCCGCCTGCGCGGCGCCTTCGGCAGATCGAGCCGGGCTCGCGGGGTGCGGGTCAGTGCCGTCGAGCCGTTCGACGCCCTGGAGCGGTCCTCACCGGTCACCGGGCACCCCCTCGCGGCCGTGGAAGTCGGTCTCCCGCCAGTCGTCGGGCAGCAGGTGGTCCAGGACGTCGTCCACCGTCACCGCGCCGAGCAGCGAGCCGCTCTCGTCGACCACCGGCACCGAGACCATGTTGTACGCCGCCAGATAGCTCGTCACCACCGACAGCGGGGTGTCCGGGGGCAGCGCCACCAGGTCACTGTCGACGAGCGAGCTGACCAGGGTGAACGGCGGGTCGCGGAGCAGCCGCTGGAAGTGCACCGTGCCCAGGTACTTGCCCGTGGGCGTCTCGTCCGGCGACCGGCAGACGTACACCTGCGCGGCGAGCGCCGGGGAGAGGTCCGACTGACGGACCCGGGCGAGCGCGTCGGCCACCGTCGCGTCGGGGCGCAGGATGATCGGCTCGGTGGTCATCAGACCGCCCGCGGTCCGTTCCTCGTACGACATCAGGCGCCGCACGTCGGCCGCGTCGTCCGGCCGCATCAGGGCCAGCAGCCGCTCCTTGTCCGCCTCGGGCAGTTCGGAGAGCAGGTCGGCCGCGTCGTCGGGGTCCATGGCCTCCAGGACGTCCGCGGCGCGCTCCTCCTTCAGCTTGCCGATGATCTCCACCTGGTCGTCCTCGGGCAGCTCCTCCAGGACGTCGGCGAGCCGGTCGTCGTCCAGTGCGGCGGCGACCTCCGCCCGGCGCTTCGGGGTCAGGTGGTGCAGGGCGTTGGCCACGTCGGTGGGGCGCAGTTTCTCGAACGTGGCGACCAGCGACTCCGCGCCCTGCCCGTGCTCCTCCAGCGAGAAGCCGCTGACCGCCGACCACTCGACGGTCAGGGTCTCGCCCTTGCGGCGCAGCGCCCCGCCCCTGCCCTTGCGGACGAAGTACTTGTCGATCTCCCAGTCGCGGCGGGCCGGCAGCTGCTGGATGGCGACGTCCAGGACGGTGACCTCCTCGCCGGTCTCCACCAGACTGACCCGCCGGTCGAGGAACTCGCCGAGCACCAGACGTTCGGTGGGCCGCTGTTCGAAGCGCCGCATGTTGACCACGCCGGTGGTGATGACCTGTCCCGACTCGATGCCCGTGACCCGGGTCATCGGCAGGAAGATCCGGCGCCGGCTCACCACCTCGACGACGATGCCGAGCAGCCGGGGCGGCCGGCCGCCGACCCGGAGCATCGCGACCAGGTCGCGGACCCTGCCCACCTGGTCGCCGTTGGGATCGAAGACGGGCACGCCGGACAGGTGGGAGACGAAGACACGGGGCGTGCCTGGTGCCATCCGTGCGCCTCCTCATTCACCGCCGGCTTACGCATCCGGTCTGTTCCGACTGTTATTGCACCCTTATGACGTGATCAGGCTAGCCCGTACCCCTGCGGGACGCCCCGGCGAACCGTCCGTACGGCTCTCTGTCGGAAGACGTAGGCCGCACGGGTACGCTGCCGTCTGCCACCCCCCGCCATGCAGATGAGAGGCAGTGCGCCTGTGACCTCTTCCGTCCCGCCCGTCCGGGCCCGCCGCCGGACCGCCACCCTCGCCCTCGTGCTCTGTGCCGGGCTGACCGCGGCACTGACCGGGTGTGCGGGTGAGGATCCGGACAAGGGGACCAACGGCCTCGGCAAACTGACCGGGCCGGAGATCGAGAAGAAGGCCCAGGCGGCGGCGGACTCCGCCGACGCGGTCCGGCTGGCCGGCACGCTGGTCAGCAAGGGCGGCACCTACAAGATCGACATGAAGCTCAAGAACAAGGGCGGCGCGGGTTCCGTCACCTCGAAGAACAGCACGTTCGAGCTGCTGCGGATCGGTGACGAGCTCTACCTCAAGGCCGACGCCGGCTTCTGGAGCCACGACGACGAGAAGAAGACGGGCGCGGGGCGGACGAGCGACTCGGGTGGCGCCGCCGCCGACAAGCTCGAGGACAAGTACGTGAAGGTCCCCGAGGGCGACCCCACGTACAAGCAGCTGCGCGGCTTCACCGACAAGAAGGTGCTGCTCGACGGTCTGCTCACCCTGCACGGCGAGGTCGGCAAGGGCGACCGCGACGAGGTCGGCGGTGTGCGCACCATCCGGATCCTGGGCGGCGAGGGCGAGGGCGGCGCCCTCGACGTGTCCCTGGAGGGCGCCCCGTACCCGCTGAGCTTCGCCCGCGGCGGCGGTGGCGGGGTCATCGAGCTCGCCGACTGGGGCAAGGACTTCGCGCTGGCGGCCCCGGCTGAGGACGAGACGGTCGACTACGGGCAGCAGCTGCCCAAGTCGTCGTCCTCCACGTAGCTACGACCTGCGCAGCGATCGCTTCAGCAGCCGCGGCAGCCCGGCCGGCACCGGCAGCCGGGTGGTCGCGGTGGTGGGCAGTGGAGCGGCCGCGCCCGAGGCGTCGGACAGTTCCGTACGGGAGTCCAGCGGCGTCAGCCTGATGATCCGGCACTCGCGCGCCCACCGCTCGGGCATCTGCTCGGAGTCCGGGGCGTTGAGCCGCTTGCCCTTGAGCTCGGCGACCGCGGCCTCCCACTCCTCGGAGCCCGGTACGAGCTGCGCGACGGAGGCCGACCACGCGACGAGACGGCCGCCCTTGTCCTTGCTGCGCACGGTCACCTCCGCGGTGGCGCCGTCGGCGAGCCCGGCCGGGAGCGGCTGCTCGCCGGGGCCGTCCCCGACGAGGTGCGCCGCACCCTCGTGCCACACGTGCCACAGCGCCCGCGCGGGACCGGTGCCACGGACCCAGATGAGCCCCGACTTCTTGGTGGCCTCCTCGACGAGGGCGGGTCCGAGCAGCGCGTCAGCAGCAGTCATGGAGCAGAGCTTAGACGGGCCCCGCTCCAGCGGTCTCAGAGCCAGCCGTTGCGCTTGAGCATGCGGTGGATGGAGAAACACACCACGCCGATGAAGCCCAGGACCATCGGGTAGCCGTACGTCCAGCGGAGCTCCGGCATGTGCTTGAAGTTCATGCCGTAGACGCCGCAGATCATCGTCGGTACGGCGATGATGGCCGCCCACGACGTGATCTTGCGCATGTCCTCGTTCTGCGCGACGGTCGCCTGCGCGAGGTTGGCCTGGAGGATCGAGTTAAGAAGTTCGTCGAAGCCGATGACCTCCTCCTGCACCCGGACCAGGTGGTCGGCGACGTCCCGGAAGTACTTCTGGATGTCAGGGTCGATCAGCCGCATAGGCCGCTCGCTGAGCAGCTGCATCGGGCGCAGCAGGGGCGAGACGGCCCGCTTGAACTCCAGCACCTCGCGCTTGAGCTGGTAGATCCGGCCCGCGTCCGAACCGCGCGGGCTGCCCTTGTCCGGGGTGGAGAAGACCTCGATCTCCACCTCGTCGATGTCGTCCTGTACCGCGGCGGCCACCGCGATGTACCCGTCGACGACATGGTCCGCGATGGAGTGCAGCACCGCGGACGGGCCCTTGGCGAGCAGTTCGGGGTCGTCCTGCAGCCGGTGGCGCAGCGCGCGCAGCGAGCCGTGACCGCCGTGCCGCACGGTGATGACGAAGTCCCGGCCGGTGAAACACATGACCTCGCCGGTCTCGACGACCTCGCTGGTCGCGGTCAGCTCGGCGTGCTCGATGTAGTGGATCGTCTTGAAGACGGTGAACAGTGTGTCGTCGTACCGCTCCAGCTTGGGGCGCTGGTGGGCGTGGACGGCGTCCTCCACGGCGAGCGGGTGCAGCCCGAACTCCCGGGCGATGCCCGCGAACTCCTCCTCGGTCGGCTCGTGGAGGCCGATCCAGGCGAAGCCGCCCTTCTCCCGGACGCGCAGCATCGCCTCGTGCGGCGTACGGCAGGTGCCGTCCTCCTCGGCGATGCGGCGGCCGTCGCGGTAGACCGCGCAGTCGACGACCGCGCTGGAGGCGGAGGGGTCGCGTGTGGTGTCGTAACCGCTGTGCAGGGTGTTGGCCTTGCGCAGGGACGGGCGCACCACGGCGCGCAGGTCACGGATCATCGACATGGCTGGCTCCTTCACGGAGGGCCGTCTGCGCAGGCGTGGAACAGCCCGGAATGGGGACGTGAGCTCACGTCCGCAAAGCGGGCGGCACCGCGGAGGCACGACGACGGCGTTCGCTACAGACAGGCAAAAAAGGAGTGCTCTTCCGTCGTGCGAAATGCCATGCGCCTTGACCGAGAAGGCGTCAGATCACAGAAGAAAGGTGTCGAGCGGAAGAGCGGTTGGTACTGCACGGTCGACTTGGATCCACCGCAGCCCCACCTCCTCCGGTCGGTCCCCCGTGGGGGATGACGTTTCGTCGGGACTTGAGAGCGACGCTTCTGCGTGCTGTCCCGACCGGCACCCCAGGCTAGCAGCCGGTACAGGGTCAATCCCTTACTTTGCCCTCTCCATACGCGTCCTATGCTCGCGGCATGTCAGAAATTCTTGCTCTGGTCGAGGCACGTCTGCGGACGGCCCTGGGTGAACCGGACGCACGCGCAGCAGTGACGTTTCTCGGGACGGACCGGATCGAGGTACTCCGATTCATCGACGGCGACGTGGTGAGGTACGCCACCCTCGGCATGTCCGCCCAGCCGATGGGCGATCCGACCGCCACCCTCGCCGACCCGGTCAAGGGCCCTCGTGCCGAGTTGGTCCTCTCGGTACGGGGCGGGCTCGCGGACACCGACCAGGTGCTGCGCAAGCTTGCCGTACTGGCGGCGTCACCGCAGGTGGAGGGGGTCGTCGTGGCGCCGGGTGCCTCCCTGGACGTGGGTGAACCGCTGTGGCCCGGGGCGCCGTTCAGCTCCGTGCTGGTCGCCGAGCCGGGGGGTCTGGTGGAGGATCTGGAGCTGGAGGACCCGATGGAGCCGGTGCGGTTCCTGCCGTTGCTGCCGATGACCCACAACGAGGCGGCCTGGAAGCGGGTCCGGGGCGGGCAGGAGCTCCAGGAGCGGTGGCTGTCGCAGGGGACGGATCTGCGTGACCCGCTGCGGGCCCCGGTCGCCCTGGACTGAGCCGGACGCGATGCGAGAAGCCCCGCCACGCGGCCCGGAGCCGTGGGCGGGGCGGTACGGGCCGGGCCGTCAGTTGGCGAAGACCGTGACGCCGTCCTCGGTGGCGTGCTTCGGCTCCAGTTCCTCGGCCTCGTGCGTCAGCGCCGAGCGCCGGACCCAGACCACGAGCGCACCGACGACCGCGGCGGCGGCGGCGACCACGAACGGGATGTGGATGTTGCTCCACTCCTCGATCTTCGGGGCCAGGTAGGGCGCGGCGGCGGCCGCGAACCAGCGGACGAAGTTGTAGCCCGCGCTGGCCACCGGTCGCGGCGCGTCCGAGACGCCGAGCGCCAGCTCCGTGTAGACGGTGTTGTTCATGCCGATGAAGGCGCCGGAGACGATGGTGCAGACGATCGCCGTCGTGTGGTTGCCGTACCCGAGGATCACCAGGTCCGCGGCGAGCAGCACCAGCGAGCCGCCGACCACCTTGAGCGAGCCGAAGCGCTTCTGCAGCCGCGGCGCGACGAGCACCGAGAAGACCGCCAGCAGCAGGCCCCAGGCGAAGAAGACCGCGCCGGACTTGTACGGGCTCATGTTCAGCACGAACGGGGTGAACGCCAGGATCGTGAAGAACGCGTAGTTGTAGAAGAACGCCGAGGTCGCGACGGAGGCGAGGCCGCGGTGGCCGAGCGCCTTCAGCGGGTCGAGCAGGGACGTCTTGCGCGCCGGCCGGGGCTGCTCCTTGAGGAACGCCGTGATGCAGACGAAGCCGATCGCCATCAGCGCGGCTGTGCCGAAGAACGGGTAGCGCCAGCTGGCGTCACCGAGCAGCGCCCCGAGCAGCGGCCCGCAGGCCATGCCGAGGCCGAGCGCCGACTCGTACAGCAGGATCGCCGCCGAGCTGCCGCCCGCCGCGGCGCCGACGATCACGGCGAGTGCCGTCGAGACGAAGAGCGCGTTGCCCAGACCCCAGCCGGCGCGGAAGCCGACGAGTTCCGCGACGGACGACGAGGTGCCGGAGAGCGCGGCGAAGACCACGACGAGCGCGAGTCCGGCGAGCAGCGTCTTGCGTCCCCCGATGCGGCTGGAGACGAAGCCGGTGACGAGCATGGCGACGGCCGTGATCAGGAAGTACGAGGTGAACAGCAGGGACACCTGGCTGGGCGTCGCCTCGAGGCCCTTCGCGATGGACGGGAGAATCGGGTCCACCAGACCGATTCCCATGAACGCGACGACGGAAGCGCCCGCTGTGGCCCATACGGCCTTCGGCTGGCGCAGGATGCTCGCCGTCCCCTGTTCGAACGGATCCTCTCCCTGCATGGGACTCTCGCTCTCCACTAGATCGGTGTGTTGTGCACAGAATAAGTTAGAGCGTCTAATAAATGCAAGTTACATCTAAATCTCCTGGTCGGAGCCACGCTGCGGAAGGGTGATCGTCCTTGACGCGGCGACGGCCGGGGAGGACCGTTGGTCGGTATGAGGGGCGAACCCAGTTGCCCGAAGTGCGGAGGCCGGGTCAAGGCGCCCGGTTTCTTCGACGACACCTGGCAGTGCGACCTGCACGGCAGTGTGCACCCGATGCAGCCGGTCATCCCGCCCAGCGTCGAGGCACTCGGGGTGGTGGTCCACCGCGCCCAGGTGCCGGTGTGGATGCCCTGGCCGCTGCCCGTCGGCTGGCTGTTCACGGGCGTCGCGGCCGCCGGGGACGACCGCAGCGGCGGGCGGGCCACCGCCGTCGCCTGCTCCGGACCGGGGCCGCTCGGCGGGATCGGGGAGCTGCTGCTCGTCGCCGAGGAGCTCGGCGTCGGACTGGGCGCGCGGTACGCCGGGATCGACGGCCCGGACCCGGGCCCGCTGCTGCGGGTCGACGGACCACCGGACGTCAAGGTGCTCGCCGCCGGGCGTCCGACCCCGCTCTGGCACGTGAAGGACGCCCCCGCAGACCGGGCCGTCTTCGCCGGTGAGGCGCGCGGGCTCTGGCTCTGGGCGATCGTCTGGCCCGAGCAGTCGGGTCTCCTGATGTACGACGAGCTGGTGCTGACCGATCTCCGGGACGCCGGGGGAGAGGTCGACCTGGTGCCCTGCGGCGCCCTCACGCCCCGGCTGCTGACGGGCCCCTGAGCGGCCGGGACGGGCCGGTGCGCCGGTTATCCTTGAGCGTCCCCCACCCGGCCGCGAGCACTGGAGTACGCGTCGTGCGCATCGACCTGCACACCCACTCCACCGCGTCGGACGGTACGGACACCCCCGCCGAGCTGGTGCGCAACGCGTCCGCCGCCGGGCTGGACGTCGTCGCCCTCACCGACCACGACACCGTCCGCGGTCACGCCGCGGCGAAGGCCGCGCTTCCGGAGGGCCTCACGCTGGTCACCGGCGCCGAGCTCTCCTGCCGCCTCGACGGCGTGGGACTGCACATGCTGGCGTACCTCTTCGATCCCGACGAGCCCGAGCTGACGCGCGAGCGCGAGCTGGTGCGCGACGACCGGGTGCCGCGGGCGCGGACCATGGTGCGCAAGCTCCGGGAGCTCGGCGTCCCGGTCGAGTGGGAGCAGGTCGCACGGATCGCCGGGGACGGCTCGGTCGGGCGGCCGCACATCGCCACCGCCCTGGTCGAACTCGGTGTCGTCGCGACCGTCTCCGACGCGTTCACGCCCGAGTGGCTCGCCGACGGCGGTCGGGCGTACGCCGAGAAGCACGAGCTCGACCCCTTCGACGCGATCCGGCTGGTCAAGGCCGCCGGCGGCGTCACCGTCTTCGCCCACCCGGCCGCCGTCAAACGTGGCGAAGTGGTCCCCGAGTCGGCGATCGCGAAGCTCGCCGCCGCGGGCCTCGACGGCATCGAGGTCGACCACATGGACCACGACGAGCCCACCCGGGCCCGGCTGCGCGGACTCGCCGGCGAGCTCGGCCTGCTCACCACCGGGTCCAGTGACTACCACGGCAGCCGCAAGACCGTGGCGCTCGGCGAGAACACCACCGACCCGGAGATCTACGGCGAGATCACCCGCCGTGCCACGGGAGCCTTCCCGGTGCCGGGAGCCGGCGGACCCGTCGCCCCGTAACGGCCCACGCGCCACCCTTCACGTCCATGCCCCGCCGCAGCGCGCGGCGTGACACCGTTCGTTCCCGCTCGCGCACCGGCCCGCCGCCGCGACCGTCGTGCACCGCGCCACGGTCGCAGGCAGGGCGTGCGCTCCTCCCCGCCGCATTTCCGCTCTCTCCTCGCAAGGCTCACTGTGTTCGACGTCGCTGTCTTCGGATCCCTTTTCCTCACCCTTTTCGTGATTATGGATCCGCCCGGGATCACCCCGATCTTCCTCGCCCTCACCGCGGGCCGCCCCGCCAGGATGCAGCGCAGAATGGCGCTGCAGGCGGTCGCCGTCGCCTTCGGCGTGATCGCCGTCTTCGGGCTGCTCGGCCAGCAGATCCTGGACTACCTGCATGTCTCCGTCCCCGCGCTGATGATCGCGGGCGGGCTGCTCCTGCTGCTGATCGCGCTCGATCTGCTGACGGGCAAGACCGACGAGCCGACGCAGACCAAGGACGTCAACGTGGCGCTCGTCCCCCTCGGCATGCCGCTGCTCGCCGGACCGGGGGCGATCGTCTCGGTGATCCTCGCGGTGCAGCACGCCGACTCCGTCGGCAGCCAGATCTCGGTGTGGACGGCCATCATCACCATGCACGTCGTGCTGTGGCTGACCATGCGCTACTCGCTGCTGATCATCCGGGTCATCAAGGATGGCGGCGTCGTGCTGGTCACCAGGCTGGCCGGCATGATGCTGTCCGCCATCGCCGTCCAGCAGATCATCAACGGCGTCACCCAGGTCATCCAGAACGCCTGACCCGGCCCCCGGACACCACAGCGCCCCCGTACGGATCTTCCGTACGGGGGCGCTTCGCGTCTTTATACGTCGGCGTCTTTTCTACGTCGGCAATGCGTTACGAAGCCGAGGTCTCGGCCGGGCGGATGTAGATGCGCTGGCCGATAGCCGCGGCCTGCTGCACGATCCGGTTGACGGAGGCGGCGTCCACGACGGTGCTGTCCACGGCGGTACCGTCGACATCGTCGAGTCGCATGATCTCGAAGCGCATATGGCTTCCCTTCGTCTGATCCTCCTGCTGGAGAACTACTGGGAGGACGGGAGGCCCGTCCGCAAGGATGTGGGGCGCACAGGCATCTCTGTCCCGCGCCCCACGGTCTGTACAACGACTTGCTCCCTGCAATCATTCCCTACGCTAAGGAAATTTTTTGGATGTCTAAGTACCAGCAGGTAACCGAGCATGCGCGGACGACGTTCACCCGGGCGAGGCCCGCGTGAACGAGGCAGAGACCGCCGACCGTCTGGACCGCACCAACGAACTGCTCCTGCGGGTGCTCGCCGAGGTGTCGAAGACCCCGTCCACCCACGCGATCTTCGTGGACGCCGGTTATGTGTATGCCGCGGCCGGGCTGCTCGTCACCGGTACCGAGGACCGGCGCTCCTTCGACCTCGACGCCGAAGGGCTCATCGAGGCCTTCATCGACAAGGCCCGCACCATCTTCGCGGACAGCCGACTGCTCCGCGTGTACTGGTACGACGGGGCCAGGCGCCGGACCCATACCGTCGAGCAGCAGTCCATCGCCGAACTCCCCGACGTCAAGGTCAGGCTGGGCAACCTCAACGCGAACAACCAGCAGAAGGGCGTCGACTCACTCATCCGCACCGATCTCGAATCGCTCGCCCGGCACCGCGCCATCAGCGACGCCGCGCTCGTCGGCGGCGACGAGGACCTGGTGTCGGCCGTCGAGGCCGCGCAGGGGTACGGGGCCCGGGTCCACCTGTGGGGCATCGAGGCCGCGGAAGGGCGCAACCAGGCCGAGCCGCTGCTCTGGGAGGTCGACAGCCAGCGCACCTTCGACCTCGACTTCTGCCGCCCGTACGTGAACAGACGCCCCGTCACCACCTACGAGGAGGACGGCCCGGCGCCCTCGCGCGAGGATGTCCGCTTCGTCGGTGCGCAGATCGCCGCCACCTGGCTCTCCGCCCGCGGCCGCGAGTCCCTGGCCGACCTGTTGCCCGGGCACCCGTATCTGCCGGGCTCCGTCGACCAGGACCTGCTGGTCGAGGCGGAACGGCTGCTCCAGCACTCACTGCGCGGCCACGCCCATCTGCGCAGGGCGCTGCGGGACGGCTTCTGGCAGCACCTCCAGGCGCAGTACTGACCTCTGCCGTCCCCGGAGGCGCCGCCGCCCTCCCGCAGCCGCTACAGGCTGTTCCAGAAGGCGACGAGCGCGGCGGCCGTCGGCCCCGGCCGGTCCGTGTTGGGGGAGTGCTCGGCGCCCTCGACCCGGGTCCGGCGCGCGCCGAGGCGTGCCGCCATCTCGTCGAGCAGGGGTACGGGCCATACGTCGTCGCGCTCGCCGGAGATCACATGGACCGGCAGTCCCGCGGCGGCGAGCTCGGCCACCCGGTCCGGTTCGGTGGCCAACTGCCGGCCGGTGGCGATCAGCTGTGCGGGGCGGTGCCGCAGCCAGCGCCGTCGCAGCTCCTCGCCGCCCGTCTCCGCCTCGGCCGGCGGGTCGAAGGCGCGCATGGCCGCCCAGACGTCGTCCATGCTCATCGTGGCGAGCGCGTCCCCGAGGATCTTCAGCTTGACCTTCTGGGCCTCGACGACCTCGGCGGGCCCGGAGGACATCAGGGTGAGCGAACGGAACGGTGCGGGATCCAGGAGCACGGCGGCGCGCGCGATCTGCCCGCCGAGCGAGTGGCCCAGCAGGTCGACCGCGCCGTCCCCGAGACCGAGTGCGGTCGCCTGCGCGAGTACGTCATGGGCCAACTCGCCCTGCGCGTACAGCTCCTGACGATCCGTCCCGTCCGTCTCGTACTGTCCGCGCCCGTCGACCGTGACGGCGCGGTAGCCGGCTTCGGCCAGCGGTTGCAGGAGCGCGATGAAGTCCTCCTTGCTGCCGGTGTACCCCGGCAGCAGGAGGACGGTGCCCCGCGGGCGCGTAGGCGGCACCGCGTCCAGCACGGCGAAGTCCCCGCGCTCGGTGCGCAGCGCGCGGGGGCGGGCGCAGGGGGGCGGGGTGAAGGTGGGTGGCCTGCTCATGGCACGAGGTTACGACCGCGGGCCGGGTCGTCCACGCAGGGGAACGCCGGACGGGCCCGAGGAGATCCCTCGGGCCCGTCCGGCGATCGTCACACGGGGTGCGCTCAGCCCTCGGACTTCGCGGCAGCGGCGCGCGGGGCCCGGCGGCGGCGGGGCTTGGCCTCGCCCTCGGCGGCCGGGGCCTGGGCCACGGCCTCCGTCTTCGCGGCCGTGCGGGGGCGGCGGCGCGCCCTGGAATCCGGCTCGGGCTCGGCGATCGGCGCGATCTGGAAGTCGACCTCGTCCTCGACGGGCTTGATCACACGGGCGCGGCGGCGGGGCTTGGTGACCGTCGCCTCGGCCACGGGCTCGGCCACCGGGGCGGTCTGGAAGTCGATCTCCTCCGCCACCGGCTTGGCGACCCGGGCGCGGCGACGACGCGGCTTCGCCTCGTCCTCCGTCACGGGCTCGACGTCGACCACGACCTCGGCCTTCGCCTTGGCCGTCCTGGTCCTGGTCCGCTTCTTCGGCTCGGCCTCGGGCGCGGCCTCGGTCTCGATGACCACGGCCGGAGCCTCCGCCACGGCCACCGCTGCCTCGGCAGCGACCTCCGTGGCAGCGATCTCCGCCGCACCGACACGACCGCGACGACGGCGGCGGGGAGTGCGCGGCTCGGAGGAGCTGTCAGCGGCCTCGGGGGTCTCGACGACCTCCGTGGCCGGTGCGGGCACCGTCACGGCGCCCTCCTCCGCGGCCGAACCGCCCCGGGTGCGACGACGCTGACGCGGCGTGCGCGGGGGACGCTCCTCGCGGACCGCGGGGGCCGCCGCGGGGGCGGACTTGCGGCCGCGGCCGCCCGTCTCGCCGAGGTCCTCGATCTCCTCGGCCCGCAGACCCGCACGGGTCCGCTCGGTGCGCGGCAGGACACCCTTGGTGCCGGCCGGGATGTCGAGCTCCTCGTACAGGTGCGGCGACGTGGAGTACGTCTCCGGCGGGTCCGGGAACTTCAGGTCCAGGGCCTTGTTGATCAGCTGCCAGCGCGGGATGTCGTCCCAGTCGACCAGCGTGATCGCGATGCCCTTGGCGCCCGCACGGCCGGTCCGGCCGATCCGGTGCAGATAGGTCTTCTCGTCCTCGGGCGACTGGTAGTTGATGACGTGGGTGACACCCTCGACATCGATACCGCGGGCGGCGACGTCGGTACAGACGAGCACGTCGACCTTGCCGTTGCGGAAGGCGCGCAGCGCCTGCTCACGGGCGCCCTGGCCGAGGTCGCCGTGGACCGCGCCGGAGGCGAAACCGCGCTTCTCCAGCTGCTCGGCGATGTCGGCCGCGGTGCGCTTGGTGCGGCAGAAGATCATCGCGAGTCCGCGGCCGTTGGCCTGCAGGATGCGCGAGACCATCTCGGGCTTGTCCATGTTGTGCGCGCGGTAGACGTGCTGCGCGGTGTTCTTGACCGTCGTGCCCTCGTCGTCGGGCGACGTGGCGTTGATGTGCGTCGGCTGCGACATGTAGCGGCGCGCGAGGCTGATGACCGCGCCCGGCATGGTCGCCGAGAACAGCATCGTCTGGCGCTTCGCGGGCAGCATCGTGATGATGCGCTCGACGTCGGGCAGGAAGCCCAGGTCCAGCATCTCGTCGGCCTCGTCGAGGACGAGGGCGCGGACGTGCGACAGGTCGAGCTTGCGCTGGCCCGCCAGGTCGAGCAGTCGGCCCGGGGTGCCGACGATCACGTCGACGCCCTTCTTGAGGGCCTCGACCTGGGGCTCGTAGGCCCGGCCGCCGTAGATGGCGAGAACGCGGACGTTACGCACCTTGCCGGCGGTCTGCAGGTCGTTGGTGACCTGCTGGCAGAGCTCACGGGTGGGGACGACGATCAGTGCCTGCGGGGCGTCGGTCAGCGTCTCGGGCTTGGCCCGGCCCGCCTCTACGTCCGCGAGGACGGTGACGCGCTCCAGCAGCGGCAGGCCGAAACCGAGCGTCTTGCCGGTGCCGGTCTTGGCCTGCCCGATGACATCGGAGCCGGAGAGCGCTACGGGGAGCGTCATCTCCTGGATGGGGAAGGGGGACGTGATGCCGACCGCCTCAAGGGCTTCGGCCGTCTCGGAAAGGATGCCGAGGTCTCGGAACGTAGTCAGGGTGCTGCCTCTTCTGTGAAACGCGGTCCGAGGCGAACGAAGGGGGTCGTACCGTGCCGGGGTTGCTCATCCGGCCGTGGATGGGCCGGGTGGCGCGGGACCACTGCCGTCGCTCGAGCGCTCGTGCCGCTGAGGGGGCCCCTCATCTGCGGTCGTACGTGTCGTACGCCCCGCGTGGAGGGCTGTCGGGTCGGAGCCGATCGGGCCACCGACCGGGCATCCTCATTCAATTTCGCGCAACGAGCAGTTGCAAAATGCTCAGTAGGCGCAATACCACTGTACCCCGGATTCGCGCATCTGTGTTGGGCGAATTCATCGGAACGGTGTGACGTCAGTCGGTGGCCGGGCCCTTCCACCCCCCGGCGGGCGGGCTATTCTGCGGTTCATGGAGACGCCTGACAACGCCACTGAAGCCCCCGCATCCACCAGAATCGCCGACCAGGACTGGGCCACCGCATCCGCCGAGCCGCAGTACCGGGCCGCGGTGGTCGACCTGCTGGGAGCACTCGCCTACGGGGAGCTGGCGGCCTTCGAGCGGCTCGCCGAGGACGCGAAACTCGCCCCGACCCTGGCCGACAAGGCGGAGCTGGCGAAGATGGCGTCCGCGGAATTCCATCACTTCGAGCGCTTGACGGACCGGCTGACCGCGATCGATGTGGAGCCGACCGGTGCCATGGAGCCGTTCGCCAAGGCCCTCGACGACTTCCACCGCATGACCGCGCCCTCCGACTGGCTGGAAGGCCTGGTGAAGGCCTACGTCGGCGACTCGATCGCCAGTGACTTCTACCGCGAGGTCGCGGCCCGGCTCGACTCGGACACCCGTTCGCTGGTCCTCGCCGTGCTCGACGACACGGGGCACGGCAACTTCGCCGTCGAGAAGGTGCGCGCCGCGATCGAGGCGGACCCGAGGCTCGGCGGTCGGCTCGCGCTGTGGGCGCGCCGTCTGATGGGCGAGGCGCTCTCGCAGGCGCAGCGGGTGGTGGCCGACCGCGACGCGCTGTCGACCATGCTGGTGGGCGGGGTGGCCGACGGGTTCGACCTGGCCGAGGTCGGCCGGATGTTCTCCCGGATCACCGAGGCGCACACGAAGCGGATGGCCGCCCTCGGACTGGCGGCCTAGGGCTCTCTCCGGGCTCTCCCTCTCCGGGGCCGCGCGGCGCTCAGGCCGCCGCTGACCGGCCGAGCCGGCGGCTGCGCGGCCTCAGCAGCAGGGACAGGGTCACCGCGGAGATGAGCACCGAACCCACCAGCGTGGCCGCCGCGTGGCCCGGCCCGAGCACCGAGTGGGTGAGATAGGCGCCGAACAGCGCTCCCAGCGCGCCGGTGCCGAGCACGGCGCGGCGGGACGGGAGCCGGGGCGACAGGGTGCGCAGGGCCGCCCAGGCGAGGGCGAGTCCCAGTACGACGGAGCCCAGGGTTTCCAAGATCACAGACGATCACCTCGCAGGTGGGAGGTCGGGCAAATCGGTTGTAGGCGGTACTACCCCCGGGCGATGGCGGGCAACCCTCACGCGGACAGGCTTCGCTCAGCCGCCGCACAGGAACGAGGGCCGCGCGCACCCCGCCGCGAGCCTCCCGCCGTCGCCCCGGTCCGCACCCGCTCGTCCGGCCCCGGCACAGCGGAAAGCGGCCCGGCGGGGAAATCCCCGCCGGGCCGCTTCCACGGTCTCTGCGTCCGGGCGCCGCTACAGCGCGCCGAACCCCACCCGTCGGGTGCTGGGCTCGCCGATCTCCACGTAGGCGATCCGGTCGGCCGGCACCAGGACCTTGCGGCCCTTCTCGTCCGTGAGGCTGAGCAGCTGCGCCTTGCCGGCGAGAGCCTCGGAAACCGCGCTCTCCACCTCTTCGGCGGAAAGCCCGCTCTCCAGAACGATCTCCCGGGGCGTGTGCTGCACCCCGATCTTGACCTCCACGGCTATGTCCCTCCGACGGTCAGTCCCTGCGCGGTGAACCGCGCCGTACGCAGCACACATTAGCCCGCTGAGGGGACCCGTCAGGGCTCGGCGGGCAACGCCCGCAGCGAACACCGGTTCCGCGGGCCCCGCTCAGTGCTGATCGAGGCCGTGCAGCGGGAAGCCCGCGATACCGCGCCAGGCCAGCGAGGTGAGTAGCTGCACCGCCGTGTCGCGCGGGATGGCGGACCGGCTGGAGAGCCAGTAGCGGGCGACCACCTGGGACACCCCGCCCAGTCCGACCGCGAGCAGCATGGACTCGTCCTTGGACAGCCCGGTGTCACCCGCGATCACGTCGGAGATCGCCTCGGCGCACTGGAGCGAGACCCGGTCGACCCGCTCGCGCACGGCGGGCTCGTTTGTCAGGTCCGATTCGAAGACCAGCCGGAACGCCCCGCCCTCGTCCTCGACGTACGCGAAGTAGGCGTCCATCGTCGCGGCCACGCGCAGCTTGTTGTCGGTGGTCGACGCCAGTGCCGTGCGGACCGCGAGGAGGAGCGACTCGCAGTGCTGGTCGAGCAGGGCCAGATAGAGCTCCAGCTTGCCCGGGAAGTGCTGGTAGAGCACCGGCTTGCTGACCCCGGCCCGCTCCGCGATGTCATCCATCGCGGCGGAGTGGTACCCCTGCGCGACGAAGACCTCCTGCGCAGCCCCCAGAAGCTGATTGCGTCGGGCGCGGCGGGGCAAACGAGTGCCCCGCGGGCGCGCCGCCTCGGTCTGCTCGATGGCTGTCACGCCGCCTCCCAAAATTGTGATCGGACCCAGCAGTTCCGTGCACGCTGCGCCATACCGACATCGTACTTTTGGGTAACCCTGGTATGCGCGGCGCGGACGCAGAATTTCACGGACCGGACGACTGCGGTAGCCACAGTTTCCGTACCCCCGTCGCATACCGGGATGTATCAGCGGTAATCGTCCTCATCCTGTGGGACGACGCGGGCCTGCTCCGCCGCATCCGCCTCGTTCGCGCGGTTGCGGTCGACCTCTGCCAATGGCTCGTCGTCCTCCGGGCGCAGCTCCGTCCGCTGCTCGGCGGCGTCCGCGTCGGGTGCCTCGTGATCCGGATCATCCGGCTGAACACCCTCGAAGCTCTCCGGGTCGCCGGGGTCTGCCGTCATGGTGGCTCCCTTCCTTGCTCCGAGCCTAGGAGCTACCCCTCGAAGCCGCCATGCGGTCCGAAGCCGCCCTGCGGTCTGTGACGGCGAACACATGAACCACTGTGTGATCGTCTCGTAACATTGCCGCATGTCTTCGACCGAGCTGCCGGGAGTCCGTGCCGCCGCCGCGGCGGTGTCCCCCACGGTGAGCGCCGTCAGGGTCGCGGAGGGGGAGAGGCTTCGCTCCGTCACGCTGCCCGGTCTGACGCTGACCGTCCGTTCGAGGCCGCCGGAGCGGACCGGGCTGCCACCCGCGCTCTTCGTGCACGGACTCGGCGGCTCCTCGCAGAACTGGACGGCACTGATGCCGCTGCTCCAGGACGTGCTGGACAGCGAGGCGGTCGACCTGCCCGGTTTCGGGGACTCCCCGCCGCCGGACGACGGGAACTACTCGCTCACCGGCCACGCCCGCGCGGTGATCCGCCTCCTCGACGCCGGGGACCGCGGCCCCGTGCACCTGTTCGGCAACTCGCTGGGCGGGGCGGTCGCGACCCGCGTCGCGGCGGTCCGCCCCGACCTGGTGCGCACCCTCACCTTGATCTCGCCCGCGCTCCCCGAGATCCGGGTGCAGCTGTCGGCCGCGCCGACCGCACTGCTCGCCGTTCCGGGAGTCGTGTCCCTGTTCGCCCGGATGAGCCGGGACTGGACCGCGGAAGAACGCACCCGCGGAGTCATGGCACTCTGTTACGGCGATCCGGCGCGTGTCTCCGCCGACGGCCTCCGTGACGCGGTGGCCGAAATGGAGCGGCGGCTGGCGTTGCCGTACTTCTGGGACGCGATGGCGCGCTCGGCACGTGGCATCGTCGACGCCTACACACTGGGCGGGCAGCACGGGCTGTGGCGTCAGGCCGAGCGGGTGCTCGCACCGACCCAGCTCGTGTACGGCGGACGGGACCGGCTCGTCTCGTACCGGATGGCACGCAGGGCGTCCGCGGCCTTCCGCGATGCGCGACTGCTGACACTGCCCGACGCCGGGCACGTGGCGATGATGGAGTACCCGGAGGCGGTCGCCCAGGCGTTCCGGGAACTGCTCGACGAATGCGGCGGGAGCTGATCCGGGGCGTGGGACGACACAGCCGAAAGGGCCCTGGGCCCAGGGCGCCCGAGACCGGGCCCTCCGAGGCGAACGCGGACGCGGGGCGCGAGGGCGCCCGGCCCGCAGCCGGCAGCGGCCGGCGCAGGAGGCCGGGTGAAGCGGCCCCCGGCACCGATGGCCACACTCCGTTCCAGGGCACGCCCCAGGTGCGCGGCGGTCATCCCGAACAGCGTGAACCCGGGGGCGGCTGGGGAACCGGCCCCGTCGGGCGGTTCGGCGACCGCCCGTCGCAGCCGACCGGCCCGGGGCCGGGACGCGCGGGCAACCGGGCCCAGACGCCCGGCCGGTCGCAGGAAGCACGTAACCAGCAGGATCCAGGGACGCCGCGGGACGGGCGGTCGGGGACCGCGGGCAGGCCGCTGATACCGGGGCCGCGGCGCGAGTTCGTCGAAGCCTTCGACAGCCCGCCCGCCCCGCCCGCATCCCGCAGGCCCGCCACCACTCCTTCCGGACCGGGCGACCCGCACCGCTCCGCCACCGAGGGGCGCGAGCAGTCGCCGGAGGCGGACGGCCGCACGCCGGCTCCCGCCGCAGGCGCCAAGGAGACCGGGGGCGGAAAGGGCGGCAAGGAGGCCAAGGGCGGCAAGGGCCGCACCTTCACCGGCATCGCCGCAGCCGCCGTGACGACCGTGCTCGCGGTGGTCGTGGCCGGCCAGGTCGCCCACGACAGCGGCAACCGGTCCGGCGCCGCCCGGACCGCGGGCGTGGACCGGGACGGCGAGGGCGACGCCTCACGCTCGGACGCGCGGACGACGCCCAGCCCCGAAGCGGCGGCGGTCAAGCCCCTTTCGTACGAGCAGAAAATGGCCAAGGCCTACCCGCTGGCGCCGAAGCTCACCGGATCGGGGAAGTTCCAGACGATCGCCGGCACGGCGAAGGCCCCGGGCAAGGGGCAGAAGTACCGCTATCGGATCGATGTCGAGTACGGACTCGGCCTCGACTCCGCGCTCTTCGCCCAGGCCGTCCAGAAAACCCTCAATGATGACCGCAGTTGGGCCCATGACGGCGATATGACCTTCGAACGGATTTCCAGGGGGGAGCCGGATTTCGTCATCACGCTGGCCAGCCCGGGGACCACGGGCGACTGGTGCGAGAAGTCGGGGCTGGACACGACGGAGGACAACGTCTCCTGCGACTCCGCCGCCACCGAGCGCGTGATGATCAACGCCTACCGGTGGGCCCAGGGCGCGTCCACCTTCGGGCCGGACAAGCTCTTCGCCTACCGCCAGATGCTGATCAACCACGAGGTCGGTCACCGGCTGGGGCACAACCACGTGAACTGCGAGACGAAGGGCGCCCTCGCCCCGGTGATGCAGCAGCAGACCAAGTCGCTCGACATCGACGGCGTCAAGTGCCGTCCCAACCCCTGGGTGTACCCGGAGGTCTGAGCCGTGCTCACGGATGTTCGAGCGCCGGCGGCCGTGCCCACCCTCGATCCGGCGCTCGCGGCGTTGCGCCGCACGGTCCCCCAGGGGCTGGCCGCAGCCTGACCCTGTGTGACTGCCTGCTTCTATAGCGCGACGGAACGCTACAGGGGCGGGAAAGTTACGACGGTTCACCCCTTTCGGTGGTGCGACGGACAACCGTCCGTCGGATCACCGGCGAATCCGCTTACGGTCGTCCCGCTGCGAGTCGCCGAACCAACGGAGGCCGCTCACAAGGGAGATCGGGGGTGTGCTCGTGCGGATCGGACTGCTCACCGACGGTGGCTATCCGTATGCGTCCGGTGAGTCCAGACTCTGGTGCGACCGCCTGGTGCGTGGGCTTGCGCAGCACGAGTTCGATCTCTTCGCGCTCAGCCGCAGCGCCGAACAGGAGGCGCAGGGCTGGGTTCAGCTCCCGGCCCAGGTCAGCCGGGTACGGACCGCTCCCCTGTGGACCACCGACGAGGACACCCTCGGTCTGCACACACCCAGGGGACCGCTCTCGCGGCTGCTGACCGGTGGGGGCGCGCGGACGTACGGGCGGCGCGAACGACGGCGCTTCATCACCCACTTCACGGCGCTCGCCGCCTCGGTGTGCGTCGCGGGCGCGTCCGGTGGTGAGCGGGAGGACGAGGACGCGCATGCGCGGTCCGCCGATCCGCGGCTCGCGGGCGCGCAGTTCACCGAAGGCCTCTACGGGCTCGCCGAACTGGCCTGCGAGCACGGCGGCCTCCCCGCCGCCCTGCGCTCCGAGACCGCGGTGCGCATCCTGGAGACCGCCTGCCGTGCTCCCGGTACCGGACGTACCGTCCAGACCGCCACCGTGCCCGATCTCCTCGCCTTCGCCGCAGAGCTCGACCGGGCGCTGCGCCCGCTCTCCCTCGACTGGTACGGCGAGGAGGGCCTCGGCGCCGTCGACCTCTGCCATGCCGCGTCCGGCGGTGCCGCCGCGCTGCCGGGACTGCTGGCCAAACGCTTCTACGGGGTGCCGCTGCTCGTCACCGAGCACGCCGTGCAACTGCGGGCGCACTACCTCGCGGACACCGGTACGCCGGTGAGTGCGCCGGTGCGCGCGCTGCTCGCGAACTTTCACGGGCGGCTCGCCGCCGAGGTGTACCGGCAGGCCGCGCTCATCACCCCCGGTAACACCCACGCCCGCCGCTGGCAGGAGCGCTGCGGCGCCGAACCCGCCAAGGTGCGCACGGTCCATCCCGGCATGGAGTCCGGCCGCTTCGCGACGCTCGGCGAGAGCGAGGACGACGGTGGCCCGGACACGCTGGTATGGGTCGGCAGGATCGAGCCGGCCAAGGACCTGATCGCCCTGCTGCACGCCTTCGCCGAGGTGCGCAAGGCGGAGCCCGACGCCCGGCTGCGGATCATCGGCGCACCGGCCCAGGGTGCGGAGGGCGTCGCCTACCTCGCCCACTGCCGGGCGCTCGCCGACCAGTTGTTCCCCGACGAAGCCGTGGATGCCCACGCCGTCGGCGACAGCCCGGTCTCCTTCGAGGACATCGGCGGGGCCGAGGTCCCCGATCTCGCCCAGGCGTACGCGGCGGGCGGGGTCGTGGTGCTCTCCAGTGTGGTCGAGGGATTCCCGATCAGCCTGGTCGAGGCGATGTTCTGCGGCCGGGCGACGGTGTCCACGGACGTCGGCGCGGTCGTCGAGGTCATCGGCGGAACGGGACTCGTGGTGCCGCCCCGCAATCCGCGGGCGCTCGCGGACGCCTGTCTGGCGCTGCTGCGCGACCCGGAGCGCCGCGCGCGCCTGGGAGCCGCGGCGCGCGCCCGCGCGCTGGAACTCTTCACCGTCGAACAGAACCTCGCGGCATTTCGCGGCATTTACCTGGAGCTGATCTCGCAGGCGCCGGTGCGCAGGCAGCCTGAGCCGCCCGCCGACGGCGGGCCGCGCCCCTTCGCCACCCCGCCGGAGGCCCACGTCCTCGGACTGTGGCCGGAGCCGGACGACGGTCCCGGACCGGCACCTGCCGTGCGGACGCCCAGCTGGGCCGTGCAGGAAGTGGGCGCGGGAGCGCGCGGCGCGGGGGACGGCGATGTGTGAGCAGGAGACGGCCGCGCCGGGCCGTACGAACCGACCGGGACCGACCGGTGCACCTGTCGCACCCGGTGCGCTCGGTGACCAGCACGGAGGAACGACCATGGGCCGCCCGACCGAACCGCCCGAGGCGCTCGGCACACCGATGTCCAGTGGCAACGGGGACCACCGCTCGTGGCCGTCGGCCTCCGGGACGACCCTGCTGGCGGACGTCTCCGAGCCGGCCTGGGAGGCGTCCGCCGCATCCCCGGACGAGACGGCGGGCGCGCCGGGGGAGGGGGCCGCAAGCGTGCCGGGCCCGGACCCCGACGCGGCGCCCGCCCCCGCCCCCGGGGCGCCCGCCACCGGTGCGCCCCCGGCGGCGGGCGACGCCCCGGCGCCCGCTGAGAGCCCGGCACTTGGAGACGCCCCGGCACCCCGGGACGCCCCCGCACTCGCTGAGAGCCCGGCACTCGGAGACGCCCCCGCCCTCACCGAGAGCCCCGCCCTCACCGAGAGCCCCGCCCTTACCGAGAGCCCGACGCTCACCGAGAGCCCGACGCCCGCCGAGAACCCGACGCCCCCCGAAGCCCCCGCCCAGCACGCCGCCCCCCGGGCCCCCGAGATCGCCCACACCGCTCCGGCGCGCAAGCTCACCACCGGGCGGCGGGGCCCCGCCGACCCCGTGAAATCACTCATGCACCGGCACCGCGAACTCTGCGAGCGCGCCGTCGACCCGCTGGAGATCGCCGCCGGACTGGAGGCCCACGGAGTCACCGACCGCACCGCCGCCCGCTACCGGCACCGCGACGTCTTCTCGCTCGCCGAGGAACTGTTCGCCCGCGTGCCCGGTGTCGCGGGGGTGGCCGTCGGGGAACCCTTCGCTCCGGCGCACGACATCGAGGCGCGCGCCGCGTGGTCGCTCCGGGCGCTGCTGCCGGGCGCCGCCTGCCTCACCACCTTCGTCACGCTGCGGCTCACCGAGGGGGTGCTCGACGGCGGCACCCGGCTCGCCATCGGCACCGGAGGCGGTCTCCTCGCGCTCATTGGGCTCGCCCTCGCCCTGCGCACCGGCCCCCTCTGCGCCGGAGGCCGTTCATCGGGGGCCGCCGGGCTCTTCGGCTGCTGGCTGCTGGGCTACGTGCTGTACGGCGACGCCCTGCTCGGCCAACTCCTCAGCGGTGGCCCCGAAGGCCCCTGGGACATCACCCCGGCGCCCCTGCTCGGGCTCGCCGTGGCGGTCGCTCCCGCGGCCTGGTGCGCCCACCTCTTCTCCGTACACGCACACCGCAAACTCAACGGCAGCCGTGCGCTGGAGGAGTTCGCCGCGGGCGTGCGCCCCCTGCTGTTCGCCGCGGTCGCGGTCTTCCTCTGCGTCCTGGGAGGGCTGCTGTACCTGGCGGGGCTCGGGGCCGGGCCGGAGGGCTCCCGGGCCGGGGCCGCCGCCCTCGGCGTACTGCTCCTGCTGGCCCGGCTCCTCACCGTCCACGGCTTCCCCGAACCGGCTGCCACCGGCCTCGCCGCCGCCTGCGCCGTCGAGGCAGCCGCGCCCGCCCTCATCCTGGCCGGCCGGCTGCCCGGCCTCGACGCCCTCGCCCGCCCCGTCGACGCGCTCATCGCGGCGGGCGGCACCGGGGCCGTACCCGCCCTCGCCTGCGGCGCGGCCGCGCTCGGCCTGCTGACCACCGCCACCGTCGCTCTCTCCCGGGCATCTGCCCACACCGCCGCCTGACGCACCTCACAGCCCCCGCGGAGCCGACGCCGCGGGGGCCCGTCCCGCACCGTACGCAACTGCCCCAAGGAGACACCGGACATGACCCACCGATCCCCCGCACCGGCAGCCCGCCGTCGGCACCCTGGGGGCGCGCGATGAGGGTGCTGCTGCTCGGAGCCAATGGATTCCTCGGCCGGTTCGTGGCCGACCGACTGCTCGCCGATCCGGCCGTCCACCTCACGGCGCTCGGCCGCGGCGACGACGCCGACGTGCGGTTCGACCTCGCCGGCGGCAGCCCGGGAGCGCTCACCCGCTTCCTGGACGCCGTCCACCCCGGAGTCGTCGTCAACTGCGCCGGCGCCACCCGGGGCGGGGCCCGCGACCTGACCCGACACAACACCGTCGCCGTCGCCACCGTCTGCGAGGCGATGCGGCGCAGCGGCTGCACCGCCCGGCTCGTCCAGGTCGGCTGCTCCTCGGAGTACGGGCCCTCGCAGCCCGGCTCGTCCACGGCCGAGGACGCCATCCCGCGCCCCGGCGGCCCGTACGGCGTCAGCAAACTCGCCGCCACCGAACTCGTCCTCGGCTCCGGTCTCGACGCGGTCGTGCTGCGGGTCTTCTCGCCGGTCGGCCCCGGCACCCCGGCCGGCTCCCCGCTCGGCCGGCTCGCCGAGGCGATGCGCCGCGCCATGCAGGCGGGCGACGGTGAGCTGAAGCTCAGCGGCCTCGGCGTGCAGCGCGACTTCGTCGACGTGCGGGACGTCGCGCGCGCCGTGCACGCCGCCTCGCTCTCCGCCGCCCAGGGCGTCGTCAACATCGGCACCGGCCGGGCCGTACGCCTGCGTGACGCCGCGGCCGTCCTCGCCAAGGTCGCCGGATACGCCGGCGCACTCCACGAGCTGGACACACCCCCCGCCCGCCTGCCCATCGGCGCCCCGCGCACCTCCGCCGAATCGGTCATGGAGCACCTCTCGGTCACGCCGTCCCCCTACCCCGACGGCTGCGGTGCCTGGCAGCAGGCCGACGTCCGCACCGCCAGGGACCGGCTCGGCTGGCGCCCCCGGATCAATCTGGAGGAGTCCCTCGCCGACATCTGGATGGAGGCGGCGTGCCGTATCTGACCAGTACCGGCACCGTCCGCCGGACCAGCGGCGCGCAGCAGCTCGGCTTCGGCGTCCCCGGCTGCGCGCACCCGCTGCTCGCACCGGCCGAATGGGCCGAACTCGCCCGCCCCGGCACCCCGCTGCACTGGGCCGCCCTCGACATCGACAACGGCCCCGGCGCCCGTCCCGACCCGCACTGCCTGGAAGCCGCGGGACGGATCCGCAACGCCCGCGAACGGGCCGTGCACGGCGAGGAGCCGCTCGACTCGGTGCGGGCCTCGGCCGGACGGCTGCTCGGCAGGCTCGATCTGGCCCATGGCGACCGCCCCTTCGGGGAGCTGGTCGCCGACGCGCGGTCCTACCTGGACTGGTACCGCGTCGACGGCTTCCTCCTCGACCGCTGCCCGGCCGGGCGCCCGGAACTCCCGGCCGTCCGCCGTCTCACCGGCACCCTTTCCGCGCTCCTGGCGGACAGCGACAGCGCCCAGCACGGCGGACACCTCGTGCTCGGCCACGACACCCACCCGTACCCGGGCTACGCGGAGGCCGCCGACCAGCTCGTCACCTTCCGCGGCGCGTGGACCGACTACCGCTGGTCGCAGGTGGCGGAGTGGACCGCCGCCTACCCGCCCGACCGATTCGCCCACTTCGTCCATGGCGTCCCGCGCACCCACCTGGAGGAGGCGATGCGCATAGCCCGCTGGCAGGGCGCCGGGACGATCTTCTTCACGGACCGCACGGAGGAGGTTCCTCCCGGCAACGGGCGTGCGCAAAGCGATCCATTTGCGACACTGCCCAGGTACTGGGACGAAATCGTCTCGCGGATCGGACCTGCTATCTCGGAATGAGAGGGGGCGTGGCAGTGTTACCGCAAGAACAACCGTACGTAGCCGAAGTACGTAGAAACCGACCACCTGCATTGTTGAGGTTCCTGTGTCGCTGCCACCCCTGGTCGAGCCAGCTGCTGAGCTCACCGTCGACGAGGTCCGCAGGTACTCCCGCCACCTGATCATCCCGGATGTCGGGATGGACGGACAGAAGCGGCTGAAGAACGCGAAAGTGCTCTGTGTGGGCGCCGGAGGCCTCGGCTCACCGGCTCTCATGTACATGGCCGCGGCCGGTGTCGGCACGCTCGGCATCGTGGAGTTCGACGAGGTCGACGAGTCGAACCTGCAGCGCCAGGTCATCCACAGTCAGGCCGACATCGGCAAGTCCAAGGCCCAGTCGGCCAAGGAGACCGTGCAGGGGATCAACCCCCTGGTGAACGTGATCCTTCACGAGGAGCGGCTCGAAGCCGACAACGTGATGGACATCTTCGCCCAGTACGACCTGATCGTGGACGGCACGGACAACTTCGCCACCCGCTATCTCGTCAACGACGCCGCGGTCCTGCTGAACAAGCCGTACGTCTGGGGCTCGATCTACCGGTTCGACGGCCAGGCGTCCGTCTTCTGGTCCGAGCACGGTCCCTGCTACCGCTGCCTCTACCCGGAGCCGCCGCCCCCCGGCATGGTTCCGTCCTGCGCCGAGGGCGGTGTCCTGGGTGTGCTCTGCGCGTCCATCGGCTCCATCCAGGTCAACGAGGCCATCAAGCTGCTCGCCGGCATCGGCGACCCGCTGGTCGGCCGTCTGATGATCTACGACGCGCTGGAGATGCAGTACCGCCAGGTCAAGGTCCGTAAGGACCCCGACTGCGCGGTCTGCGGGGAGAACCCGACCGTCACCGAACTCATCGACTACGAGGCCTTCTGCGGCGTCGTGTCCGAGGAGGCCCAGGAGGCGGCGCTCGGCTCCACGATCACTCCCAAGCAGCTCAAGGAGTGGATCGACGCGGACGAGAAGATCGAGATCATCGACGTCCGTGAGCCGAACGAGTACGAGATCGTCTCGATCCCCGGCGCGAAGTTGATCCCGAAGAACGAGTTCCTGATGGGCAACGCCCTCCAGGACCTCCCGCAGGACAAGCGCATCGTGCTGCACTGCAAGACCGGTGTCCGCAGTGCCGAGGTCCTCGCGGTCCTCAAGTCGGCGGGCTTCGCCGACTCGGTGCACCTCGGCGGCGGCGTGGTCGGCTGGGTCAACCAGATCGAGCCCGAGAAGCCGGTGTACTAGAACGTGTGGTGAAAGGGGCCGGTCCGCATCCTGCGGCCCGGCCCCTTCGTCATGTCCGTACCGTCCGCTACGAACAGGTCTTGCCGTCCGCGGGGACCTTTCCGTCCAGGAAGTACGCGTCCACCGTCGACGTCACACAGGTGCTCACCCCGTAGGCGCCGTGCCCCTCGCCCTTGTTGGTGAGCAGGACGCCGACGCCCTCGCCCAGTTCGTCCGCCATCTTCCGCGCGCCCTCGTACGGCGTCGCCGGGTCGCCCGTGGTCCCCACGACCAGGATCGGAGCGGCGCCCGGAGCGCTCGCCTCAGGGGTGTCGTGCTCGCCCGCCACCGGCCAGTCGGAGCACCAGCCCGCGGTGTCCCAGGCCAGGAACGCGCCGAAGACCGGGGACAGCTTCCTGAACTCGGGCAACAGCGCCTTCGCCTCGGCCGCCGTCGGCCTGGCCTTGGTGTCCGCGCAGGAGATGGCGCGCTGCGAGTGGTTCTGGGTGTCGTAATGACCGTTCTCGTCACGGCCGTTGTACGAGTCGGCGAGCTGCAGCAGCATGCTCCCGGTGCCGCTCTCCGCCTCGTCCAGGGCCTGCGCGAGCGTCGGCCAGCTGTCCTTGGAGTAGAGCGGCAGCACGATGCCGGTGATCGCCAGCGACTCGTTGAGCTCGCGGTCCGTACCGGTCGGCAGCGGATCGGCGTCGATCCGCTTCAGCAGGGCGGCGATGCGCTTCGTCCCCTTCTCGGGGTCCTGGCCGCGGTCCTCGAGGTAGTTCTCCAGCGCCCGCTGAAAACCGGTCGTCTGGTTGCGGGCGTGACCGGTGGAGTCCGCCGTCGGGTCGACGACGGCGTCGAAGACGGTCCGCCCGACCTTCTTCGGGAAGAGGTGGGCGTAGGTGCCGCCCAGCTCGGTGCCGTACGACATGCCGAAGTACGTCAGCTTCTCGTCCCCGAGGACCTCGCGGATCAGGTCCATGTCCCGGGCGGCGCCGGTCGTGCCGACGAACGGCAGGACCTTGCCCGAGCGGCGTGCGCAGCCGGCGCCGAATCCGGCGCCGTCCTTCATGAACGCCGCCTCCTCGGCCGCGGTGTCCGGCGTCATGTCGATGTTCTTGTTGGTGCTGTCCTGCTCCCGGTCGGTACGGCACCGCACCCCGGCGCTCTGGGCCACCCCGCGCGGATCGAACCCCACCAGGTCGTAGCGGGTGTTGAGCGCCCCGTACGAACCGGCGGCGCGCGGCAGGATCGAGACACCCGAGCCGCCCGGCCCGCCGAAGTTGAACAGCATCGAGCCGAGCCGCCGGCCCTTGTCCCGGGCCTCCTTGCGGATCAGCGCGATGCCGATGGTGTCGCCGTCCGGCTTCGCGTAGTCCAGCGGGACCTCGACCGTCGCGCAGCGCCAGGGCGAGCCCGGAGCGGTACCGCCCTCGGGGGCCTCGCAGCGCTTCCAGTCCAGGCGCTGCGAGGTGAGGGCGGCGGGCAGTGGCTTCGTCCCGGTGCCGGGCGACGGGGCGGCGGACTTCGAGGCGGCCGGGGCCGTGGTGCCGTCCGCCGGTGTGGCCGGCTTGTCGTCCGTGCCGTCCTCGCAGCCCGCGAGCACCCCCGTCAGCAGCAGAGCGGCGGCGGCCAGCGCCCCGGCCCGTGCGTAAGCGACCACGTGTACGTTCCCTCCCCGTTGTGCCTGCCCGTACGGCAGTTCGCCCATGGTAGGCGCGTGCCGGGAGCGCCTAGCCGCAGACCGTGCCGTCCGCCGGCACCTCGCCGTCCAGCAGGTAGCCGCCCACGGCCTTCTGCACACAGGCGTTGCCGCTGTTGTACGCGCCGTGGCCCTCGCCCTTGTACGTCATCTCCACGCCGACGCCCTCGCCCAGTTCCTCGGCCATCGCCTTCGCGCCCGCGTACGGGGTCGCGGGGTCGCCGGTGTTGCCGATGACCAGTACGGGGGCGGCGCCCTCGGCGCTGACGTCCGGGGTGTTCCAGGCGCCCGCCACCGGCCAGCCGGTGCAGGCCATCAGGCCCCAGCCGAGGTAGTCGCCGAAGACCGGTGAGGCGTCGTGGAACGCGGCGAGCTTCTCCTTGGTCCGGTCGAGGGTGAACCGTTCCTTGGAGTCGGCGCAGTTGATCGCGGTGTTGGCCGCGGCCGAGTTGTTGTAGTGGCCGTCCTCGGAGCGCCCGTTGAGGGAGTCGGCGAGGGCGAGGAGCAGTCCGCCGTTGCCGCCGTCGGCCTCGTCCAGGCCCTGTTCCAGCAGCGGCCAGGTCTCCTTGGAGTAGAGCGCCGCCGCGATGCCGGTGGTGGCCTGCGTCTGCGTCAGCTTCCGGGAACCGATGCCCGCGATGGGCTTCTTCTCCAACCGGCCGAGGAGTTCGGACACCCCCTGTTCGACCTCCTCGGCGGTGGAGCCGGGCAGCCTGCACGCGTCGCCCCGGTCCACGCAGTCCTTGGCGAAGTCGTCCAGCGCGAGCTGGAAGCCCTTGGCCTGGCCGAGGGAGGACTGCTCCGCGTCCTCGGTCGGGTCGACCACCGCGTCCAGGACCGACCTGCCGACGTGCCGGGGGAACAAGTGCGCGTAGACGCCGCCCAGTTCGGTCCCGTACGAGATGCCGAAGTAGTACAGCTTGTCGTCGCCGAGGACCTGGCGCATCAGGTCCATGTCCCGGGCGGCGTTCGTCGTGCCCACGAAGGGGAGCTCCTTGCCCGAGTTCTCCTCGCAGGCCGCCACGTACGTCTTCGTGTCGTCGATGAACCGCTTCTCCTCGGCCGCGTCGTCGGGCGTACCGTCGCCCTCGTACCGTGCGTCCAGCTGCGCGTCGTCCTCGCACTCCACGCCCGCGCTGCGGCCGACTCCGCGGGGGTCGAAGCTCACCAGGTCGTACCGCGTGCGGAGCTTGTCGTAGTCCGTGCCGAACGCGGGCAGGGTCGCTACACCGGAGGCGCCGGGGCCGCCGAAGTTGAAGATGAGCGAGCCGATCCGCTTCTTCTCGTCCATCGCCTTCGCGCGGATGAGCGCCAGCTCGATGGTGTCGCCCTCCGGCTCGGCGTAGTCGAGCGGGACATTCATGAAGGAGCACTCCCAGACGGCCCCGCCGGGCAGGGGAGTGGGCGAGGCACCGCCGCCCTGCGCCTGGGAAGGGGCCGGGCACGGTGACCACTTCAGCCGCTGGGACGCGAGGCCGGCGGGCGTGGCGCCCGCGGCGGTCCCGGCAGGCCGCGGCGTGCTCTCCGAGCGGCCGGCCGTGTCCGTGTCACCCCCGTCCGAACAGCCGGCGAGGGGAAGCAGCACGGTCACGGTGGCGGCGAGGGCTGCGGCGCGCAGGGCGGGGGAGGTCCTCATCACTCCATCGTGCGGCGGCGCCCCGAGGGGTGCACGGGGCGCCGGTCCAAGCGGGTGGACTGGGCCCGGGAAGGCGCTTCTAGAGCTCGCCCTTGCGCGTCAGGTGGTTGAAGGCGAGCCAGCCGGGAAGTACCGGCAGCCACAGCGTCATCAGCCGGAACAGCAGTACCGCAGGAGCCGCGACTTCCTTCGGCAGGCCGACCGCGATCAGACCGAGGGTCAGCGCCCCCTCGACCGCGCCCATCCCGCCCGGCGTCGGCGCCGCCGACCCCAGCGCGTTGCCGGCGAGGAAGACCACCGCGATGCTCGCGTAACTGAGGTGCGGGGTGTCCGGACCGCTGAACGCCCGGACCGACGCGTCCAGACACATCACGAACAGGCCGGTCAGCAGCAGCATCCCGCCGATGCCGGTGAACAGCTTCTGCGGCCGCTGCACCACGTCGAGCATGCGCGGTACGACGCCCGCGAACAGCGACCGCACCCGGGTCACCACGAACTTGCGCAGGAACGGGATCGCCGTCACCACCAGCACCAGTACGGCGACCGTCAGCAGCCCCGCGATCACCGTCCTGGACGGGGTGAGCGAGGACGGGGTCTTCTCCGTACCGGTCAGATAGCCGAAAGCGGCCAGCAGCAGGATGTGACAGCCGAGACCGAACAGCTGAGAGGCGCCGACACTCGCGACCGCGAGCCCCGGACGTACGCCGGAGCGCTGGAGGAACCGGGTGTTCAGCGCGACGCCGCCCACCGCGGCCGGGGCCACGATCTTCACGAACGAGCCGGCGACCTGCGCCATCACCGTCTTGCCGAACGGCACCCGCTCGGGCACGAAGCCCAGCAGACTCATGGCGGCCGCGATGTAGCTGAGCGCCGAGAAACCCAGCGCCGCCGCCACCCAGCCCCACTCCGCCTGCTCGACCACCGCACCGAAGTCGGCCTCGGTGACCTGCGAGATCAGGAAGTACGCGGCGATGGCACCGGCGATGAAGCTGAACAGGGTGCGCGGCTTGATGCGCTCCAGCCGGACCGGCTCGACCGGCGCCTGCGGCCGGATCAGCAGCACCTCCTGGCGGATCTGGGAGAGCAGGTCCTCCTCGCGGGCCCCGTCGAGCGCGTCGTCCATGGCGCGCTTCTCGGCCTGCTTCTCGGTGCGCTGCGACTTGCGGCCGGACTTGCGGCCCGCCTCGTCGGCGGCCTCCGCGTCCTGCGACCGGGCCCGCTTCGCCGCGTCCGAGGCGTCCAGTACGGCCTCGCGCTGGCGCTGCGACCGCTCACGGGCGAGCCTGCGCAGATGGGCACGGGTGGAGCGGCTGAGCGCGATCGGCTGGAGCAGCGGCAGACAGTCCGCGACGGCGTCCGGACCGAGCACCGCCAGCGCGGACGCGACAGCACGCTCGGCGCCCACCCGCAGACCCGTGGTGGTGAGCAGTTGAGCGACGTCCATCCGCAGGACCAGGTCGCCGGCCGCGATCTCACCGCCGCGCAGATCCGTGACGAACACCTCACCGGAACGATCCACCAGGATGGCGTCACCGGTGAGCCTGCGGTGCGCGATCCGCCGCGACTGGAGCGCCTGCACCTGACGCCAGGCGCCGCGCACCAGATCGTCGGTGATCTCGGAGTCCTCCAGCGCGTCGAGCGAGCGCCCGCCGATGTGCTCGTAGACCAGCATCACGGCGTCCGGACCCAGCTCGGAGGTGGCGATCAGCTTGGGGGCGTTGGCGCCGGCGGCGATCGCCGCGTACGCGAGCAGCGCCTCCTGCTCCAGGGCCTGGCGCAGTGACTGGATGGAACGCCGCTGGGTGATGCCGCGCAGGGTGAGCCTGCGCCACAGCCGGTAGAAGAAGCCCTGCGCCTGTTGTTCGCGGTCCACGACCGTCACGTCGAGCGGTGGTCCGTCCTCCAGGGAGACCACGTAGCGGCGCCCGCGGTCGCTCTGGTCACCGCCCGAATCGGGCGCGTCGTCGGCGCGCATCGCGGTGACCGGCCGGAAGCCGACGTGACGCAGACCGGCCATCAGGTGCTGGCCGGTCGGCCGGACGTTCGGCGAGCCGACCGCGTACAGCGTGCCGTACGCGACCGTCCAGCCGATCAGTACCGTGAGGATGATCGACAGCGGGGTCGTGTACCCGCCCACCAGCATGGTGAAGGCGTCGAGCAGCAGCACCACCCACAGCACGACCCGCCACCGCGGCCGTCTCGCCATGCCGACCGCCGTCATATACGCGATCACCGGCGCGAGATAGCCGTGTACGGGGTCGGTGAGCGCGTTACCGGGCTGCGGCTGGGTCAGGGCGTCCTGAATGGTGCCGGCCGCGGAATTGGACACCCACAGGTCCGTGGCGAGCGTCACCCCGTGCGCGAGCACGGCGGCCAGGACCCCGTCCGCGATCCGCAGCCCGTCGCGTTTGATCAGCCGCTCGATGGCGAAGGCCACCGGGACGAGCAGCACGGCGATGCTGGAGACGAGACCGGCGAGCTTGATGAGCAGATCGGGGGCCTGGCCGGTGCCCTTGTTGATGTCCTCTTCGAGGCCGGCCGTCGTGCCGTGGGCGAAGGCTGCGACGGCGAACAGCACGACGATCGCCAGGACCCCGACGAGGAGCCGCAGCAGGTCGGAAGGGCGGTGCACCCGGGCGGGGAGCAGGGGTTCGTCACCCGAGACGCGGTCGGTCAGCGTCGCGTCGGTCGAGAGCGTCGAGCCGGCCAGGTGGTCCGAAGGGGTACGCGGGCCCGGGCCCGGCTGCGACCCGTCCCCCTCGGGGTGCGGCTCGGCATCAGAGGCGTCGGCCGCCTTCGGTGGCTGCACGCCCTGCTCCTTCGTCGCCTCTGATTGATCTTCGTGTTCTCGTATCACCGGTCACCGCCCGCATGATGGTGGCACGGCCGACGGGCGGAGGGGGGCATCAGGGTGCGATGCGGCGGCGCGCGATGCGCAAAATACGCTCCCTTCCCCTCCTGCGTACACCGCGTGTGCGCCCGGGCACGGAACGGGCCGGGCTGTCGGTGGTGTACGGCAGTATGGGCCGGATGAGCGAACACCCGACGAGCGACGCGTTGCCGGAGTACGCGGAGCGTGTGCTCGACGTCGCCGAACTGATCCCGCCCGGCCGCGTCATGACCTACGGCGACGTCGCGGAGTGGCTGGGGGACGGCGGACCGCGCCAGGTCGGCCGGGTCATGGCGCTGTACGGGGGAGCGGTGCCGTGGTGGCGGGTGGTGCGCGCCGACGGCGCGCTGCTGCCCGGCCACGAACTGCGTGCGCTGGATCACTACCGCGAGGAGAACACCCCGCTGCGCGAGGCCGCCCGGTCCGCGGAGGGCCATGTCCCGCGCCTGGACATGCGGCGCGCACGGTGGGACGGCGTGGCGGACGGCGGTCCGGGCACGGAAGGCGATGGCGGCGAGGGCTCTCACACCTGACAGCTTCGGCCATCCGGCGGCACATCGGGCGGAGCCCGGCCCGTACGACGTACAGGAAGCGCGAAGCGGGGGTCGCACCCCACCCTTCCGCCGCCGGGCGGAACGTGACGATCTACGCGGCGCCCCGCCCTTCCTCCGGCCGGAACGTGACGATCCACGCAGCCGTCCCGCCCCGATCGGTGGCCCCGGCGGAGTAGCGTCGTCAGTTCGCGGCACGCGCCGCACCCACACCTCCAGTACCCCAGCACACCCACCAGGACCGGCGATCCCCACGTGAGCTCCTCCTCCACCACCCGCAACAGTCCGCACCGTCAGGCACGGCGTCGGACCACGGGCGCGTACCGGCTGGTGCGCACCCTGCCGGGCTCCGTGGATCCCCCTCTCCTGGACGCGGCGCAACGTGCGGTGGTTGACCACGCCGGCGGGCCGCTGCTGGTACTCGCGGGCCCCGGGACGGGCAAGACCACCACCCTCGTCGAGGCGGTCGCCGCACGTGTCGCCCGGGGCGCCGATCCGGCCCGCATGCTGATCCTCACCTTCAGCCGCAAGGCCGCCGTCGAACTGCGTGACCGGATGGCCGCCCGGCTCGGGGCCGTCCGCGGACCGCAGGCCACCACGTTCCACTCCTTCTGTTACGCCCTGGTGCGCGCCCATCAGGACGCCGACCTCTTCGCGGACCCGCTGCGGCTGCTCTCCGGACCCGAGCAGGACGTCACGGTCCGCGATCTGCTGGCGGGCCAGCTCGACCTGGAGAAGGAGGGCCACGACCACATCCGCTGGCCCGACGAGCTGCGGGCCTGCCTGACCACGCGTGGCTTCGCCGACGAGGTGCGCGCCGTGCTCGCGCGCAGCCGTGAGCTGGGCCTCGGCCCGGACGCGCTCGCCGCCTTCGCCCGGCGCACCGGCCGGCCGGACTGGGGCGCGGCCGCCGCGTTCCTCGCCGAGTACCTGGACGTGCTGGACGCGCAGGGGGTGCTGGACTACGCGGAACTGGTCCACCGCGCCGTGCTGCTCGCGGAGCGCCCCGAGGTGTCGGGGCTGCTGGCCGGTAATTACGACACCGTGTTCGTCGACGAGTACCAGGACACCGACCCGGCGCAGGTACGGCTGCTGCACGCGCTGGCCGGGAACCGGGGGAGCGTCCCGGGTGGCGGCGGTGGCCGGAACCTGATCGCGTTCGGCGACCCGGACCAGTCGATCTACGCCTTCCGCGGTGCCGATGTGAACGGCATCCTCGACTTCCCGGAGCTGTTCCGGCGCGCGGACGGCGCCCCGGCCCCGGTCGGCGTCCTCACCACCTCACGCCGCTCCGGCGCGGGGCTGCTCGCCGCGACCCGTCTCCTCACCCGGCGGATGCCGCTGACCCGGCTGCCGTCGGCGAAGGTGCGCGCCCACCGGGAACTCGGCGCGGTCCGCGAGGGCGGCAGCGTCGAGACGTACACCTATCCCACCGCGTCCACCGAGCTCGAGAACATCGCGGACCTGCTGCGCCGGGCGCACCTGGAGGACGGGGTGCCGTGGCACGAGATGGCGGTCCTGGTCCGTGCGGGCGGCCGCACCATTCCCGCGGTGCGCCGGGCCCTGACCTCGGCGGGCGTGCCGCTGGAGGTCGACGGCGACGACCTGCCCCTGCGCCACGAACCGGCGGTGGCCCCGCTGCTGACGGCCCTGCGCACGGTGGCCGCGGCGGCGCTCCGCCCGAACGCGGACGCGGCTACGGGGCCGGACGCGGATCCGGACACGGACGCGGATCCGGACACGCCCACGGACGCGGGTGTCGATACGGACGCGACCGCCGGTACGGACCCGGGACCGGCCCCCTGGCTCGACACCGAGACGGCGCTCACCCTCCTCGCCTCCCCCCTGGGTTCCATGGACGCGGCCGACCTGCGCCGGCTCGGCCGGGCCCTGCGCGACGAGGAGCGCGCCGCCGGCAACCGCGTGCCCGCGCCCTCCGGCGAACTGCTCGCCCGCGCGCTCGCCGAACCGGAGCGGCTCGTGGCGCACGACCCGGCGTACGCCCGCGGCGCCCAGCGCCTGGGCGCGCTGCTGCGCACGGCGCGCGAGCTCCTCGAAGCCGGCGGCACCGCCGAGGAGGCCCTGTGGGCGCTGTGGTCCGGCACCCCTTGGCCGGCCAGGCTGGAGCGCGCCGCACTGCGCGGAGGCGCGGGCGGACGCAACGCCGACCGCGACCTCGACGCCGTCTGCGCCCTCTTCGACACCGCGGCCCGCGCGGAGGAGCGCACCGGAGGCCGGGGCGCGCTCAACTTCCTGGAAGAGGTCGACGCACAGGACATCGCCGCCGACACCCTCTCCCGGCGCTCCGTGCGGCCCGAAGCCGTACGACTGATGACCGCTCACCGCTCCAAGGGCCTGGAGTGGCGCCTGGTGGTCGTCGCCGGGGTCCAGGAGGGCCTCTGGCCCGACCTGCGCCGTCGCGGCTCGCTGCTCGAAGCGGACCGGATCGGTCGCGACGGCCTCGCCCAACCGCTCACGCCCGGCGCCCTCCTCGCCGAGGAGCGCCGCCTCTTCTACGTGGCGGCGACCCGCGCCCGCGAGCGCCTGATCGTCACCGCGGTCAAGGCCCCCGCCGACGACGGCGACCAGCCGTCCCGCTTCCTCACCGAACTCGGCGTCGAACCCCGCGACGTCACCGGCCGCCCCCGCCGCCCCCTCGCCGTCGCGGCCCTCGTCGCCGAGCTGCGCGCCACCACCGTCGACCCGGCCGCCTCCGACGCGCTGCGCGAGGAGGCCGCCCACCGCCTCGCCCGCCTCGCCGCCCTGAGCGACGACGAGGGCCAGCCGCTGGTCCCCTCGGCCCACCCCTACCGCTGGTGGGGCCTGTACGAACCGACCCGCTCGGCCGTCCCGCTGCGCGACCGGGACCAGCCCGTCGCCCTGTCCGGCAGCGCGCTCGACCAGCTCGCCAACACCTGCGCGCTCCAGTGGTTCCTGGGCCGCGAGGTGAAGGCCGACGCCCCGGCGACCGCGGCCCAGGGCTTCGGCAACGTCGTCCACGTCCTGGCCGACGAGGTGGCCTCCGGGCGGACGCCCGCCGATCTGGCCGTCCTCATGGAGCGGCTCGACTCGGTCTGGGACGGGCTGGTCTTCGATGCCCCGTGGAAGTCGCGGCAGGAGAAGGACCAGGCCCGCATCGCGCTCGAACGCTTCCTGCGCTGGCACGTCATGGACCGCACCGGCCGGACCCCGGCCGCCAGCGAGCACGACTTCGACGTGACGCTGGAGGCGGGCGCGTACGAGGTGCGCATCCGCGGCTCCATGGACCGCGTCGAACGTGACGCCGAGGGCCGGGCCTACGTCGTCGACTTCAAGACCGGCAAGCAGTCCCCGACGAAGGAAGAGGTCGCCCGCCACCCCCAGCTCGCCGTGTACCAGCTGGCGGTCCGGGAGGGCGCGGTCGACGAGGTCTTCGACGGCACGCGCCCCGAATCCGGGGGCGCCGAACTCGTACAGCTGCGTCAGCCCGCCCCCAAGAAGGAGGGCGGAGACGCCGTCCCCAAGGTGCAGGCCCAGCAGCCGCCCGAGACCGAGTGGGTCTCCGATCTGCTGGCGACCGCGGCCGGCAGGGTCCTGGACGAACGGTTCACCCCGTCCACCGGCCAGCACTGCACCCACTGCACGTTCAGGGCCTCGTGCAGCGCGCAGCCGGAGGGGCGGCACGTCCTGGAGTGAGCCGGGCCCGGCCCGCCGGGGCCGTCAGGGCTTGCGTGCCATCACCCCGTACACACTGACGTCGGCGTCCGTGACGTCGTCGATCCGCTGGTACCGCGTCCGGTCCAGCTCGTCCAGCCCAGCGACGAACTCCGGGTCCGGGTCCCGGGACTCGGGCAGGTCGACGACCTGCTCGGGCCGCCAGCGGTGCACCGGTACGACGCCGGGGTCGAGCATCTCCAGCGCGTTGTCCGTCACGAAACGCTCGACCTGCGCGCGCGAGCGCCGGACCATCCCGAATCCGCGTTCCTTGAACGACTTCGTGATCCGGCCGACCTGCTCGGGGTTGAGGTCCGAGCTGACGTTGCTCAGTACGAGGTAGCTGCCGGGCGTCAGGGCATCGAGGAGCTGCTCGACGATCGGGTAGGCCTCGTCGTCCTCGATGAAGTGGAGGACGGCGGCGAGGACGAGGGCGACGGGCCGGTCGAGGTCGAGGGTGCTGCGGGCCGCTTCGAGGATCTTGGCGGGGTCGCGCAGGTCCGCCTCGATGTAGTCGGTGTGGCCTTCGGGCCCGCTGGTGAGCAGCGCCTGCGCGTGCACGAGGACGACCGGGTCGTTGTCGACGTACACCACGCGCGCGTCGGGGGCGATCGCCTGAGCGATCTGGTGCACGTTCTGCTGGGTCGGCAGCCCGGTCCCGACGTCCAGGAACTGCCGGATGCCGTCCTTCGCGGCGAGCGTGACGGCCCGCCGCATGAAGTCCCGGTTGTGCCGCACGGTGAGGTATCCGCGCGGATTGGCTGCCAGGGCCATGGCCGCGGCCTCGCGGTCGGCCGGGTAGTTGTCCTTGCCGCCGAGGAAGACGTCATAGACCCGTGCGGGGTGCGCCTTCGTGGTGTCGATGCGCTTCCTGAGCCCGGCGGCGTCAGGGGCGGGTGCGTCGGCGCTCATATGACCGTCCTCATAAGGCTGTTGATGCGACAAGCAGTCAATCTAGGGGGTCTCCCGCCGCTTGCGCGCCATCAGGACAGGGGCCGGGGCCCTCACCCCGGTCGCCCCTCACGGCTTCGAGGATTGTCGGTCCTGCCGGTTAGCCTCTGTGGAGTGTCCTCACGTATCACCGATCCCGAGCAGCTCAAGGAGCTGCTGGGGATCCCCTTCACCCCGGAGCAGACGGCGTGCATCATCGCGCCGCCCGCGCCGCAGGTGATCGTCGCCGGAGCCGGGTCGGGGAAGACCACGGTGATGGCGGCCCGCGTCGTGTGGCTGGTCGGGACCGGCCAGGTCGCCCCCGAACAGGTCCTCGGGCTCACGTTCACCAACAAGGCCGCCGGTGAGCTCGCCGAGCGCGTCCGCAAGGCCCTGATCGCCGCCGGGGTCACCGACCCGGACGTCATCGACCCGGACAACCCCCCGGGCGAACCCGGCATCTCCACCTACCACGCCTTCGCCGGCCGGCTCCTCACCGAACACGGGCTGCGGATAGGACTGGAACCCACCACCCGGCTCCTCGCCGACGCCACCCGCTACCAGCTCGCCGCCCGCGTGCTGCGCGAGGCGCCCGGCCCCTACCCCGCCCTGACCAGGTCGTTCCCCACCCTGGTCAGCGATCTGCTGGCGCTGGACGCCGAGCTCGCCGAACACCTCGTGCGTCCCGAACAGCTCGCGGAGTACGACACCGAACTGCTCCACGCCCTGGAGACCGCCAAGCTCAGCAACGCGGAACTGCGCAAGATCCCCGAAGCCGCCGAGGCCCGCCGTGAGCTGCTCTCGCTGACCCGGCGCTACCGGGAGGCGAAACGCAGCCGCGACCTCCTCGACTTCGGTGACCAGATCGCCCTCTCCGCCCAGCTCGCCCTCACCCGTCCCGAGGTCGGCGCCATCCTGCGCGAGGAGTACCGGGTCGTCCTGCTCGACGAATACCAGGACACCTCCGTCGCCCAGCGCCTCCTGCTCTCCGCCCTCTTCGGCGGCGGCCCCGACGGCATCGCGTCCGGGCACGCCGTCACCGCGGTCGGCGACCCCTGCCAGGCCATCTACGGCTGGCGCGGCGCCTCCGTGGCCAATCTCGACGACTTCCCGAACCACTTCCCGCACGCCGACGGCACTCCGGCCGCCCGCTACTCGCTCAGCGAGAACCGCCGCAGCGGCGGCCGGCTCCTTCATCTCGCCAACGGGCTCGCCGCCCCCCTGCGCGCCATGCACGAGGGCGTCGAAGCCCTGCGCCCCGCACCCGGCGCCGAGCGTGACGGCCTCGTCCGCTGCGCCCTGCTGCGCACCCACGCCGAGGAGATCGACTGGCTCGCCGACTCGATCGCGCACCTAGTGCGCACCGGCAAGGCCCCCGGCGAGATCGCCGTCCTGTGCCGCACGGCGGGGGACTTCCCCGAGATCCAGGCCGCGCTCGTCGACCGGGACGTCCCGGTCGAGGTCGTCGGCCTCGCCGGGCTCCTCCACCTTCCCGAGGTCGCCGACCTGGTGGCCGTCTGCGAGGTCCTCCAGGACCCGGGGGCCAACGCCTCCCTGGTCCGGCTCCTCACCGGCCCCCGCTGGCGGATCGGCCCCCGAGACCTGGCCCTGCTCGGCCGCCGAGCCCGCCTCCTCGTCCACCGCGCGGCCCATGCGGACGACGACGACTTCGACCCCGACCGCCGCCTCGCCGAGGCCGTCGAGGGCATCGACCCGGCCGAGGTGATCTCCCTCGCCGACGCGCTGGACACCTTCCTCGACTCGGGCGGCGAAGAGGACGACCACCTGCCGTTCTCCGCCGAGGCCCGCGTCCGCTTCGCCCGCCTCGCCACCGAACTGCGCGACCTGCGCCGCTCGCTCTCCGACCCGCTGATGGACGTCCTGCACCGGGTCCTCGCCACCACGGGCCTGGAGGTCGAGCTGTCCGCCTCGCCCCAGGCCCTGGCGGCCCGCCGCCGTGAGACCCTCGCGAACTTCCTCGACGTCGCCGCCCGGTTCGCCGCCGTCGACGGCGAGGCGACGCTGCTCGCCTTCCTCGGCTTCCTGCGCACCGCCGTGCAGTACGAGAAGGGCCTGGACAACGCGCTGCCCGGCGGCGAGAACACCGTCAAAGTGCTCACCGCCCACAAGTCCAAGGGCCTGGAGTGGGACGTCGTGGCCGTGCCCGGCCTGGTCACCGGCCAGTTCCCCAGCGGCCGGTCGAGGGAAGCCTGGACCTCCCAGTCACAGGTGCTCCCGCACACCCTGCGCGGGGACACGGCCACACTGCCCGTCCTCCACTCCTTCGACGCCAAGGGCCTCAAGGGCTTCAAGGAGGAGATGAACGAGCACCAGCGGACCGAGGAGCTCCGCCTCGGCTACGTCACCTTCACCCGGCCCCGCACCCTGCTGCTCGGCTCCGGCCACTGGTGGGGCCCGAGCCAGAAGAAGCCGCGCGGCCCCTCGGTCTTCCTGGACGCGCTGTACGAGCACTGCGCCGCCGGGCACGGCGAGATCGAGGCGTGGGCGGACGAGCCGGCCGAGGGCGAGGAGAACCCGGCTCTGGGAGAGGCCACGGCCGACCACGCCTGGCCGCTGCCGCTGGACGACACCGCCCTCGCCCGGCGCCGGGCCGCCGCGGACACGGTGATGGCCCACCTGGAGGCGCTGGCCACGGCGGGCCCGGTGCCGGACGCGTACGAGGCGGCGCGGACGCCACCCGCCCCGGAAGACGCCCGCACCGGCCGTCTCGGCGACGAGCTGTTCCCCGAGGACGACCCCTTCCTGGACGACGCGGCCCTCCCCGACGACGACTCCTTCCCGGACGACGCCCCGTTCCCCGATGACATCCCGTCCCCGGCCCCTTCCGCCCCGCACGTCCCGGCGGCCCGCGCGCCCGAGCAGCTCCCCGCGCGCCTCACTCCCGAGGAGTCCCGCACCCTCGCCTCCTGGGACCGCGACCTCGACGCCCTCGCCGGGGAGCTGCGCCGGGCCCGCGCCACCGTGCGTGACGTCCTCGTGCCCGCCTCGCTCTCCGCCACCCAGCTGCTGCGCCTCGCCGACGACCCCGACGGCTTCGCCCAGGAACTGGCCCGCCCCATGCCCCGCCCCCCGCAGCCCGCCGCCCGCCGGGGCACCCGCTTCCACGCCTGGGTCGAGTCGCGCTTCGAGGAGCTGCCGCTGCCCATGCTCGGCCCCGACGAGCTGCCCGGAGGCGACGAGAGCGACGCCGACATCGCCGACGAGCGCGATCTCGCCGAGCTCAAGGAGGCCTTCGAGCGCACTCCGTACGCCCGTCGCACCCCGTACCGCGTCGAGACGCCCTTCCAGATCACGCTGGCCGGCCGGGTGATCCGCGGCCGCATCGACGCGGTGTACCGCACGGGGAACACGTACGAGATCGTCGACTGGAAGACCAGCCGCACCAACACCGCCGACCCCCTCCAGCTCGCCGTCTACCGCCTCGCCTGGGCCGAACTGCACGGGCTGCCGCTCACCGACGTCACGGCCACCTTCCTCTTCGTGCGCAGCGGCGAGAGCGTCCGCCCCACCCGCCTCCCCGGCCGTCCGGAACTGGAGCGCATCCTGCTGGACGAGCCACCTCCCACGGACGGATAAGCTGAAGGTCATGAGCGACACCCCGGACAGCGCCGTCCGTACGTACACCGAGCAGCACCGCGCAGCCTTCCTCGACGACCTCGCCGAGTGGCTGCGCATCCCGTCCGTATCCGCACAGCCGGAACACGACGGGGACGTACGGCGCAGCGCCGCGTGGCTGTCCGCCAAGCTGAAGGAGACCGGCTTCCCGGTCACCGAGATCTGGGAGACGGACGGCGCGCCCGCCGTCTTCGCCGAGTGGCCCTCCGACGACCTGGACGCCCCCACGGTCCTCGTGTACGGACACCACGACGTGCAGCCCGCCGCCCGTGAGGACGGCTGGGACACCGACCCCTTCGAGCCGGTGATCCGCGACGGCAGGATGTACGGGCGCGGCGCCGCCGACGACAAGGGGCAGGTGTTCTTCCACACCCTCGGTGTCCGGGCCCACCTCGCCACCACCGGCCGCACCACGCCGGCCGTCCACCTCAAACTCCTCGTCGAGGGCGAGGAGGAGTCCGGCTCCCCGCACTTCCGCGCCCTGGTGGAACAGCGGGCCGGCCGCCTCACCGCCGACGCCGTGATCGTCTCCGACACCGGCATGTGGGACGAGACGACCCCGACGGTCTGCACCGGCATGCGGGGCCTCGCCGAGTGCGAGATCGAGCTGCACGGGCCGGAGCAGGACATCCACTCCGGATCGTTCGGCGGTGCCGTCCCCAACCCCGCCACGGAGATCGCCCGTCTCGTCGCGGCCCTCCACGACACCGACGGCCGGGTCGCCGTCCCCGGCTTCTACGACGGCGTGGCCGAACTCACCGACACCGAACGCGCCCTGTTCGCCGAGCTGCCCTTCGACGAGGCCACCTGGCTGCGCACCGCCAGGTCCGGGGCCGCGTCGGGCGAGGCCGGCTACTCCACGCTGGAGCGGATCTGGGCCCGGCCCACCGCCGAGGTCAACGGCATCGGCGGCGGCTACCAGGGCGCCGGAAGCAAGACGATCATCCCCACCTCCGCCCGGGCCAAGATCAGCTTCCGTCTGGTCGCCGGCCAGGACCCGGATGACGTCCAGAAGGCCGTCCGGGTATGGGCCGAGGACCGGATCCCGGCGGGCATCCGTCACCGGATCACCTTCCTCCCGGCCACCCGCCCCTGCCTGACGCCGCTCGACCACCCCGCGCTGCAGGCCGTGGCCCGCGCCATGGGGCGGGCTTTCGGCCAGAAGATCCTCTTCACCCGCGAGGGAGGCTCGGGACCCGCCGCCGACCTGCAGGACGTGCTCGGCGCACCCGTGCTCTTCCTCGGCATCTCCGTACCGTCCGACGGCTGGCACGCCCCCAACGAGAAGGTCGAACTCGACCTGCTGCTCAAGGGCGTGGAGACCACCGCCCACCTCTGGGGCGAACTGGCAGCCGCACTCCGCTGAATCCTCTGAACACCCGATCCATCCCGGGGGAGTAGGAAGCACTTGTGAGCACCTTCGACAACGCCACCACGGACAGGCCCATCGGTCTGACCGCGCCGAGCGGCATCGACCGCGCGGCGCACCACCGCCTCGACGAGGCCTGGCTGGCCGCCGCGTGGAGCCACCCGACGACCCGGGTCTTCGTCGTCTCCGGCGGGCAGGTGCTGATCGACGACACCGCCGACGGCACCGAACTCGTGATGACCCCCGCCTTCGAGGCACCGGTCACCGAGACCCACCGCTACTTCCTGGGCACCGACGAGGACGGCGTCAGCTACTTCGCGCTCCAGAAGGACACGCTGCCGGGCCGCATGGACCAGCAGGCCCGCCCGGCAGGCCTGCGCGAGGCCGGTCTGCTCCTCGGCGCCCGCGACGCCGGTCTGATGGTGCACGCGGTGGCGCTGGAGAACTGGCAGCGGCTGCACCGCTTCTGCTCGCGCTGCGGCGAACGCACGGTCATCGCGGCGGCCGGCCACATCCGCCGCTGCCAGGCCTGCGGCGCCGAGCACTATCCGCGTACCGACCCCGCCGTCATCATGCTGGTCACCGACGACCAGGACCGCGCGCTGCTGGGCCGCCAGGTCCACTGGCCCGAGGGCCGGTTCTCCACGCTCGCCGGTTTCGTCGAGCCCGGCGAGTCGATCGAGCAGTCCGTGGCCCGCGAGGTCTTCGAGGAGGCGGGCATCACGGTCGGCGAGGTCGAGTACATCGCCAGCCAGCCCTGGCCCTTCCCCTCCAGCCTGATGCTCGGCTTCATGGCCCGGGCCACGACGTTCGACATCAACGTCGACGGCGAGGAGATCGAGGAGGCCCGCTGGTTCTCCCGCGAGGAGCTGACGGCCGCCTTCGAATCGGGCGAGATCCTGCCGCCGTTCGGCATCTCGATCGCGGCCCGCCTGATCGAGATCTGGTACGGCAAGCCGCTCCCGAAGCCGGTCCGCGCGAGCTGACCCGTGCCCGGCCCTGGCTGCCGCCGTCCGCTGTCACACAGCACCGCCCCCTCCGGTGTCTCGACCGGAGGGGGCGGTGGGCGCCGGGGCGTCAGGCCGAGAGGGCCTGCTTCACCTGAGCCAGGCTCGGGTTCGTCATGACGACGTTCTCGCCGCCGCCGGAGGGGGTCACGAGAACGGTCGGAACCGTCTGGTTTCCGCCATTCGCCTTCTCGACGAAGGCTGCCGACTCCGGGTCCTGCTCGATGTTGATCTCGGTGTAGCCGATGCCCTCGCGGTCCATCTGGCCCTTGAGCCGACGGCAGTAGCCGCACCACGTGGTGCTGTACATCGTCACAGTGCCCGGCATGTCTTCGCGCTCCTCTGTCTCATCGGTCTCGGCCATCCCGTCACGTCCCGGCGCGGTCTCTTCCGTCACACTCGTGCGTCTCGCTCTTCCGTCTCGCTCTTGCGTCACGCCGAGGTCGCACGGAGAAGCCGGGGCGTGCGTTGCCGCACGGAAGGGGAACGTACGCGACCTGGCCACCATTCCCGGGGCCGCGCCCGCGTACGGGCCGGGGCCGCGCCGGCCTACCGGACCAACCGTCTGCGTACCGGCCGGGACCGGTCCCGCACCGGCGGCCGACACCGGCCCGTTCCGGCCGAGATCGCTTTCGTATTAGTACGACAGATGCGGCCCCCCTGTGGACAACTTCCGCGGGCGCCCCTTTCGACCTGGCAGCATGGCGGGGTGACATCAGCAACGCATTCCACCCTCTTCCCTCAGGTCCCCGACTCCGCCGACGCCGTCCTCGACGGGCTCGACCCCGAGCAGCGCGAGGTCGCCGAGGCCCTGCAGGGCCCGGTCTGCGTGCTGGCCGGAGCCGGTACGGGCAAGACGCGGGCCATCACGCACCGCATCGCCTACGGGGTGCGTGCGGGGATACTCCAGCCGTCGAGTGTGCTTGCCGTCACGTTCACCAACCGGGCGGCCGGCGAGATGCGCGGGCGCCTGCGTCAGCTCGGCGCGGGCGGGGTGCAGGCGCGGACCTTCCACTCCGCCGCGCTGCGTCAGCTCCAGTACTTCTGGCCGAAAGCAGTCGGTGGTGATCTGCCCCGGCTGGTGGAGCGCAAGGTCCAGCTGGTCGCCGAGGCGGCGGCCCGCTGCCGCATCCGGCTCGACCGCAACGAACTGCGCGATGTCACGAGCGAGATCGAGTGGGCCAAGGTCACCCAGACCGTGCCCGCCGACTATCCGGCCGTGGTCGCCAAGTCCCAGCGGGACGCCCCGCGCGATCCCGCCGAGATCTCCCAGGTCTACGCGATGTACGAGCAGCTGAAGCGCGACCGTACGGTGATCGACTTCGAGGACGTGCTGCTCCTCACCGTCGGCATCCTTCAGGACCGCCACGACATCGCCGACCACGTGCGGCGTCAGTACCAGCACTTCGTCGTCGACGAGTACCAGGACGTCAGCCCGCTCCAGCAGCGGCTGCTCGACCTCTGGCTCGGCGACCGGGACAACCTCTGTGTCGTCGGCGACGCCAGCCAGACGATCTACTCCTTCACCGGAGCCACCCCCGACCATCTGCTCAACTTCCGCACGCGCCACCCCGGGGCCACCGTGGTCAAACTCGTCCGGGACTACCGCTCCACGCCCCAGGTCGTCCACCTGGCCAACGGGCTGCTCTCCCAGGCCCGCGGCCGGGCCGCCGAGCACCGGCTCGAACTGATCTCACAGCGCGAGTCCGGCCCCGAACCCGCCTACCTGGAGTACCCGGACGAGCCAGCCGAGGCCGAGGGCACCGCCCGTCGTATCCGGGACCTGATCGCCGCCGGTGTCCCGGCCGGCGAGATCGCTGTGCTCTACCGGGTCAACTCCCAGTCGGAGGTCTACGAGCAGGCCCTCGCGGACGCGGGTGTGCCGTACCAGCTCAGGGGCGCGGAGCGGTTCTTCGAACGTCCGGAGGTACGGGAAGCGGGCGTCGCGCTGCGCGGCGCAGCCAGGGCGGGGGGCAACGACTCCCTGCTGGACGATGCGGAGGGGCTGCCCTCCGAGGTGCGGGCGGTGCTCTCCACCAAGGGCTGGACCAGCGAGCCGCCCGCCGGATCAGGCGTGGTGCGGGACCGCTGGGAGTCCCTGGCCGCGCTCGTCAGGCTGGCGGAGGACTTCGAACAGGCCAGGCCGGGCGCGACCCTCTCCGACCTGGTGGCCGAGCTGGACGAGCGGGCGGCCGCCCAGCACGCCCCCACGGTCCAGGGCGTCACGCTCGCCTCGCTGCACTCGGCGAAGGGCCTGGAGTGGGATGCCGTGTTCCTGGTCGGGCTGACCGAGGGCATGATGCCGATCACCTACGCCAAGACGGACGAGCAGGTCGAGGAGGAGCGCCGACTGCTCTACGTCGGTGTCACCCGGGCCCGCTTCCATCTCTGCCTGTCGTGGTCGCTGGCGCGCTCGCCCGGGGGCCGGGCGGGCCGCAGGCCGAGCCGGTTCCTGAACGGGATGCGCCCCGGCTCGGCGGCGCCCGGTGGCCGGGCGACGGCAGCCGGCAGCGGCGGGATCGAGCGCCCGGCGGTGGCCCGGCGCAAGCGGCGCGGGCCCGCGCTGTGCCGGGTCTGCGGCAAGACGCTGACGGACGCGGGCGAGATGAAGCTGATGCGCTGCGACGACTGTCCGTCCGACATGGACGAGGCGCTGTACGAGCGGCTTCGCGACTGGCGCGCGGTGCGGGCACTGGAGATCAGCCAGCCCGCGTACTGCGTGTTCACCGACAAGACGCTGATGGCCATCGCCGAGGCGGTGCCCGGCAGCGAGGGCGAACTGGCCGGGATCGCAGGGGTCGGCGCGCGGAAACTGGGCCGGTTCGGTGCCGCCGTGCTGGACATCTGCGCAGGTGGGGACGGGGCTGAGGGGCCCGAGGCGGCCGACGAGGAGATGTGAGAAAAACTCGTCGAAAAAATAGTTTGCGCCCGCCCCAGTCATCACCATAGGTTCTTAACCACGGGAACAGCGACTTCTCTGAAGCCCTGACCCTGTGCTGTACTTATCCGAATACGTAGGACCGGCCCGCCGGTCCCCAGAGACGCCGAGAGGAGGCGATTGAAGTGATCAGCATCATCGAGACCAACAAAGTGACCGATCTCTCGGTCGTCTCCGCCTGCTCGCTCGGCCTCGCCTGCTCGTCGGCTTCCTCGCTGCGTGGCACCGGTATGTCCGGCATTTCCGCCGTCAGCCCGCTGTCCCTGGCAAGCCTTCCCGTTCGGGAGCGTAATGAGCGACCGACCCAGGCACCGGCAGCAGCAGTAGCGAAGGGACAGGCCCAGGCCTATGCCTTTGCGGCCGTCGGTGCGGGAGCGGAATCCGGAGCCAAGAAGCAGACGACGCACCACCACACGATGTGGGCCTTCCGTGGGCCTGAACCCTGGAGTGATCCAGTCTGATCGACGATCGGACCGGCGCCTTCAGGGCCGCGGAACCCCACTCGGGATCCGCGGCCCTTTTGTTTTGTCCGAACGGACGAGACAGCGCGAAGGAGCCTCGGGACAAGCAAGACCTGGTACCAGCCGCCCCCGGCCAACAGGCCGGAAACGACCAGACGAGGACACCACCACCGTGCAACTCGAAGCGCACGCCCCGTCCGTCCCGCCTTCCGACACGATCGCCCCGCCCGGCCACACGGAGGACTCCACCTTGATCCCCCTCACCGCGCTCACCGCGCTCGACGACGCCATCGAGAACCTCGGCGTGCCCGTCCCCTGCCGTTCCTACGACCCCGAGGTCTTCTTCGCCGAGTCGCCGGCCGACGTCGAGTACGCCAAGTCCCTGTGCCGCACCTGTCCGCTCGTCGAGGCCTGCCTCGCCGGCGCCAAGGAGCGCCGCGAGCCGTGGGGTGTCTGGGGTGGCGAGCTCTTCATCCAGGGCGTCGTCGTCGCTCGCAAGCGTCCGCGTGGCCGTCCGCGCAAGAACCCGGTCGCGGCGTGACCGCCGACCTGGGGGTCATGGCCCCCAAGCCCATGAAACGCATCGGAACCATCGACCGTCCCCTGACCCACGACCCCCGAAACCAGGCACCAATGATCCTCCCCACGAGGGAGCCCGTCGGCTCCGCGACCCCGAACGTCACCATCATCGGCGCGAACGACTCGCGCCAGAACAGGACCCGTGAGATGCAACTCATCCCAGAAGCCCTGGCTCGTGCGCATATGCACGACCGCCTGCGGGAAGCCGACGCGGAACGTCAGGCCGTGCGCCTGATCACCGCGCGGCGGATGCAGCGCAGGGCCGAGCGCGCCTCGATGCGCGCCCGCCGTGCGCTGGCCATGGCGGTCATGCACTGAACCCAGCAGGACCGCACGCCGGCAGTAACCGCCGGGAAGCAGCCGCTCTCTGCTTTCCCGGCAAGCACGACATCCGTACCCCTACCGCGGGGCCGGTCCATTCGGACCGGCCCCGCGGTCGTTGCCGCGGCAGTTTCCGCGCCCGCGCCCGTTCCTGTTCCCGTTCCCGCTCCAGGTGATGCCGCCGGTGCCGCGCCGTGCCGGAACGTGCGGGCGGAGTTATCGTCACGAGGTGGACGAGGAGACCCGTCGCCCCGGAGCGGGCGGCACCGAGGACGTCGTATGCGCTCTGTGCGGCACCCCCGCCGGGAGTGAGTACGCACCGCCGACCTGGCTCTGTGCTGTGGAGAACGGCAGCCGCCGCTACTACTGCGACGACTGCGCCCGCACCCACATCCGGGCCATCGAAGGGCGCCTCGACTCCGCTTGGTGGTGAAGCCCGCAGGCGCGGCGGCCGAGCCCGGCCGGGCGGCGGCTACTTGATCTCCGCGGGGGCCGCTGCCTCGTCCATCGCCTCTTCCTCCGCCGTCACCTCGTACACCGTCTGCCCGTCATCCGCCGCTGTCTCCTCAGGCGTCGGTGCCTGCTCCCTCTCCTCCGCCGACAGGAAACCCGGGAGCCAGGCCTCCAACTCCTCACGCAGCCGGACCGTGGCGCCGAGCTGGCACAGCACCCCGATCGTGCTCAGCGTCACCCGGTGTATCAGCAGGTAGGCGGGCGGCAGATTCAGCTGCTTGCCCAGCTGATGAGCGGGAGAACGCGGATCCGCTATGCGGGCGGCCTGAGTGCGCAGCCACGTCCGGCTGAAAGCGAACTCGTCCACCTCGGCCGGTTCGATGATCGGAAGGAGGTAGTCGAGGACGGCGTCCGGCGCGAGGTCGATCGAGTCCTTGACGAACCCCTCCTCACGCAGCAACTCGTACACGGAGTCCGCGTCTCCCTGCAGCGTCAGCCGCAAGGAGTCCCCGATGGTCTGCGGCAGCCCGCCCGGCAGCCGGTCCACCGTGCCGAAGTCCAGCACTCCCAACCGCCACCGAGCCGCACCGGCGTCCACGGTTCCGTCCTGATCAGCTTCGCCGTCCCCGTCGGGTGACGGGTCCGCGGGCAGCAGCCGGAAGTTGCCCGGGTGCGGGTCCGCGTGGAGCAGCCCGGTGCGCGCGGGGCCGGAGAACAGGAACCTCGCCAGCAACTGCCCGGCCCGGTCACGCTGCTCGGGGGTCCCGTCGGCGATCACATCGGCCAACGGCACCCCGTCGATCCATTCGGTGACCAGCACCTGATCGGACTGGTGGACCACCCCCGGGACCACGACGTCGGGATCGCCCGCGAACTCCTCGGCGTGCTCCCGCTGCGACTGCGCCTCCTGCTCGTAGTCCAGTTCCTCCGACACACGCTCCCGCAGCTCCGTGATGAGCGGCTTGATGTCCATACCGGGGATCAGCGGGCCGAGCAGCCGGGCGAACCGGCTGAGCTGGGTGAGATCCGAGAGCAGAGCCTCGCCGGCGCCCGGGTACTGCACCTTCACGGCCACGTCCCGGCCGTCGTGCCACACCGCCCGGTGCACCTGCCCGATGGAGGCGGCGGCCGACGGCTTGTCCTCGAATGCGAGGAACAGCTCCCGCCAGTCGTCACCGAGCCGCTCAGCCAGTACCGCGTGCACCGTGGCGCTCGGCAGGGGAGGGGCGGCCTCCTGCAGTTTGGTCAGTGCCGCGCGATAGGGGCCCGCGACCTCTTCCGGCAGGGCGGACTCGAAGACGGACAGGGCCTGCCCGAGCTTCATGGCCCCGCCCTTCAGCTCGCCCAGCACCTTGAAGAGCTGATCGGCGGTGCGCTGCTGGACCTCGCGGGCCACCAGTTCCGCGGACTTCCCGCCGATGCGCTTTCCCAGGCCCCACGTGGCGCGGCCGGCGAACCCCAAAGGCAGCGCGGCCAGCTTGGCGGTTCGGGTGACCGCCTTCCGGGGAAGATCAGACATATGCCCCTCCAAATCCCAGACTGCCGCGCTGCGTGCGGCGGTTACCCGGCCATTGTGTCGTGCGCCGTGCCGGCCCCGGAGATGCGCACCCCCTCAGTGTGCCCACCGGCTCCGCAGGAACAGTCGACGTGGGCTCCGATCTGCTCCGACCGCCAGTCCAACAGCGGCAGTGCCGCCTCCCAGCGGGCTCCGGTGCTCGCCGGCAGCTCGCCGTCCAGGAAGGCCAGCGCATGGGACGCCGCCAGCCCCGCCACCGCTGTGGCGAGTCCCAGATCACACGCCTGCACGGCTGTGCGTCGTCCGGACTGCCACTGAGCCAGCATGCGCGGCCACTGCGGGTCACGGTCGCGCCTGTTCAGATCGAGGCAGCCCGCACAGGCCGTGCCCCCCGGCAGCACCAGCGGTCCGACGAACCCGGTGGCCTCGATGACCCCCGCATAGAGATGTGGTGTGCCCGAGGAGATCCACGGCTCGGCGGAGCGCGGATCGGGAACGTAGACGGACAGCCCGTCGCGAGGGGCGACGACGATCAGTGACAAGCCGGGCTCACCGCTCGCACATCCGGCCCCGGCCTGTACGGCCCGGGGGGCAGGACCGGGGGAGGACCGCCGGACCAGCTGCCGCGCCGCCGAGTCCCGGCGCTCCCCGACCGCCGAGGCCGGCAGGCCCCCGGGCGCTACGTCGCACGGTTCGGCGCATCCGCCGTCCAGGACCTCGACCCGGCCCACCCCGGATCCGGAGAGCACCGCCGCGACCGCCGCACCGACCCGACCGGCTCCCCGCACCTGGACACGCATGGAGCGGCGGGCCGCCAGCCGGCGCATCCCGCCCCCCGGTTCGGGATGCACGACGGAGAGTGACGCCAGGTCGGGCCGGTGACGCTCCAGCGCATCCGCCCGGTTCCGTAAAGCATCGGCTTCCGGACCGCCCGCCCGCACGTCGTCGATGAGTCCCGCGTCCATCAACCGCGCCACCAGGGTGTCCACGTGATGGTCATTCAGGTCCAGTTCCCTGGCTTCCTCGCGCAGCAGGGGCATCCCGCGCGTTCCGTCGAGGAGTTCCAGGAAACAACCCGTCGCGATATCCATCGGACCGACCTTCACCGCATGTGCGGGCGTCACACCGAATTGCACGGTGCCGCTGCCGCGCCATGCGCGGCGCAGTGCGGGCTTCAACATCGGATGCACGGCTTCCCCCGGTCTGTGTGGCTGAGTGAGATCCATTGCCAGAATGGGGCGCGCCGCGGAACCGTGCGAAAAGTTATCCACAGGTGGGGGGTATTAGTCGTTCAAATGGTGCAAGCCGTGGGGCGGATCATGTGTGAACCGTCCCGGGGGCGGGACTTCCCCCACTGACAGCGGGTAACGTCGTGGCGTGCCCGCCGACCCGTCACCCGGCTTCGCCGGGGAGACTTCCGCGCGCGGCGCCGGAACCCACCGGCGCAGTGCGGCCGATCACCCGCCCCGTGCCTCGGCGACGAGCGCGGTCGAGGTCCGCAGGAGCACCCGCCGCAGCAGAACGGTCTCCGCGTACCGGGAGGGCGACCGCACGATCGTGCTGATTCCCGCCCGGATGTCCGAGGCGGAGGAGCAGCGGTGGGTGAGCGTGATGCTCGACAAGCTCGCCGCGCAGGAGAACAAACGGATCCTCGGCGACAGCGAGCTCGCGGAGCGTGCGGAGCGTCTGTCCGCCCAGTACTTCGAGGGCCGGGCCCGGCCCGTATCGGTCCGGTGGGTCACCAATCAGAACACCCGTTGGGGGTCGTGCACCCCCGCCGAGGGCAGTATCCGGCTCTCCCACCGGCTGCAGGGCATGCCGGAGTACGTCGTCGACTACGTGCTCGTCCACGAGCTGGCCCATCTCCTGGTGCCCGGACACGGACCACGGTTCTGGCGGCTCCTGGACGCCTACCCCCGTACCGAACGGGCGCGGGGCTACCTCGAAGGGGTGGTCGCGGCCGACCGGCTGCCGCACCTGCCCGCCGCGCGCGGCGAGTGACGTTCGCGATTTTGTACCGGGTCTGTACCGGCTTGGCCCAATGCCGGAGTTTGCGGTTAGCCTGACGCGACGCATTCACCTTCCGGATGGGGGACGGTCGTTACGCATGGCCAGGGAATTCCAACGCGGCCACAAGGCCAAGATCAGCGATCTCACGCCGGGGACGGACCTGTACGTAGGTGTGCAGATCGCCGGCCCGGGACTGACCTTTGACATCAGCTGCTTCGGCCTCGACGCCAATGAGCAGCTGTCCGACGACCGTTATTTCATCTTCTTCAACCAGCCGAAATCGCCCGAGGAGTCCATTCAGCTCCTCGGCGCGCAGGCCGGCGACACGGAGTCGTTCCGCGTCACGCTGGACCGCATTCCGGCGAACATCCACAAGCTGTCCTTCACCGCGACGCTGGACGGTGCCGGACAGATGTCGCAGGTCGGTCCCGGGTACATCCGGATCGTCGCGGGCGGCGAGGAAGTCGTCAGGTACGCCTTCACGGGCTCGGAGTTCACCACCGAGCGTGCGGTGATGCTGGGTGACTTCTACCTCAAGGACGTCTGGCGGTTCGCCGCCGTCGGTCAGGGCTTCGACGGCGGGCTCGACGCGCTGCTGAAGAACTTCGGCGGCGAGGTCGCCGAGGAGGCCCCGGCCGCTCCCCAGCCGCAGTCCGCGGCCCCGTCGTTCGCCCCGCCCGCACAGGCTTCGGCCCCCGCGCCGTCCTTCGGTGCCCCGGCGGCACCGCAGCCTGCGCCGACCTTCGGCGCCCCGGCGGCTCAGGCGCCCACGCCGCAACAGCAGATGCACGCGGCGCCGACGATAGCGGCGCCGCTGGCCCCGCAGAGCGGCAGCGTTCCGCCACCGCCGCCCCCGCCCGCTCCGTACGGGCAGCCCCCTCAGCAGCCGCAGTTCGGACAGGTCCCGGCACAGGCGCCCGCCCCCTTCGGGCAGCCGGCTCCCGCACCGTACGGGCAGCAGCCTCCAGCTCAGTTCGGGCAGCAGCCGCCCGGCATGCCCCAGGGCGTACCCCAGGGTGTGCCGCAGGCCGGGGCAGGCTTGGTGGCCGCGCTCCAGCCCTACAAGGAGACCGCCACCGGCCAGCGCTGGACGCCGCAGAACCAGCAGCTCATGCGCGTCGACCTCACCATGGGCGGAGGCGGGGTGCTCGCCCGCCAGGGCAGCATGGTGATGTACCAGGGCAAGGTCGACTTCAGCTACAAGGGCGCGGGTTTCGCGGGTCGGATGGTCGGCAACGCCACCGGTCAGGAAATGCAGTTGATGCGCTGTACCGGCCGGGGGCAGGTCTTCCTCGCCGAGGACGGTTCCCATCTCCACGCCATCGAGCTCCAGGGCGACGGCATCTGCGTCTCGGCGGAGAGCGTCCTCGCCTTCGACGAGTCGCTCCAGTACGAGGTGCGCAGGATCGAGGGGCACGGCATTCCCGGCGGTGCCCTGTTCACCATGCAGTTCCAGGGCACCGGCACCGTCGTCGTCAAGACCCACGGTGTTCCCGTCGTCCTGCCGGTCACCCCGACCACCTTCGCCGACTGCAACGCCGTCGTGGCCTGGTCGGCCGCGTCCCAGGTGATCATCTCCAGCCAGGTCCGGCTGCGCCGCAACGCCTACCCCGGACACAGCGGAGAGACCGTGAACCTGCAGTTCCGGGGAGCTCCCGGCAACTTCATCGTCGTCCAGCCCTACGAGGTCTGAGGGAGCCCGTCATGAATCAGCAACTCGCGGGCTACGCCCCGACCCCCGTCACGGCCCGGATGGAGAACCACGGCCATTCGATGCTGAAGGTCGCCATGGCGACCGGCCAGGACCTGTACGCGCGCACCGGCTCGATGGTGGCGTACGAGGGCTTCATCCAGTACGAGCCCAACCCGCCGGCCGTCCGTCAGATCGCCTCTCAGTGGATCACCGGCGAGGGCGCGCCCCTGATGAAGTGCGCCGGCGACGGGCTGCTCTACCTCGCCGACTACGGTGCCGACGTGGTCGTCATCAATCTGAACAACGACTCCCTCTCGGTCAACGGAACCAACGTCCTCGCCTTCGACGGCCACCTCACCTGGGGCGTCGAAAGGGTCAAGGGCCTTGCCAAGTTCGCCGGCCAGGGCCTGTGGAACGTCTGCATCTCCGGCACCGGCTGGGTCGCGATCACGTCGCGCGGCACACCGATCGTCGTCGACTGCGGACGGGGCGAGGACGAGACGTACGTCGATCCGGACGCCCTCGTGGCGTGGTCCCCGAACCTCAAGGTGAAGGGCAAGCGCAGCTTCAAGGCGTCCTCGCTCATCGGGCGCGGCAGCGGTGAGGCGTTCCAGATGGCCTTCTCCGGCCAGGGGATCGTCGTCGTCCAGCCGAGCGAGGACAGTACCGACCGCCTGCGGGTCCGGAACTGACGGGGAGGGAGAACACACCATGCAGAGTCCGCTTTTCAGTTACACGGAACAGCAGTCCCAGGAGCGGTACACGGTTCAGAACCCGCAGCTCCTGCGGGTCTCGCTGACCGGCCACGACGACGTTCTCGCCCGCAAGGGGGCCATGGTCGCGTACCAGGGCCTGATGGAGTTCGACGGCGAGTACCAGTCGCACGGCCAGCGCCGCGCCCGCGCCACCACCGGTGAGGGCCTCGACCTGATGCGCTGCTCCGGACAGGGCACGGTCTACCTCGCCAACCTCGCGCAGTACGTCCACGTGGTGGACGTCGACCGCGACGGTCTGACGGTGGACAGCGCCTACGTCCTGGCGCTCGACTCGTCCCTCCACACCGAGGTCATCGCGGTGGACAGCCAGTACGGCATCTCGGGCACCGGCAAGTACCAGCTCAACATCTCCGGCACCGGCAAGGTCGCCCTGATGACCTCGGGCCAGCCGCTGATGATGCAGGTCACGCCCGACAAGTACGTCAACGCCGACGCCGACGCGATCGTCGCCTGGTCCAGCTCGCTGCGGGTGCAGATGCAGGCCCAGACGCACTCCTCGGGTGTGTTCCGCCGGCGTGGCAACACGGGCGAGGGCTGGGAGCTCAGCTTCCTCGGCCAGGGCTTCGCCCTGGTGCAGCCGAGCGAGGTGCTGCCGCCGCAGGGTGCCCAGATCGGCCAGGGGATGGCGGCCCAGTTCGGCATGGGCCAGCAGGGGTCCCACGCCCAGAACCAGAACAACGCGTGGAACTGAGGCACGCACCCGTCCCCGTGTACGGGGCGTGAGACGGGCGCGGTGACGTGTGTAAGGGGCGGCCTCCGAAGAGGCCGCCCCTTACACGTAACGTCCGGTCCCGGTTACCGGCCGGTGCCCAGGGCGGCTCGCGTGCGTTCCATCAGGCGGACCACCGAGGAGTCGGCGACCCCGGCGACCTCGTCGTAGGCGAACCAGCGCAGATCGAGCGACTCCTCACTGATCCGCTCCGCAGCGCCCGACGGCGCCAGCGCCGCGTACTGGACGTCCAGGTGCCAGTGGCACGGTGCGGGGATCGGATGGCGGTCCAGGACCACCGGACCGCCCCCCAGCAAGGTCAGGCCGACGATGCCGGACTCCTCCGTCGCCTCACGCAGCGCGGCGGCGGCCAGGGTGGCGTCCCCGGGCTCGCAGTGGCCGCCCATCTGCAGCCACATCCGCAGCTTCCGGTGCAGCGTGAGCAGCACCCTGCCGCGCTCCGGGTCGACGACCAGGGCGCTGGCTGTCAGATGCCCCGCCCCGCAGGCCTTCCACATGCCGTCGGGACGGAGTGCCAGATGGTCCAGGTACGCCTGACGCAGCTCCTCCTGGGCGGAATCCGCCCCGGTCCCGTAGTTCTTCAGTACACGGACGGCGTCTTCGTGCAGGCTCAGTGGGCTCACTTGTCGGTGTCGTCCTTGCCGTCGCCGCCCTCGGCCCCGTCCTCCTTGGCCGCGTCGCCCTCGGTCCCGCTGCCGTCTTCGGCACCCTCTGCGCCGGGGGCAGGCTTCTGCGGGCCGTTCGCCGCCTCGCCGAGCATCTTGTCCAGCTCGGAGAAGTCCAGCTGTTCGTGGTGGACGAAACCGTCCGGGTCGTCGAGGTCATGGGCGGTGGGCAGCATGTCGGGGTGCTCCCACAGCGCGTCGCGCCCGTCGAGACCCCGTGCGTCCGTGAGCGAGGCCCACAGCCGCGAGGCGTCACGCAGTCGCCGCGGCCGCAGCTGGAGACCGATGAGTGTGGCGAAGGTCTGCTCGGCGGGACCGCCGGAGGCGCGCCGCCTGCGCATCGTCTCGCGCAGCGCGTCGGCGGAGGTCAGCCGGGACTTCGCGGCCTCGTGGACCACGGCGTCCACCCAGCCCTCGACGAGCGCGAGGGCCGTCTCCAGGCGGGCCAGGGCGGCCTTCTGCTCCGGGGTGTCCTCCGGCTGGAACATGCCCTGCTGGAGAGCGTCCTGCAGCTGTTCCGGGTTGGACGGGTCGAACTGTCCGACCACGTCCTCCAGCTTGCTCGTGTCGACCTTGATGCCGCGCGCATAGCCCTCGACCGCGCCGAACAGATGCGAGCGCAGCCACGGCACATGGGCGAAGAGCCGCTGGTGAGCGGATTCGCGCAGGGCCAGATACAGCCGCACCTCGTCCTGCGGCACGCTCAGGTCCTTGCCGAACCGCTCGACGTTCAGCGGAAGCAGCGCGGCCTTGCCGGCCGGCCCGAGCGGCAGCCCGATGTCGGTCGAACCGACCACCTCACCCGCGAGCACGCCGACGGCCTGGCCGATCTGCTGGCCGAACATCGCGCCGCCCATCGACCGCATCATGCCGATCAGCGGGCCCGCCATCGCCTGCATCTCCTCGGGCAGCACGTCCCCCATGGCGAGACCGACACGCTCGGCCACCGGGTCGACCAGCTTCTGCCAGGCGGGGAGCGATGCCTCGACCCACTCGGCGCGGCTCCACGCCACGGTCGAGACGGAACCGGAGGGCAGCGACGTCACGCCGTCCAGCCAGTGGTCCGCCAGGCGCAGCGCCTCGTCGACCGCGGCACGCTCGGACGGGCCGACGCTCGCGTCCTTGGTGCCGTCCGGGGTGCCCTGCGAGACCGTCTGGCGGGCGATCTGCTTGGCCATGTCCCAGTTCACGGGACCGCCCTCGTAGCTCAGCATCTGGCCGAGCTGCTGGAATGCGGCGCCCAGGTCGTTCGGGTTCATGGAGCCGAACATGGCGGCGAAGGGGTTGTCACCGCCCGCGCCGGGGCCGAAGCCGAACGGGTTCGCCGGACCGCCCGAACCCTGCCCACCTCCGGTGGGGTCGTTCTTCTTGCCCTTGTCGCCGTCGTCCGGCTCCTCCGGCGGAAGGCCGAATCCGAATGGGGTGTCACTCACGGGTTTCCTCGGCTCGTAGGGCCGCCGGTTCGAACCGACGGCGACTGCCCGACATCACCATCCAGCGTAGACACCAAGTCCGCTCGGGGCCTCAGTGCTCCGCCTGCTCCCGGCCTGCGGCAGGATGGACGCCACCTGGTACGTACGCGTCATTCGGGTACGTACTGAAGACAACCGCTGGAGACGCCCGGTGAGTTCCCCAGATCCTCAGGTTCGCGCAGCGCGAAACCTGGCCGACCCTTCGCCCGAGAACAAGTCCGAGAACAAGTCCGAGAACAAGTCCCGGAACACGTCCGAGGACCAGCCCGAGAACCGGCCCGTCCGCAGCCGCTCAAGAAGCCGCGGCCCGGTCGTGGCCGTCACCGGGGCCGCGACGGGTGTCGGTGAGCTGCTCACCGCACGCCTGGCGGCCTCCGAGGAGATCAAGCAGGTCATCGCCATCGACGAGCGCCGCGGAGAGGTCTCCGAGGCGACGTGGCACATCCTTGACGTGCGCGATCCCGCCATCGCGGAGAAGCTGCGCGGCGCCGACGTGGTGGTGCACCTGGCGCTCGATCTCGACCTGGAGACCGACCCCGCCGCACGTACCGCCTACAACGTGCGCGGTACCCAGACCGTGCTGACCGCGGCCGCGGCCGTCGGCGTCCACCGCGTCGTGCTGTGCACCTCGGCGATGGTCTACGGCGCCCTGCCCGACAACGACGTCCCGCTCGCCGAGGACGCGGAGCTGCGCGCCACGGCCGAGGCGACCGGTGTCGGCGACCTGCTGGAGATCGAACGGCTCGGCCGTCGCGCGCCCCGCGCCCACCCCGGACTCCAGGTCACCGTGGTCCGTCCCACCGTGCTCGTGGGCGGTACGGACACGGCGCTGACCCGCTACTTCGAGTCACCGCGCCTCCTGGTCGTCGCCGGGTCGCGTCCCACCTGGCAGTTCTGCCACGTCGACGACCTGGTCACGGCGTTGGAGTACGCCGCGCTGGAGAAGATCGACGGGGAGTTCGCGGTGGGCTGCGACGGCTGGCTCGAACAGGCGGAGATCGAGGAGCTCAGCGGCGTCCGCCGGATGGAACTTCCCTCGGCCGTCGCGCTCGGTGCCGCCGCCCGGCTGCACCGGATCGGCCTGACCCCCTCCCCGGCGGGCGACCTGGCGTACACGATGCATCCCTGGGTGGTGAGCGTGAGCCGGCTGCACGACGCGGGATGGCGTCCGAGCTGGACGAACGAGGAGGTGCTCGCCGCGCTCCTCGAAGAGGTCGAGGGACGCCACACCGTCGCCGGGCGCCGGCTCGGCCGCAAGGACGCGACGGCGGCCGGAGCCGCAGGTGCGACCGTGGCACTGCTCGGCACCGCGGCCCTGGTACGCCGCGCCCGTAAGGCCCGCCGCCGCTTCTAGGGCCCGCACGGCGCCGCGGGCACGGGCTCCTGGGCCGGCGACTGTAGGAGACTCCAAGGCGGCCGGCGGCCCGCCGGGTGAAAGCCGCATTCCGCGATGTCGGAGCGGTACGGCACGATGGCTGTCATGGCAACCACGCATGACCACCCGGGCGAGCAGGCGGCACAGGACCCCATCCGGCTGCTGGAGATCCGCGACACGCCGCTGTCCCTGGACGAGGTCTTCCGCGCCGTCGGTGACGAGGCGGCGGGCGGCACCGCCCTTTTCGTCGGCACCGTGCGCAATCACGACGGCGGTCAGGACGTCGGGGCGCTGGGCTATTCATGTCACCCTTCGGCGCAGGACGAGATGCGCCGGGTGGCGGAGGAGGTAGTCGCCGGGTTCCCGGTCCGGGCACTGGCCGCCGTCCACCGTGTGGGTGAACTGGAGGTGGGTGATCTCGCCGTGGTGGTCGCGATCTCCTGCCCGCACCGCGCGGAGGCCTTCGAGGCCTGCCGCAAGCTCATCGACGACCTCAAGCACGAGGTTCCGATCTGGAAGCACCAGCGCTTTTCCGACGGTACGGAGGAGTGGGTCGGCGCCTGCTGAGCGCAAACCGTACGGGTGGGCATGCACCCCGATTTGCGTAACCACACCCCTGCCATGAGCGTTGGTTCCGCAGATGGTTAATCTGCTGATCACTCAGTTGCGGTCGCTCACGGGGCAGGGAGGTCGTCATGGCAGCACTCGCCTGGTTGTTGATTCCGCTTTTCGCTGCGCTCGGTGCTGCGATATGGGGGAGCTGGGCTGCCCGTAATCGCACCACCGGCGATGTCACCGAACTCGCCGGTTACGCCCGGTTCCGTGAGGCGATGGAGCGCTCGCACTCCGCTTCCGAACCGGTCGAGCAGATATCGAACGTCTGACGCCGCACCGGTCGTACGCAGTCGCCAACCCGCTGCCCGTCAGCTTCCGGCCCACCGCCCGGCGCCCTCGCCACGCCGCGGCCACGGCCCGCCTGCGGACCGGCCCCGACGGTGCACTGACAGGCCCTTCCCGTACTGTCGTTCCATGCCACGCCGCACCGCGACGATGCTCGCCTCCACGCTGATCCTGATCGCGCTGCTCTGCGCCGGCGTGCTGATCAAAGTGCCGTACTCGGAGATGTCCCCCGGGCCGACGGTGAACACACTCGGCAAGGTCGACGGCGATCCCGTCCTGCAGATCACCGGGCACAAGACGTACGAGACATCCGGCAATCTCAACATGACGACGGTCAGGGTCACCGGCGCCGACTACAACATGAACCTCGTCGAGGCCGTCTACGGATGGCTGGGCCACGACAGCGTGGTCGTCCCGCACGACACGCTCTACCCGGACGGCAAGACCGAGGAGCAGTCGACGCAGGAGAACGCCGAGGAGTTCAGCCAGTCCCAGGAGAGCGCCAAGGTCGCGGCCCTCACCGAGCTGGGCATCCCGGTGTCCTCGCGGGTCGTCGTCTCCACGGTCCTCAAGGACAGCCCCTCACAGGGCAAGCTGCACGCCGGTGACGTGATCAAGGCAGTCGACGGCACGGCGGTCAAACAGCCCGAGGACGTGGCGAAGATCGTCACCCGGCACAAGCCCGGACAGGACGTCACCTTCACGGTCATTCCGGCCAAGACCGCGGCGGCGGCCGAGAAGGCCGGCAAGGAGCCCCGGGGCACCGAGAAGATCACCATCACCACGGAGAAGGCCCCCAAGGAGAACCGGGCGATCGTCGGCATCCAGGCGGGGACGGACCACACCTTCCCGTTCGAGATCGACATCAAGCTCGCCGACGTGGGCGGTCCGAGCGCCGGCCTGATGTTCTCCCTCGGCATCGTCGACAAGCTGACCCCGGGGCAGCTGACGGGCGGCAAGTTCATCGCCGGCACCGGGACGATCGACGACAAGGGCAAGGTCGGACCCATCGGCGGGATCAACATGAAGCTCGTCGGCGCGCGCGACGCCGGCGCACGCTACTTCCTGACCCCCGACGACAACTGCGAAGCGGCCGCCTCCGACACCCCGGACGGTCTCACGCTGGTCAGGGTCAAGACCATCGACGACGCCAAGAAGTCGCTGGAGAAGATCCGCACCGGGGACGCGGCCGGCCTGCCGAGCTGCTCGACAGGCTGACCGCCTCCCCGCCGGCGCGGGACGGACGGCTCAGGACTCGAAGGTCGCGGCCAGCGCCTCGGCCAGCCCCGGCACCAGGCCGGCGCCGGTCAGCACGTCGTTCGGCGAGTCCTTCTCCCGCAGGCGTACGGCCGACTCGCGGGCGCCGTCCCGCAGGACCGCCACGGTCATCCGTACCTCCTGCCGGTCGGGGTGCTTGGCGACCCACTTGGTCAGCTGGGCATCGTTGAGGCCTTCAGGCACGGTGGTCTCGGCGGACGGCGGCAGCATCAGCCGCTCGACCGTCATCGCGCACCCGACCACGGCGTCGGGCCAGGCGATCGTGGCGAGGAACTCGTCCAGTGCGGTACCTGCGGGAAGCTCCTCCTGCTCGATAGGGGTGAGTGCGGCGGCCTTCGAGCCGTCGTCGTCGAGGCCGAGCTGAGCGGCGAGTCCGGGCTCCTGGACCCGCAGCCGCGCGGTGTCGACCAGGGCGAAGAGCCGGGCCGGCTGGTCCCAGCCGAGACCGGAGATGTACTCGTCGATTTCGAGCACCGCGACGGTGAGCGGGCTCGCGGCCATCGGGGGGCCTGAGGGGGAAACATTGGGCATGGACAACATCCTGCCTCCTTCCGCCCCGGGAACGGGAACTAGGTAAAGCCTCAGTAAGTTGCATAGGTGGGCTCTACGATCGCTGGGCCCGCTTCACACGACCCGCGAACTTCGAGGTGCGCACGTTGGCTTTCCAGATGCCGGACCGCGGCGGAGGCCCGACCGGGCCACGGATCAGAGTCGGCCGCCCGTCCCGGCGCGCCCGAACCCTGCTCATGACACTCGGCGTCCTGGCGGTCCTCGCCATGGCGTTCGTCATGTTCGCCGGGTTCTGGACGGACTGGCTCTGGTACAGGTCGGTCGAGTACTCATCCGTCTTCACCACCACCCTGTGGACCAAGATCGGGCTGTTCCTCGTCTTCGGACTGCTGATGGCCATCGCCATCGGTGTGAACGTCTGGCTCGCGCACCGGCTCCGGCCGCCGCTGAGCGCGATGTCGCTGGAGCAGCAGAGCCTGGACCGCTACCGGATGAGTCTCGCCCCGTACAAGAAGTGGGTGCTGCTCGCGATCACCGCGCTCGTCGGTCTGATCGCCGGAGCGTCCGCCTCCGGCCAGTGGCGTACCTGGCTGATGTATGTGAACGGGGTGTCGTTCGGTCAGAAGGACCCCCAGTTCCACCTGGACGTCTCCTTCTACGCCTTCGACCTGCCGTGGTACCGCTTCCTGCTGGGCTTCGGCTTCGCGGCGACGGTGCTCTCGCTGATCGCGGCCGCGCTGACCCACTACCTGTACGGCGGGCTGCGCATCACCAGCCCCGGTGCGCGGGCGACGGGGGCGGCCACCGGCCATCTCTCGGTGCTGCTCGGCATCTTCGTCGCGCTGAAGGCCGTCGCCTACTGGCTCGACCGCTACGGGCTGGCCGTGAAGTCGAGCGACTTCAAGGCCACGGACAACTGGACGGGCCTGCGGTACGTCGACGCCAACGCCTACCTGCCGGCGAAGACCATCCTGTTCTGCATCGCCGCGATCTGCGCCGTGCTGTTCTTCGCGACGCTCTGGCGCCGCACCTGGCAGCTCCCGATGATCGGGTTCGGGCTGATGGTCCTGTCCGCGATCCTGATCGGCGGGCTCTACCCGGCGATCGTGCAGAAGTTCCAGGTCCAGCCGAACGAGCAGGCCAAGGAAGCCCCGTTCATCCAGAAGAACATCAAGGCCACGCGGGACGCCTACGACATCGATGACGCGCAGGTCACCGACTACGCGGGCAAGTCCACCACGGACGACGAGACGAAGCTCCGCGCGAGCGCGGACGCGGCTGCCAGCTACCGGGTGATGGACCCCAACGTCGTCTCTCCGGCCTTCCAGCAGCTCCAGCAGAAGAGGAACTACTACCAGTTCCCCAAGACGCTGGACGTCGACCGCTACAAGGACGAGGCCGGCAAGGAGCAGGACACGGTCATCGGTCTGCGCGAGCTCAACCTCCAGGGCATCCCCAAGCGCAACTGGATCAACGACCACTTCACCTACACCCACGGCTACGGCGCGATCGCGGCCCGGGGCACCACCACCGGTAAGAACCCGAAGGGATCTCCCGACTTCACCGAGTCCGGTCTGCCGACCACCGGAGAGCTGGGCACGTACCAGCAGGAGATCTACTACGGCGAGAAGACCGAGCAGTACTCCATCGTCGGCGGGCCCCAGAAGGAGCTCGACTACGAGGAGGACGGCGAGAAGACCACCAGCTACAAGGGCAAGAGCGGGGTCAGTCTCTCCAACGCCTTCAACCGCGCCGCCTACGCGGTGGCGTTCAGCGAGCCGCAGATCCTGTACTCGGGAGCCATCGGCGACGGTTCGCGGATTCTCTACAACCGGACGCCGAAGGAGCGTGTCGAGGCGGTCGCCCCGTGGCTGACCATCGACGGCGACGCCTACCCGGCCGTGGTCGGCGGGAAGATCCAGTGGGTGGTCGACGCGTACACCACGACCAACGGCTACCCCTACGCCTCGCGCACGACGCTCGGTGACACCACGGCCGACTCGCTGACCACCAACCAGCGCGCGGTCGTGGCCCAGCAGAACCAGGTCAACTACATCCGCAACTCGGTGAAGGCCACCGTCGACGCCTACGACGGCAAGGTCACGCTGTACGAGTGGGACACCGAGGACCCGGTCCTCAAGACCTGGCGCAAGGCGTTCCCGGGGACCGTGAAGGCCAAGACGGACATTCCGCAGGACCTCATGGACCACCTGCGTTACCCGCAGGACCTGTTCAAGGTGCAGCGCGAACTGCTCACCCGCTATCACGTCACGAGCCCCGCGCAGTTCTACAGCGGCAGTGACGCGTGGCAGGTGCCGGACGATCCGACGAACAAGGAGTCCGGTGCCGTTCCGCCGTACTACCTGAGCATAAAGATGCCGGATCAGACGGCTCAGAAGTTCTCGTTGACGACGACGTTCACCCCCAAGGGGCGGCCCGACCTCGGGGCGTTCATGGCGGTCGACGCCGATGCCGCCAGCAAGGACTACGGCACGATAAGACTGCTGAGAGTCACCACCACGGTGAAGGGCCCGGGCCAGGTACAGAGTGAGCTCAACGGCAACGACGATGTCGCCGAGTTCGTGAGGAACCTCAAGGGCACCGACTCCGACATCGAGTACGGCAACCTGCTGACGGTGCCGCTCGAAGGGGGCTTCCTCTACATCGAGCCGGTGTACACGCGCGGTGGCACGCAGAACTATCCGCTGCTGCGCAAGGTGGCCGCCTCCTACGGATCGAAGATCGTCTTCGAGAACAGCCTCGGTGAGGCGCTCAACGCGGTCTTCGGAGCGGACGGCTCCGATACGACCGAGCCACCGCCCGACACCACTGAGCCGCCGGGCGACACCACAGAGCCCCCGGCCACCGGTGACGCCGCGCTGAAGAAGGCGATCGCCGATGCGCAGAAGGCCTACACGGCAGGTGAGACGGCCCTGAAGGAACAGGACTGGACCGCCTACGGTCAGGCCCAGAAGGATCTGCAGGACGCGCTGGAGCGGGCAGCTGCCGCCCAGCCCAAGTCCGGCAGTCCGAGCGCGGCGGACGACCCGAAGAAGCCGGCGGCCGACGACTCGAAGAAGCCGGCGGCGGACGAGTCGAAGAAGCCGGCGGCGTCTGCGAGTGGTGACAGCGGCGGCTGAGTAACCCGGTAAAGCTCCACCTTCACGTCGTGGTACGGTTTGAACACAACGACGCGGGGTGGAGCAGCTCGGTAGCTCGCTGGGCTCATAACCCAGAGGTCGCAGGTTCAAATCCTGTCCCCGCTACTGAAAGACGAAGGCCCGGATCCTCCAGGGGATCCGGGCCTTCGTCATGCCGTGGTGTCTTTCGTGTGCAGTCTGCGTGAAGTGCGGTTCGCGGGGCACGAGTTGAGCACGGGCGTGTTTGACTTATCTCCCTGTGGGCATGTCGACAAAGCGCTGTAGTGACCCCGCTGGCCGCGCAATTCCAGGTGTGCGCGGGTTGGGGGTGGTGCGACGATGGTATTTATGGGGGACAGGGCAACTCTGTTGGAGACAGGGCGGTTTGTGCAGCAGCGCGTCCATCCGGCGGAAAAAGTGGCGGATGTGGCATTTGCTGCTGCCGCCGCGCAGTACAACGACCACATCGAGACCGCCGAGACTGCGGAGTGTGCCGCGACCGTCGAGAGTGCAGAAACAGTGGAGACCGCCGACGGCGTGGAGAACGCCGAGAGCGCGGAGACAGCGGCGAGCGCGGACAACGCCGAGAGTGAGGCGCGCCACCGCCGTGCCGCCGACGCCGGTGACACCGTCTCGATGAGCGTTCTCGGCGCGCTGCTGCTGCGCCGGGGCGACCTGAGCGGTGCCGAGCGCTATCTGCGCGCGGCCACCGCCGACGGCGACCGCGCGGCCGCCAACAACCTGGGCGTCCTCCTGCACCAGCGGGGCTACCCGGACGAGGCGGCCGACTGGTGGCGCACCGCCGCCGTCGCCGGCTCCGCCGCGGCCGCGCACGCCCTCGGGCGCCACTACCGCGAACGCGGTGACGAGCCCGGGGCGGAGTACTGGCTGCGCCAGTCCGCCGAGCAGGGCCACGCGCTGGGGGCGTACGCCCTGGCCGACCTGCTGGAACACCGCAGTGACGTGGGCGCCGAACGCTGGCTGCGCGCCGCGGCCGAGCAGGGGCACCGTGAGGCGGCGTACCGGCTGGCTCGCCTGCTGGAGCGCCACGCGACGGACGACGCGCACGACGCGTTCGGCCGCCCCGGCCTGGGCCCCGGTACCGGTCCCGAGTCCGAGGCGGGGACCGGAGCGCGCGCGGCCGCCGCACGCAACGACGACAGCCCGGTCGCGGGCCCTGCCGCGGGACGCGTGAGCGAGGCCGAGCAGTGGTACCGGCAGTCCGCCGCCCGCGGGCACCGGCGTGCCGCACTGCACCTCGGCGCCATCCTCGAACAGCGCGGCGAGCTCAAGGAAGCCAGCCGTTGGTACCTCATCTCGGCCAAGGCCGGTGAGGCGCGGGCCGCGTGCGCGCTCGGCTTCCTGCTGCGCGACGCGGGCGACCAGGAGAGCGCCGCCGTGTGGTGGCTGCGGGCCGCCCAGGACGGTGACGGCAACGCTGCCAACGCGCTCGGGGCGCTGCACGCGGCCCGGGGCGAGCAGCAGACCGCCGAGCGTTGGTACCGCGCGGCGATGGACGCGGGCGACGTCAACGGGGCGTACAACCTCGGGCTGCTGTGCGCCGCCCAGGACCGCACGCCGCAAGCCGAGCAGTGGTACCGGCGTGCTGCCTACGCGGGCCACCGCGAGGCAGCCAACGCGCTGGCCGTACTCCTGCTCCAGGCGGGCGACGCGACCGGCGCGGAGCCGTGGTTCTCCAAGGCGGCCGAGGCGGGCAGTGTCGACGCCGCGTTCAACCTCGGCATCCTGCACGCCGGGCGGGACGAGGACCGTGCGGCCCTGCTCTGGTACGAGCGTGCCGCGGCGGCCGGGCACACCGAGGCCGCGCTCCAGGTCGGGATGGCGCTGCTGCACCACGGCCAGGAGCGCGAGGCCGAACGGCATCTGCGCTGCGCGGCCGGCGGCGGCAGCGCGGAGGCCGCCTTCCGGCTGGCGGGGCTGCTCGACGCCCGGCAGCCGCCGCCGGGACCTCCCGCGCTCGGCGAGGCCATGCCGGACAAGACCGAGTGCGAGGAGTGGTATGAGCGCGCCGCCGAGCAGGGCCACCGCCGCGCCCAGGTGCGCGTCGGCATGCTCGCGGCGGCCCGGGGCTATGTGGAGAGTGCCGGCCGCTGGTACCGGGCCGCGGCCGAGGCGGGCAGCCGTAACGGGGCCTTCAACCTCGGGCTGCTGCTCGCCCGCGAGGGCAGTGAGCGTGAGGCCGCGCTGTGGTGGAGCCGCGCCGCCGGTGACGGACACGGGCGGGCCGCGCTGCGCCTCGCTCTGCTGGCCGCGCGCCGCGGTGAGCTCACCGAGGGGCAGCGGTGGTGCGCTCGGGCCGTCGAGCTGGGGCCCGCGGAGGTCGCGGAGCGCGCGGGGCGGCTGCTCGAGGCCCTGCACCAGGAACTCACCGCGTGACGGAGCCCTCCCCGGTCCCGGCGGGGAACGTCCCGCCGGGGCCGCGAAAAGGGATTTGCGCTGGTCCAGGGCGTGCCGTACTGTGGAGATCACAACGACGCGGGGTGGAGCAGCTCGGTAGCTCGCTGGGCTCATAACCCAGAGGTCGCAGGTTCAAATCCTGTCCCCGCTACTGAAGACAGAGGGCCGGATCCTTTCGAGGATCCGGCCCTCTGTGCATGCCTCGCACCGACGTACCGGCTCAGGGCTTGTGGCCCACAGCCTCCCCGTACATCGCACGGTCCACGGCCTTGTCCTCCGGCACCGGCGAGCCCGTCGAGACGCCCGAGTCGGCATACGCCTTCTGCAGCCGGTCCGTGGTCCCCTTCCGGATCTCCCAGTCCATGCGCATCGACGGTGTGGAGCGCAGAGTGGCCTCGTCGGTCTTCATCAGCCCGGCCAGTTCGGCGACGAAGGCGGGGTCCGCTTTGTAGTCGTCGGCGAAGTACGTGTTCACCGTCCGGATGTAGGCCCGGAGGAAGGCGACGCCCGCGTCCGGGTCCTTGTTCAGCAGCGTCGGGCCGAAGAGGAGCCCGCCCAGCGGCTCGCCGACGGGCTGGCCGCCCAGGAAGGCGTACTTCTCGTCGCCGTCCACCTTCCGCCAGATCGGGTCGAGCAGCCAGGCGGAGTCCACGCCGCCGTTCTGCAGTGCGGTGAGCACGTCCGCGGAGCCGAGCTGCTGAAAACTGATCTTGTCGAGCCCGCCCCCGTGCTTCTTCAGCGACGTGTCCATCGGGTACGCGATCACCGAGCCCTTGCCGATCATCGTGCCGAGCTTTCGCCCCGCCATGTCGACGTGCTCGGCGCTCTCGCCGTCCTTGAGACGTACCCAGAGCCCGCTCTTCGAGGTCGGGTCGGGGGAGAAGTTGCCCGCCACCCACTTGATGGCGAAGCCGGCGTTGATGCCGTTCATCACCGCGGCCTCGGGCGCCGCCCACTGCGCGTCGACGTCCCCCTTGGCGAGCAGGGGCAGGGCGTCCGGGGTGGGCAGCACCTTCAGGGAGACGTCGAGCCCCTCCTTCGCGAACTCGCCCTTGGCGACCGCGACCTGGAGGGGAGCGACGTACTCCGCGCTCAACGTGCCGGTGGCAACGGTGATCTTCCGCTTCTTCGCGAGCGGCCGGGGTGCCGGTGCGCCCTTGTCGCAGCGGGCGGGCTCGCGGTCCGGCGCGAGGTCCGAGGGGTCGGTCCAGCCGCCGGCTCCGCAGCCGGCGACCGGTTCGACGGTGCGCGGCGCGGCGTCGGCGGCGCTGTCCGAGGAGTCGTTCCCGGCGCAGCCTGCCGCGCCGAGCAGGGACGCGACGACGAGCGCGACGGTGCTGGTGAAGGGGGTACGTGTACGCACAGGGCCTCCGTACGGGGAGCGGGTGAAGTCGTTCACGACTGACTGCGGCCGCGGTCGCGCGGGGCCCACGGGGTGAGCAGCCGGCCCGCGATCCGCACGACTTCGGAGAAGACCACGCCGAGCACCGCCACACAGACGATGCCGACGAACATCACGTCGTTCTGGAACAGGGCGCGGGAGTCGAAGATCAGGTGCCCCAGCCCGTCGGCCGCCGCGATCTGCTCCGAGGCGACGATGACCAGCACCGCCACTCCCGCCGCGATCCGCGCACCCACCAGGACGGCGGGGAGCGAGGCGGGCAGCAGGATGTGCCGGAACATCTGCCAGGGGGAGGCGCCGAACACCTGCCCGGCGTCCCGGTGACCCGTCGGAACGGCGAGTACGGCCGCCATCGTCGAGATCCAGACGAAGAAGAAGACGGTGGCGGCGACCAGTGCGATCTGCGGCCCCTCGCCGAGGCCGAACATATTGAGGAAGACCGGCAGCAGAGCCAGTTTCGGTACGACGTAGAGGGCGTCGAGCAATGGTTCCAGTGCGGCCCGCACGAGTGCGAGCGAACCCATCAGCAGGCCGAGGGCGTAGCCCGCGACGGTGCCGATCGCATAGCCGCCGAGCACCCGCTTGAGCGTGGCCCACACGTCCGGCCACAGCTCGCCGTCGGCCGCGCGGTCCCAGCCGTCCGCGAGGATGGTGGAGGGCGCGGGATAGACGCGCTCGTCGATCCAGGACCGGGCGGCGGCCAGCTGCCAGAGCAGGACCAGAAGCAGCGGTACGGCGACGGCGAGCGCGATCTCCAGGGTGCGGCGCCTGCGGTGGGTGCGCACGGGATGGAGTTCCCGCGGTCCCGGCCTGCGGACCAGGACCTGCTCCTCGACGGTCGTGGACTTCGCGGCTGTGCTCATACCGGCGCCGCCTCTCCGCCGACCTCGCCGCGCAGCAGTTCCCACAACTCGCTCTTGAGCGCGTTGAACTCGGGTGTCGCGCGGATGCCGCCGGTGCGTGGCCGGGCGAACGGCGGGCGATGCTCGGCGATGATCCGGCCCGGTCGGGCGGACATCACGAGGACCCGGTCCCCGAGCACGATCGCCTCTTCCAGACTGTGGGTGATGAACAGGGTGGTGGTGCGGGTGGTCTGGGTGAGGTCGAGCAGTTCGTCCTGCAGGATCGTGCGGAGCTGTGCGTCGAGCGCCGCGAAGGGCTCGTCCATCAGCAGGATCTCGGGCTCCACGGCGAGTGCCCGGGCGATGGCCACCCGTTGGCGCATCCCGCCGGAGAGCTCGGCGGGGTAGGCGCCGGAGAAGTCGGCGAGCCCCAGCCGCGCCAGCCAGTCGCGTGCCCTGGCATCCGCCTCCCGGCGTGGTACGCGCTGGATGTCGAGGCCGAAGCGGACGTTGGCCAGGACGGTCTTCCAGTCGTGGATCCCGTAGTCCTGGAAGATCATCGCGGCCGGGCGGGGCGATGTCGTACGGATGGACAGTTCGCCGGCGCTGGGGCGCAGGAGCCCGGCCGCGATCCTCAGCAGGGTGGACTTGCCGCAGCCGGACGGTCCGACGATGCAGGTGAACTCACCCGGCGCGATGTCGAGGCTGACGGGGCCGAGGGCGGCCAGGGCCCGGGTGCCGCGTCCGAAGGAGCGGGACAGGGCGCGGGCACGGAGTTTGGGGGCGGTGACCGGCGGCGCGGTTGCCAGGGGTGGGTTCGGGTGCGGGTCTCCCACGGGTCTCTCCTCGTGCACATCGAGGTGCACAGCCGTCGCGGGGGCGGCTGTGATCGCCGATGACGATATGACGGCCCGTCAGATTCGGGAAGGGGGTGCGCAGCGAGAGGGGAGGGCGGGCGAGGCGGGGGACGGTCCCGGCGCATGCCGACAGCACCCCCGCCGGAGCATCGGGCGGGGGTGCTGGGGGTCGTCGAAGTCAGGCGGTTGCGGCGCAGTTGGGGCAGATGCCGCGGTACGTCATCTCGACGCCGGAGATCACGAAGCCGAAGCGCTCACCGGCCGGAAGGTCCGCGAGCGCGTCGCCCGCCGGGTGTACGTCGCGGATGGCGCCGCACTTCGCGCAGACCAGATGGTGGTGCGGGCGGTGCGCGTTCGGGTCGTAACGCTTGGCCCGGCGGTCGGTGGAGACCTCGATGACCTCCCCGAGGGTCACCATCTCGCCCAGCGTGTTGTAGACGGTGGCGCGGGAGATCTCGGGCAGCTTGGCGACGGCCCGTGCGTGGACCTCGTCGGCCGTCAGGTGTACGTGCTCCCCGTCGAGGACCTCGGCCACGACGCGCCGCTGTGCGGTCATGCGCCAGCCACGTCCACGGAGTCGTTCCAGCAGGTCGCTCATGACGCAAGCCTAACAGTGGTGCAGGCCAGTTCTGAACATGTGTGGCTTTGGATGCTGCCTTGACTTGGACTAAGTCCATTGTAGGATCGGCTACGACGAAGGCCAGGGACAGGCTGTGCTCGCCATGACGGCTCAACGGCGTGGCGGATATGCAGGAACGACGCAGGAGGCGCACGTGACACAGGGACCGCTCACTACGGAGGCCGGCGCACCGGTTGCCGACAACCAGAACAGCCAGACCGCGGGCCTCGGCGGTCCGGTCCTGGTGCAGGACCAGTCGCTGCTGGAGAAGCTCGCGCACTTCAACCGTGAGCGCATTCCGGAGCGCATCGTGCACGCCCGCGGCGCCGGCGCGTACGGCACGTTCACGCTGACCCGTGACGTCTCGCAGTGGACACGGGCGAAGTTCCTCTCCCAGGTCGGCAAGCAGACCGAGACCTTCCTGCGCTTCTCCACGGTCGCGGGCAACCTCGGCTCCGCCGACGCGGTGCGTGACCCCCGCGGCTTCGCGCTGAAGTTCTACACCGAGGACGGCAACTACGACCTCGTCGGCAACAACACCCCGGTGTTCTTCATCAAGGACGCCATCAAGTTCCCCGACTTCATCCACACCCAGAAGCGCGACCCGTACACCGGCTCGCAGGAGGCGGACAACGTCTGGGACTTCTGGGGCCTGTCGCCCGAATCCACCCACCAGGTGACCTGGCTCTTCGGCGACCGGGGGATACCGGCCACGCTGCGTCACATGGACGGCTTCGGCTCGCACACGTACCAGTGGAACAACGAGGCCGGCGAGGTCTTCTGGGTCAAGTACCACTTCAAGACCGACCAGGGGATCAAGAACCTCACCCAGGACGAGGCGAACAAGCTCGCCGGTGAGGACCCGGACAGCCACCAGCGCGATCTGCGCGAGTCCATCGAGCGCGGCGACTTCCCGACCTGGACCGTGCACGTCCAGATCATGCCGGCGGCCGAGGCGGCGACGTACCGGTTCAACCCGTTCGACCTCACCAAGGTGTGGCCGCACGCGGACTACCCGACGATCGAGATCGGCAAGCTGGAGCTCAACCGGAATCCGGAGAACATCTTCGCCGAGACCGAGCAGTCGATCTTCAGCCCCGCCCACTTCGTGCCCGGCATCGGCCCGTCTCCGGACAAGATGCTCCAGGGCCGTCTCTTCGCGTACGGCGACGCGCACCGCTACCGCGTCGGCATCAACGCCGACCACCTGCCGGTCAACCGCCCGCACGCCACCGAGGCGCGCACCAACAGCCGCGACGGGTACCTGTACGACGGCCGCCACAAGGGTGCGAAGAACTACGAGCCGAACAGCTTCGGCGGCCCCGTCCAGACCGACCGCCCCCTGTGGGAGGCCACCCAGGTCACGGGCGGCACCGGTACGCACGAGGCGCCGGTCCACGCCGAGGACAACGACTTCGTCCAGGCCGGGAACCTCTACCGGCTCTACACCGAGGACGAGAAGAGCCGACTGATCGACAACCTCGCGGGCTTCATCGCGAAGGTCTCGCGCGAGGACATCGTCGAGCGAGCGATCAACAACTTCCGCCAGGCCGACGGGGACTTCGGCAAGCGCCTGGACGCCGCCGTCCAGGCCCGGCGCGCGTAGCTCTCCTGGTCCGGAGACCGGCCGGTTCCCGTCCGCGGGGGCCGGCCGGCCGTGCGTCCGGCCTCAGCCGACCAGCTCTACCGGATGGCGCCTGGCCGGTGTCCAGCACCGGATGATGTCGCGCACCGAGACGATGCCGACCGGCCCGGCGCCGTCCAGCACGATCAGGTGCCGGAAGCCCCCGTGCGTCATGGCCTCGGCGGCCTCCTCCAGGGTCCAGGTGGACGCGGCGAAGACGACGTCGGTCGTCGTGTGGGTGGAGGCGGTCTCCATATCGGGGTCCAGCCCCGATCCGACCGCGTTGAGGATGTCGCGCTCGGTGATGATGCCGAGCCCGCAGGTGTCCGGGTCGTGGACGACGGCTGCTCCGATCCGGCGCGCCGACATCAGCCGGGCGGCCTGGCGGAGGGTGTGGGCCGGGCCGATGGTCAGGACCACCGTGCTCATGGCGTCTCGGACGAGCATGAAGGGAGCCACCTCCTCGGTGAAGCGACTCCGTGAGCCGATTCACAAGTTCACAAGTGGGGGGACTCTCAGAGTCGCACCGATGGGGGGCGGCAACAAGGGGGAGTGAAGATCGTTCGAGGGGCGTGCGGTGGTGCGGCACGCCCCTCGTCGTTCCGTATGCCTGTCAGAGCCGTGCGGCCCGGCTCATCGAGGTCAGTAGCGCTGGTTCAGATAGCCCAGCAGTTCGTGGTGGAGCGTTCCGTTCGAGGCCGCCCCGTTCCCGCCGCCCGGTCCGTCGACCCCGTCCAGGCTGGTGAACCGGCCGCCCGCCTCCTGGACGATGATGGCGTTCGCGGCCATGTCCCAGAGCGAGAGTTCCGGCTCGGCGCAGATGTCGACCGACCCCTCGGCGACCATCATGTACGGCCAGAAGTCCCCGTACCCACGCGTGCGCCAGCAGGCCCGGGTCAGGTCCATGAAGCCGTCCAGCCGGCCCTGCTCCTCCCAGCCGGTCAGCGAGGAGTACGCGAACGAGGCGTCCGCGATGCGCTCCACCTTCGAGACGCTCAGCCGGGTCGCGGAGGTCAGGCTGCGGCCGGAGAACGCGCCCGCGCCCTTCGCCGCCCACCAGCGCCGCTGCAGCGCCGGCGCGGACACCACACCGACCACCGGCTGGAAGCCGTCCTCGCCGGCCTCCATCAGCGAGATCAGCGTCGCCCAGACCGGCACGCCGCGCACATAGTTCTTGGTGCCGTCGATCGGGTCGATCACCCAGCGGCGCGGCCCCGTCCCCTCGATCCCGTACTCCTCGCCCAGGATCGCGTCACGCGGCCGTGCCCGATGGAGGTGGCCGCGGATCAGCTCCTCGGCGGCCTTGTCGGCCTCGGTCACCGGCGTCATGTCCGGCTTGGTCTCGACCTTGAGGTCCAGAGCCTTGAACCGGTCCATCGTCGTCGCGTCGGCGGCGTCCGCCAGCACGTGGGCGAGGCGCAGATCATCGTGGTAATCGGGCATGCCGTCACAGTATCCACCGCGGGTGAACGGAGCCACAGGGCCCCGGAGGCTGCGGGAAGCCTTGACAGTGCGGGGGAGCGCCTCAACTCTGGGACCGCAGAGTCCTAGGTGCGGGAGGCGATGATGCCGACAGCGCGGGAAGCACTGCTGGACGCCGCCCACGCGGCGCTGGCCGCCCGGCCCTGGGCTGCCGTGCGGATGGTCGACGTGGCCGCGGCCGCGGGTGTCTCCCGCCAGACGCTGTACAACGAGTTCGGCGGCAAGGACGGCCTCGCCCGGGCCCTGGTCCGGCGCGCCGCCGACGGTTACCTGGCCGGTGTGGAGCGGGCGCTGGGTTCCGCCGGCGGTACGGGCGACAGGCTGGCCGCCACCGCCGCCTGGACGGTCCGCGCCACCCGGGCGAGCGCCCTGGTCAGAGGGCTGCTCACGGGGTGCTGGCGGGAGGGGTCGCCCTGCCCCCGCGCCTGCGTGCGACGCTCCGCCTCCGCCGTGCCGGCCCAACGCCGGGCCGATGCCGGACCGCCGTCCCCCACCGAACTCCTCGGCGAGGTCAGGGACCGCGCGGTGGCCGCACTGGACGAGGGGCGCCCCCCGCACGACCCGGCGGCCCTGGCCCTGGCGTGCGAACTCGCCCTGCGGCTCGCCCTGTCCTACGCGCTGGTGCCGCCGCCCGCGGGCGTGGCGGGGGACGGGGCCCAACTGGTGCGGGACATCATGGACCGGCTGCCGGACGGGGCCGCCTGAACGCGGCCGGAGAGACGCCGGGGCCGGGAGGACACCGGGCGACGCCGGCCGTCAGCGTGAGACGAAGGCACCGGCCGTCATTGGGAGGAGCCGGACAGCTGAAGACCGATCACGCCGAGGATCACCAGCGAGATCGAGATCAGCTTGAGCGTGGAGACCACGTCGTCGAGGAAGACCATGCCGTAGATCGCGGTGCCCGCCGCGCCGATGCCGGTCCACACCGCGTAGGCGGGACCGACGTCGAGCTTCTTCAGCGACAGGGTCAGCAGACCGAAACTGCCGAGGGCGAAGATGCAGAAGGCGATGGTCGGCCAGAGGCGGGTGAAGCCGTGCGAGAGCTTGAGGCAGACCGCGAAGCCGGTCTCCAGAAGTCCCGCGACCACGACCAGCAGCCACGCCATCGTCAGTGCCCCTCCCGCATCGGTGACCGCCTTGTACCGCTGAGCGTGATTATGCACTTACCGGTGATGAGTGATCGCAAACGTGCCCGGCCGGTCGTTCTCGCGTCGCCGCCGGAGGACAGCGGTCAGTCGCCCTCGCGCCGCTCCCGGGTGGACAGCAGCCGGCGCAGCGAGTCCAGCCGTGCCGGATCGGCGTGGCCGGCCGCCACCCAGGCGTCCAGCGCGCATTCCGGTTGCAGGCTGTCGTGGGTGCAGCCGCGCGGACACTCCTCGGTGCCGGGCTGGAGGTCGGGGAAGGCGTTGATGACCCGGGACGGGTCGATGTGGTGCAGGCCGAAGGAACGTACGCCGGGGGTGTCGATCACCCAGCCCCGGTAGTCCGGCAGGGGGAGCGCCAGCGCCGACGTCGTGGTGTGCCGCCCGCGCCCCGTGACCGCGTTGACGATCCCGGTGGTGCGCCGCCTGTCCTTGGGGACGAGGGCGTTGACCAGCGTCGTCTTCCCGACACCGGAGTGCCCGACGAAGGCGGTGACCCGGTCGTTGAGCTGCTCGCGGACCCGGTCGGCGGCATCTCCGCTCTCCAGTTCCTCGCGGCTGGTGACGATGAACGGGACCCCCAGTGGGGTGTACGCCTCCAGCAGCTTGTCCGGGGAGGCCAGATCGGACTTGGTCAGCACGAGGAGGGGGGAGAGCCCGCCGTCGTACGCGGCGACCAGACAGCGGTCGATCATGCGCGGGCGGGGTTCCGGATCGGCCAGCGCGGTGACGATCGCCAGCTGGTCGGCATTGGCCACCACCACCCGCTCGAACGGATCGTCGTCGTCCGCCGTCCGGCGCAGCACGGAGCGCCGCTCACCGATGCGGACGATCCGGGCGAGGGTGTCCTTCTCGCCGGACAGGTCGCCGACGATGGAGACGGTGTCGCCCACCACCGCGGCCTTGCGGCCCAGCTCCCGGGCCTTCATCGCGATGACCGTGCGGCCCTCGACGAGGCAGGTGAGGCGGCCGCGGTCCACGGTGAGGACCATGCCTTCCTCGGCGTCCTCGTGCTTGGGCCGGATATGGGTACGAGGCCGGTTGCCCTTGCGGTTGGGGCGGACCCGGATGTCGTCCTCGTCGGGGTTCTTGCCGTAGCGGCGCATGTCTCAGGCCCCGAGCATTCCGGTCCACATCTGCGGGAAGTCGGGCAGGGTCTTGGCGGTCGTCGCCACGTTCTCGATCTCCACTCCGGGGACGGCAAGGCCGATGATCGACCCCGCGGTGGCCATGCGGTGGTCGTCGTACGTATGGAAGGTACCGCCGTGCAGCGGCCTGGGCCGGATGTGGAGGCCGTCGGCGGTCTCCGTGACGTCGCCGCCCAGCTCGTTGATCTCCTTGGTGAGCGCGGCCAGCCGGTCCGTCTCGTGCAGCCGCAGGTGGGCGACGCCGCTCAGGGTGGAGGGGGAGTCGGCCAGGGCGGCGACGGCCGCGATGCCCGGGGTGAGCTCGCCGACCTCGCCGAGGTCGACGTCGATGCCGTGGATCCGGCCCGAGCCGGTGAAGGTGAGCCCGTGCTCGGTCAGCTCGCAGCTGCCGCCCATCGCGGTGAAGATCTCGCGCAGCGCGTCACCGGGCTGCGTGGTGTGCAGGGGCCAGTCCGGAATGGTGACCCGGCCGCCGGTGACCAGCGCCGCTGCCAGGAACGGCTGGGCGTTGGACAGGTCCGGTTCCACCGTCAGGTCCCGGCCCAGCAGCGCCGACGGGGAGACCCGCCAGACGTTCGGCTCGCCGCCCGTCTCCGGCTCGTCCACCTGGGCGCCGACGGCCCGCAGCATGTCGACCGTCATCCGGATGTGCGGCATGGAGGGGAGGCGGGCGCCGGTGTGACGTACCTCCACGCCCTGGTTGAAGCGGGGCGCCGACAGCAGCAGCGCCGAGACGAACTGGGACGACGAGGAGGCGTCGATCGCGACCGGGCCGCCGTCCAGCGCCCCGCCGCCGTGCACGGTCAACGGAAGACAGCCGCGGCCGTCGTCGTCGATCCGGGCGCCGAGCACCCGCAGGGCGTCGATCACACCGGTTAGCGGGCGCTCGTAGGAACGGGGGTCGCCGTCGAAGCGGACCGGCCCGTTCGCCAGCGTCGCCACCGGGGGCAGGAAGCGCATGACCGTACCGGCGTTGCCGACGTCGACCGTCACGGGGCCGTGCAGACCGGCCGGGATGACCCGCCAGGCCTCGCCCGAGGCGTCCGGGCCGCCGGTCGCCGCCGAGCTGGAGGACACCGTCTCCTCGATGCCGACGCCCATCGCGCGCAGCGCGTCGGCCATCAGCAGGGTGTCGCGGGAGCGCAGCGGGCGGCGCAGCCAGCCGGGCTCCGAGGAGAGCGCGGCCAGCACCAGCGCGCGGTTGGTGACCGACTTCGATCCGGGCACCGTGACGGTGGCGTCGACGGCTCCGCTCGCGTGAGGGGCGGGCCAGAGGGCGGGGTGCACGGAGCTTTCGGTCATGGGCTTCACTTTAGTGGCTCCCGGCCCGCCCCGATTCAGGCCAAACGGGACGAAACGGGGACGTAACGCTGGAGTGATGCGGGAAGCCCGCTCACACTCCGCTCACAGCCCCAGCAGCCAGCGCCCGCCGCCGATCAGCGAACACAGTGACACCGCGTGGAACAGGAACAGCCACAGCGCGGCCGGTACGTCCGTCAGCCGGGCCAACTGGTCCGCGTCCGAGTCCGGCGCCCCGCCGTGCCGCCGCTTGGACTGCAGCTCGAACACCGGACGCACGCCGCCCAGCAGCAGGAACCAGACCGCGCTGTAGGCGAACAACGACTGCCACGCGGGCGAGGCCAGCCACGACATCAGCAGGAAGAGCGACCCGGTGAAGATCACCGTCAGCGCCCCGTACACATTGCGGATCATCACCAGCATCACCGCGAGCAGCGCCGTCGCCACCCACAGCAGCAGCGTGATCCGGCCGTTCACCAGCAGCCAGGCACCACCCAGGCCCAGCAGCGACGGCGCGGTGTAGCCCGCCGCCGCGGTCAGGACCATGCCGATCCCCGTCGGCTTGCCCCGGCTCACCGTCAGCCCACTGGTGTCCGAGTGCAGCCGGATGCCCGAGAGCTGCCGTCCGGTGCACAGGGCGATCAGCCCGTGGCCGCCCTCGTGGGCGATGGTGATCGCGTTGCGTGACAGCCGCCATATGAAGTTCGGCACGACGGCGATGAGCGCGGCCGTGGCGGTCACCACCACCAGCCACTGTTCCGGAGCGGGCTGGGTGCCGAAGACGCGGTCCCACAGGTTGCCGAGATCGGTGCTGTCCATGCTGTGGGCGGCTCCTTGCGGTATTGGCGTCCGGTCGGGATGACGGTCGTGGCAGTCTGGCACTTATGTGCGGACGGTATGCAGCGAGTCGGCGGCCCGAGGATCTGACCGGACTCTTCCAGGTGGAGAAGTGGGAACCGGCCGAGACGCTGGAACCCGATTACAACGTGGCGCCGACCAAGGAGGTCTACGCCGTACTGGAGCGTCCTGTGAAGGACGCCGACGACCAGCGTCCGGTTCGCCAGCTGCGCGCACTGAAGTGGGGCCTCGTCCCCTCCTGGGCCAAGACGCCGGACGGCGGCGCCCGGATGATCAACGCCCGCGCCGAGACGGTCCACGAGAAGCCGTCCTTCCGCCGCCCCTTCGTCTCCCGGCGCTGCATCCTGCCGGCCGACGGCTATTACGAGTGGGTGACCGGCACCGAGGAGCGGCAGCTGGAGGAGAAGGGCCGCAAGAAGCGCCCCCGCAAGCAGCCGTACTTCGTGACGCCCGCCGACGGATCGGTCTTCGCCATGGCCGGGCTGTACGAGTTCTGGCGCGACCGGACCCTGCCGGACGACCACCCGCAGGCCTGGTGGGTGACCTGCTCGGTGATCACGACCGAGGCGGAGACGGACCCGCTCGCCGTCGCGCCCGCCGAGGGCCCGTCCGCGCTCGCCGACATCCACCCCCGGATGCCCCTGATGCTGACCCCGGACCGCTGGGACGACTGGCTGGACCCCTCCCACACCGACGTCGAGGAGCTGCGCGGGCTGCTCGCGCCGCCGCCCGGCGGGCTGATGCGGGCCTACCCGGTGGCCACCGCCGTCAGCAACGTGCGCAACAACGGCCCCGAGCTGCTCGACGAGCTGGCGGCCCCCGAGGTGAGCACCCTCTTCTGAGGGACGCGCCTCCGGAGGATGCGCCGGACCCCGGACGGCCTGCCACGGGTTGGTTGGATGGGGGAGTGAAAGCCACCGAGACAGATCCCCGCACCGAAACGGTCGAGACCGACGCCGGTACGGCCCGGATCACCTGGGCCCCCGCCGCACATCCGCGCCTCCTGCTCGCGCTCGGACACGGCGCGGGCGGCGGCATCGAGGCCCGCGACCTGCGGGCCCTGGCCGCCGCGCTGCCCGCGCACGGAGTGAGCGTCGCCCTGGTGGAGCAGCCCTGGCGGGTCGCCGGGAAGAAGCTCGCGCCCGCCCCCAGGACCCTGGACACCGGCTGGCGCGGCCTGTGGCCGGCACTGGCGGCCCCGGGGCTCCCGGTCGTCGCCGGCGGACGCAGCGCCGGGGCCAGGGTGGCCTGCCGCACAGCGGCCGCGCTCGGCGCCCGTGCGGTCCTCGCGCTCAGCTTCCCGCTGCACCCGCCGGGCCGCCCGGAGAAGTCCCGCGCGGACGAGCTCCTGGGCTCCGGCCTGCCCACGCTCGTCGTCCAGGGCGGCAACGACCCGTTCGGCAAGCCCGCCGAGTTCCCGCCGGGGGAACACCGGATCGCCGAGGTGCCGCACGGGGACCACGGCTTCGCCGTCCCCAAGCGGTCCGGGCTGACCGAGGATCAGGCGATGGAGATCCTCACCACGTCCGTGACCGGCTGGCTGGCCGGGATCGTCTGATCCGGAACTGGTCCCGCGCCCGGGAATGCGGGGCGGGGGGCCGATGTTGTTCGGGAAGTCGGTACACCAACGTCGTATGTGGAGAGGGAGTCCGTCGCATGGGTTCGACCATCTGCCCGCGTCGCTCGAACGCCGCTGACCTGGAGTGGACGGTGCTGCATGCGGCCAAGACCGCTCCCGAGCGGGCACTGAGCGGATCGGATCGACAGCCCGCGTCGGACCAAGGTCGACTATTCTCCGATTCGAGCGGGTCCGGTTTCGGCTCCGCCACAGCGTTGGAGGAGGTGGGTCCGGTCACTGGGACCGACACAGGGACCGACGACGGCCGCCCGCAGGAGACGACGGCCGAGCGCAACGCGCGCTTCGAGCGCGATGCCCTCGGTTTCCTCGACCAGATGTACTCGGCGGCGCTGCGCATGACGCGCAACCCCGCGGATGCCGAGGACCTGGTCCAGGAGACGTACGCCAAGGCGTACGGCTCCTTCCATCAGTTCCGTGAGGGCACCAACCTCAAGGCGTGGATGTACCGCATCCTCACCAACACCTTCATCAACTCGTACCGCAAGAAGCAGCGCGAACCCCAGCGCAGTGCGGCCGAGGAGATCGAGGACTGGCAGCTGGCCCGTGCCGAGTCGCACATGTCGACAGGTCTGCGCTCCGCCGAGTCCCAGGCCCTCGACCACCTGCCCGACTCCGATGTGAAGTCTGCGCTGCAGGCGATCCCCGAAGAGTTCCGCATCGCGGTCTATCTTGCCGATGTAGAGGGCTTTGCCTACAAGGAGATCGCGGACATCATGGGGACTCCCATCGGTACGGTGATGTCCCGGCTGCACCGGGGCCGCCGTCAGCTGCGCGGCATGCTGGAGGACTACGCCCGTGACCGCGGGCTCGTCCCGGCGGGCGCCGGTGAGTCGGACGATCGGAAAGGCTCGGGCTCATGAGCTGCGGAGAGCCGCACGAGACGGAGTGCGCTGAGGTCCTCGATCACCTCTACGAGTTCCTCGACCGGGAGATGCCCGACAGCGACTGCACCAAGTTCGAGGTGCACTTCGGCGAGTGCTCCCCCTGTCTGGAGAAGTACGGCCTGGAGCAGGCCGTGAAGAAGCTGGTCAAGCGCTGCTGCGGTCAGGACGACGTGCCGTCCGACCTGCGCTCCAAGGTGATGGGCCGGATCGATCTGATCCGGTCCGGGCAGGCAGTGCCGGAGCAGGACGTCACAGTCTCCGACACCGAACTGCCGGCCGCCGCCGGAGAGTGACGCATCACCCGAACGTGCTAATCGCAGTCGTCGGCCCTCAGCCGGGACGCCCAACTCGCTAGCCTGGCGCCTCCATTGGCGATGCTGGGAAGTGTCCGAAAAGTATCGTCGTCCGCCTGATGGGCGGGGTTCGAAGTGCGTACCGACGCCGCGAACCAGGCGGGACCTCGCGGACACGACCCAGGGGCGGGCGGGACGGGTGAGAGCCATACGTGGCGCGGCGTGGGCGTACATCCTGGCCGTCGCGCTCGGCGCCGTCCTGTGTGCCCTGCCCGCGCTGCGTCCCGGCGCGGGCACTCCGTGGACCACCCTCGGACTGCTCGCCGGGCTCTACCTCATCTGTGAACTGCCCGGCCGCTGCCCCTTCTTCGGCAGCTCCGTGCCGGTCAGTGCCGGATCGTTCTTCCCCCTCCTCCTCGCCGCGGCCTTCCTGCTGCCGCCCCCGGCCGCGGCGCTGGTCGCGATCCCGGGCTCGCTCGTCGGCCGGGTGGAGAAGCCTCCCGCCGCGGCGCGACGCGTCTGGCGGGCCGGCCGGCTGCCCGTCACCGTCTGGGCGGCGTCGTCCGCGCACGCCCTGCTCGGCGGCAGGGCCGCGCTCGGCGGCCCGGGACCGGACCGGCTGCCCGACCTCCCGTACGCCCTGCTGCCCGCCTGCGCCGCCGCGCTGGTCTTCAGCCTCGTCCTGGCCGCCCTGGACGGTTCCATCCTCGTCGCGGCCGAACACCTGCCCCTGCGACGCGCCTGGAGCGGGATGCTGCCGCGCTCGCTCGGACCGCACCTGGTGCACGGCCTCGCGGGGCTGATGATGGCCATCCTGTGGAACAGCTCGTACGGGCCGCTGGCCGCGCTCTTCGTCCTGCTGCCGATGTACATCTCCTGCTGGGTCTTCGCCCAGTACCACCGCGAGCACGCCGCGCACCGCGCCACGATCAGGGCCCTCGTGCAGGCCGTCGACATCAAGGACACCTACACCCGGGGGCACAGCGAGCGGGTGGGGCACGCGTCCGTGCTCATCGCGCAGGAACTGGGCATGGAGAAGGAGCGCATCGAGGTGCTCCGGTTCGCCGGCATCCTGCACGACGTCGGCAAGCTCGGGGTGCCGACGAGGGTGCTGCGCAAGGACGGGCCGCTGACGCCCGAGGAGCGCCGGGTGATCGAACTGCACCCGGAGTACGGGCACGAGATCGTCCGCGGCATCGGCTTCCTAGGTGAGGCGCGGGCCGCGATCCTGCACCACCACGAACGGCTCGACGGCAGCGGATACCCGTACGGCCTCACCGGCCGCCGGATCCCCGAGTTCGCCCGCGTCGTCGCCGTCGCCGACGCGTTCGACGCCATGACCTCCACCCGCTCCTACCGGCCGGGCCGCCCGGTGCCGGTCGCCGTCGAGGAGCTCAAGCGCTGTGCGGGTACCCAGTTCGACCCGCAGATGGTGCGGGCGCTGGCGCGGGGCCTGGAACGGCACGGGTGGTCCGGGGCGGCGACGGCCGTGACGGCGGACGAGGTGCCGGTGCCGCGGGGTGTGGCCGGCGGTGGGGACGGGGGCGCCGGGCCCGCCCGGGGGCCGGTTCGTCCTCATTCGCCGGACGCACTTGATCCCGGCGCCTCGCCATCGCCATCGTCGCCGTCGTCATTGCCGTCCGGGACGCCGGGCCGCCCCCGGTGAGCCCGCGGTGGGTACGGCTGCCGCCTGTCGTCCTGGCCGTTCGCGGCGCAGCCCTCGTGCTCGCCGCCGCCGGGCTCGTGCACACGCTCCGGGACGGTCTGCGCGAACCAGGTCACGCCCTCGCCTTCGGGGTGCTCATCACCATTGGTGAGCTGGCCCGCTGGGGCGCCCAGCCGGGGGAGCGGGAGCCCGCGCCGCTCGGCGCCGCCGGGGCGCTCGCCTACGCCCTGCTCGGGCGCAGCGGCGGGGGGCCCACCACACACGGGGTCTTCCAGGTGCTCGCCGTGCTCGTCGCGGCGCAGCTCGTCGCCTCCGTGCCCCATGTCGCGCGCGGCAGCGGGCCCGGCCCCGACCAGGTGGCCCGCCGCGTCCTGACCGTCGCGTTCGCGGCCGTGTGCTTCCAGCCGCTGTACAACTCCGGCCGGTCCGCGAGCTGGTTCGGCGAGGGCCCGTACTACGCGGCGTTCCTGCTCGTGCTGCTCGGCCTCACCGCCCTGTGCGACGCGGTCCTGGGCGCCCTGCTGCTGCGGGCCCGCACACTGCCCCGCAGTCTCCGCGCGGCGGGCGCCACCCCCGTCCCGTACGGCCCGCTGCTCCGCGACGAGCTGAGGGCACTGACGGGCATCGGGTCGGCGGTCTGCGCGACCGGCGCCGTGATGGCGCTCGGGGTCGCCGTCGCGGGGCTGTGGGCGCTGCCCGTCCTGTGCGTACCGCTGCTGCTCACCCAGGTGTCCTTCCGCCGGTTCGCCGCCGTGCGCACCACGTACCGGCAGACCATCGCCTCGCTCGCCCGGTCGACCGAGATCGCCGGCTACACCCCGCACGGCCACGCCCGCCGGGTCGCGGCGCTCTGCACGGCCGTCGGGCGTGAGATGGGTCTCTCCGGGCCGGAGCTCACCGTCCTGGAATACGCGGCGCTGATGCACGACATCGGCCAGCTCTCGCTCGTCGACCCGGTGCCGGACGGGGCCACCGCCTGTCTGCCGCCCGCCGAGCAGCGACGGATCGCCCTGCTGGGCGGTGCGGTGGTACGCCAGACCGGGGTGGACACCGAGGTCGCCGTCGTCGTGGAGCAGCAGGCCGACCCCTTCCGCGAGCAGCCGCTGTCCGCCAGGATCGTCCGGGCGGTCAACGCATACGACGACCTGTGCGGGGAAGGTCTCAGCGGGCCGCTCGGCGCACTGGAACAGCTCAGGCTCGGGACAGGCCGTGATTACCAGCCCCAGGTCGTGGAATCGCTCGCGCGGGTTCTGGCCAGGGGCGGTCTGACCCCCGTCCCGCCTGGGTAACCCATGGGTAATGAGCGGGCGTCCGGCCGGGCATGGTTGGATGCGAAGAGAGTGGAAAACGAGGGTGTCCAGTCGGGACAGGCGGGAATCGTGAGGATCTTCGGGAAGGTACGGCATCGGCCCTCCGCCTCTTGGCGGCAGGCCACGGACCGCGCGTTCACGCTGATCGGCGACGGCCGGTACGAGGACGCGGGCGCGCTGCTGACGCGTGCGGCGGATCTGGAGCCCTGGCTCTCGGAGTCGTGGTTCAACCTGGCGCTGCTGCACAAGTTCCGGCACGACTGGGAACAGGCGAGAGCCGCGGGCCTGCGGGCCGTCGCGCTGCTCGACAAGGAGTCCGGCGCCCCCGACTGGTGGAACGTCGGGATCGCCGCCACCGCGCTCCAGGACTGGCCGCTGGCCCGCCGGGCCTGGCAGGCGTACGGGCTGAAGGTGCCCGGCGGCGGGCAGCAGACCCCGGCCTCCGGCAGCGAGCCGGTCGGCATGGAGCTCGGCAGCGCGGCCGTGCGGCTGTCGCCCGAGGGCGAGGCCGAGGTCGTGTGGGGACGCAGGCTGGATCCGGCACGGATCGAAGTGCTGTCCATCCCGCTGCCGTCGTCGGGGCGGCGCTGGGGTGAGGTCGTCCTGCACGACGGGGTGCCCCACGGCGAGCGGATCACCGCGGCAGGGCCGTCGTACCCGGTGTTCGACGAGATCGAGCTGTGGGCGCCGTCTCCCGTGCCCACCTGGGTGGTGCTCCTCGAAGCGGCCACCGAGGAGGACCGGGACGCGCTGGAGCAGTTGGCGTCCGACGCCGGCTTCGCCGCCGAGGACTGGTCCTCGTCCGTCCGGCTGCTGTGCCGGGCCTGCTCGGAGAGCCGGATGGAGAGCGACGAGGGTGATGGCGAGCACCTCGATCCGCACGACCACAGTGAGCCGGGCCATCCCGGTCCGCTGGGTCACCGCACCGCGGGCGAGCTGTGGGTTCCCGAGCGCGAGTGCGGTCTCGCGGCCCCCGCCGGGCTGGTGCGCGGGCTGCTCGACGGGTGGGTGGCGGACAGTCCGGACAGCCGTGAGTGGCGGGATCTCGAAGAAGTCTGCTGACGTCCCGAAGAAGTCTGCCGGAAGGTGCCCGTAGGCTGTACGCGCACCGATTCCGGTGCTCGGGTGCCCGGGTTCCAGCGAGCCGCGGATCCCGGGTTTCAGGTTGTGAGGAAGGCGTACGGCGGACATGGCGCAGCAGGAGACGGACGAGCAGATCAGCGTCGACGAGGAAGGTTTCCTTATCGACACCGAGGACTGTGAGGCGCGTGAGGCGGCATACCGCGAGCGTGGCACCTCGCGCCCGATCACGGTCGTGGGCAATCCGGTCCTGCACAAGGAGTGCAAGGACGTCACCGCGTTCGACGACGAGCTGGCCCGGCTGATCGACGACATGTTCGCCAGCCAGCGGGCGGCGGAGGGCGTGGGCCTGGCCGCCAACCAGATCGGGGTCGACCTCAAGGTCTTCGTCTACGACTGCCCGGACGACGACGGGGTCCGGCACACGGGTGTCATCTGCAACCCGGTGCTGGACGAGCTGGCGCCCGAGGAGCGCGTCCTGGACGACTCCAACGAGGGCTGCCTCTCGGTCCCGACGGCGTACGCCTCGCTGGCCCGCCCGGACTACGCGGTGGTGCGCGGCCGGGACGCCGAGGGCAACCCGGTCAAGGTCCGGGGCAACGGCTACTTCGCCCGCTGCCTCCAGCACGAGACGGACCACCTGTACGGCTACCTGTACATCGACCGTCTGTCCAAGCGCGACCGCAAGGACGCGCTGCGGCAGATGGCGGAGAACACCCCGCGCTACGAGGTCGTTCCGAACGACTGACCCTGAGCGCGCAGGGCGCGAGGGCCTTGTTCCGGTATGGCCGGAGCAGGGCCCATGCCATGTTCCCGTACCTTCAACTTCCGTTCGTCCTTGCACAGTTGACGCGCGTCGACTCGTCCGCCAGGCTCACACTCCACACCTTCACCGTGGTTGGGAGCCCCCCATGCTCAGACGTTCCGCACGACTCCTGCTCGGTCTTGTCATGACCATGGCTTTCGCCTTGGGCGGGGCGGTGGTGACCGCCGGAACCGCACAGGCCGACGGCTGCTACACCTGGACCCGCACGCTGTCCCCGGGCGCCACCGGCAACGATGTCGTCCAGCTCCAGATCAGGGTGGCCGGATACCCCGGATACAACTCCGTACTCGCCGTGGACGGGTCCTACGGGCCCGCCACCACCGCCGCCGTCAAGCGCTTCCAGGCCGCCTACGGGCTGGCGGCGGACGGCGTCGCCGGCCCCGCCACCCAGTCCAAGCTGTACGCCCTCCAGGACAACGACTGCACGCCGATCCACTTCACGTACGCCGAGCTCAACAAGTGCAACAGCACCTGGTCCGGCGGCAAGGTCGCGGCCGCCACCGCCAAGGCGAACGCCCTGAGCACCATGTGGAAGCTGGAGGCACTGCGCCACGCGCTCGGTGACCGCCCCATCACCGTCAACAGCGGCTTCCGCTCCACCTCCTGCAACAGCGCGGCCGGCGGTGCGTCCAACAGCCGCCATATGTACGGCGACGCGGCCGACCTGGGCGGAATCGCCTTCTGCACCCTCGCCCAGCAGGCCCGCAACCACGGGTTCAACGGGATTCTCGGCCCGGGCTACCCGGACCACAACGACCACGTCCACGTGAACCAGGGCCCCAGCCACTTCTGGTCTGCACCCAACTGCGGCATCTGACACGCGTGTGGGGCCCGCCGGCACCGGCGGGCCCCACACACGCGATCAGGCGGACTTCGCCGTCAGGCGCGTCCCGCCCGTCGTCTGCACCGCGGCGCCGTCCGCGGACCGCTCCGTCAGCCGGAGCTGGGAGATGGCGTTGCGCAGGAGGAGCCCGCCTGCTCCGGTGTCCAGCTGCCAGCGCTGCGTGCGCGCCCCTGCCGCGCAGGCCCCGAGCGACAGCTCGGCTCCCACCTCCAGTGGAGCCCCCAAATACTTCTTCCCGCGCGCCGCGTCCAGGCACAGCCCGCTCTGCGCCGACTTCACGGTGTAGTAGCCGTCGGCGGTCGCCGTCAGCGTCCAGGCCGCCTTCGCGTCCCGGGCCACCGACACCCCGGCGTCCGTGCCGGGCGCCAGCGCCTTCGCGCCCGCGGTCAGCCGGTAGGTACCGTCGGCCAGCGGGGCGCGGTCGGTGTTCTCCCAGCCGGGGGCGTGTCCGATCCGCCGGGCGAGCGCCTCGAAACCGGCGTACGTCTCACTGGGCTTCGGGCCGCCCCAGGTGGCCTGGGCGATGAAGCGCAGCGGCATGAAGACCTTCGCCTCGACCTCGTTCTCGGTCTCGGCGGCCGCGCTGTCCGGCCACAGGCTGATCTTCGCGCCGGTCAGGTTCGCCGCCGTGGCCGGCAGGGTCTGGCCCTCGAAGCGCAGGGGCGTCCAGTCGCTCTCGTACAGCTTCTGGGTCTGCGTCGTGTAGCCGCCGCGCACCAGGTAGAGCGCGTACGCGGAGTTCATCACCGGCCGGCCCTCGGCCAGCAGGGCGGACGGCTGCTGGATGGCGCCGCCGCCCAGCCAGTGCTCGACGGTGATGTCACGGTCCAGGGGGACGACACTGTTGCGGCCCATCAGGCCGTCGTTCCAGATCCGCAGCGACCGGCCGTCGGCCTTCACGTGTGCGTTGACCCGGTTGATGAAGTCGACGAAGAGGTCGTCGGGGGTGGCCGAGGCGCCGAACTTCGCGGTCGCGGCCGTCTGCAGCTGCGGATAGTCCGGGTACGAGGAGCCGATCATGTACTCGTCGGCGCCCATGTGCCAGGTGCGGGTGTCCCACACCTCCAGGGCCTCGTCGACCATCGAGGTGTAGTACGTCAGTGCCTCGGGCCGCGAGATGTCCAGCCGGGGCGGCGAGGCGACGCCGTCCTTGTCCTTGAGCTGGAGCTCCGGGTGGTTCTCCAGGTAGGTGTCCATGTGGCCGGGGGAGTTGATCTCCGGCACCAGGTCGATGTGGTACTTCTTCGCCATCGCGACCAGCGCGCGGACCTGCGGCTTCGTGTAGTAGCCCCAGAACGCCGACTCCGGGTCGGCATCGCTCCTGACCTTCGCCTCGATCCAGAGCTGGTTGAGCTTCTGGGAGGCCATGTCCTTCATCAGCCGCTCGAACCAGGGCAGCGAGACGTTGATGTAACAGGCGCACACCCCGACCCCGCGCTCGCGGTACGCGGGCACATCGGTCGCCGAACCGCGCGCGGCCCGGCCGTCGCCGTTCAGCAACTGGAGCACCGTACGCGAGCCGTAGAAGACGCCCGCCGACGTCGCTGCGGTCACCGTGACCCGGTCGCCGACGTCGAGGCGGTATCCCTCCGTGCCCAGCGCTCCCTTCAGGGACGGGTCCTGGCGCAGCACGATGTCGCCCGGCCGGGCCTTGCCCCGCGAGACCGGGGCCTTCCCCGCCAGCTCGCCGGCGAACCGCGCCGCATCGGCCGTCGTGCGCTGCTCCCGCACCCCGTCCAGCACGATCCGGGCCCGGTGCGTGAGGGTGAACTCGCCCTCGCCCGGCTGCCACTGCCGCAGTGAGGGCAGTACCTCGGGCGGTGGCGTGGCAGTGGCCGCCCCGCTCTCGGCCGAGGCGCTCTGCAGGGGCAGCAGAGCGGCGGCGAGCGCGGCCACCACGGCCCCGACGGTCCTTCGTTTAGCCATCCGGATGTCCATGCGCCCGACCCTGGCGGGTCCACGGTGGCCCGGTCCATGGACAGATCAGGGAATCGATTGGACGAATGGTCCGATGTCAGAACGCTGAACGATCAGGCGGCTTCGGTCAATGCGGTCGGACCGCGGAAGGTGCGGCGGTACGCGTTCGGCGTGGTGCCCAGGGAGCGTACGAACTGATGGCGGAGCGCGGCGGCGTTTCCGAAGCCGGTCTGCCCGGCGATCGTATCCATCGTTTCATCGGATGTCTCCAGGAGGTGCTGAGCGAGCAGGACGCGTTGGCGCAGCAGCCAGCGGTACGGGGTGGTGCCCGTCTCCTGCTGGAAGCGGCGGGCGAAGGTGCGCGGTGACATGTGCGCCTGGGCAGCCAGCTGCTCGACGGTCATCTCCTGGTCGAGGTGGTGCTCCATCCAGGCCAGCGTGGAGCCGACCGTGTCGCAGGAGTTCCGCGGCAGCGGGCGCTGGATGTACTGCGCCTGCCCGCCGTCGCGGTGCGGCGGCACCACCATGCGACGGGCGATGGTGTTGGCGGCTGCGGTCCCGTACGCCTGGCGGACCAGGTGCAGACAGGCGTCGATCCCCGCGGCCGTGCCCGCCGACGTGATGACCGGGCCCTCGTCCACGTAGAGCACGTCCGGCTCGACGATCGCCTTCGGGAAGCGGCGGGCCAGCTCGGTGGCGTGCCGCCAGTGGGTGGTGCAGCGCCGGCCGTCCAGCAGGCCGGCCGCGCCGAGCACGTACGCCCCCGAACAGACGCTCAGCACCCTGGACCCTCGGCCCACGGCCCGGCGCAGCGCCTCCAGGGCCTCCTCGGGGTACTCCCGGTCGGTGAAGCCGCTGCCGGCCGGGACGGCGATGAGGTCGGCCTCCTCCAGCCGGTCGAGGCCGTGGGGCGTGCTGATGGTGAACCCGGCATGGGTGCGCAGGACGGGGCCCTCGGCGGAGACCACGGCGAAGTCGTGCACCGGCAGTCCGTCCTCGCTGCGGTCGAGTCCGAACACCTCGCAGACCACGCCGAGTTCGAAGGGGTTGACCGCGTCGAGCAGCAGGACGGCGACATTCTTCAGCATGGCTCCAGTGTGGCAGTAATTCGATGCTCCATGACAGTCCTGCCACTGCCGCGATCGGTGGGAACCGGCGACAGTAGAGGCATGAACACATTCCTGAACTACCTGGGCATAGCAGTCGTTTTCGCACTCTTCCTGGCACCGGCGCTGGTCGGCATCGCCCGCGAACGCCGCATCGACCGCCAGCTGCGGGAAGCGGAACGGGGCCGGAGCGCCGAGCCCCCGCAAACGGCCGACGCCGCGCGGCCGGTGAGGGCCGCACGGCGTCCGTACGTCAGGAGCTGGGCGAGGATCTGAACGGATCAGAAGTCGTCGTCGAAGCCGACCGTGCCCTCGACGGCCACCTGGTAGGCGGACGGGCGGCGCTCGAAGAAGTTCGTCAGCTCCTGGACGCCCTGGAGCTCCATGAACGAGAACGGGTTCTCCGACCCGTACACCGCCGGGAAGCCCAGCCGGGTGAGCCGCTCGTCGGCGACGCACTCCAGGTACTGGCGCATCGACTCGGTGTTCATCCCGGGCAGGCCCTCGCCGCACAGGTCGCGGCCGAACTGCAGCTCCGCCTCGACGGCCTCCTTCAGCATGTCGGTGACCTGCTGCTGGAGCGCGTCGTCGAAGAGATCGGGCTCCTCCTTGCGGACGGTGTCCACGACCTCGAAGGCGAAGTTCATGTGCATCGTCTCGTCACGGAACACCCAGTTGGTGCCCGTGGCGAGGCCGTGCAGCAACCCGCGCGAGCGGAACCAGTACACGTACGCGAAGGCGCCGTAGAAGAACAGCCCCTCGATGCACGCCGCGAAGCAGATCAGGTTCAGCAGGAAACGGCGGCGGTCGGCCTTCGTCTCCAGCCGGTCGATCTTCTCGACCGAGTCCATCCACCGGAAGCAGAACTGCGCCTTCTCGCGGATCGACGGGATCTCCTCGACCGCGTCGAACGCGGCCGCCCGGTCGTCCGGATCGGGCAGATAGGTGTCCAGCAGCGTCAGGTAGAACTGGACGTGCACGGCCTCCTCGAAGAGCTGCCGCGACAGGTACAGCCGCGCCTCGGGAGAGTTGATGTGCTTGTACAGCGTCAGCACGAGGTTGTTCGAGACGATCGAGTCACCGGTCGCGAAGAACGCCACCAGCCGTCCGATCAGGTGCTGCTCGGCGGGCGACATCTTGGCGAGGTCCGCCACGTCGGAGTGGAGGTCGACCTCCTCCACGTGCCAGGTGTTCTTGATCGCGTCCCGGTAGCGCTCGTAGAAGTCCGGGTAGCGCATCGGCCGCAGGGTCAGTTCGAAGCCCGGGTCCAGCAGGTTCTTGTTCTTGTCGGTGCTCATTACTGGCAGGCCTCGCAGGACTCGGGGTTCTCGAGCGAGCAGGCGATCGCGTCCGCGTCGGGTGCGGCAGCCTGCTCGGGGATCGGGGCGGCGGACGCCGCACGGGCGATCCGGGTCGCCGGGCGGGAGCGCAGGTAGTACGTCGTCTTCAGCCCCTGCTTCCAGGCGTACGCGTACATCGAGGAGAGCTTGCCGATCGTCGGCGTCTCCAGGAACAGGTTCAGCGACTGGCTCTGGTCGAGGAACGGCGTACGGGCCGCCGCCATGTCGATCAGTCCGCGCTGCGGGATCTCCCACGCGGTGCGGTACAGCGCCCGCACCTCCTCGGGGATCCACGCGAAGCCCTGCACGGAGCCGCTCGCCTCGCGCAGCGCCTCACGGGTCCGCGCGTCCCACACGCCGAGCTTCTTCAGTTCGTCCACCAGATAGGCGTTGACCTGGAGGAACTCGCCGCTGAGCGTCTCGCGCTTGAAGAGGTTCGAGACCTGCGGCTCGATGCACTCGTACACGCCCGCGATCGAGGCGATCGTCGCCGTCGGCGCGATGGCCAGCAGCAGCGAGTTGCGCATCCCGGTCTTCGCGACGCGGGCGCGCAGGGCGTCCCAGCGCTCCGGCCAGTTCAGCTCGGTGTCGTAGTGGTCCGGGTGCAGCACACCGCGGGCGGCACGCGTCTCGGACCAGGCGGGGAGGGGGCCCGAGCGCTCGGCGAGGTCGCAGGACGCCTCGTACGCGGCGAGCATGATCCGCTCGGAGATCTTCGTCGACAGGGCGCGGGCCTCGGGGGAGTCGAACGGCAGCCGCAGCTGGAAGAAGACGTCCTGGAGACCCATCGCGCCCAGACCCACCGGCCGCCAGCGGGCGTTGGACCGGCCGGCCTGCTCGGTCGGGTAGAAGTTGATGTCCACGACCCGGTCGAGGAACGTCACGGCGGTACGGACGGTGGCGTCCAGACGCTCCCAGTCGATGGTGCCGTGGGAGACGAAGGCGCCGAGGTTGACCGACCCGAGGTTGCAGACGGCCGTCTCGCCGTCGTCGGTGACCTCCAGGATCTCGGTGCACAGGTTCGAGGAGTGCACGACGCGGCCCGGCTCGGCGGTCTGGTTCGCGGTCCGGTTGGAGGCGTCCTTGAACGTCATCCAGCCCTGGCCGGTCTGGGCGAGGGTCCGCATCATCCGGCCGTACAGCTCACGGGCGGGCATGGTCTTGCGCGCCAGGCCCTTGGCCTCGGCCGCCCGGTAGGCGGCGGCGAACGCGTCGCCCCACAGGTCGACCAGTTCGGGCACGTCGGCGGGGGAGAACAGCGACCAGGTACCGTCCGCGTCCACCCGGCGCATGAACTCGTCGGGGATCCAGTGCGCCAGGTTGAGGTTGTGCGTACGCCGCTGGTCCTCGCCCGTGTTGTCGCGCAGCTCCAGGAACTCCTCGATGTCCGCGTGCCACGTCTCCAGGTAGACGGCGGCGGCGCCCTTGCGCCGGCCGCCCTGGTTGACCGCGGCGACGGAGGCGTCGAGCGTCTTCAGGAACGGGACGATGCCGTTGGAGTGCCCGTTGGTGCCGCGGATCAGCGAACCGCGGGCGCGGATGCGGGAGTACGAGAGGCCGATGCCGCCCGCGTGCTTGGACAGGCGCGCCACCTGGTGGTAGCGGTCGTAGATGGAGTCCAGCTCGTCCAGCGGGGAGTCCAGCAGGTAGCAGGAGGACATCTGCGGGTGCCGGGTGCCGGAGTTGAAGAGCGTGGGGGAGGAGGGCAGGTAGTCCAGCCGGCTCATCAGCCCGTACAGCGCGGCGACCTCGTCCAGGGCGCGCTCGGAGGTGTCCTCGGCGAGACCGGAGGCGACGCGCAGCATGAAGTGCTGCGGGGTCTCGATGACCTGACGGGTGAGCGGGTGGCGCAGCAGGTAACGGCTGTGCAGGGTACGCAGGCCGAAGTAGCCGAAGCGGTCGTCGGCGCCGTCGGCGAGCGACCGCCCGACGATCGCGTCCAGGGCGGCCGCGTGCAGGGTGACGAACGCGGCGGTGCGGTCCGCGATCAGGCCCTCGCGGTGGCCGACGGCGACCGAGGCGGAGAAGGACGTCGCGCCCTGCCCGGCCGCCTCGTCCGCGATGGAGCGGGTGAGGAGGCGGGCGGCGAGCCGGGAGTAGGCGGGGTCCTCGGAGATCAGGCCCGCGGCGGCCTCGGTGGCCAGCGAGCGCAGCTCCGCCTCGTCCGACCGGGCGTTGCGGCCGCGCAGCGCCGCTGCGGCGACGCGTCCGGGGTCGGTGTCGGGCAGATCGGCGGTGAGGTCGGTCAGGGTCCGCAGCAGTGCGGTGCCCGGTCCGTCGCTCGTGGTTCCCGTTGACTCGGCCGCTGTAACCGGATCGGCTGGCGCGATGGTCACGTGGTGCTCTCCCTCGCTCGGCTCTGGGCCTGGCGGGAGTCGGGGGCAGCCGGGCGGAGCGGGACCCGGCGGGGCGGCGCACCGTGCGGCGTCCACCGGCCCATCCACGAGGCCCGGACGTCTGGGCATCCGGATCGGTCGAGCCGGATGCGCTGTCGGCAGGACCTCGGACTCGTGGGTGCACAAAAGCACACCGAACACACCGTTGCGGGACAGTTCCGGATTTGCACCGGATTTCCCTGCGGCGACAGCAGCCATGAGCATACATGTGGGGGCTGCTGGATGCGGCAGCCCCCACATGTTGTGTCGTGCTCGCTCCTACGCCGGAGAGCGCAGCTCCAGACGGTACGTCAGCAGCTTCAGGTCGTCGATGGGGCTCCAGTCCCTTTCGGGGGTCCGTACGAAGCCGAGGCGCCCGTAGATCCGGTGCGCCCCGAACATCCCCGGCTGCGTCGACAGGACGATCCCCGTGACGCCCGTGGTGCCCCGTGCGCGGTCGATGCAGGCCCGTACAAGAGCCTCGCCCGCCCCGGCACCCCGGGCCTCGCGGGAGACCGCCAGCATCCGGAATTCGGCCTCGTCGGCCGTGGCGATGTCGCACCACGGGTTGCCCGGCGGGGCGTAGGTGACCCCGCCCAGGACGCGGCCCCCGGCGTCGGCGGCCACCAGCACCTCGGCCTCGGCTGCCCGGCGGGGCACGTCGCGCAGCCGCACCAGGTACGGATCGTCGGCGCCGTAGTCCAGGAGCCCGTCGCCGAGATAGGCCTCGGCGGTGATCTCGCCGAGGAGTGCGTGCTCGGCGGGCTCGACCGGCCGGATCGATATGTCCATGGGCGTAAGTCTGCCGCATGCGGTGGCCGGATCCCCAAGAGGTTTTCCGCGGGACGCGCGAACGGGCCGCCGTACCCCTGACGCAGGAGTGCGGCGGCCCGTTCGCGCGGTCGACGGTCAGTGACCGCCCGGCGCACCGGCGGTCGCCGGCGGGAGTTCCGTCTTCACGCCGGGGTCGCCCGCGTCCGCGGTGTAGTCGCCCGGAGAGGTCTCGTCGATCCCCGCGGGCGCCTTCACGGCGTTCAGGACGAAGGTCAGGACGACGACCACGACGACGTTCAGCACGAAGGCCGTCAGGCCGATGTAGCCGATCTCGCCGAGGCCCGGGATCTCCTTGGAGGACCCGCCGAAGTGCTTCTGGGACGGGCTGGCGACCCCGTACGCGGCGAGCGTCCCGTACAGCATGCCGACCGCCCAGCCCGCGAGCAGCGCCCAGCGGTGGAACCACCGGGTGAACAGCCCGCCGACCAGGGCAGGCATCGTCTGGAGGATCCAGATTCCGCCGAGCAGCTGGAAGTTGATCGCGACCGTCTTGTCCATGGTGAGGACGAAGGCGAGCGCGCCGACCTTCACCAGCAGCGACACCAGCTTGGAGACCTTGGTCTCCTGCGCGGGTGTCGCGTCGGGCTTCAGGAAGTCCTTGTAGATGTTGCGGGTGAACAGGTTCGCCGCGGCGATCGACATGATCGCGGCGGGAACCAGCGCGCCGATGCCGATGGCGGCGAAGGCCACGCCCGCGAACCAGTCGGGGAACATGTTCTCGAACAGCTGCGGGATCGCCAGCTGGCCGTTGTCCACCTTGACGCCGGCGGCGATCGCCATGAAGCCGAGGAGCGCGAGCAGCCCCAGCATCAGGGAGTACAGCGGCAGGATCGTCGTGTTGCGGCGGATCACGTTGCGGCTGCGGCTGGACAGCGTCGCCGTGATCGAGTGCGGATACATGAAGAGCGCCAGTGCCGACCCGAGCGCCAGGGTGGCGTACCCCCAGTGGCCCGCCTCGCCGGGCGCGAGTCCGGCCACCGGTTTGCCGGCCGCCTCGTTCTTCGCCGAGAAGGCCTCGCCCGCCTTGGCGAAGATGTCGTCGAAGCCGCCGAGCTTGATCGGGATGTAGATGATCGCCACGGCGATGACCAGGTAGATCAGCCCGTCCTTGACGAACGCGATCAGCGCGGGGGCGCGCAGCCCGGAGGAGTACGTGTAGGCCGCGAGCACCGCGAACGCGATCAGCAGCGGCAGGTCCTTGATGAACCAGTGCGTGTTCTCGCCGCCGCCGACGCCCATCACGTCCAGCACCGCCTGGATGCCGACGAGTTGCAGCGCGATGTACGGCATCGTGGCGAGGATGCCGGTGACGGCGACCGCCAGCGACAGCCCCTTGGAACCGAAGCGGCCGCGGACGAAGTCCGAGGTGGTGACGTAGCCGTGCTTGTGCGACACCGACCACAGGCGCGGCAGGAAGGTGAAGATCAGCGGGTACACCAGGATGGTGTAGGGCACCGCGAAGAAGCCGGCCGCGCCCGCCGCGTAGATCGCCGCAGGTACGGCGACGAAGGTGTACGCGGTGTAGAGGTCGCCGCCGAGCAGGAACCAGGTGACCCAGGTGCCGAACGACCTGCCGCCCAGCCCCCATTCGTCGAGGCTGGCCTCGTTCTCGGCCTTGCGCCAGCGGGCGGCCATGAAGCCGACGACGGTGACGGCCAGGAAGAAGAAGATGAAGACGCCGAGTGCGACGCCGTTCACGCCGTCCTTCATGCTGACGCACCCCCCTTGCGGGCGCGCTGGTCACGCTGCCACAGCTTGTACGCGATCATCGTGAGCGCCGTGGAGATCAGCACCCAGAGCATCTGGTACCAGTAGAAGAACGGGATGCCGATGAAGGTCGGGTCGACCTTGGCGTACGAACTCACCCAGAGCATCGCCACGAACGGCGCGATGAGACACAGGGCGATGACCACCCTCATGGGTGTGACGGTGGGTGGCTTTCCTTCTGGTTCTTCCGCCATAACGGCGACTCCGTCCCCTCGCTGATCACCTGTTGTAACGGGCACGAAATCTAGGCGAGGGTTCCGGCCACCGTCACCCCCTGTCCGCATTGCGGTCCGGCAACGGTCCTGTGGCCTCGGATGGTTGGTCGGAATGCGGTAAATATCCGTGGGTTGGTCCGGACCATAAGGGCCGGAGTGACGAACAGCCCCCGTGGGCACGCTTCCACGGGGGCTGTTCGACGGGTCCGGTGGCCGGCTTCAGTCCAGCGGACGCTTCAGGCGGGCCACGAACTTGTAGCGGTCGCCCCGGTAGACCGAGCGGACCCACTCGACCGGCTCGCCCTGTCCGTCCAGCGAGTGCCGGGACAGCATGAGCATCGGCAGTCCCACGTCCGTACCGAGCAGGCCGGCCTCGCGCGGGGTGGCCAGGGAGGTCTCGATGGTCTCCTCGGCCTCGGCCAGCCGCACGTCGTACACCTCGGCCAGGGCCGTGTAGAGGGACGTGTACTTCACCAGTGAACGCCGCAGCGCGGGAAAGCGTTTGGCCGAGAGGTGGGTGGTCTCGATCGCCATCGGCTCACCGCTCGCCAGGCGCAGGCGCTCGATCCGCAGCACGCGCCCGCCCGCGGTGATGTCGAGCAGCCCGGCGAGGGTGTCGTCGGCCGTCACATAGCCGATGTCCAGTAGCTGGGACGTCGGTTCCAGCCCCTGGGCGCGCATGTCCTCGGTGTACGAGGTGAGCTGCAGGGCCTGCGAGACCTTCGGCTTCGCGACGAAGGTGCCCTTGCCCTGGATGCGCTCCAACCGGCCCTCGACGACCAGTTCCTGGAGTGCCTGGCGCACGGTGGTGCGCGAGGTGTCGAACTCGGCGGCCAGGGTGCGCTCCGGGGGCACAGGCGTGCCCGGCGGCATCGTGTCCGTCATGTCGAGCAGATGTCGCTTCAGCCGGTAGTACTTCGGGACGCGTGCGGTACGCGTGTTCGCGCCCGTCTCGTTCCCCGTACTGCCCCCGTCGGCACCCATGGCCCGCCTTCCCGACTGCTGCGTTGCTGCCGTCACCGGCTCCTCCGTCTGTCGCGGCTCACATGGTGGCACGGTCCGGTCACGGCTCGTCGCCCTCCCTCAGGTGTCGGTCCTATAACGGACGCGAGTGCACTTCTTATACACCCTTGACACCCCTAAAGGTCTAGGCCAAGCTCCCGGTACTGGTCTAAACCATTAAAGACCAGGTCCCAGCCCCACGGGCAGTACCCGTCGCATTCAATCGTGCGACGGAGGGCGTTCTCGGGTGGTGGGGGGAATTCTCTTGCATCCCTGAGGAGGGTGTCGTGAAGCGCGGACTCATCGCGGCCATTGGCGTCGTGGCTCTGTTGGCCGGTGCCACTGCCTGTGGCTCGGACGACAAGACCGACAGCAGCAGCAAGAAGACGGGCCCCGAAAGCTACAAGGGTCAGACGCTGACCGTCTGGGCCATGGACGGCTCGACGCCTCCCGGCTGGACCAAGGACCTGACCGCCGCCTTCGAGAAGAAGACCGGCGCCAAGCTGAAGTTCGAGACCCAGAAGTGGGACGGCATTCAGCAGAAGATCACGACGGCTCTCTCCGAGTCGACCCCGCCGGACGTCATCGAGGTCGGCAACACCCAGACCCCGGCCTACGCGGCGACGGGCGGTCTCTCCGACCTGAGCGAACTCAAGAAGGAGATCGGCGGCGACTGGGTCGAGGCGCTCAACGAGTCCTCGGTCTTCGACGGCAAGCAGTACGCCGCCCCGTGGTACTTCGCCAACCGCGTCGTCATCTACAACAAGAAGGTCTGGGCCGACGCGGGCATCAAGGACACCCCGAAGACGCGGGACGAGTTCTTCAAGGACCTGGACGCCATCAAGGCGAAGGGCAAGGCCGAGCCGATCTACCTGCCCGGCCAGAACTGGTACTTCTTCGACGGCCTGACCATCGGCCAGGGCGCGGACCTCGTGAAGAAGGAAGGGGACAAGTACGTCTCCAACCTCTCCGACCCCAAGGTCACCGCGGCCATGGAGCTCTACAAGAAGTACCAGGCCTACTCCAAGGCCCCCAAGGACAAGGACGAGGCCACCCCGCAGCAGGCCGAGGTCTTCGCCAAGGGCAACGTCGGTGCCTTCATCGGCATGGGCTGGGAGGCCGGCACGGCCATCGCGGCCAACAAGAAGATCGAGAGCGACATCGGCTACTTCACCATCCCGGGTGAGACCGCCGACAAGCCCGAGGGCGTCTTCCTCGGTGGCTCGAACTTCGCGGTCGCCGCGGGCAGCAAGAAGCAGGACCTCGCCAAGGAGTTCCTGAAGCTGTCCCTGTCCGACCAGTTCGAGGGCCAGCTGGCCAAGGAGAACGGCGTCATCCCGAACAAGGAGTCGCTCAACTCCAACCTGACCGGAAACGGCGCCGCCGAGGCCGCCGCCCCGGCCGCCGCCGTCGGTGGCACCACCCCGCTCATCCCCGAGTGGGCCGCTGTCGAGAACGCGCCGAACCCGATCAAGAGCTACATGACCGCGGTTCTGAACGGCAAGTCCCCGGCCGACGCCGCCAAGGCCGTCGAGTCGGAGATCAACAAGCGTCTCTCGCAGAAGAGCTGATCGAACGCGCCGGGGGGCGGGCAACGACCGCCCCCCGGCGCACTCGCGTGACTCGACCGTACGGCCCAAGACAGAGATGGCGAGCATGTCAGTGCAGACCGAAAAAGTGGACTCGGTCCCGGCAGCCGGCGTCCGCAAGGACGACGCCCCTTCCGGTGGCCCCGCCGCATCGAGCAAGGAGCGGACCGGTGGCTCCGCCCCCTACCTCCTCCTCGTGCCCGCACTGCTCGTCACAGCGGTGCTCCTGGGCTACCCACTGGTCAAGAACGGCATGCTGTCGTTCCAGAACCTCAACCCGCGCCAGCTGATCCTCCACCTGACCGAGTGGAACGGCGTCGACAACTACAAGGAAGTCCTCGGCAGCTCGGACTTCTGGAGGGTCGTCGAGCGGTCGGTCCTCTTCACGGCCGCCAACGTCGTCCTGATCATGGTGCTCGGGATGCTGGTCGGCCTCCTGCTCGCGCGCCTGGGCAAGAAGATGCGCCTGGTGCTCATGCTGGGCCTGGTCCTCGCCTGGGCCATGCCGATGATCGCGGCGACGACTGTCTACCAGTGGCTGTTCGCCCAGCGGTTCGGAGTCGTCAACTACGTCCTCGACAGCCTCGGCTGGCACTCGATGGCCGACTTCAACTGGACGAGCAGTCAGCTGTCCACGTTCTCGCTGGTCACCCTGGTGATCGTCTGGCAGTCCATCCCGTTCGTGGCGATCAACCTGTACGCCGCGTCGACGACGATCCCCAAGGAGCTGTACGAGGCCGCCTCCCTCGACGGCGCCAACTCCTGGAAGAGCTTCACCCTGGTGACGCTCCCGTTCCTCAAGCCGTTCCTGCTGGCCACGACATTCCTCGAAGTCATCTGGGTCTTCAAGTCCTTCGCCCAGATCTTCGCGATCAACGGCGGCGGCCCGGACCGGCTCACCGAGACCCTGCCCGTCTACGCGTTCGTCGAAGGCGTCGGCAACCAGCACTTCGGCATGGGTGCGGCCATCTCGTTCCTGACGATGATCGTCCTGCTGGTGATGACCGCCTACTACCTGCGCACCGTACTCAAGCAAGAGGAGGACGAGCTGTGAAGCGCTCACTGTTCGGCCGGATCTGGCCCAACCTGACGGCTGTCGTCCTCTTCATAGGCTTCGCGTTCCCCGTCTACTGGATGTTCAGCACGGCCTTCAAGCCGACCGGCGACATCATCACCGACACCCCCGTGTGGTTCCCCACCGACATCACCTTCGAGCACTTCAAGAAGGCCATGGCGGCCGACCACTTCTGGACCCTGGTCCGCAACTCGTTCACGGTGACGATCGTCTCCGTGGTCGCCTCGCTGGTGATCGCGCTGCTGGCCTCCTTCGCGATGGCCCGCATGCGCTTCAAGGGCCGGCGCGGCATCCTGCTGACGTTCATGATCGCGCAGATGGCGCCCTGGGAAGTCATGGTCATCGCGATCTACATGCTGGTCCGCGATGCGGACATGCTGAACAGCCTGGTCCCGCTGACGGCCTTCTACATGATGATGGTCCTGCCCTTCACCATCCTGACGCTGCGCGGCTACGTCGCCGCCGTGCCCAAGGAGCTGGAGGAGTCCGCCATGGTCGACGGCTGCACCCGCCCGCAGGCGTTCAGGAAGGTGATCCTGCCCCTGCTGGGCCCCGGTCTGATGGCGACCTCGCTCTTCGGTTTCATCACCGCCTGGAACGAGTTCCCGCTCGTGCTCATCCTCAACAAGGACATCGAGTCCCAGACCCTGCCGCTCTGGCTCTCGCAGTTCCAGACCGCGTTCGGTGACGACTGGGGTGCGACCATGGCCGCCTCCTCGCTCTTCGCGATCCCGATCCTGATCCTCTTCATCTACTTGCAGCGCAAGGCCGTCAGCGGTCTCACCGACGGCGCAGTGAAGGGATAACTCAGCCCATGACCACCCTGATCTCCACCACCGACACCGTCACCCGCGACGCCCTCGCCGTCCTGCAGCCGGGCTTCACCGGCACCACGGCACCGGACTGGCTGCTGCGCCGCGTCGGTGAGGGCCTCTCCTCCGTCGGGCTGTTCGGCCGCAACATCGAGACGCCCGAGCAGCTCGCCGCGCTCACCGCCCAGCTCCGCGCCGAGCGTGACGACGTGCTCGTCGCGATCGACGAGGAGGGCGGCGACGTCACCCGGCTGGAGGTGCGTCACGGCTCGTCCTTCCCGGGCAATCTGGCGCTCGGCTCCGTCGACGACGTCTCGCTGACCCGTGCCGTCGCCCAGGAGCTGGGCCGCCGGCTCGCCGACTGCGGTGTCAACCTCAACTGGGCGCCCTCCGCGGACGTCAACTCCAACCCCGGCAACCCGGTCATCGGGGTGCGCTCCTTCGGCGCCGACCCGCACCTGGTCGCCCGGCACACCGCCGCGTACGTCGAGGGCCTCCAGGCCGCCGGCGTCGCCGCCTGTACCAAGCACTTCCCGGGGCACGGCGACACCGCGGTCGACTCGCACCACGCGCTGCCCCGCATCGACGTGGACCTCGAAACCCTGCACGCCCGTGAACTGGTGCCTTTCCGGGCTGCCATCGCAGCGGGCTCCAAGTCGGTGATGAGCGCGCACATCCTGCTCCCCGCGCTCGACCCGCACCGTCCGGCGACCCTGAGCCCGCAGATCCTGACCGGTCTGCTGCGCGAGGAGCTGGGCTACGACGGCCTGATCGTCACCGACGCCGTGGAGATGCAGGCCATCGCCTCCACGTACGGGATCGAGCGCGGCTCGGTCCTCGCGATCGCGGCGGGCGCCGACGCGCTCTGCGTCGGCGGCGGCCTCGACGACGACAGCACGGTCCTGCGGCTGCGCGACGCGCTGGTCGCGGCGGTCCGGGCCGGCGAACTCCCCGAGGAGCGGCTGGCCGACGCCGCGGCCCGGGTACGGGCCCTCGCGTCCTGGACGCAGGGGGCCAGGGGGGCTGTCTCGGAGCCGGGCGCGGAAGTGCAGGAGGGGACCGCGCCCGGCACCGGAAACAGCACGGGCATCGGCTCGGACATCGGTCTGATCGCCGCCCGCCGCGCGGTGAAGGTGACCGGCACGGGCGAGCCGCTCACCGGACCGGCGTACGTCGCCGCGTTCACCCCGGTCGCGAACATCGCCGTCGGTGACGAGACCCCGTGGGGCGTCGCCGCCGAACTGGCCCGACTCGTACCGGGCACGGGCACCGACACGTACAGCGACCGGACCGAGGCACCCGAGACCGGTGTGCTGCGGGCCGCGGGGGAGCGGCGCATCGTCGCGGTCGTCCGCGACGCGCACCGCCACCCGTGGATGACCGAGGCCCTCGACGCGGTGCTCGCGGCGCGTCCGGACACGATCGTGGTCGAGATGGGCGTCCCCCAGGCCGAGCCCAGGGGAGCCCTGCACATCGCCACGCACGGCGCGGCCAGGGTCTGCGGCCGAGCGGCGGCGGAAGCGATCACGCGTTCCGGCCCGTCCGGCGCTTGAGGACGAAGCCCGCACGTCCAAGCCCGTCCGGCAGGTGAGAACAACACGTCCACGCGGGACACGCACGCGAGAGGGCCGGGACACCACACGGTGTCCCGGCCCTCTCGCGTACCGCCGGAAACTAAATACCCTGCCACAGCGGCTTCGCCGCATACGTGGCGCGGAAGTAGTCCGCCAGCTTCAGCTTGGACGCCGCCGCCTCGTCGACCACCACCGTCGCGTGGGGGTGCAGCTGCAGCGCCGACGCGGGCACGATCGCGGCGATCGGCCCCTCGACCGTCTGCGCCACGGCGTCCGCCTTGCCCTCGCCCGTCGCGAGCAGGATCGGGTGGCGGGACTCCAGGATCGTGCCGATGCCCTGGGTGATGACGTGGTGCGGCACCTGCTCGATGTCGTCGAAGAAGCGCGCGTTGTCGACCCGGGTCTGCTCGGTCAGCGTCTTGATCCGCGTACGCGAGGCGAGCGAGGAGCACGGCTCGTTGAAGCCGATGTGCCCGTCCGTGCCGATGCCGAGCAGCTGGAGGTCCACCCCGCCGGCCTCGGCGAGCGCCCTGTCGTACGCCTCGCAGGCGGCCTGGACGTCCTCGGCGGAGCCGTCGGGGCCCATGAACGACGCCTCGGACAGCCCCAGCGGCTCGACGACCTCGCGCAGCACCACGGACCGGTACGACTCCGGGTGGCCCGCCGGCAGCCCCACGTACTCGTCGAGCTGGCAGATGCGGGCGCGCGACGCGTCCACCGCGCCGGAGCGGACCTTCTCGGCCAGCGCCTGATAGATGGGCAGCGGGGTCGATCCGGTGGCAACGCCGAGAAGGGCGTCGGGCTTACGGCTCAGCAGGGCACCGATGGCCCCCGCGATCAGTTCGCCGCCTGCCTTGGCGTCCGGGACGATGACAACTTCCACGCGGGGCCTGCCGATCTAGAGTGAAGACATGTGGTATAGACCAATCGAAATCCTAATGTAGCAGAAATCGCATACGGGAACACGGCCCGTTCCGCCCGTCGGACGAACCGTGCGGCCCGGTCGGGGCCGTTCCGACGGGCCGTCCGCTGGCGGCCCCGCGGTGCTCCGTGTTCGACTTGACCGACGCATCGCGACACCCCCGGGAGGCCCCAGACATGTCCGCCACGTACCCGGCCGACGAGAGCGAGCAGCCCGGCCGGATCATGTCCGGCGAGATGGCCGAGCAGCCCGAGATGCTGCGGCGCATCCTCGACCGGGGCGCACCCGCCATCCGGGCGGTCGCCGCCCGGATCGCGGCCCGCAAGCCGCGCTTCGTCCTGCTCACCGCCCGCGGCACGTCGGACAACGCCGCCCTCTACGCGAAGTACCTGATGGAGATCACGCTCGGCCTGCCCTGCGGCCTGGCGTCGATGTCCACGACCACGGCGTACGGTGCGAAGCCGGATCTGAAGGACGTCCTGGTCATCACCGTGAGCCAGTCCGGCGGTTCGCCCGACCTGGTGGCGTCGACGAAGGCGGCCCGGGAGGCCGGAGCCGTGACGCTGGCGGTGACCAACAGCCCCGACTCACCGCTCGCCGCGGTCTCCGAGTACCACATCGACATCCTCGCGGGCCCGGAGAAGGCCCTGCCGGCCACCAAGACGTACACGGCCTCGCTCCTCTCCCTGTACCTCTTCGTGGAGGGGCTGCGCGGCGGCGACGGCGCTGCGGCCGCGATCCTGCCGGAACTCGCCGAGGCGATCCTGGCCCGCAAGGACGAGGTCAGGGCCCTGGCGTCCCGCTACCGTTTCGCCGAGCGCATGGTCATCACGTCGCGCGGCTACGGCTATCCCACGGCCAAGGAAGCCGCCCTGAAGCTGATGGAGACGAGCTACATCCCCGCTCTGTCCTACTCCGGCGCCGATCTGCTGCACGGTCCGCTGGCCATGGTCGACAACATCTCCCCGGTGATCGCCGTGGTCACCGACGGCCGGGGCGGCGAGGCCCTGCAACCGGTGCTCGACCGGCTGCGAGGCCGGGGCGCGGACCTCTTCGTGGTCGGCCCGAAGGCCCAGGTGGAGGCAGCTTCCGCGGGCTTCGTGCTGCCGACGGCGGGGGTCGCCGAGGAGGTCCAGCCGATCCTGGAGATCCTGCCGCTGCAGATGCTGGCGTACGAGGTGACGATCGCCCGCGGCCAGGACCCGGACGCGCCGCGGGCGCTCGCGAAGGTCACCGAGACCCGCTGAGGAACACGCGGAACCGGCCAGGTGGAGATGCGCACCCGTCGAGGCCGCGTAGGGACCGGCCCCGGAAACACCCGCGGGCCGCGGCGCCGGGCCGGGACCCTCAGCCCGACCAGCACCGCAGCCCGGAGTAGGACCGCCCGTGACGGGCGATCGGCTCGGCCGGCGGTGTGCGGTGCCCCCGGCCGGGGAGAGGTACCGGCGCAGTCAGGGCAGAGAGCGCGGGTACCTCGTTCCGCTCTCCTGTGCGGGGAGAGCGGAGGCTCTGTCTTCAGCATTCTGGACTAGACCACTCGCGGTGTCCATCCGCGGGGCGCGGTGATTTCCGGCCCTTCCTCCTGCACGTGCGGGCGGCCCGTCCGGTTCGGAACCTGTGCACATCCACAGGTACGCTCGCACACGTGCCCTCCATGAACGACCTCGTCCGCCAGCACACCGCCCTGAGTGACACCGACCTCGAGTGGCTCCATCTGCTGGTCTCGGAGTGGCAACTGCTCTCCGACCTGTCCTTCGCCGACCTCGTTCTCTGGGTTCCGACGCGTGACGGCACCCGTTACGTTTCGGTCGCCCAGATGCGGCCCAACACCGGCCCCACCTCCTACCAGGACGACATGGTCGGCCATCTGGTCCCGCGCGGCCGCCGTCCGCTGCTGGACGCGGCACTGGACGAGGGCCGGATCGTGCGCGAGGGCGACCCGGAGTGGCGCGAGGAGGTGCCCGTACGGGTCGAGTCCATTCCGGTACGCCGGGAAGGGCGCGTCCTCGGCGTCATCGCCCGTAACACCAACCTGCTCACGGTCCGCACGCCGTCCCGGCTGGAACTCACCTACCTCCAGTCGGCCTCGGACCTGGCCCAGATGATCGCGGCCGGGTCCTTCCCCTTCCCCGGCCAGCAGGTCGACATGGACGCCTCGCCGCGGGTCGGCGACGGGCTCGTCCGCCTCGACGCCGACGGCGTCGTCCAGTACGCCAGCCCCAACGGCCTCTCCGCCTATCACCGCCTGGGCCTCGCCTCCGACCTGGTCGGACAGCACCTCGGCCAGATCACCGCCGAACTCGCGCCGTCCCGCGGCCCGGTGGACGAGGCGCTGGTCAAAATGGCCAGTGGCTACGCGCCCCGGGAGTTCGAGGTCGAGTGCACGGGCGGCGTGATCCAGCTCCGGGCGATTCCCCTCAAGCCCAAGGGCGTCCGCATCGGCTCCCTGGTCCTGCTGCGCGACGTCACCGAACTGCGCCGACGCGAGCGCGAGTTGATCACCAAGGACGCCACCATCCGGGAGATCCACCACCGGGTGAAGAACAACCTCCAGACGGTGGCCGCCCTGTTGCGCCTGCAGGCCCGCCGGATGGACTCCCCGCAGGGGCGTGAGGCGCTCAACGAGGCGGTGCGGCGCGTCGGTTCGATCGCCATCGTCCATGAGACGCTGTCCCAGAATCTGGACGAGCGGGTGGAGTTCGACGAGATCGCCGACCGGGTCATCGCCATGGTCGCCGAGATCTCCCCGGGCAAGGTCACCTGCCGCCGCACGGGACGCTTCGGCGTCCTCGACGCGGAAGTGGCCACTCCGCTGGCGATGGTCCTCACCGAGGTCCTTCAGAACGCCCTGGAGCACGCGTTCGGCGTGGCCGAGTCCGGCACGGTGGAGGTCGCCGCCGTGCGCGGTGGTTCACCCACCGAGGGGCGGTTGCTGATCACCGTTCAGGACGACGGCTGCGGTCTGCCCGAGGGGTTCGACCCGCAGCGCGCCGGAAATCTGGGTCTCCAGATCGTGCGCACGCTGGTGGAGGGTGAGCTGAGCGGCTCGTTCGGCATGGTGCCGGCGCCCGAGCGCGGCACCCAGGTGGTCCTGGACATCCCGGTCCGCGCGGACAAGTAGCGCGTACGTACGCACAGCAGAGAGCCCGGACCGTTGGTGAACGGTCCGGGCTCTCTGGTCAAGCATGCGCTTCGGGGGTACTGCGCGCTGCGACTCGGGGGGCGGGGTGATGCGTACACTCCGTACGCGCCGCCTGGCTGAGGCTCGTAGCGGTGGCGTCGGTCAGGCGCTGGCGTTGCGCGCCCGGTTGCGAGCGGCGCGGCGCTTCATTGCGCGGCGCTCGTCCTCGCTGAGGCCACCCCAGACGCCGGAGTCCTGGCCGGACTCGAGCGCCCACTGCAGGCACTGCTCCATGACGGGGCAGCGACGGCAGACGGCCTTGGCTTCCTCGATCTGCAGCAGCGCAGGACCGGTGTTGCCGATGGGGAAGAACAGCTCCGGGTCTTCCTCACGACAAACGGCGTTGTGACGCCAGTCCATGGCTGCTACCTCTCCTTGGTATACGTACTGTGGCTTGTGAATGTGAACGCTTTCACGAATCCCCCCGCAAGTGTCGGGCCCACGTCCAGATGAACTGGTTGTGGTCCTGTGCGGTGAGGAGGGGTTCTGGCTTTCAGTGGAGGCCGTTGTTGCGGGCCGTCCCGATCGCCATGTAGAGATTCCCAAACCTGGGCGACGGATACAACCCCTTCTGGAAAGTTTTTTTTGATTCCTCGGTGTCGGCTAGCTCACAGCCGTACTTCTAGAGGGTGGAAGCCAGCCCAAACGTTCGAGTTAAAGGACTTTGGTCCCTTCCACTCACACAATCACACGCAGTGCACGGCGTACGCCTGTGAACGTCACACTCGTACGCACTCCCAGGTGGTCACCGTCCATCTGGAAGGGCAGTGGAACCTTTGAATGCAAGGTGAAGTCCGTGAGGTCATGCAGTGAAACCGCGTGCTTGCCGCGCGGGCCCTTTTCCGGGCTCGAAGTGAGCAGCTGCGTGGCGTACCGGGTGACCGCCGCGGTGGACAGTCGCTGCAGGCCGAGGACGTCCAGGGCGGTGTCGAACGAGGCCTTCGGGGACGCGTACATCGGCCTGTTCCCCAGGTAGGTCCAGGGGGCCGTGTTGCAGATTATGGAGAGGGCGAGGTCGGTGACCGGGTCCTGACCCGGCACCTCCAGGGTGATCATCCCCTGCCGCCGATGCGGCTCCTCCAGGAACTGTCGCATCACCTGGCGCACGTACAGGGCATGGGTCGAACGCTTGCCGCGCTCGCGCTGCTGTTCGACGCGGCCGATCACTCCGGCATCGAATCCGAGGCCGGCGGTGAAGGTGAACCAGCGCTCCGGGACGGATTCGTCCTCCGTGCCAGGGGTACCGGCCGCCCGTCCCAGGCCCACCGTGCGCTCGGTCCGATGGGCCAACGCGTCCAGGATGGCGCCGGTCGCCTCCACCGCGTCGTTCGGCAGGCCGAGGGCGCGTGCGAAGACATTGGTGGAGCCCCCGGGAACCACGGCGAGCTTCGGCAGGTTGTCGATGTCGGGGCCCTTGTGGAGCAGACCGTTCACGACCTCGTTGACCGTGCCGTCACCGCCGAGCGCGACCACGAGATCGATGTCGTCACTGTCCGCGGCCCGTCGTCCCAGGTCACGGGCGTGCCCGCGGTACTCCGTGGACACGGCCTCCAGCTTCATTTCGCTGGCCAGTGCATGGATCAGTACGTCACGGGTCCGCGCACTGGTGGTGGTGGCAGCTGGATTGACCACAAGAAGTGCGCGCATGACTGCCAGACTACCTACCGCGAGGTACGGGCCTGAAGTCCCGCCCGATTGCCTTCACGCTGAGTGACGAGGTGGGTGCGGGGCGAGGGTCCGCGGATGGCGTCGGTAGGAGATCCGGGGGCGTTTCGACCCCGGCTTCGCTTTCGCGTGCCGGGGATGCCAACCTGCAAGGGTGAGTACTCAGCAGAACGCGCCCTCGTCGACGCCCTCGGCCGAACCGCCGAAGCCGGCCAGGCTGACGCTCGTGGCCGGACTCAGCGCCCTCGAAGGGGCGGCTCTCGTCATCGGCGGTGTCTACATGCTGGTGATGGGGCTGCTCGGCCGCCCCGACAGCCCGCAGCAGGCCGAAATGGGCGGTCTGACGGTGATCGCGCTGGGGCTGATCCCGCTCCTCGCCGCCCGTGGACTGCTTCAGCGGCGCAGCTGGAGCCGTGGGCCCGCGCTCATCACGCAGATCATCGCGCTGCCGGTGGCCTGGACGCTGCTGCGGTCCCAGGGGGTGCTGATCCCGGCCGGTGTCGTGCTCGCCGCGGTGGCGCTGACCGCGCTGTTCCAGCTGGCCCGTCCGGCGACCATCGAGGCGCTCGGCATCCGCCGGCCGGGTGCGGCGTCCGACGCGGACAGCGCCGACGCCTGAGGCTCCGCGGCGGCCCCGGGGGCCCGACCGGACGCGTGCCGTCCGGCCGGTCCTTCACGCGGCCGCTCCTCGACCGTGCCGGCCTACTCCTCGACGAGCAGCCGCTCGCGCAGCTGCGCCAGGGTGCGGGCGAGCAGCCGGGAGACGTGCATCTGCGAGATGCCGACCTCCTGAGCGATCTGCGACTGGGTCATGTTGCCGAAGAAGCGAAGCAGCAGGATGCGCTTCTCGCGCGGCGGCAGGTCCTCCAGCAGCGGCTTCAGCGACTCCCGGTACTCGACACCCTCCAGCGCCTCGTCCTCGGAACCGAGCGTGTCCGCGACGGCGGGGGACTCGTCGTCCGTGTCCGGCACGTCCAGCGAGAGCGTGCTGTACGCATTGGCCGATTCCAGACCCTCCAGGACCTCTTCCTCGGAGATGCCGAGCCGCTCCGCCAGTTCGTGCACCGTGGGGGAGCGGCCGTGCTGCTGGGAGAGCTCCGCGGTCGCCGTGGTCAGCGAGAGCCGCAGCTCCTGGAGCCGGCGCGGCACCCGTACCGCCCAGCCCTTGTCGCGGAAGTGCCGCTTGATCTCGCCGACGACCGTGGGTGTCGCGTACGTCGAGAACTCGACACCGCGGTCCGGGTCGAAGCGGTCCACGGACTTGATCAGCCCGATCGTGGCGACCTGGGTCAGGTCGTCCAGCGGCTCGCCGCGGTTGCGGAAGCGCCGCGCCAGGTGCTCCACCAGCGGCAGGTGCATCCGTACCAGCCGGTTGCGCAGCTCCGCCTTCTCGGGTGACCCGTCCGGGAGCTTGCCCAGCTCGATGAACAACGCCCGCGCCCCGCTGCGGTCGTGTGGATCGTGGTGCCCGTGCTCGCTCATCTGGCCTGCCCGCTCCGCCTGCGACTGCTCCACCGCGACCGTACTGCCGGCGGGCCTCTCCGCTCCGTCCACCGCACGGGGCTGGTCCGCCCCGTCCACCGGATGAGGCAGGGCCTGCTGTTCCGGGATGCCTGCTGCGCGCACCACCCCTGGTCGGATCGTCTCGTCCCGCACAGGACCGTCCCCGTTCCCGTTGCTCACGCCGGCCCGGGTCCCGCGCCGCGCTGTTTGTACAGGCTGATGCTGACCGTACGGTCATCGGCGACCGAGGAGTCGACCTTTCCGGCCAGCGCCGAGAGCACCGTCCACGCGAACGTGTCGCGCTCCGGGGCGCGGCCGTCCGTCGTCGGGGCCGAAACCGTCACCTCGAGAGAATCGTCGACGAGCCGGAACACGCAGCTGAGGACGGAACCGGGCACGGCCTGCTGGAGCAGGATCGCGCACGCCTCGTCGACCGCGATGCGAAGATCCTCGATCTCGTCGAGAGTGAAGTCCAAGCGCGCTGCGAGACCGGCCGTGGCCGTACGCAGCACCGACAGGTAGGCACCCGCAGCGGGCAGCCGGACCTCTACGAAGTCCTGATTCCCGGGCTCGCCTGCGATCTGGGACACCCTCACCTCCAAGGTGGCACAAACTCTTCGAGGATCCGGGAAGGGTCGCCCGGAGCCATGCGGTACGTCTTCGGTTCTGGTCCGGCGACGCTATCGCGATCCATGATGCCGTGTCGCCGAGACCCCATCCCATGACCGTCACTCATGGTAAGCCCACGAGTACGCACAGTGGCTAGGGGTCTGCGGCGATCAATTACGAACAACAGGCGCCGGTTTGACGTACCCAGACGTCACACGATCGAACCGTCCTCGAAGCACCAGCGCCAGCTCTCGCCGGGCTCGAAGCTCCGCATCACCGGATGGCCGGTCTCCTTGAAGTGCCCCGTGGCGTGTTGCAGGGGTGACGAATCGCAGCAGCCGACGTGTCCGCACATCAGGCAGAGTCGCAGTTGCACGGGGTGGGTACCCGCCGCGCGGCATTCGAGACAGGTCTCGGCGAGAGCCGCGGGCTCGGGGCGCGGCAGGTCCGGTACATGCGGGCACTCACTCATGATGGCCAGGTTACGACGGATGCGAGGACCTTGAGATGGACGCTTTGCCACTGGTGGCGCTGGTGGCGGCCAGTGCGGCGACGGCCGGTCTGGCGCGCCGGACGCCGGTGCCGGCCCCGTTGTTGCTGGTGGCCCTCGGGCTGATCGGCTCGTACCTGCCGGGCGTGCCGACGTACACGCTGGACGCGCACATCGTGCTGCCGCTCCTGCTGCCGCCGCTGCTCTACACGGCGGCCGTGGACAGTTCGTACCTGGACCTGCGGGCCAATATCCGGCCCGTCGCCCTGCTCTCCGTGGGCTACGTGCTCTTCGCCACCGTCGCGGTGGGGTGGCTGGCGTACCAACTGGTGCCCGACCTGCCGCTCACCGCGGCGCTGGTGCTGGGAGCCGTCATCGCGCCGCCCGACGCCGTCACGGCCGCGGCCATCGCCCGTCGGGTCGGCCTGCCCGCGCGGGTCACGACGATCCTGCAGGGCGAGTCCCTGGTGAACGACGCCACCGCGATCACCGCCTACAAGGTCGCGCTCGCCGCGGCCGTGGGCGAGGGCATGAGCTGGGGCGGCGGGATCGGCGAGTTCCTGCTGGCGTCGGTGGGCGGTGTCGGGGTCGGACTGGTGCTCATGGTCCCGCTGCACTGGCTGCGCACGCACCTCAGGGAGCCGCTGCTCCAGAACACCCTGTCGCTCCTGATCCCGTTCGTGGCGTACGCCGCCGCCGAGCGCGTGCACGCCTCCGGAGTGCTCGCCGTGGTCGTCGTCGCGCTCTACCTGGGCCACCGCTCGTGGCAGGTCGACTTCGCCACGAGGCTCCAGGAGGCCGCCGTCTGGAAGATGGTCGCGTTCATCCTGGAGTCCGCGGTCTTCGCCCTGATCGGCCTCCAGTTGCCCTTCGTACTGAAGGGGCTCGGTACGTACGCCGTCGGCGAGGCCCTCTGGTACGCGGTGGCGGTGTTCCTGGCCGTCGTCGTGGTCCGCTTCATCTGGGTCTACCCGGCTACCTATGTGCCGCGTCTGCTGTTCAAACGCATCCGGGAGCGGGAGCCCGAGACCAACTGGACCTCGCCGCTCATCGTCGGCTGGGCCGGGATGCGCGGAGTCGTCTCGCTCGCCATCGCCTTCTCCATCCCGCTGGTCACGAGCGACGGCGAGGCGTTCCCGGCACGCAACCTGGTGCTGTTCCTGACGTTCACCACGGTCATCGGCACCCTGGTCGTCCAGGGGCTCACCCTGCCGGTCATGGTGAAGGTCCTGAAGCTTCCGGGCCGCGACCGGCAGGCCGAGACGCTCGCCGAGGCACAGGCCCAGAGCGAGGCGTCCACGGCCGCCGAGGCGCGCCTGGAGGAACTGCTCACCGATGAGCGCAACTGCCTGCCGCAGCCGCTCACCGACCGGCTGCGCACCGTCCTGGAGCGCCGCCGCAACGCCGTCTGGGAACGGCTCGGCGCCGCGAATCCGGTGACGGGGGAGTCGGCGGACGACACCTACCGGCGGCTGGCCGGCGAGATGATCGAGGCCGAACGCGAGGTCTTCGTACGGCTGCGGGACGAGCGCGCCATCGACGACGAGATGATGCGGACCCTGCTCAGACGCCTCGACCTGGAGGAGGCCGCGGCCTACCGGGAGGAGTCGGACGACTGAGTCCCGCCGGACCCGTCCGGGCGCCCCGTGATGACGGCGGCGACGGCGGTCCCCGCGGGGAACGCGCCCTCCCCGGCCAGCTCGGTGAGCGCGTACAGGAGTTTGGCCACATAGAGGCGCTCGACCGGCAGCCCGTGGCGGTCCTCGAAGTCGTCGGCGAACGCGTGCAGCGCGGGTGTGGTGCGGGCGTACCCGCCGAAGTGGAAGCGGTCGTCCAGGGACCACGCTCCGGCCGGTCCGCCGAACGCCTCGCGCTGCAGGTCCCGTACCGCGTCCCCGAGGAAGCCGCCGCGCAGGACCGGGACGCCGAGCGCGCGCTGTCGCGGTGCCAGTCCCGCGGCGAGTCCGGCGAGGGTGCCCCCGGTGCCGCAGGCCACCGCCGCGACGTCGGCGACCCCGCGCAGCTCGCGGCCGAGCTCTGTGCAGCCCTGTGCGGCCAGGGCGTTGCTGCCGCCCTCGGGGATGACCTCGCACTCCCCGTAGGCGCTCAGCAGGCCCGCCAGGACCCGCGGATCGGCCTTGTCGCGGTACGTCCCGCGGTCCACGAAGTGCAGTCGCATGCCGTCGGCCGCGCACCGGGCGAGCGAGGGGTTGAGCGGCCGGTGCGCGAGTTCGTCGCCGCGGACGACCCCGACGGTGCGGAAGCCCAGGAGCCGGCCCGCGACGGCGGTGGCCCGCAGGTGGTTGGAGTACGCGCCGCCGAAGGTCAGCACCGGACGGCCGGCTGCCGCGCGGAGGTTCGGCGCGAGTTTGCGCCATTTGTTGCCCGGCAGGTCCGCGTGGATCAGATCGTCGCGCTTGAGCAGCAGCGTCACCCCGTGCCGCGCGAAGCGCTCGTCCTCGACCGGCAGCAGGGGTGACGGGAGGACCGGTCGCAGCCGGGAGAGGCCCAGGTCCTGTCCGGAGTTCCCCGCGCCCGCGATCGGCGCGGACGGCGGGGAACTCGGGACGGGACCTGGCGCTTCGCGCGGCGTGGAGGGCATATCCCCATTGTGGCCGCGCCGGGCCGGAGCGGGCCCGGACTACTTCAGGCGGTCGTGGATCCGCGCCCGCATCGCGGTCATCGAGAAGCCGCGCGGGTCGACCTTGCCGGGCTGCCACTCCCGGTGGCCGATGACCGACCGGGAGGTCCAGTCGTGGTGGCGGCAGACCGCGGCCGCCGCCTTCTCGATGGCTTCGAGCTGGGCGGCGGGCCAGGGGTCCTTGCCGTTGCCGAGGTTCTCGCACTCGAAGCCGTAGAAGTGCCGGTTCCCATCGGTGTTGGCCTCGTTGTCCGAGGGCAGGCCCCTCTCGGCGATGACGGCGCGCAGCACGTCGTCGTCGCCGAGCCCGGCGTGGTTGGCCCGCCCGTAGCCGACCAGGTGGACCCGGCCGTCCTTGGCGATGACGCCGTGGCACAGCGGCCCCGGCAGGCTCGCGTAGCCGTCGCGGCAGATCCGGACGGTCGCGGCGGTGCCCTTGGTGACCGTGTGATGGATCATCACGCCGTTGACCGGCCCCCAGGGGCCCTTGTGGTTGCGGTTGTGCGTGCGCCAGTCGCCGACCTGGACGACGGTGAGCCCTTCGTCCTTGAGGGCGTCGAGAAAGGTGCTCGCGGACATGGGTGAGGACATGGCCGGCTCCTTCGTGCGTGGGGGAGTGTGTCCGTACGGGGCTTCTACCCGACGGACGGGGTCCCGGACCAATTACGGGGAGATTGCGGACCGTGTTCGGTCGGTGTGCGAGCGAATCCGGTCAATTCCACGAGCACCGTCCGCGGTTCAGCCCTGGGCGAGCCACAGGTCGGGGCCGAACACCTCGTAGTGGATGTCGGCCGCCGCGACCCCCTTGGCGAGCAGTTGGGTGCGCACGGCCCGCATGAAGGGCAGCGGCCCGCAGAGGTAGGCGTGCGTGCCGGAGGGGATGACCACGCCGGTCAGGTCGACCAGGCCGGTGCGGTCCGCCGGGTGTCCCGGCTCCGGGTTCTCGTACCAGAAGTGGGCCGCCGCGTCGGGGAGCTTGGTGGTGAACAGGGTGTGGTCGGCGCGCAGCGCGTGGTCGGCGGGGGAGCGGTCGCCGTGCACCACGGTCACCGGCGCGCGGTGGCCGGAGTCCGCGAGGTGCTCCAGCATCGACAGCATCGGGGTGCAGCCGATGCCCGCCGAGGCGAGCAGGAGCGGGGCGTCGGTGGACTTCAGTACGAGGTCGCCGTACGGGGCGGAGACCCGCAGCCGGTCACCGGCCCGGACCCGGGTGTGCAGCTGCCGTGAGACCTCGCCGTCGGGGGCGCCCTCACCGTGCACCCACTTGACGGTGAACGAGCGGAGCGCCGAGCCCGGGGCGCTGGAGAGGCTGTACTGGCGTATCTGATGGGCGCCGTCGGGGAGTTCCACCTGCACGGACACGTACTGACCCGGGTGGAAGGCGGGGGCGGGGGCGCCGTCCGCCGGGCGGATCTGGAACGTGGCGACGTCCGCGGTCTCCTCGGTGCGGGAGACGACCTCCCAGTCGCGCCAGACGTCGCCGGCGACGACGCCCTGCTGTGCGTACAGCCGGTCCTCGATGGCGATCAGCGCGTTGGCCATCAGCCAGTAGACCTCGTCCCAGGCGGCCGCGACCTCGGGTGTCACCGCGTCGCCCAGGACCTCGGCGATGGCCGCGAACAGGTGTGTGTGGACGACGTCGTACTGGGCGGCCGTGACGCCGAGCGAGGCGTGCTTGTGCGCGATGCGGCCGAGCATCACGTCGGGACGGGTGTCCGGGTGCTCGACGAGCTGGGTCGCGAAGGCGGCGATGGAGCCTGCGAGGGCCTGGCGCTGGGCACCGGAGGCCTGGTTGCCGCGGTTGAACAGGTCGCGCAGCAGCTCGGGGTGGGCGTTGAACAGCTTGCGGTAGAAGAGATCGGCGATGTCTCCGATGGCCGCGCCGACGGCGGGAAGGGTGGCGCGGACGGTGGCGGTCGACGGCTCGGAGAGCATCGTTAACTCCTCGGATCAGAATTGGCATCTCAGATGCGTATTTAAGCTCAGTGTAGGAACCGGGCCGTGGGCCCGGTGTGGAGGGGGGTCGTTCAGCCGTCCGTCGGCGGCCTGCTGCTGATGCCGATCAGCAGGGGGCCGGTCGGCGAGGAGATCAGTTCGGCCACGGTGAGCGGGTCGAGCGAGGCATGGAAAGCCTCCGAAGCCGCCCGCAGGGCGTTGCGCAGCCGGCAGTCCGACCGCAGCGGGCACGGAGTGGTGCCCTCGCACTCGACGACGTCGCCGGGGCCCTCCAGCTCGCGAACGAGCCCGCCGATGGAGGCGGAGCGGCCGGCCGCGGTGAGGGCGAGCCCGCCGCCGCGGCCCCGCCGCGCCTCGACCAGGCCGAGGTGCTGGAGGCGGGCCACGACCTTCGCGGCGTGGGAGTACGGCACCTGCATGGTCGCCGCCACCTCCCGGGTGGTCGGCGGATCCTCGTTCTCCACCACGGCGAGGCGCATCAGCACGCGCAACGCCACATCGGTGAATCTCGTCAGCCGCATGGCGGTCACGGTAAGTGAACTTGCATTCCGTATGCAAATTACCCGGGCCCACAGGTATCGCGCAGCGTGGTGCCCAGCCCAAAGCCCGATTAGTCACACTCTTTTGTGTAATGGCGTGGCGAGTCCGCATGCTGAAAGGTTCTTCTCGCAGGTCAGCTGATGAATCGAGAGGACTACAGATGTCCGTTGGTGAAGAGGTTCAGAACGCGCAGGTGCCGCCGCAGCAGAGTCTTGGCACGGCAGCCGCGCGGAACCTCGCGACGACCACCAAGTCCGCTCCGCAGATGCAGGAGATCACCTCACGGTGGCTGCTGAAGATGCTGCCGTGGGTCCAGGTGCAGGGCGGCACATACCGGGTCAACCGCCGGCTGAGCTACTCGGTCGGGGACGGCCGGGTGACCTTCGTACAGACCGGGGACCGGGTGTCGGTCATCCCCGCCGAGCTCGGTGAGCTTCCGGCCCTGAGGGACTTCGGGGACGAGGAGGTCCTCGCCGAACTGGCCAGGCGGTGCGAGCAGCGCGACGTTCCCGCCGGACAGCTCCTGGCCTCGGCGGGTGAGGCGGCGGACCGGGTCTTCCTGCTGGCACACGGAAAGGTCGAGAAGGTCGGCACCGGGCCCTACGGGGACGAGACGGTGCTCGGCGTCCATGCGGACGGGGCCTACTTCGGGGACCACTCCCTGATCGAGGGCGACGCTCTCTGGGAGTACACGGCCCGCGCCGTCACGGCGTGCACCGTCCTGACACTGAGGCGGGCCGACGTGCTCAACCTCGCCGAGCGCGCCGACTCGCTGCGCACCCACCTCGCCGGACTGCTCGCCATCCCGCACCAGCGCACCAACAAGTACGGCGAGGCGGAGATCGACCTCTCCGCGGGCCACAGCGGCGAGGCCCTCGTCCCGCACACGTTCGTGGACTACGACGCCGCGCCCCGCGAGTACGAACTGAGCGTCGCGCAGACCGTCCTGAAGGTGCACAGCAGGGTCGCCGACCTCTACAACCAGCCGATGAACCAGACCGAGCAGCAGTTGCGGCTCACGGTCGAGGCGCTGCGCGAGCGCCAGGAGCACGAGCTGATCAACAACCGGGAGTTCGGCCTGCTCAACAACTGCGACTACGGGCAGCGGATCCAGCCCCATGACGGCGCGCCCGGCCCCGACGACATGGACGAACTGCTGTCACGCCGCCGCGGTTCGAAGCTCTTCCTCGCCCACCCCCGTGCCATCGCGGCCTTCGGCCGCGAGTGCAACAAGCGCGGTCTGGTGCCGGAGAGCGTGGACATCGGCGGGCACCACGTGCCGGCCTGGCGCGGGGTCCCGATCTTCCCGTCCAACAAGATCCCCGTCACGGACGCCCGCACCACGTCGATCATCTGCATGAGGACCGGCGAGGCCGAACAGGGCGTCATCGGCCTCCAGCAGACGGGCATTCCGGACGAGATCGAGCCGAGCCTGTCGGTCCGCTTCATGGGGATCGACGAGCAGGCGCTCATCTCCTACCTCGTGACGGCCTACTACTCCGCGGCCGTGCTGGTCCCGGACGCCCTCGGTGTCCTGGAGAACGTCGAGGTCAGCCGCTGGCGGTGAGTCCACGGGGTCCCGGTCCCACCGGGTCCGGGGCCCCGTCGGCCGCAGCCGGCACACCCACAGCAACCACCCACGTACCCGGCCCCCGGCGCGACAGCCGCCGGGGGCCGGGGACGGCAACGACCGGGGTGACCGATTGACCATGACCCGTACCGACGCCGCCGCCACCGAGGGCAACGAGGCCGCGGCGCTCCTGGAGTACACCCGGACCCTCGTCGATCCGCATCTGCGGGCCGCGGTCTCCTCACTGCCGGGATCGATCCGGCGCGTCGCGATGTACCACTTCGGCTGGGAGCACGCCGACGGCAGCCCCGCCGCGGGTGGCGCCGGCAAAGCGATCAGACCCGCGCTCGTCCTCGCCGCCACCCGGGCGCTCGGCGGTGACCCGGGCGACGCCGTGCGCGCGGCCGTCGCCGTGGAACTGGCCCACAATTTCACCCTGCTGCACGACGACGTCATCGACGAGGACCGGACCCGCCGTCACCGGGCCACGGCCTGGACGGTCTTCGGCATCCCGGACGCCGTCATCGCGGGCGACGCCATGCTCGCCCTCGCCCAGCGGCTCCTCGCCGAGGACGCGCACGCGGTCTCGGCCCGTGCCTCGGCCCGGCTCTCCACCTGCGTCATCGAGCTGTGCGCCGGCCAGCAGGCGGACTGCGCCTTCGAGGAACGCGGGCCGGACGAGGTCTCGTTGGACGAGTGCCTCTCCATGGCGACGGCGAAGACGGGAGCGCTGCTCGGCTGCGCCTGCGCGATGGGCGCGCTCTACGCGGGCGTGGAGGAGCGTGCCGTCGGAGCGATGGACGGCTTCGGCCGCGAGGCCGGGCTCGCCTTCCAGCTCATCGACGACCTGATCGGCATCTGGGGCGACCCCGCCCAGACCGGGAAGCCGGTGGGCGCCGATCTCGCCGCCCACAAGAAGTCGCTGCCCGTGGTGGCCGCGCTGACCTCGGGCACCCCGGCGGCGGCGGAGCTCGCCGCGCTCTACCGGGGCCCCATGAACACGCCCGGCGAGGTGAGCCGGGCAGTCGACGCCGTGGACCGGGCGGGCGGCCGCGACTGGGCGCAGGTCTGCGCCGCGGACCGGATGGCACGCGCGGTGCACCACCTGTCCCGGGCCGTGCCCGATCTGTCGGCGGCGGGCGATCTCCTGGCCCTGGCCGAGTTCGTCACCCGCCGGACGCACTGAACGGAGGCACCGAGGGCTCCGCACCATCCGAAAGCGAAGGCCGTGAGGGGAGGGTCGGGAAGAGGCGGCGGCGTAAACGCGGATCGGCCGAGGTCACAGGGGTCGGGCGCCGAAGTGGAGGGCGGCACGGGGAGTGTCCGAGCCACGGGCTACAGTCCGTGCCCATGACAGATGAGTCGTGGGCAGGGTGGTACCGGGACCGACAGGGCTCCGATGCCGTCATCCTCACCACCGACGGACAGCAGCTCCGCCTTCGCGTCCGGGGCGTCGATTTCGAGGGTGAGAGCTTCGACGCCCTGTGCCCGGTGGCGGGCATGCCGCCGGAGAGCGGCATGTTCGCCCTCGCCGACGGGATGCTCAACGACTGCGTCCTGGAATGGGACCTGCCGTTCCCCGTCACGGTTGACGGCGCGGTCCATCAGGCCACGTTGAGCTGCCTGTTGTCGCTGCGCAAACCCGACCCGTATCTCTATCTGGAGCTGCGGTACGGCGGGGCGGCCTTCCGGTCCCATCGAGCCGAGAGCGACTTCGGGGCCGCACTCGCCACCATTCAGCGGGCCCTCCCGCCCGGTATCCGGCTCCGGACGTGCATAGCGTGCGCCTTCTCGGACTACTTCCCGGCCCCCGGCCGCGGGCTCTCCGGTGGCCTCGCGTGCTTCCGGGGTGCCAAGGAGGCGTACCGCGGGGCGGCCGGCGAGGACGACGTCCTCGATCTGTGGGACCGCCGCAGCGGATTCGTCCAGGAGGTCTGGAACTGCGGCGAGTTCGAACTCCGCCCGGAGGCGGGCGCGGGCACCGGCCACCGCGGCGCGTTCCCGCTCGAAACGGCCTGACCGCACCGGGCGGGTGGGCGTTGCGCCCCGCCTGACGTCCCCTCGACCGCCACCTGACACCCCCTCAACCGGCCCGACGGCTCACCGCCGTCGGGCCTACTCGTTGGGCCTGCTGGACGTGTCACCGCCGCACCGTGCGCCGCCACATTGCCGAGGTGCTGCGTTGCCGCACCTTCATTGTTCTACTAGCATGCAAACAATGGAGGTTTTGATGAACCGGAAGAACGCCGGCCGCGCGGCTCTCGCCGCTCTGCCGTTCCTGCTTGCCCTCGCCGTCGACCTGCTCCTGTTCGCCACCCGCCGCGACCGCCTGCCCGCGCAGCTGGCCAGCCATTTCGTGGGCAACGGCCGGGCGGACGACTACGCGGGCCGCACCTCGTACGTCGTCGTCACCACGGTGCTGCTCGTCGGAGTGGGCGCGCTGTGGGTCCTGATGACCGGCATGGGAGGGCTCCACGGCCGGGCGTACAACAGGACGGTCGCCTGCGGCTACGCCATCGCCGGGTTCCTGGGCTACCTCATGGCGGTGGTGCTGCTCGTCAACGTGGACGCCGCCGAGGACGCGCGGGGCCGCGCCCAGGGAGTCTCGTTCCCGATGTGGCACCTGGCCGTCGCGCCGGGGGTCGCCGCGCTCGCCTTCGGGCTCGGGCTGCTGCTCGCCGCACTCCTTCCCGTACCGGACGAGCCGTCGGCTGCCGCTCCGGCCGGGGGCGGGGAACGGATCGCGCTCGCTGCCGGGGAGGTCGCGGGGTGGGCGCGCAGTGCCAGGAGCCGGTGGCTGCCCCCGACGGCTGCCCTGACCTGCGCGGGAGGGGGCGCGTTGCTGTACACCGCGGGCTGGGTCGCCGCGGTTCCGGTCCTGCTGGTCGGGCTGCTCCTCGTGGCCTTCGCCCGTCCGAACGTCACCGTGGACCGGCGCGGGATCACGGTCGCCGGGATACTGCCGTGGCCGCGCGTGCGGGTTCCGCTCGACCGGATCGAGACGGCGGTCAGCCGGGACATCAACCCCCTCACCGAGTACGGGGGCTGGGGCTACCGGATCCGGCCGGGACGCACGGGTGTCATGATCCGCTCCGGCGAGGGGATCGTGGCACGGTTGGCCGACGGCCGGGACTTCGCGGTGACGGTGGACGACTCGGCGACCGCCGCCGCACTCCTCAACACCCTGATCGACCAGCGCCGAACGGAACACTGACCATGCTCTTCCGGGTCGACCCCACCTCCACCGTGCCGCTCGGCGACCAGATCGCGGCCTGTGTCCGTCGCGCCGTCGCCGACGGGGCGGTGGCGCCCGGCGAACGGCTGCCCGCCGCCCGGGCGCTCGCGGAATCACTGGGCGTAAACGTGCACACGGCCCTGCGCGGCTACCAGAGACTGCGCGAGGAGGGGCTGATCGAACTGCGCCGCGGCCGAGGCGCGGTCGTGGCCGACGGCGCCTCCCCGCACCGCGCCAGACTGCTGGAGCGCGTGCGCGAGGTGGTCGGCGACGCTCGCCGGCTCGGGATGACTGAGGACGAACTGCTGACCCTGATCCGGAGCGAACTCGCCGCCGGATGACAGCCGCCGCAGCGCATGGCCGCAGCGCATCGGCTTCCCGTGGCTGCCCCGCTGAAGCCGCCCCGTCCTGAGTGAGCGGGCCACCCCGTCCCCCGTGCACGGGCCGCCCGGCCCGCGCGAAGGGCCACCCCGTCCTGCGAGGTGGCCCTTCGTGGCGGGGTGGGTCAGGAACCGCTGCGTGCGAGCGCGGCCGCGAAGCCGTACTGCCAGAGGTAGTTCACCCGGCCGCGCTCATTGGAGTTCGGATACGGGTTGGTGCACGACGGCCCGGGGCCCCCGCCCGACATCAGCTCGCTGCACGGGCCCGAGTAGTGGTCCGGCAGGCCGAGGACGTGTCCGGTCTCGTGGGTCGTCACACGGGTGGAGTCGTACTGCTGGTTCTGCGCGTAGTCGAGGAAGATGTACCCGTTGCCGTGGCCGTCCGTGCTCGCGTACGAACCGCTCGGGTCGTTGCCCTCGTAGTAGGCGAAGTCGGCGTTGGAACCCTCCTGGAGCCGGACGTTGGAGACGGAGCTGTTCCAGATCCGCGCGCTGTTGGCTATCGCCGAACGGAAGCTCGGGGCGTTGGCCGAGCTGTAGACGATGGTGACGGCCTGGACGCCCGGTTGCGCGGCGCGCTTCTCGGCCACCGACTTCGCCACTGCCTCGAAGAACGCCTTGTTGGCGGCGGCGCTCTCGTGCGAACCGGAGTGGGAGGTGTACGCGGCGTGGCCGGCGGAGGCGGACGTGGGCGGAGCGGCGGGCGCCGGGGCGGCGGAGGCGATCGCGGGGGCGGTTCCCAGCGCGGCGGCGAGGCCGAAGCCGAGGCCGATCACGGCGGACATGACGGTCCTGGGGTGTCTCATGGGGGGTTCTCCTACGGGTTACCTGCCAGGGGGACCCGTCCGGTCAACGGACGCGAACGGGGGCGGTACGCAGCGAGTGTCGGGGAAACCCGGCGCCGTGCGGATGATGCCAACCGGCGATAGCGCCGCCCTATCGCCCGTCGGGGCCCCGCGGATGCCCACCCGATGCCGATCACACCAACAGCTGCTGAATTGCCGTTGTTTGATGGGGTTGCGGCGTCTGGTGCGGTACGACGTGGCCGCCCTACTCTCGGCTGCATGGAGCTTGAGGTGAGGCACCTCAGGGCGCTGTGCGCCATCGCCGACACCGGCAGTCTGCACGGGGCGGCCCGCAGGCTGGGCGTCAGCCAGCCCTCGCTCACCACCCAGCTGCGCCGGATCGAGAACGCGCTGGGGGCCGAACTGTTCAGCCGTGAGCGCACCGGCTGCCACCCCACACTGCTGGGCCGCGCGGTCATCGGCCGGGCCCGGCCCCTCGTCGACGGCATGAGCGCACTGGTCGCCGACGCGAAGGCGGAAGTGGACGCGGCCCGGGCCGGCGGTCCGCGACTGCGCATCGGCTGCACCGCGAGCCGGGTCATCGGCGGCTGGCTGCGCGGACTGCGGATCAGGCTGCCCGGTACGGACATCTCGCTGAGGGTCGACGTGTCGGCCCGCGCGCTGCTGCGGGCGGTCAGCGCGGGCAGGCTCGACGTCGCGTTCGTGCACGAGGTGGAGGGCTGCCCGCTCTCCGTGCCCGAGGGGCTGGAGCAGCGCGTCCTGCTGGAACGGGAACCGCAGTTCATCTCCATGTCCCGCGACCATCCGGCGGCCGCCCTGCCCGTCGTCGACCTCGCCGACCTGGCCACCGACCGGTGGATGGTCGACCCCACGGTGGACGGTGAATGGGACGGCCTGCGCCGGGTGTTCGGCGCCGCCGGTGTCGCGCCGACCGTGTTGCACGGCGACTACCTCACCGCCGCGTCGCTCGTCGTCCTCGGCGAGGCGGTGGCGCCGTGCCAGCCCACCTCCGGCCCGCGCGACGACATGGCGATCCGCCCGCTGCGCGACGACCCGCTCGCCGTCCGGCTGCTCCTGGTCTCCCGGCCGGGCGCCGACATGACGGTGGTGTACGGGGAACTGGAGGCCGCCTACCGGGAGGCGGCCCGGAGAGCGGCCGGATACCACCAGTGGCTGCTGCGCCACCGCAGCCCGCTCGCCCTGTCCTGAGCACGCGGCCCCCGTGACCGGCCGAGGCGGGGAGGGGGTCGGCGTTCCGTGCCGGCCCGGAACGATTCCGCCGAGAGCGATTCCGCCGAGAGCGAGGACCGTCCCGGACCGGGGCGCGGACGGGCAGAGTCGGGGCATGAGGCTTCTGATCCTGGGTGGTACGGAATTCGTCGGCAGGGCCGTCACCGAGGCCGCGCTCGCGCGCGGCTGGGAGGTCACGGTGTTCCACCGCGGCCGTCACGCGCCTCCGCCCCAAGTGGCCGAACTGCTCGGCGACCGCACGGTGGAGGGCGGCCTCGCCGCGCTCGCCGGGGTCGCGGAGCCGGACGACGGGACGTACACCTGGGACCTCGTCGTCGACACGTGGAGCGGTGCGCCCTCGGCGGTCCGGGACGCGGCCCGGCTGCTGTCCGGCCGCGCCGCGCGGTACACGTACGTCTCCAGCCGGTCGGTGTACGACTACCCGGCACCGGCGGGCCTGACCGAGGACGGCCCGCTGGTGGAGGGGGCCTCGCCGGACGCCGGCGGCGACGTCCCGTACGCCCGGGCGAAGCTCGGCGGTGAACTGGCCGCGCTGGACGCCTTCGGGGACCGGGCACTGCTGGCCCGGGCGGGGCTGATCATCGGCCCCTGGGAGAACGTCGGCCGGCTGCCGTGGTGGCTGACCCGGATCGCCCGCGGCGGCCCCGTGCTCGCGCCCGGCACACCGGATCTGGCCCTCCAGTACATCGACGTCCGCGACCTCGCCACATGGCTGCTGGACGCCTGCGGGAAGGGACTGCACGGCCCGTACAACCTGGTCAGCCGTCCCGGGCACACCACGATGGGTGAACTGCTGACCGCCTGCGTGCGTGCCACCGGTTCCGATGCCGAGCTGCGCTGGACCGACACCGACCGGATCCTCGCGGCGGGCGTCGAGCCCTGGACGGACCTGCCGGTCTGGCTGCCGCCGGGGGAGCTGTACGACACCCTCCACCAGGGCGATGTCGGCAAGGCGTACGCCACGGGCCTGCGCTGCCGCCCGGTCGAGGAGACGGTCAGCGACACCTGGGCCTGGCTGTGCGGGCTCGGCGGTAGCGCGCCGCAGCGCGCCGACCGGCCGTTGACGGGCATCGACCCGGCGGCCGAGGCGAAGCTGCTGGCGGGCTGAGGGCGGCTGCGCCGGGCGGGTGGTCTCCGGCCGGCGGCAGTCGGCGGATCGGGACTGCCCGCCCGGCGTGGCTTGTCCGATGCGCAGTCGAAAAAGCTGCATATTGCGCTGTATGGGAGCAAAAGAATGCAGAACCGATAAAAGACGCCGCGTGGCGGTGACGGTGGCGGCAGCGGCAGCCATGGTGGGGGCCCTCGCCCCCACGGCCGCCGCCGCCTCTCTGCCCGGGGGCCTCGGCCCGTGCCTGGGGGACGACTGCCCCGCCACATGGCCGGATCCGAACAGTGACGACGTCATCTACCACGACAGCAACATCAACATCTTCGTCGGTGGCGACTACCTGGTCAGGGAGGCCGCCGCGGAGGCCGAGGGGAAGATCGTCACCCTCGGGAAGTTCGACATGACGAAGCGGGAAGGTGCCTCCCAGATCTACAACGTCGGCGTCGCGGGCGGGGGATCGCGGGTGCCGCCGCCGAACGGCTCCGACTACCTGACGGTGGGGGGTGACGTCACCATCCAGAGCGGCAAGCGGCTCCTCGCCGAGGAGGGGCCCAACAACGGTGTGGTGCGATACGCCCAGAACCTCACCGGGACGGTGATCCCCGACCCGGTGCACGACGCCGACGCCACCGATCCGTACACCGCGCTGCGCGACGAGTTGACGGCGGCAAGCCACTGCTACGCGTACGACGACAACGAGGACCACCGCCGCCCGGCGACCGGCACGGTGCGGAACAGCGGCTCCGAGACCGTTTTCACCGGCGACGGCACCTCCGCCCTCCAGGTCTTCGTGGTGGACGCCGATCTGACCACGGCTTCCGGCAGCCAGCAGGGAATCGTCTTCAACGGCGTTCCGGACGGCGCGACCGTGCTGGTCAACGTCTACGGCAGCACGCGCGACATCAGTACGTACATGGGTTCACTGCCCCAGTCGGGGCTCCGCGAGCACCTGATGTGGAACTTCCCGGACGCGACCACGATCGGGCTGAAGGGCACCGGCCAGTTCCAGGGCAGTGTGCTGATCGGACAGCAGTCCAGTGTGGCGACGCTCGCGATGAGCGGCACCAACGGCCGTTTCTACAGCGCCGGGTCGCTCACCCACACCTCGGAGGGCGAGTCGGGCGGCCAGGAGCTGCACGCCTATCCGTTCGACGGGGATCTGCCGGACTGCGGCGAGGAACCCTCCCCGACCCCGACCCCTTCGCCGACGGACGAGTCCCCGACCCCGACGCCCTCGCCGACGGACGAGTCGCCGACCCCGACGCCCTCGCCGACGGACGAATCTCCGGCCCCTTCTCCGTCCCCGTCCTCCTCGGAGTCGACACCGGCCCCGCACCCCACCCCGACGCACAGTTGGCCGCCCGGGCCGCCCCACCCCGGGGGTCAGCTCCCGGATACGGGTGCGCGCGGCGGTGAATGGGTGATCGGCGGGATCGCGGCCGGGTTGCTGCTCGCCGGATCGGCGGCCACGCTCATCGCCCGCAGGTCGCGCCGGCGCGGCTAGCTTGGGCGCATGACCGAACTGCTGCACCTGACCGAACGCCCGTTGTGGGACGCGGCCCGCGGGACCGGGACGTACGAGATGTCCACCCGCGGCCGCACCCTGCACGAAGAGGGCTTCATCCACTGCTCGCTGCCCCATCAGCTCCCCGCCGTGGCCGAGCTGCTGTACGGCGCCGGGGGCCGGGCCGAAGCCGGTGACCAGGACCTGGTGGTGCTCGTCATCGACACCGAACGGCTGCCCGCCCCCGTGCGGTACGAGTCGCTGCGGCCCGGCGGCGAGGAGTTCCCGCACATCTACGGACCGATCCCGGTCGAAGCGGTCGTGGGGGTGCTCCCCTGGCCGGACAAGGAAGGCGACCTCGCATGAACCCCACAGGCCCCACAGGCCCCACAGATGGTGCCGAGGGCGGCGCTTCCGGCCCCCTCACCGCCGTCACCGGAGCGAGCGGCGCGCTCGGCGGCCGGGTCGCGAAGCGGCTGACCCGGGCGGGCGTCCCCGTACGCCTCCTCGGCCGGGACCCCTCCCGGCTGCCCGAGCTGCCGGGCGCCGACACCGCACCTGCCGCGCCGTACGGGGACGGGGAGGCGATGCGCCGCGCCCTGGCCGGGGCGCACACCCTGTTCCTCGTATCGGCGCACGAGAGCCCGGGCCGGGTGGACGAGCACATGACGGCCGTGGACGCCGCGGTCGCGGCGGGCGTCGAACGGATCGTGTACGTCTCCTTCCTCGGCGCCGCACCCGACGCGACGTTCACCTTCGCCAGGGACCACTGGGCCACCGAGGCCCACATCCGGGTCTCCGGCGTCCGGCACACCTTCCTGCGCGACAGCTGGTACCTGGCCGGCCTCCCGGCGATGACCGGCACCGACGGCGTGCTGCGCGGACCGGCCGGCGACGGCAGGGTGGCGGCGGTGGCCCACGAGGACATCGCCGACGCGGCGACCGCGGTCCTGCTGGCCGGCGCCGATCCCACCGGGCCGACGCACGACGGGCGGACGTACGACCTGACGGGGCCCGAGGCGTTCACCCTCGCCGAGGCGGCCGAGGAGCTGAGCCGTGTCACCGGCCGGACGATCACCTACGTCCCGGAGAGCCGGGAGGAGGCTTACGCCTCGCGGGCCGGATACGGCGCGCAGGACTGGGAGGTGGCCGGCTGGGTGACGTCGTACGAGGCCATCGCGGCCGGGGAGATGGCAGCCGTCTCGGACGCCGTGGCCGCCCTCACGGGCAGGCCGCCCATGAGCCTGGCCACGTACCTCCGCGAGCACCCGGACAGCTACCGCCACCTGCTCGCACAGGGCTGACGGCCCCGTGCGCACGGAAACCCCCTGGGGCCCCTGGGACCCGATGTCCCTCGACGACGCCGTGCGCCTGCTCGCCCCGCTGCGCACGCCGTGGTGGATCGCGGGCGGGTACGCGGTCGAACTGGCGGTGGGCCGCGTCTACCGGGACCACGGCGACATCGACGTGCTCCTGCTGCGGCGCGACCAGCTCGCCGTCCAGCGGCTCCTGCCGGACGGGCAGTGGTGGGCCGCCGATCCACCCGGCACCCTGCGACCGTGGCTGCCCGCTGAGATCCTGCCGCCGCGGGTCCACGACATCTGGTGCCGGCCGGGCGTGGGTGAGCCGTGGCGGGTGCAGTTCATGCTCGACGACGCGGAGGACGGGGACTGGGTGTTCCGCCGCGACCCGAGGATCCGCCTCCCGCTGGAACGGCTCGGCAGGGTCTCCGGGGACGGCGTCCCCTACCTCGCGCCCGAGGTCCAGCTCCTCCACAAGGCCAGGTCCCGGCGGCCCAAGGACGAGCAGGACTTCGAGGCCGTGCTGCCCCTTCTCGACGAGGACCGCCGCGCCTGGCTGACGGAGACGCTCACCCTGGCCGAGGGCGCGGACCACCCCTGGGCGGCCCGGCTGCGGGCGGGCTGAGTCCGGAGCCCCCCGGGCTCAGCTCACGTACGCACCGGCCTCGGCCGCCGCGACCGCGGCCTCGGCGGCGCGGTCGGCGGCCGCCGCGTCGAGCGGGTCGCCGCTGGCCAGCAGGCGGTAGTAGAGGGGGGCCGAAACGGCGCGGATCACCTCGTCCGGGTCGGTTCCCGCGGGGAGTTCGCCGCGTTCGACGGCCTCGGTGACGCAGCCCGACCACTCCTCGATGCGGACCGCGTAGAAGCGGTGCAGGGCCTGGGCCGTGCGCGGGTCACAGGTCGCGGCGGCGATCACGGAGCGGAACAGGGCGCCCTGGCGCGGGTCGGTGAGCGTCGACAGCACGAGCCGGGCGTTGGCCCTCAGGTCCTCGGCCAGTGAGCCGGTCCGGGCCCGCGGCGAGGACTGTTCCGCCATGTCGTCGAGCAGGTCGGCGATCAGGCCGGTGGGGGTGGACCAGCGCCGGTAGACGGTCGTCTTGCCGACCTCCGCGCGGCGGGCGACGTCGGCGAGGTCGAGCCGGTCGAAGCCCTGCTCGGCCAGCGCGTCACCTGCCGCGCGCAGAACGGATTCGCGGACCCGGGCGGTGCGCCCGCCGGGCCGGACGGTGCCGGGTTCCACGTTCTCCGCACTCTCGGACGTCATAACGGGTCTCCAGTTCCATTAACGAGGGTTCCTCTGCTACGGTCATCCCATCTTAACGGAACCATAGACCCGTTAAAACTTCCGTCCGAGGAAGGACGACCATGTCCGCACCCAGCCAGACCCCGCAACGCGGCGCGACCGCCCCCGCCGCTGCCCAGCCGACGACTCCGCGCATGACCGGACGGCAGAAGCTCGTCCTCACTCTCCTCCTCGGCGCCCAGTTCATGATCGCCGTGGACTTCTCGATCCTGAACGTCGCGCTGCCCGTCGTCGGCGAAGGGCTCGGCTTCTCCCTCCCGAACCTCCAGTGGATCGCCACCTCCTTCGCCCTGGCCGCCGCCGGATTCACCCTCCTGTTCGGCCGCATCGCCGACCTGGTGGGCCGCAAGCGCCTCTTCGTGGGCGGCATGGTCGTCCTCGGCCTCTCCTCCGCGCTCGGCGGACTGGCGACCACCCCCGAGGTCCTGCTCACCGCCCGGGTCCTCCAGGGCCTCGCCACGGCGGCTGTCACCCCGGCCGGACTCGCCCTGCTGACCACCGCGTTCAAGGAGGGCCCGCTGCGCGAACGCGCCCTCGGTCTCAACGGCGCCCTGATGTCCGCCGGCTTCACGGCGGGCGCGATCCTCGGCGGGCTCCTCACCGATCTGCTCTCCTGGCGGTGGGCCTTCTTCGTCAACGTTCCCGTCGCCGCCCTCGTCGTCGCGCTCGCCCCGTCCGTCATCAGCGACTCCCGCCCCGCCGGCCGCCCCCGCCTCGACATCCCGGGCGCCGCGACCGTCACCGGCGGACTGCTGCTCCTGGTCTACGGTCTGACCCGGGCGGGCGCGACCGGCTGGACCGCGCCCACCACCCTGACCGCCCTGCTCGCCGGCGCCGCGCTGCTCATCGCCTTCTGGTTCGTCGAGAAGAAGGCCACGGCGCCGCTCGTCCCCGTACGCATCCTCAAGCGCCGCAGTGTCATCTGGGGCAACGCCACCGGTCTGATCGCCTTCGTCACCGAGACCTCGCTGGTCTTCCTGCTGACGCTCTACCTCCAGGAAGTCCTCGGCTACTCGCCGCTCGCGACGGGCCTCGCCTTCGGCGTCCTCGGCATCGGCACGGTGATCGGCGGCACGCTCGGCGGCCGGGCAGTCGGCCGCTTCGGTAACCGGACGACGATCGTGGCCGGCGGCATCGTCCAGGCCGTCGCCACGCTCTCCCTGGTGGCGCTCGGTACCTCCGGGGCCTGGATCTGGCTCCTGCTGGCCGCCACGTTCATCGGCGGCATCGGCAACATGCTGATGATCGTCGGCTTCATGGTCACCGCGACCTCCGGCCTCCCCGACGACGAACAGGGCCTGGCCACGGGCCTCGCCACGATGACCCAGCAGGTCGGCATCACCATGGGCATCCCGATCATGAGCGCCATCGCGACGGCCCGGATGTCCGCACTCGGCGACGACGGTCCGCAGGCCGTCCTGTCCGGGGTCTCGCTCGCGATCCTGGTCAACTCCGCCCTCGTCCTGGCGGGCGCCCTGCTGGCCGGAGCGTTCCTGGGGCCACGGCGTGGGGCGCGGTAGCTGTACTGACCCGTGAGGTCGGGGACGCGGGGCCGCAGCGGCCCCGCGTCCCCGCTCGGTTGCGACCCGTACGCCGTGCGCGGACCACGCGCCGCCCCAACTCGGCCCGCCCGGACGGCAGCCCGGTAGCGTGGGCCCCCGACCGTTCCCTGCCTCCCGGTGGTGGAGCGCTGCCGAACGGGGGAGGGGTGGCGTGACGGGTGCGACCGGACCGATCCGGACGGGTGTGACGCTGGGTGGCGGGCGCTACCGCGTCGGGCAGAAGCTCGGCGAGGGGGGGATGGCCGTCGTTCACCAGGCACACGACACGGCTCTGGACCGCATGGTGGCGGTCAAGTCCATGCTGGCGGGCCTGTCCCACGACGAGCACCTGCGGACACGGTTCCGCCGCGAGGCACAGGCCGCGGCCCGGCTCAGCCACCCGTGTGTGGTCGCCGTGCACGACACGGGGGAGGAGCGGTTCGGCGACGGACCGGTGGTTCCGTATCTCGTCATGGAGTTCGTCCGCGGCGAGACGCTGAGCGAACTCCTGCGCCGGGAGGCGGGCGCCGGCGGCGGACTCCCACAGGACCGCGCGCTGGCATGGGCGGCCGACGTGCTCTCCGCACTGGCGGTCAGTCATGCCGCCGGAATCGTGCACCGCGACATCAAACCCTCCAACGTGATGGTGTCCGATGCGGGAGCGGTCAAGGTGATGGACTTCGGCATCGCACGCTCGCTGGACACATCGGGCCCGGGGCGGACCGCCCTGACCGCCACCGGCAGCACACCCGGCACGCCGCAGTACATGTCGCCCGAGCAGTTCGAAGGCGCCGGGGCGATCGACGGCAGGTCCGATCTGTACGCGGTGGGCGTCGTCCTCTTCCAACTGATCACTGGGCGACTGCCGTTCGACGGCGGCTCCGCCGTCTCCATCGGATACCGCCACGCCACCATGGCGGCGCCCACGCTGGCGTCGGCGGGTGCGCGGGTGTCGGACGCGGTCGAGGCACTGGTGGCCCGCGCCCTGGAGAAAGCCCCGGCGGACCGGTTCCAGGACGCGCGGGAGATGCGCGCCGCGATCGAGGAGGTACGCCGGGCCGCCCCTCACCCGCCGACCCGACCGGACGGCGTGCGACGCGCGGACGGCCCGCCCGACCCCGCCGACACGCCGCCGCTCGGGTTCCCCGCACTGCTGACCATGGACGCGCACCCGGCCCCGGACACCGCGCCGGCGTGGCGGCCCGACGATGAACTGGCGGCGGTGCCGCAGGACAGGCAACCATGGGCGCCGGATGTCCCGGCCCCGCCCCGGACGCCGGCCCATGACACCGCACCCGCCCCGCCGATGCCGCGGTCGGAGAGCCGCAGACGGGGGCAGCAACTGCGCCTGGCCTACCTTCTGCTCGTGCCGGCCTTCCTGCTTCAGGCCGGTCCGGACCCGTTGGCCGTAGCTTCGGCGGTGCCCGCGGTGACCGGGATCTGGTTCGCCGTCAAGGGCGGCTCGTCGGGGGCCGGGCAGCGCCGCAGCGGAACGCTCGCCATCTTCCAGGCGACGGCGATCGTGCCTCTCCTCGTCCATGCCGTGTTGGCTCTCACGGCCCTGACTCATCTGCGCTGACCCGCCGGGCTGCCGGGTCGTCCGGGACGCCCTTCCGGGTACAGCCTGGGGGCGTGAGTGATATCGCTGGACCGTACGACTCAAGTGGGGAGAGGTGCCCGATGACCAGCAGCGCGAGCGAGGCCCGGCAACGCCTGTTCCGTCTGATCGAAGTGGTGAACAACGACCACACCGTCCGGCGAATCTCCTCCAGGGCCGGTTCCGCGGTCCCCATGTCCGCCGAGGGCTACGACGCCTGGCAGAAGACGGCCCACCGGGCGGACCGGTGAGCGGCTGGTGGCGCTACCTGGAGGAGCGGACCCGCCAGGAGGTCGACGCGCAGGTGCTGCGCGACCGCCACATCGCCGCACTCCAGGTCGTGCGGGAGGCTTTGCGCCCGCTGGGACTTGGCCTGCACGACGCGGAGAAGGTGGTCCTCGCGCGCTACGCGGCCCTGGGCGATCGGGTGCGGCGCACCCCGCCCGATCCGCTGGACGTCACCGCGCTTACGGCCCGTGCGGCCGGCCACCCGGGCCGGGTGGCCGCGGTCGAGGCTCTCTGGGACGGCGACACCGTCCATGACTGGTTCGTCCGCTTGGTCGTCGTCCTGGACGCGCCCTCCGGAGAAGGCCACTTGGCGACCGTCCACCACCGCCGTGACGCGCCCCCGCCGGCCACCGCCGCCGCCGAGGCGGGACGAGCCCTGGCCCACCACCTCGGGGTGCCGTTCCACTTCGCCTCCCCGGACGTTCCCGATGACGAGGCCCCGCGGTGGCGTTCCGTCCGGCGTTCCTCCTGAGCGCCGGCGGTTCCGTGCACGGGCGCGTGCCGCGCACACCGAGCCGGGCCGTCCGACGCCGCCATGATCACCTTCACCGGCGTCGTCGGAGGCGGCAACGGCCGCGTACCTTGGCGCTGGATCGGTCGCAGGGGAGAAGAGGGGGGACGCCGTGGGGGCGCGCATTCTGGTGGCGGAGGACGACGCCAAACAGGCCTGGCTGGTGCGGCTGTATCTGGAACGCGAGGGCAACGAGGTCCAGGTGGTCGGGGACGGACGGGCGGCCCTCGACCGGGCGCGGAGCGGGCGGCCGGATCTCGTGGTGCTCGATGTGATGATGCCGGGGGTCGACGGGCTCGACGTGTGCCGGATCCTGCGGTCCGAGTCCCAGGTGCCCATCCTGTTGCTCACGGCGCGCAGCACGGAGGAGGACCTGCTGCTCGGCCTCGACCTCGGGGCGGACGACTACCTGACGAAGCCTTACAGCCCCAGAGAGCTCGCCGCCCGCGTACGGGCGTTGCTGCGGCGGTCGGGCGCACAGAGGCGGACCGCTGAGGGCGAGGCGCTGTCGGTGGGGGACCTGGTGATGGACACCGCCCGGTTCGAGGTGCGGGTGGCGGGGGAGCCGGTGGCACTCACCGGGAAGGAGTTCGAGGTGCTGCGGATGCTCGTGGGGGAGCCGGGGAGGGTGTTCACGCGCGCACAGATCATCGACCGCGTCTTCGGGTTCGACCGGAACGTGCTGGAGCGGACCGTCGACGCGCACGTGATGAATCTGCGGCGGAAACTGGAGCAGGCCCGGGAGGGGGCCGGGACGCAGTACGTCGAGACCGTCTACGGCAGGGGCTACCGGATCTCCGACCGCGCCGCGGGCCGGCGGGGAGCCGCAGAATGACGTTCCGGCTCAGGGCTCTGGGGCTGCTGTTGCTCGTCGCGGTGGTGGCGACGGTGGCGACGGCATGGTTGACGCTCCGGCTGGCGACCGGACAGGTGCGGGAGTCGGCGTCCGCGAGCCGTATCGAGACGGCCAGGATCACCGACGAGTTGCACGACTACGGCTTCTCCCACGGGACATGGGCCGGTGTTCAGGACGTGGTGCGCCGCCTGGCGGAGGGAACGGGCCAGCGCATTCAGGCCGTCACCGGGAACGGCGTGCTGCTCGTCGACTCGGACGTGCTGGCCGGGCGGAAGCCGGGCGCTGTGAGCGATCAGCCCCCCGTCCTCGTCAGCGCGCAGCCCGCACTGCGCTTTTCGGTAAGGGACGCGCCGGACCTCGCCCTGGTGAAACAGACCGTGACGGCGATGGGGCGTTACCGGATCGCGGCGGCCCGGGCCGCGTGCCTGACAGGAGTGGGAGCGACGGTGACGGCGACGAGCGACGGCATGGGGCTTCCCCGGGTGGTCGCGGACCGTAAGGTCCGGCGGTGCGACGAGCCGGCCGGCAACCCGGACACGCTCCCGGCCCCCGATCAGGACGCGGCCGTGCGGTGCCTGGAAGAGGAAAAGGGCCGGCAGCGGCTGGAGTCCTGCCTGCGGCGGGCGTTCGCCACCCGGACGGCCGCGGTGGCGCCCGACGAACTGCAGGTGCGGCTGGGCACCGGGGACGAGGAGCCGCCCACGTTCGACGTCATGCCGGTGGCTCTCGTGGGCGGCGGCGTGGTGCTGGTCGTCGTAGCCGGTGCACTGCTGCTGGGCAGAACCGTGCTGCGACCGATCAGGGCTCTGACCTCGGCCGCCCGTGGCCTCGGCGGAGGGGACCTGGCGCACCGCGTGCCCGTGGCCGGGCGCGACGAGATCGCTGAGCTGGGCCGGAGCTTCAACCGCATGGCAGGCTCCCTCCAGGACGCGGAGAAGCGGCAGCGCCGTCTCACCGGCGACATCGCGCACGAACTGCGCACCCCCTTGGCCAACCTCCGCGGATACCTGGAGGCGCTGCAGGACGGGCTCGTCGAAGCCACGCCGGAACTCCTCGCCTCCCTCCACGAGGAGGCCATGCTGCAGCAGCGCATCGTGGACGACCTGCAGGACCTGGCGTTGGCCGAGGCCGGGGCCCTCACCTACCACCGGACCCGGATCGAACTCGGAGACGTGCTCCGTGCCTGCCGCACGGCCCATCACGCCCGTGCGGAGGAGGCAGGGGTGCGGCTGACGGCTCACGTCGAGGACCGGGTACCGGTGGAGGGCGACGCGCACCGGCTGCGCCAGGTGGTGGGCAACCTGGTCTCCAACGCCGTGCGGGCGACCGGGAGCGGGGGAACGGTGCGGATCCGCACGGAACGCCGGGAGCACGCCGCGGTGATCGAGGTGCGGGACAGCGGTTCGGGCATCGCCGCCGAGGAACTGCCGTACGTCTTCGACCGGTTCTGGCGGGCGGACGCGGCCCGCGGCCGGCAGACCGGTGGAAGCGGGCTCGGCCTGGCCATCGTGCGGCAGATCGTCACCGATCACGGCGGTTCGGTGGAGGTGGAGAGCGCGGTGGGCGTCGGTACGGTGTTCACCGTGCGGCTGCCGCTCGCGCCGGGGGACTGAGCGGGCCGCCATGCGGTGTCCCGTGCGGGTGGGCCGGATGCACGGCGGTGGTCCGTTCGCGCCCGGGCGGATGTGCGGTACTCGACTGCTCGTACCCGGGCGGATGTGCGGTAGTCGTCCGCTCGCGGCCGGCCGGATGCGCGCCACCTGTCCGCTCGCACCCGGCCGCCCCGGGTTCAAGTCCCGGCCAGTGCCTCCGTCGGAGCGAGCCGGCCGGCCCGGACCGCTGGGTACAGGCCTGCCAGCGCTCCGATCACCAGCGTGGTGGCGATCCCGGCGGCCGTCGCCCAGACCGGCACTTCAGTGGGCCAGTGCCGGACGGCGGCGTAGGCGGCGGTGATCGCGGTGCCGAGGACGGTGCCCGCCAGCCCTCCGAGCGCAGAGAGCAGCAGTGACTCGGCGACGAACTGACCGCGGATCTGCCCGCTGGTGGCTCCGAGTGAGCGCCTCAGCCCGATCTCGGGACGCCGTTCCAGGACCGAGATGACCATGGTGTTGCCGACGCCGACCCCGCCCACCAGGAGGGCCACCCCGCCCAGGCCGAGCAGGAGCCCGGTCAGCGCGGACTGCGTCGCCTCCCGGGCGGCCAGCGCGTCCGACGGCCGGGAGACCAGTACGCCGCTGGGCTGTCGCGGATTGGCCGTGGCCGCGAGGACGTCGCGGACGGCGGAGACCCGGTCCTCCCTCGCCCGGACGTAGACCGTCGTCGGACGCCCGTCGTAGTGGAGGTATTGGCGGGCCGCCCGGTGGCCGACCAGCGCGGAGCTGTCGAGTTCGGGCGCCAGCGGCACCGGGTCGAGGACGCCGACCAGCGAGAACCAGGCGCCGCCCAGCCACAGCCGGGTGCCGGGCTTGTACACGTCGAGTCGCTGGGCGGCCTTCGCGCCCAGCACCACCGCGGGGTATTCCTCGGTGGCCGCCGACAGCCAGCGGCCGCTGCGTACTGTCCCGCCGACCGCGGGCAGCAGTCCGCTGTCCGCGGCGGCGACCTCCACACTGCCCGTGCGGCCCACGGGGATGTGCGCGTTGCGGTAGACCGCGGCGTCGGGAACCGTGCCGGTGGAGGCCACGTCCGCCACCGGGCCGATCCGCCCGATCATGGGCACGGCCTTCTCGGGCAGCCGCACCCGCTGCCCCTCGGTGTCCTTGCCGGGGGCGACCCGCAGCAGGTTGGTGCCCAGGCTGTCGAGCCGGCGGTCCACCTCGGCCCGGCTGGAGCTGGAGATCCCGACGACGGACACCATGGCGGCCACCCCGATCGCGATGCCGAGGGCGGACAGGAACACCCGCAGCGGGCGGGTGCGCAGCCCGGTGGAACCGAGCCGGACCAGGTCGGCGGGGCGCAGTCGGGCAGGCCGGAGAGGCCCGGACGACGGACTCGGGGGCGTTCCGCTCATCGCGGCGCCCCCGCCCGGGCGGCATCCGCGATGATCCGTCCGTCCCGCATCTCGACCCTGCGGTCGAAGACCTCGGCCATCTCCCGGTCATGGGTGATCACCACGACCGTGGTGCCGACGGAGTGCAGTTCGCGCAGGAGGGCGAGGACCGCGGCGCCGGAAGCCGAGTCGAGGTTGCCGGTGGGTTCGTCGGCCAGCAGCAGGGCCGGTTCGCCGATCACCGCGCGGGCGACCGCCGCGCGCTGGCGTTCGCCACCGGAGAGCTGGTGCGGAAGGTGGTCGGTACGGTGCCCGAGACCGACTCGTTCGAGGGCGGTGGCCGCCCGGCGTCGGCGCTCGCGCAGCGGGACGCCCGCATAGAGGAGGCCGTCGGCGACGGTGTCCAGCACGGGGACTCCCACGGCGAGATGGAACTGCTGGAAGATGAAGCCGATGCGCTGGGCCCGGAGGGCGGACAGCTCCCGGTCGGAGAGTCCGGCCACCGGGTACCCGTCGACGGAGACCCGGCCGGCGGACGGCCGGTCCAGGGTGCCCATGAGATGGAGCACGGTCGACTTTCCGGAGCCGGACTGGCCGACCACGCAGGTCAGTTCGCCGTAGCCGATGGACAGGTCGACCCCGTCGACAGCGGTGACACCGCCGGGGTAGCTCTTCGTCACACCTTCGAACAGCACGACCGGAGCGGGGGAGGCGGACGTCATTCGGGGATCCTCACCTTCAGGCCCCCGCGGACTCCGGGGCCGCTCACCGCGACCATCCCGTCCGCGAACAGACCGGTCCTGACCGGGACGAAGGTGCCGGCCGTTCCTGCGGGCTCGAGGGCGTACCCGCCCTCGGCCAGCGCGACCAGCGCCGCTACAGGCACCTTGAGGACGTTCCTGTCCTCCTTCACCACATAGCGGACGGTGACGGGACCGCTCTCCAGCCGGCCGACGGCCTTCTGGTCGTCGAAGGCCACGACCACCGGGACAGTGGCCTCTCCGCCCGTGGACCCGTCGGTGTTCCCGCCCTCGGCCCCTCCTCCGCCGACGCCGCTCACAGCGGCGGCGTCCTTGCCCACCCGGGCGACCTCGGCCTTGGCGGGGCGGCCGTCGGGGAGCTCCACCGTGACCTCGGTGCCGCGCTGTGCCCAGCCCAGGTCGGCGGCCGGTGCCTCCAGGCTGACCATCCGCGACGTACTGCTGTAGGTCACCGGGTTTCCGGTGGCCTCGGCGCCCACCTGCGCGTCCGCACGGGCGACCCGGACCGCTCCGGGGGCGTAGACGATGTCACCGATGGCGACCCTTCCGGTCTGCGGGAGGCCGAGGTCGCGCTGCCAGCGCTTGACCGCGGTGGCCGTCAGGCCGGTGTACTCCTCGTCCACGGTGAAACCCGTGTACCCCAGGGCGCTGAGGTTGCTTTCGAACTGCTTGACGTCCATGCCGCGCAACGGGACCACGCTCGACGACGGTTGCGGTGCGGGGGTGGGCGCCGGGTCATCCGTGGCCTTCGCCCCGCCGTCCGCGTCCGTCTGTGGCTCGGCGGCCCGCTGCCGCACCGCCAGGTCGCGGTACATCGGCAGGCTCCCGTAGAGCAGGGTGACCGGCCGGTCGTCGACCCGTAGCACCGCTTTGCCGCGCGTGACCCGCGCCCCGGTCTCCGGCAGCCAGGTGACGGTCCCCTCGGCCCGTACGTGGAAGGGCACTTCGGGGCCGTGGCCGAGTGTGCCGTCGATCTCCTTCTGCTCCGTCAGGGTGCCCCGCGCCACCTGGACCGTCCGGTCCGTGCGGGGAACCTTCGCATCCGATCCGGTCCCGCCGTCGCCACCGAGCCCCAGAGCGCCGGCCGTGCCGGCCCCTGCGACCAGCACGATGGCGGCCCCGACCCAGAGGGGGGTGCGCCCGCGCGGCCGACGCCGCGTCACGGGAGTGGTCCGTCCGTCGTCCATGCCGAGCCTCAGCCCTTGGCCTTGGAGCCGTCGTCCGGAATGCCGACGATCTCACCGCAGGCGCGCTGGGCCCGCTTCGCCCCGGCAGAGGTGGAGTCCCAGGCGACCTCCTCGGAAAAGCCCTTGTCGTCCGTGTCCGGGAAATCAGGGGCGCCGTTCTCCTGCATGCACGTCGCATAGCGCTTCTTCCGGTCGATCTCCTCCGCGGAGAGCTCCGGCTGCATCGCGCGCTCCAGACTGTCCGGAACCGTCACCACGAGGTCCCGACACTTCTCCTGTGCCTCGGAGAACTTCGGATCCTGCTTCGCTTTGCGGGCGTCACCGAAGTCGACGTTCCCCTTGGCGTCCGGGTCGGGCGCGTCGAGCCCGTTCTCCCGCAGGCAGACCACCCACTTCCGCTTGGCCTCGACGTACTCGGCCATCTCGCTCGACGCCCCCGGAGCGGCCGACGAGTTGCCGCCCTCCCTGCCCTTCCCGACGGACGCGACCTCGCCGCCGTCCGCGCCCCCGCCCCCGCCACAACCGGTCAGGGCCAGCACCAGCGAAGCCGCGCCGAACCCCATGCGTGCTCTTGTCTTCATGAGGCGGGAGCCTGGCTTCTTCCTTTGAAGAACCGTTGAAGAACCCATCAAGAACTGTTCCGGGAAACCGGCCGGGAGGGAGGGGCCGCTGACCTGCCGGCGCCGTCCGGCGATCGAGCGGCGCGGAACCCTCGGACCGGCGACGCCTCAGGGCCTGTGGGACCGGCATGGAGGCCGGATTCCGCTCGTGGGCGGCCGCACGGTACCGCCTCCCGAACGCCTCCCGCGTGGTCCACGAACGACGGAGAGGCCCGACCGCTCGAAGCGGCCGGGCCTCTCTCGTACCTGCACTCACCTGCCGTCCAGCTCCGGGCCGGACGTAGGGTCGATCAAGCCTTCTTGGTCTCCCAGAAGATCTTGTCGATCTCGGCGATCAGGTCGAGCGCCTTCTGGCCCGTGGCCGGGTCCGTGGAGCCCTTCGCGGCCGACAGCGCCTTCAGGGCGTCGTTGACCAGCTGGTGCAGCTCCGGGTACTTCTCGAAGTGCGGCGGCTTGAAGTAGTCGCTCCACAGCACCGAGACGTGGTGCTTGGCGAGCTCGGCGCGCTGCTCCTTGATGACCACCGCGCGGGCCCGGAAGTGCGGGTCCTCGTTGGCCTGGTACTTCTCCTGGACGGCCTTGACGGACTCCGCCTCGATGCGGGCCTGGGCCGGGTCGTACACGCCGCAGGGGAGGTCGCAGTGGGCGCTGACCTTCACCTTGGGGGCAAACAGGCGGGAAAGCATGGGGCTGTCCTTCCTCGTGATCGTCTTCTCAGGTGGGACATTACTCCGTGAGAAGCCTGTTTTTGCGGGTGCCCCCATGGGCTTAGTCCAAAAGTCCAGGGTCAGGATGGGACCAGTGGCCGAATGTACGGAACCCTGTGGGGGACGGTGTACCGGACGGACAGGGGAGGTGCCGGAGAGATGCGGGAGGTGCCGGAGGTGCCGGAACTGACCGATGACCAGCCCCGGAGGGGGCTGGCGGCGAGAGTCCCGTTCCAGGTGGTGGAGGTGACGGGGCCCTCGATGGTGCCCACCCTCCACCATGGGGACTGGCTGCTCGTGCAGTACGGGGCGCAGGTGCGCCCCGGTGACGTGGTGATTCTGCGGCACCCCTTCCAGCAGGACCTGCTGGTGGTCAAGCGGGCCGTGGAGCGGCGGGCCGGTGGCTGGTGGGTGCTGGGTGACAACAGCTTCGCGGGCGGCGACAGCACGGACTACGGGACCGTGCCCGAGGAGCTCGTACTGGCCAGGGTGCGGGCCCGATACCGGCCGCTGACGAAGGATCAGCGTTCGGTGAGTGGTGTGGTGGGCTGGGCCGTCTCCGCGCTGCGGCCGGTCTCCGCCGCCCGTTCCGTCTCCAGGCGCTTCCGGGCCCGGTAGGCGGCCACGTTGGCGCGGGTCGCGCAGCGGTCCGAACAGTAGCGGCGGGAACGGTTGGTCGAGGTGTCGAGGTAGGCGTTGCGGCACGGCGCCGCCTCGCACAGGCCGAGCCGGTCCACGCCGTACGAGGTGAGGTGGAAGGCGAGGCCCATCGCCGCGATCGCCGTGTAGCCCGCCGTGGCGTTGGACGGGTGGTCGGCCAGGTGCATGTGCCAGTCCGGCTTGCCGTCCGCGTCCCGGAAGTCGTGCCCGGAGATCTGCGGGCTGACCGGGAACTCCAGCAGCAGTGAGTTGAGCAGGTCGACCGCGAGCGTCTCGTCGCCGCCGTCGGCCGCCTCGAAGACCGCGCGCAGCCGGGCCCGAACGGACCGGAACCGGGTCACGTCCGAGTCGGTCGCCCGCCGTGCCGCCTGGCCGTTGGCGCCGAAGAGTTCGCGCACCGCGTCGACCGAGGTGAGGGCGTCCTTGTTGCGGGCCGGCTCCTCGGTGTTGACCAGGCGCACGGCGTAGTCCGAGTAATAGGCCAGTTCCACTTGTAGTCCTTACGGCGTCGGTCTAAGGTCGATGCGGCGATGAAGTAATGGTCTTACATGGTTCCAGGGTATTACATGGGAGAGTTTCGGATGACGGAGACAGCTACGGGCACCGACTGGCAGGCTTGGCAGAGCAGCTGGGACCGGCAGCAGGAGTGGTACCTGCCCGACCGCGAGGAACGCTTCCGGGTCATGCTCGACATGGTCGAGGCCTTCACGGGCCCGGAACCGCGGGTACTCGACCTCGCGTGCGGTACGGGAAGTATTACGGACAGGCTGCTGCGGCGGTTCCCGAACGCCACCAGCACCGGCGTCGACCTCGACCCCGCGCTGCTCGCCATCGCCCGCGGCACCTTCGCCGGCGACGAGCGGGTCACCTTCGTGACCGCCGACCTCAAGGACCCGCGGTGGACGGAGCGGCTGCCCCACGACTCGTACGACGCCGTCCTCACCGCCACCGCCCTGCACTGGCTGCACAGCGGGCCGCTCACCACCCTCTACGGGCAGATCGGGGGTCTCGTCCGGGACGGCGGTGTGTTCATGAACGCCGACCGCATGATCGAGGCGGACACCCCCCGGATCAACGCCGCCGAACGTGCCCACCGGCACGCCGGCATGGACCGGGCCAGGGCCGACGGTGTCCTGGACTGGGCGCAGTGGTGGGCGCTGGCCGCGAAGGACCCCGTACTCGCCGGGCCGACCGCCGAGCGGTTCGCGATCTACGGCGAGCACGCCGACGGCGACGTGCCCTCCGCCGCCTGGCACGCCAACACCCTGCGCGCCGCCGGGTTCGCCGAGGCCCGGCCCGTCTGGTCCTCGCCCTCGGACAGTCTGGTGCTCGCGGTCAAGTAGCGGCACCATGCGGGGCGGGGCGGTACGGACGACGGTCCGGGCCGCCCCGCCAACTTTTTGTGGCCCACTGCCGCAACCCGCCCCGCGCCCCGGCGCACGGGAAGGGTGAGACGGTCCGCGCCCGCGGACCGGGGGAGGGACGGTGACGATGCGGAGCGATGACGACGCCGCGCTGCACGCCTTCGTCGAGAACAGACGTACCGCGCTGTTCCGCAGCGCGTATCTGCTCTGCGGCGACCGGCACGAGGCCGAGGACCTGGTCCAGGCGACGTTGGTCAAGGTGGTGCTCGGCGGACGGCGGCACGGGCGGCTCGACAACATCGAGGCGTACGCGCGCAAGACCCTGGTCAACACCTTTATCGCGGCCCGCCGCCGCTTCTGGCGGCGCGAGCAGTCGTACGGCGAACTGCCCGAACGGGCGGCCCACGCACCCGACACGGACACCGGCCTCGCGCTACGGGCGGCACTCGCCCTGCTCACGCCCAGGCAACGCGCCGTGCTGGTGCTGCGCTACTGGGAGGACATGAGCGTCGAGGCCACGGCCGGGCTGCTCGGGATGCGGGAGAACACGGTCAAGAGCCATGCCGCTCGGGGGCTGGCGGCACTGCGCGCGGAGATGAAGGGGGAATTGGTATGAACGACGTGCGCGAGCTGCTGGAGCGGGCAGCCGAGGAGGCGGGCCAGCCGGCCGTCAGCGCCGAGGTGGTCTACGCGAGGGCCGCCCGGGTGCGCAGGCGCCGCCGGGTCGCGGTGTCGGCCGCGGCGGTGTGCGCGGTGGTGGCGGGTGCGTTCGTGGTGCCTGGGCTCTCGGCAGGGCGGGAACAGGCGCCGCGGGCGTCCTCGGTCGCGGCCCACGGCAAGCACGCAGGCAACACCGAGCGGGCACGGAAACTGATCAAGCTGCTGCCTCCGGGCGTCGGATCGGTCGAGCAGGTGTTCCCGGAGGACATCTCCCAGGGGGACGCGGAGCCTGAGCACATCGTGGAGACTCCGGGCGGGCCGCTCGGCGGGCTCTACGCGGTCCGCCGGGGCGGCGGCGTCGGCTACCTCGAAATAGGGGCGATGGTTCCCGCGGGTGCCCCCGGAGTCACGAACGGGTGCGCAGGGGCGGGAGCGCTGGAGCGTACGGACTGCGTCCGGGAGGAGTTGCCCGGCGGGCGGGTGCTCACCATCTGGTACGACCCGATGACCCTCATCCACAACACCAGCAGGCAGCCGGGCCCGGAACTGACGGCCCGGCTCACGTTCAAGGACGGTGGGCAACTGGTCGTGCGGAACAGCACCGGGTTCGAGGGCGACGCCGTGCCGGGGCCGCTGCTGAAGACCCCGCCCCTCACGCGGGCGCAGTTTCGGGCGCTGATGCTCAGGCAGGAGTTGCTGCCGGTGAAGTAGACGCGCGCGGGGGCGGTGCGGACCCGTCGGTCCGGACCGCCCCCGCGCGTGGGCTCGCGGCTACAGCACCTTCGACAGGAACGACTTCGTCCGGTCGTGCTGCGGGTTGGTCAGGACGTCGCGCGGGTGGCCCGACTCGACCACCACGCCGTCGTCCATGAAGACCAGCGCGTCGCCGACCTCGCGGGCGAAGCCCATCTCGTGGGTGACCACGATCATCGTCATGCCGTCCTCGGCGAGGCCGCGCATGACGTCGAGCACGTCGCCCACCAGCTCCGGGTCGAGCGCCGACGTGGGCTCGTCGAAGAGCATCAGCTTCGGCTCCATGGCCAGCGCCCGGGCGATGGCCACCCGCTGCTGCTGACCGCCGGAGAGCTGCGAGGGGTAGTTCTTCGCCTTGTCGGACAGGCCGACGCGGTCCAGGAGGCGTTCGGCGCGGGCCCGGGCGACCGCCCTGGACTCGCCCTTGACCTGGACGGGGGCCTCCATGACGTTCTCGATCGCCGTCATGTGGGGGAACAGGTTGAAGCGCTGGAAGACCATGCCGATGTCCCGGCGCTTCAGCGCGACTTCGCTGTCCTTGAGCTCGTAGAGCTTGTCGCCCTTCTGGCGGTAGCCCACCAGCTCGCCGTCGACGGACAGCCGGCCGGCGCTGATCTGCTCCAGGTGGTTGATGCACCGCAGGAACGTCGACTTGCCGGAACCGGACGGGCCGATCAGACAGAAGACCTCGCGCGGGGCGACCTCCAGGTCGATGCCCTTGAGGATGTGTGCGGCGCCGAAGGACTTGTGGACGCCCTCGGCCTTCACCATGGCGGTCATGCCATGCCTCCCTTCGGGCGGCCCAGTGACAGCAGGTTGGTCTTGATCTTCTGCATCGGGGTGGGTGGCAGGCTACGGCTGGAGCCGCGGGCGTAGTACCGCTCCAGGTAGTACTGGCCGACGCTCAGCACCGAGGTCATGATCAGGTACCAGGCCGCGGCGAGGAAGTACATCTCCACCGGGGCCCCGGACGCCTGCCCGATGTCCTGGGCGTATTTGAAGAGTTCGTAGAACTGCACGGCGGCCACCAGCGACGTGGTCTTCAGCATGTTGATGACCTCGTTGCCCGTGGGGGGCACGATCACCCGCATGGCCTGCGGGATCACGACCCGGCGCAAGGTCTTGCCGTGGCTCATGCCGAGCGCGTGCGAGGCCTCCGTCTGGCCCTCGTCGACCGACAGCAGACCGGCCCGGCAGATCTCCGCCATGTACGCGGCCTCGTTGAGGCCGAGGCCGAGCAGCGCCGTCAGCAGCGGCGTCATGAAGCTCGACCAGTAGTCCTTGTAGATCGGCCCGAGGTTGATGTACTCGAAGACCAGACCCAGGTTGAACCAGACGAACAGCTGGACCAGGACCGGTGTGCCGCGGAAGAACCAGATGTAGGACCACGCGATCGACGAGGTCACCGGGTTCTTCGACAGGCGCATGACGGCCAGCAGGATGCCGCCGACCACGCCGATCACCATGGACAGGCTGGTCAGCAGTAGCGTCTGGCCGACGCCCTTCAGGATCCGGTGATCGAAGAAGTAGTCCGGGACGGCGCCCCAGTTGATCTTCCCCTGGCTGAAGGCGTAGATGATCGCGACGAGCGCGGCGATGGCGACGACCGCCGAGACGTACCGGCCGTAGTGCCGGACCGGGATGGCCTTGATCGCTTCCGGTCCGGCCGGCGGTGTGGGGGGTGCGGACGGCGCGTGGGCCGGGTCCGTCTTCTCGATGTCAGTCACGGCAGATGCCTTTCAGGGCCGGATCCGGTCAGGATCCGCCGTTCAGCTTGGCCTCGGTGACCGCGCCGGCCTGGACGCCCCACTTGGCGATGATCTTCTCGTACTCGCCGTTCTTGATGATCGTGTCCAGCGCCGCCTGGATGGCCTTGGTGAGCTGGTCGTTGCCCTTGGCGACGGCGATGCCGTACGGGGCCGCCTCGACCTGATCGCCGACGATCTGGAAGTCCTTGCCGCCGCCGGAGGTCTTCACCGCGTACGCGGCCACCGGGAAGTCGGAGGAGCCGGCGTCGGCGCCACCGGAACGCAGCCGGGTCTGGGCCTGAAGGTCGTTGTCGTACGACTCGATGGCGATCTTCTTGCCACCGGTGCACTTCTTGGACTCGGCCTTGGCCAGGTCGTTGGAGACGGTGTTGCGCTGGACGGCGATCTTCTTGCCGCAGAGGTCGGCCCAGGTCTTGATGCCCTGGTCGTCACCCTTCTTGGTGTAGATCGAGACACCGGCGGTGAAGTAGTCGATGAAGTCGACCCCTTCGCCGACCTTCTTCTTCGTCTCGGGGTCGACGCCGTTCTGGCGGTCCTTGGTGTCGGTCATCGCCGACATCGCCAGGTCGTAGCGCTTGGCGCGCAGACCGGTGACCAGGGTGTCGAAGGTGCCGTTCTCGAACTGGAACTCCACGCCCAGGACCTTGCCCAGCGCGGCGCCGATGTCGGGGTCGATGCCGACCGTCTTGCCGGACCCGTCCTTGAACTCGACCGGCGGGTACGCGATGTCCGAACCGACCTTGATGACGCCCTTGGACTTGATGTCCGCGGGGAGCAGGTCGGCGGGGGAGGAGGCGGAGGACGCGCCGTCGCTGGCCTTGGCCGAGGCGGAGTCCCCGGAGTTGTTCTTCGTCTGGTCGCCACAGGCGGTCAGCAGCATGGTGCCGGCGACCGCGATGGCGCCGACCGCGGCAATCCGGGACTTCGCGGTCGTACGACGAGTAGTACGTGCGGTCATGAGGGGTTCCTCCGGCAGGTGAAGGGGGTGTAGCCAGGCGGTATGGCACACGGCGTCGAGTGTCGCCGCCTTGTGTGATTACGGCATCTTGCCATTCGGACTAGCCCAATCAGGGGGCAGCGCATGTCAAAATCGGGTAACGGGACACCCCCGAACCCAGCGGGCCGGCACATCAAGGCCGGACCTTTCCCTGGAATCGCTTCTTCCTGCCGGAAGATCCCCCGCCCCGGACCTGCTCTGGGCGGTTTTCATGTCGACTGGCCGACTTGTGTGTATGTCCCACTATGAGACACGTCACCGTGGGGATACGGACTCGTCTGCGGTGCGGCCTGTCCGGTAAGAAGGACGTTTACACCCCTCATCCGGGGCTCAGGGCGCGTGTGCGGCGCGCCCGCGCGTATGAATCCCTCCCTGCCGAGGCGGACCAATCGCCCAGCGCGGGGAACGTACGCGGTGCCCACCCACCCCTCCTCAACCAGGAGTGGCCACCCTCAAACGATGAAGACTTAAGGGGTCAACACCATGGCAGCGGAGATCGTCAATCCTCGCAGCGACAGCAACACGGACAGCACGACAAGCGGCATCACCGACGAGCCGTTCGATCCGGCCTTCGCACTCCACCGGGGCGGGAAGATGGCCGTGCAGGCCACCGTTCCGATCCGGGACAAGGATGACCTGTCCCTCGCGTACACGCCCGGTGTGGCGAAGGTGTGCAGCGCGATCGCGGAGAATCCCGAACTCGTTCACGACTACACCTGGAAGTCGCAGGTCGTCGCCGTCGTGACGGACGGCACCGCCGTGCTCGGTCTCGGCGACATCGGCCCCGAGGCCTCCCTCCCCGTGATGGAGGGCAAGGCGATCCTGTTCAAGCAGTTCGGCGGCGTCGACGCGGTGCCGATCGCGCTCGCGACCACCGACGCGGACGAGATCGTGGAGACCGTCGTCCGGCTCGCCCCGTCCTTCGGCGGCGTGAACCTGGAGGACATCTCGGCGCCGCGCTGTTTCGAGATCGAGCGCAAGCTCCAGGAACGGCTCGACATCCCCGTCTTCCACGACGACCAGCACGGCACGGCCGTCGTCACCCTCGCGGCCCTGCGCAACGCGGCGAAGCTGTCGGGGCGCGGCCTGGGCGAGCTGCGCGGCGTCATCTCGGGCGCGGGTGCGGCCGGGGTGGCCATCGCCAAGTTCCTGCTGGCCGCGGGTCTGGGCGATGTCGCCGTTGCCGACCGCAAGGGCATCGTCAGCAGGGACCGCGAGGACCTGACCGACGTCAAGCGGGAGCTGGCCGAGCTCACCAACAAGGCGGGGATCGCGGGGTCCCTGGCGGACGCGCTCGCGGGCGCGGACCTCTTCATCGGCGTCTCGGGCGGTACGGTCCCGGAGCCGGCCGTCGCCTCGATGGCGCCCGGCGCCTTCGTCTTCGCCATGGCGAACCCGAACCCCGAGGTGCACCCCGACGTCGCGCACAAGTACGCGGCGGTCGTGGCGACCGGGCGTTCGGACTACCCGAACCAGATCAACAACGTGCTGGCGTTCCCCGGCATCTTCGCGGGCGCGCTCCAGGTGCGGGCGTCCCGGATCACCGAGGGCATGAAGATCGCCGCGGCGAACGCGCTGGCGGACGTGGTGGGCGACGAGCTGGCCGCCGACTACGTGATCCCGTCGCCGTTCGACGAGCGGGTCGCCCCGGCGGTCACGGCCGCGGTGGCCGCCGCGGCTCGGGCGGAGGGTGTCGCCCGGCGTTGAGGTGAGTGGGCGGGGGTTCGGGGGTGGTGCCTTTTCGCGGGCGCCGTCCCCGGGCCCCCGCTCCTCGATCGCCGGTGGGGCTCGGAATCGCGCGGCGCGTGTCACACCCGCAGCCGGTTACGCCCGAACACGGCCCCGCCTATCGTCGGGCCCATGTTCGCCGCCTACGCATCCCGCCTCGACCGCGACCACCCCCTCAACGGCCTTGAGCTGGGCGAACGCCCGGCTCCCGAGGCGCGTCCCGGGTGGACCACCGTCAACGTCCGGGCCGCCTCCCTCAACCACCACGACCTCTGGTCCCTGCGCGGCGTCGGCCTCGCCGAGGACAAGCTGCCGATGATCCTCGGCTGCGACGCCGCCGGTACCGACCAGGACGGCAACGAGGTCGTCCTGCACTCCGTCATCGGCCAGACCGGGCACGGGGTCGGCCCCGACGAGCCCCGCTCCATCCTCACCGAGCGCTACCAGGGCACGTTCGCCGAGCAGGTGACCGTCCCCAGCTGGAACGTGCTGCCCAAGCCGAAGGAGCTGACCTTCGAGCAGGCCGCCTGCCTGCCCACCGCCTGGCTGACCGCGTACCGCATGCTCTTCACCAACGCCGGGGTGCGGCCCGGTGACTCCGTCCTCGTCCAGGGAGCCGGCGGCGGTGTCGCGACCGCCGCGATCGTCCTCGGCCGGGCCGCCGGGCTGCGGATCTACGCCACCAGCCGTGACGAGGCCAAGCGTCAGCGGGCCGTCGAACTCGGCGCGATCGAGGCGTACGAGCCCGGCGCGCGGCTGCCCCATCGGGTGGACGCCGTCATCGAGACCGTCGGTGCCGCGACCTGGTCCCACTCCGTCAAGTCCCTGCGCCCCGGCGGCACGCTGGTCATCTCCGGGGCCACCAGCGGCGACCGCCCCTCCCACGCCGAACTGACCCGCATCTTCTTCCTGGAGCTGAAGGTCGTCGGTTCGACCATGGGGTCCAAGGACGAGTTGGAGGACCTCCTCGCCTTCTGCGCGACCACGGGGGTGCGTCCCGTCATCGACGAGGTGCTGCCGCTGGACCGTGCGCGCGAGGGATTCGAGCGCCTCGCCTCGGGTGACCAGTTCGGAAAGATCGTGCTGACTGTCAACTAGGGTTGACATCGGTCCTGATGTCAACGTAAGTTGACACCATGACCGAAGCAACGGATCTCGCCGAACGCGCCGGCGACCGCGACCCCCGGGTGGGCCTGCGGTCGGTCGCCGCACTGCGGCGGCTGCTGGAGCAGCTCGAAGCCGTACAAGTCAGAAGCGCCCGGGTCCAGGGCTGGTCGTGGCAGGAGATCGCGGCCGAACTGGGCGTCAGCCGGCAGGCCGTCCACAAGAAGTACGGGAGGCATTGATGTTCGAGCGATTCACCAAGGGCGCCCGCGCCACGGTGACCGGCGCCGTGACCCACGCCGAACGGGCCGATGCCGGTTCCGTCACCGAGGAACATCTGCTGCTCGCCCTGCTGGACCAGGAGGGCAGCCGGGCGGCGTTCGCCGTCGCCGCGCTGGGACTCACCGACCGCAGGGCCTCGGTGGAGGCCGCGCTCGCCGACGCGCGCAGGCGCGGCGGCATGACCAGGGCCGACGCCGACGCCCTCGCGGACATCGGTATCGACCTCACGGCGATCGTCTCCCGCATCGAGGAGGCGCACGGCGAGGGGGCCCTGAGGGGTGACCGCACGGACCGGCGCTGGTGGTCGGGCAGCCGTGCGTTCAGCAAGGAGGCCAAGAAGATCCTGGAGAAGTCGCTGCGGGTCGCACTTGGCCGCGGTGACCGCTTCATCGGCGAGGAGCACCTCCTGCTGGCCCTCACCGCGTCCCCCGGAGTCGTCGCCGACGTGCTCGCCGAGCACGGTGCGACGTACGAGACGGTCAACCGGGCGCTGTACGGGGACGGCGGGGCGGGCCAGGGCCGCAGGGCGGGCTGAACGCGGGGCGGCGGACCGGGGGCTGTTGCCCCGCCCCGGGCCGCCGCACCCCGTCCCTCTCGGGTCCTGCTTCCTACTTCGCGGAGCCGTCGGCGCTGCCGGTGCCGTGGGTGCCGCCGGTGTCCTTCCGCAGCAGCGCGCCGATGTGGGCGGCCGCCGTCGACAGATGGCGGCGGGCCTGGCCGAGCTGGTCCTCCGTCACCCCCCGGTCCCTGGCCGTGTCCCGGATGTCGTCGCGGAACCGGTCGAGCAGCCGGTCCAGGTCGCGCGCGGGGTCGCCGGTGCCGCCCGTGTCCTTGCCCCAGTCCGGGTCCGCCCCGGGGTCTGCGGCGGCGGCATCCGGCTTCACGTCCGGCTTCACGTCCGGCGGCCAGTTGCCGGTACGGGCGAAGGCGCCCAGCTGCCCGGTGATCTCGGCCAGCCCCTCCCGTACGCCCGCCGGCCAGTCACCCCGGGCGAAGTGGTCCTGGACCTGGCGGGCGGCGTTCTGCATCTGCTCGCGCGCCCGGTCCTGGGCCTCCTTGGCCTGGCGGCGGGCCTGCTGCGCCTCCTCGCGGGCGCGACGGGACTCGTCCTTCGCCCGGCGCGCCTGCTCCTTCCACTCCTGCTTCGCCTTGCGCAGCTCCTCCTTCGCGGTGCGCCAGGCCTCCTTGTCACCGAGGTCGCCGAAGTCCCCGAAGTTGCCCAGATCGCCGAAGCCGCCGAAGGGGGAGGACTTGCCCGCCCTGCCTTCCGGCCGGGGGGAGCCCGCGTGCCGCGACTCGTCGGCCGCGGCGCGCATCTCGCTGCGCAGCTTGCCCGCCGCGCCCCGGACGTCGTCGCGCATCTCGGCGGCCAGTTCGGAGACCGACTCCCTGATCTCCAGCTCCAGATCGGCGAGTTCGCCGGTGCGGCCCGCCAGTTCGGCGCGGCCGGCGTCGGTGATCGAGTAGACCTTGCGACCGCCCTCGGTGGCGTGCGTGACCAGGCCCTCCGCCTCCAGCTTGGCCAGGCGCGGGTAGACGGTGCCGGCGGAAGGGGCGTACAGACCCTGGAAACGCTCCTCGAGGAGCCTGATCACCTCGTAGCCGTGGCGGGGGGCCTCGTCGAGCAGCTTGAGCAGGTAGAGGCGCAGGCGGCCATGGGCGAAAACGGGGGGCATGTCAGAGCACCTTTCCGGTCGGCTCGGCGTCGTGTTGATCGTCCTCGGCCGGTGGGCGGCGGAGCAGGGCGATCGATCCCGAGACCGTCGTCGCCCTCAGTTTCCCGGTTCCGGAACCCAGCGTGCCGGTGATCTTCTTCGCGCCCCACTGGCCGCTGACCCGGAGGTCCTCGAAGCCGTTGGAGACGGAGCCGCTCGCGGTGTTCGCCTCGACCCTGGCGTCGGCCGGGTGTGGCAGGCGGATGGCGAGCTCGCCGGAGATCGTGGCCAGCCGGACGTCGGTGGGCTTGGCGGTCGGGTCCAGGTCGAGCACCATGTTGCCGCTGACCGACTCCGCCGTCACCCGGGCGCCGGCGCCCTCGACGACGGTCAGGTCGCCGGAGACCGAGTGGAAGCGCAGCTCACCGGTGACGGCCTGCGCCTCCACGTTGCCGGACACCGTCTCCGCGCCGACCGGTCCGGCGAGCCCGACGAGCGTGGTGTCACCGGTGACGCCGCGTACCTCCGTGCGACCGCGGACCCCGGAGACGAAGGCGCCGGCGCCGACCACGCCGACCTCCACCGCCGACCCGGCCGGGACCGCGAGGGAGACCACCGCGCGGCGCTGCCAGCCCTTGCTGTCCAGCCACTTGAGCAGGTTCTGCCAGGCCAGGTCCTCGTACGCGACGGTGAGGACGCCGTCGTGCTGCGTGACGATCAGGGGTGGTCCCTCGATGTCGGAGACCTCCAGCCTGGCGGTCGGCTCGTCGGTGCCGACGACGTTGACCGTCCCGTTGACGATGCGGACGCTGAGCGCCGTCACGGGTTCGTCGAAGGTCAGCTTGCGAGGCTCGGCGATGGCCCACGTCGACACAGGCATGGATCTGACCTCCTGGGGAGCGCGGATGACGCAACATATCGCGTCTCTTGCAGAACACGATATATCGCGGATCGCGGAAGTCAAGGCGCGTCAGGGAGGAGGGGTGGGCTGACTGGTGGGGCAAATCGCATCAAAACCGGGTGATCTGACCTACCGTGTGGGGCATGAACGCGACATCACCCGTGGGAGCGCTGCTGCTGTGCCGGACCGAACCGGACACGGTGCGGCCGGTCGCCCATCTGCTGCGTGAGCGGATGCTGCTCGCGCCCTGCGGGGAGAGCTGGAGCGTCCTCGTACCTGAGGGCACGCCCTGGCAGGGCGCGCCGGCCGGGCAGCTGGCGGCGGGTGAGGTGGCCGAGCCCGTCGACCGGGTCGCCGGCGGCTGGGCCACCGCGCTCGCGGTCGGCTCCACCTGGCCGGTCCTGGCGCTGTGGTGGGACGGCGACCGGGCCGGATACACCCTCGCCGCGGGCTTCCGCCGCCCGGTCGGCTACGTCTGGCTCGCCGACGGAACCCCGGCCGGTGAGGACGAGGCGATGCGCACGTTCGCCGAGCGGCTCGGCCTCGATCCGGTGCTGGACGTCCAGGCCCTCGAAGCCCTGACCCGCCCCGATCCGGAGACGGACGCCCGGGCCCGGCTCCGCGGGCTGCTCGCCGTGCTCACCCGCGTCGGGCTGGAGCTCCCGCCCGGCGTGGACCCCGGCGAACCCTCCTCCCGGCTGACCGCGGGGGCCGGCCGGTGGCCGGAGGCCGAGCGCATCGCGTGGACCGGCTGGCGCGACGCGGTCAAGGTCGAACTGGAGGCGGTCGAGAGCAGCCCTCTGGGGCCCTGGATGCGCGGCCCCAGGGCCCGCGCCCTGGCGGGCGCGCAACTGGCGGCGGGGCTCCCGATCACCCTGTGGGGCGCGGGCCGGCGCCGGGGCGGATGGGTCTTCGCCGGGGCGCTGCTGATGGTGCACGGTGCCCTCGGTCTCGCGTACGACCGGATCAGGGACGAGGAGCCGGGCGAGGGGCCCGGCGGTCCCTGAACTCAGTCCTCGTCGTCCTCGTCGTCCAGCCGGGCCAGCCAGGTGGCGAGGCGCTCGACCGGCACCTCGAAGTCGGGATGGAGATCGACGAAGGTGCGCAGCTGCTCGGCGAGCCACTCGAAAGTGACCTCTTCCTCGCCTCGCCGCTTCGCCAGCTCCTCGATACCGCGGTCGGTGAAGTACATGGCACAAGTTTAGAGGGTCCGGCATTTACGGGCGTACGCGCCGAGAACCGGGCAGCCACCGCCCCGCGTCATGGTCCACGTACCTCGCATCGGCCGTCTACGGCCGTTAACCTGCGGGCAGTTGGGGAAACGGGGGGCGTTATGGACGACAGTGGGGCCCGTATCACGCGGATCGAGATGCCGGACGGCACACCGGTCTGGGCACGGATCTCCGGAGCCGAGGAACTGGACCGGCCGGAGCCCGGTGGTCTGACGTTCACGGACACCGGTTTCGGAAACCTCACCGACCAGGTGCAGGCCCGGGTCGAGAGCCTGCACTCGGTCGTGACCAGTGTCGCGCGCTCGCTCGCCGTCCCGCTGCGTGCCGTGCGGCCGGACGAGGTCAGCGTCGAGTTCGGAATCGAGCTCACTGCCAAGTCGGGCAAGGTCGTCGGACTGCTGGCGGACGGCGAGGCCAAGGGCGCGATCAAGGTCACGCTCACCTGGAGCGGCGGCGGACCGCCGGTCGATCCGCCCCCGCCGGCACCGGTGCCCGTACCCGCTCAGGCGCCTGCGCCCGGGCTCCCCGTACCTCCGGTTCCGTTTCCGTACGCGCCCCCGGCGCCACCGGCGCCCGCACCCCCGTCTCCGCCCGCCGGGGCAGCCCCCGGCGCACCGTCACATCCGGACGGCGCGGACGGCGCCGGTGGTGGCGGGGTATGACCTCGGACGGCGACGGGGGCGCAGAGGGCGGACACGGAGGGTCGGACGCCGCTCTCCTGGGCCTCGTGGAGGACGCCACCGTACGCATCCATCGACCGGCGCCCGGGTATGCCCCTGACGAACCGGGCGGGAAGGCCCCGGCAGGGGAGCCGGGCGAGTTCCTGGGGAGCGGGTTCTTCATCGCTCCGAGCTGGATCCTGACGTGCGCCCATGTGGCCATGCGGGGGGAGGGGGGCGTGGTGAACGTGATGTTCAGAGGTGACCGGTACAGCGACGCGCTCACCGAGGTCCCCGGCAAGGTCGTCGTCGCGTTGCCCGGCACCAGGCCGCCGGGGACGTCCGGCTGGCCCGCCCCCGACCTCGCGCTCATCCAGCTCCGCCGGCCCGCCGAGCACGCCTGTGTGTACGTCGCCGAGCGCTCCGGGGCCCTGCTCAACCGCACCGACATCCGCTGCGTGGGATGGGTCGAATCGCCCGGCGGCGGCCTGAAACTGTTCAACGGCACCTACGGGGCGAACGGCTCCTACGGCGCCGCGGACGACGTGGACCAGGTCGTCCTCCTCGACAACGGCTGGGTGCAGCCGGGCATGTCCGGCGGGCCCGTGATCGACTTCGCCCGGGGCGAGGTCGTCGGCGTCGTCAAGTCGCGCCTGGACGGGCAGCAGGGCGGTACGGCCGTGGGGATCGAGCGGCTGCGCACCCTGGAGGTGCCCTCCACGCCCATCGAGACCGAGACCGACGACATCTACCAGTCCGTGTTCCACGCCCATGACCGCTACCACGCGGACCGGCACAACAGCGCGGTCGGCACCGAGCGGACCTGGACCGACGTACAGAGCGAACGGCCGGTACCCCCCGGCGGCGTCCTCGGCCCCAGACTGCGCGCGGCCCTGCTCGGGCGGCTCGCCGAGCTCCCGCCGCCGGCCAGCACCCGCAGCCTGCTCGCCCTCCTCGACGGCCTGCCCGGTGTCTACTCCCGGTACCACCGTTCGGCCCCGCGCGGCTGGCGTGACGGCCTGGGGGTGCTGTACGAGACCGGCGTCCGCGACCGGCAGGCCCGGTTCGAAGTGATCGTGCGCTACTGCATGGGCGTCCTCACCGCGGACCGGCCCTGCGGTCAGCTCTCCGTCACGAACGCCAAGGAGCTGTGGGGATGGGTGAAGCAGATCGCCGACGTCGAGCTGCCCCGGGGCCTGCGCCGGCAGCTCGACATGGAGTGGGCGGGCATTCGCCTGCGCCTCGAGCAGAACCGTCAGCAGGCCGACCGCACGCCCGTGAGCGAGCCCGTCCTGCACGGGGATCGCGACAGCGTCGTGCTGCACGTGGAACTCCAGGGATGGGCCCCGGAGCAGTACGACTGGCGGGTCACCGTCGACCGGCAGGCCTCCGGGGCGGAACCCATCGACATGGACGGCCGCGGCGCCCCGCTCGGCACCGTTCCCGACCGGCTCGCCGCCGCGCTCGCCGAGGCCTTCCGGCGGTGCGACGAGCCGGGCAGCCCCGCGATGCTCCACGTGGTCGTGGCGCCCAAGCTGTTCGGGCTGCCGGTGGACGAATGGGTGCTCCCCTCGAACGGGCTGCGGCTCGGGGCCGTACGCCCGGTGGTCCTGCGCAGCTCCTACCGGGAGCCGGCCGACGAGCAGCCGGTGCGCCGGGACGCCGGGGGAGGGCCGAGGGCGGGGCTCCACGCCGAAGTCGTCGACTGCGAGGACGATTTGCGGGTACGTGTACCGGATGTGACGCGGTTGCGCACCCTGGTGCACGACACCGTGCCGGTCCTCTGCCGCTACGGCGGCCGGCCGGACTCCGACACCGCGGCCGGGGTGGTGCGACTGATCGACGCCGGCTTCGAGGCCGCCCTGCTGCAGCGGCGGCCCGCGGAGGCGGACACGGTCTGCCGGGAATTCCACCGCCGCGTGACCGAGGCCGTGTCGGACGCCCGCACCCCGGACCGGCTGCCGTGGAAGATCCATGAGCTGAGGAGGGGTGTGGGGGAGGGGCGTACGGAAATGTTCTGGTCCGACTCGATCGCCCTCTACTACGCGGATCCGGACCGTGCGCTGCCGGATTCCGGCCAGTTCCTGGAGGCGCCGTGACGTGTGGTTTCCCCACGGGGCCGGGGGGCCGAACGAGCCTTCCCCTTACGGGGGTTACTCCGGATCGATACCGTAAGGCACGTGCGAGGGCGGCCGCCCGCAGGCGAGTGACGACGAGGAACACGCTATGAGTGAACCCAGCGAGTGGCTCATCTACCGAGGTATCGGCGAACCGCACGACGAGGTGGCGCAGCTGCCGCCCCCTCCGCCCTGGCGCGATTTCGCCGCCGCGTCCGGAGGGGCGGACGGCGGGGAGTCGGCCGACCGTCGGCTCGGCATTCCGGGGCGCGTCGCCGAGGAGCACCGCCCCGGTGCCGAAGAACTCGAAATGATCAACGCCGCGCTGTACCTCCGGCGCCCGCTGCTGGTCACCGGGGACCCGGGCGCCGGCAAGAGCACGCTGGCCCACTCCGTCGCCCGGGAGCTGGAGTTCGGCAAGGTGTTGCGCTGGCCCGTGGTCAGCCGCACCACGCTGCTCGACGGCCTCTACCACTACGACGCGATCGCGCGGCTGCAGGACGTGCAGATCGCCTCGCACGCGTCGGTGGGCGGGGGAGCCGCGGCCGACTCGGCCCAGAGCGTCGGCAGTTACATCCGGCTCGGGCCGCTGGGCACCGCCCTGCTGCCCTCGGACCGGCCGCGGGTGCTGCTCATCGACGAGCTCGACAAGAGCGACATCGACCTGCCGAACGACTTGCTCAACGTGCTGGAGGAGGGCGAGTTCGCGATCCCCGAGCTGGAGCGGATCGCGGACCGGCTGCCCGACGGCGAGGCGGACGTGCTCGACCACGACGGCAACAAGGTGCGGATCAAGGGCGGCCGGGTGCAGTGCCGGGCCTTCCCCTTCGTGGTGCTCACCAGCAACGGGGAGCGGGACTTCCCCGCCCCGCTGATGCGCCGGTGCATCCATCTGGAGCTGGGGCGGCCCGACCACAAGCGACTGGCGGCGTTCGTCAAGGCGCACCTGGGTGAGGAGGCCGCCCGTTCCAGCGAGGATCTCATCACCCTCTTCCTGGAGCGCTCACGCAGCGAACTCCTCGCCACCGACCAGTTGTTGAACGCGATCTACCTCACCCAGGCAGCGGCGCCCACCGGCCGTGACCGGCTTGCCGACCTGCTCATCCAGCGACTCGACCGGCCGAGGTGACGGGCTGATGCGTGGGGCGGACGGAACGCCAGGAGCCCCGGAGGGCCCGGAGCCGGGCGGGGCGCCGGACCCGCTGCCCCGTGCGGATGCGCGTGAGGGAGCACCCGGCCCGGGGCAGTTGGCGACGCTCGTCGCCCGGCTGCGCGGAGCGGGGCTCGACCCCGACGTGGAGCAGTTGTGCGACGCGCTCTGGCTGGCCCGGTGGACCCGCGGCGACGACGGATCCGCGACGCCCCGGGCCGAGGACGGCCGTGGCGGCGCGCTCGCGCCCGTACCGCCGGCCGAGGAGACGGAGCCACCCGCCCGTACCGAAGCGGAGGCCGCACCGGAGAGGGACGCCCCGCCCACTGGAGAGGACGCCCCGCCCGAGGCGGCGCGCGGGCCGGGAGGGGACGGAAAGATCTCCCTCTACCCCCTCCCGGGCCAGGCGCGTGCGCCCCGCGACGGCGACTCCGGCTCCGGTCTGCGGCCCTCCGTGGACGCCCCCGGCGCCGCGCTCACCTTCGGCGTGCCTGCCGCCCCCGTGCTCCCCGACCCACTCGAACTCAGCCGCGCGTTACGCCCGTTGCAGCGCTACCACCCGGCCTCCGCGCCCCTGCGGCGCGCCCTCGACGAGACGGCGACCGCTGAACTCAGCGCCCGCGCCGGCGGCATGATCATGCCGGTGTTCCGCGGCATCCGCAGGGGTGACGCCATTCTCCAGTGCGTCATGGACGCCTCCTCCTCCATGCTGGTGTGGGACCGGATGTTCCATGAACTCCAGCGCATATTCGCCCAGTTGGGCGCCTTTCGCGATGTCCAGGTGCGCTATCTGCACCAGGGGCCGGACGGCGGATGCGCGGTCAGCCGCAGCCCCGACGCCGAGGCGGGCCCCCTGCACTCCGCGGACCGCCTCAGCGATCCGACCGGGCGCCGGGTCACCGTCGTGATCAGCGACTGCGCCGGCCCGCTCTGGCACAGCGGACGCGCCCACCGGCTGCTGTACCAGCTGGCCGGCCAGTCCCCGGTCGCCGTCCTGCAACCGCTGCCGCAGCGCATGTGGAACCGGACCAGGCTGCCCGTCACCTTCGGCTCCCTCTCGCGGGGCGACGGACCCGGCGGAGCGGCGCTGCTCAAGGTCGCGGAGGACGCCGGGACCGGCCCCGCCGTGCACCCCGGAGCCCTCGCGGTCCCGGTCCTCCCGCCCACGGCGGACGCGCTCGGGGCCTGGGCCAGACTGCTCTCCGGCACCGGCGCGGCCCGGATCGCCGGAGCGGTCGGCTGGGTGCGGGCCGACCAGCCGGCGGCCGCCGCCCAGCGGTCCGGCGGAGCGCTCTCCTCGCTGCAACTCGTCAGCCGCTTCCGGTCGGTGGCCTCACCCGATGCCGGGCAACTGGCGGTCCACCTGGCGGCCGCCCCTCTCTACCTCCCGGTGATGCAACTCGTGCAGCGCACGATGCTGCCCCACTCGGGCCCCTCGGAACTGGCCGAGGTGCTGCTCAGCGGGCTCCTCACCCGCGCTGACGGCGGGGGCGGCCGCGGGCAGTGGTACGCCTTCGAACCCGGCGTCCAGGACGCGCTGCTCGGCCCGCTCGGCCGTGACGAGGCCCTGCTCGTGCTCAAGCACTGTTCGCAGTACATCGAGCAGCGGTTCGGCAAGGGCGGGCCCAATTTCCCCGCCCTGGCCTTCGCCCAGCTGGGGGACGGGACGATGAGCGACGCACGGCGCGCCGAAGCCGAAGTGTGGCCCGGCACCCGTGCCCGGCCGGGTGATGACGCGGAGGATGCCTGGGCGAGTGAGGAGAACGGGGACGGGGACGAGAAGGACGGGATCGAGGCAGCGGGGCAGATGCCGGGCGACGGCCGGGGCGTCCCCCACGCCTTCGCCGAGGTCGCCGCCCGCGTGCTGGAGCGCTTCATGCCCGTGCCCCCCGGTTTCGTGCCCCCGGCGTCCTTCGAAGGTGCGGATCGCCCGGGTTCCGGCACCAGCCCCGCCGTGGAACAGGCGCGCGCTCTCGTGCGGCAGTTCGAGGCCGACACGATGGTGCAGCGCCTGATCGACGCCGTACAACTGCTGAGGGGCGCCGCCGAGAACAGTCCGCCGTCCGCCGTCGGCCCCGGACTCTGGGCCGAGTACGCGCGGTGTGCGCTGAGGCTCTGGGAGGTACGGGGCGGCGGCGACGATCTGCTCGGCGAGGCCAGGACCGCCGCCGAACGGGCCGCGGCGTACCCCGGCGCCGTACGCGAACGGGCGGTGCTGGCCCAGGTGCTGCACGCGGCGGCCGACCACGCGCGGCGGCGCGGGGACCGGCGCGGCGCCCTGGACCTCCTGCGGCGCGCCGAACGCGAGTACATCCTCGCCTGCGCGGCGCCCGGCATGGAACCGGCAGAGGCTCTCCGCCTGACCCTGGAGCGGGTGCGGGCCTTGGAGGCGCAGTGGCGGCTCGACGGCGACACCTCCCTGCTGCAGAGCGCCTGCGGGATGCTGGAGGCCTTCGCCGACTCCTGGCCCGACCAGGAGAACCGCCCGGCCGCGCTGCCGCTGCAGCACGGCAGGACGCTGCTGAAACTGGCCGGTGCCACCGAGGACACGGAGCAGTCCCGGGAGTACGCCCGGCAGTCGGCGCGGTCACTGCGCACCGCGTTCGCCCAGGGCGGCGGGCACACGACGGGCACCGAGAACCGCATCGTGCTGGACCTGGTGGACGCCCTGCTCGCCTCGGGCGAGGAGCCGGACGAGGCCGCGGTTCTGACCGGCCAGGCGCTGGAGACCGTACGCGAAGGGCGCCGGCGCGCCCAGTTGCAGACCAGGGCCGGACGCATCCGGGCGGCCCGTTACGAGCACACCGGCGACCCGGCCGAACTCGTGACCGCCGCCGAGTGGTTCGCCCGCGCCGCCCGCGGAACGCCGCGCGACTCCCGGGCCCACACCGACCTGCTCGCGGAGTGGGGCGCCACGCTGCTGCGCCGCGCCGAACTCCCGGACGGCGGCGCGTACGTCGGCGCGGCCGTGCGGGTGCTCCGCGACTGCCGGTCCGAGACGCCCGCGGGCGGCGCGCACCAGTCGGAACGGCTGCTGATGCTCGGGCGGGCCCTGATGCTGCGGCACCGGGCCGCCGCCGACCGGGTCGATCTGCGGGAGGCCGAACACCTCCTCAGGCTCGCGGCGCAGGAGGCTGCGGCCCCGCTGACGGCGGCCCGGTGCTGGCTGGAGCTGGGCCGGGCCTGTCTGGAGGCCGCCGACGTACTGGCCAGGCCGGCCCGGCGCGACGACGCCGCGGAGGCCTTCCGGTCGGCCGCCGAGTCCGCCGCCGAGGCTGAAGCGGAGCTGGAGAATCCACAACAGCTCCAAGAGGCTGTGGAGTTGGGTGCTACAGCCAACCACTGGCGGGGTATGACCTATGAGAGTGCGGGGCGCCCCCGGGCCGCGCGGGACGCGTACCGGGCGGCCCGTCAGGAGTGGCGCAAACTGCCGGACGGCGGCGGCGCGGCGGGGGAGTCGACCGCCGAGCGGCTGGCCGAGCTGGAGCGCTGAGTGCTCAACGACGAGCACGGGGCGCCGCGACAGGTGGCGGCCGGCGCGATCCGGACGCAAGGCTCGAAGCAGGTCAGGGAGACGGGACCGGCGGGCGCTCGACGGCGAGCGCGGCGCGGCGGTCCCGGTGCTGTACTACGGGGAGGCGTGATGAGCGAGTCGACACGTGAGGACGGGGCGGGGGCGACCGGTGCGTCCGGTGCCGCCGGTGAGCTGCCGGATCTGCTGGGCCTCGATCTGGAGTCCCTGCGGACCATGGACCACCCCGTGCTGGCCGAGGTCGTGGCGGATCTGCGCGGCCGCGTCGAGCAGCCGCGGGAGATGCTCTGGGGCTTCAACAACGCCTTCTGAGGCGGTGGGGCCTTCTGAGGCGGTGGGCCCCGCACCCGCCCGGTCCGCACCCGCACGGCCCGGGGCTGCCCGGTTCGCACCCGCGGGGTTCGCACCCGCACGGTCCGGGGCCGCCCGGCGCGGTACCGGGGCGCCCACGACCACGACATCATCGCCCGGGGCCGCCGGGCCCTCGCCGTACGGCGCCGGGGCCCTCCGGTCCGGGCGTCCGGTTCCGGGCTCCGTCCCGGCAGACGTACAGCACGGGGGTGCCCCAGTGGCCCGACGGACGACGCCGCGGCGCGCGGAGGGGCGGGCACGTCCGGACGCGGTGCCGTACTTCCCGGCGGTGGCCCCCGTGCCCTTCGGGCAGTTCATCGTGAAGGTGCACGGCCGCTGCAATCTGGCGTGCCGTTACTGCTACCTGTACGAGGGCCCCGACACGACCTGGCGGGCCCGCCCCGCCGCCGCCTCGCCCGCCGTCCTCGACCGCACCGCGGACCGGATCGCCGAACACGCGGCCACCCACCGGCTCCGCCACGTCGCCCTGGTCCTGCACGGAGGCGAACCCCTCCTCGCGGGCCCGGCACGGCTGGCCGCCCTCGCCGACCGGCTCCGCGAGCGGGTCCCCGCCGACTGCACCGTCCACGCCACCGTGCAGACCAACGCCACCCTGCTCACCGACGCCCGCGTCACCACCCTCGCCCGGCACGGCATCCGCATCGGCATCAGCCTGGACGGCGGCCTGGCCGCACACAACACCCTGCGCACCGACCACGCGGGCCGCCCCTCCTGGCCCGCCGCCTCGCGCGGCGCCCGGCTGCTCGCCGACCGCCACCCCGAGGCGTACGCGGGCATCCTCACCGTCGTCGACCCGCGCACGGACCCCCTGGAGATGTACGAGTCGCTGCTCGCCCTGCGCCCCCCGGCCCTGGACCTGCTCCTGCCGCACGGCAACTGGACCAGGCCACCGCCCGGCCTGCCGGACCCGGCCGGAGTCCCCACGGGCCCGGGACCGGGCCGCCCCACCCCGTACGGCGACTGGCTGTGCACCGTCTTCGACCGCTGGTGGCCGGCCGCCCGGCGGGAGACGCGGATCAGGCTCTTCGAGGAGTGCGTCGCGCTGCTCCTCGGGCTGCCCGCCGCCACCGAGTCCCTCGGGCTCGACCCGATCAACGCGGTCGTGATCGAGACGGACGGATCGATCGAACAGGTCGACTCCCTCAAGTCCGCCTACGACACCGCCGCCGCCACCGGACTCGACATCTTCCACCACACCTTCGACGACGCCCTGCGCCACCCCGGCGTCGTCGCCCGACAGGCAGGAGCCGGCGCACTCGCCGCCCTCTGCCGTGCCTGCCCGCTGCTGACCGTCTGCGGCGGCGGCCACTACGCCCACCGGTATCGCGCAGAGAACGGCTTCATCAATCCGTCCGTCTACTGCGCCGACCTCGACCGGCTGGTCCGTCACGTGGCGGACCGGCTCGCCGACGCAACCGCAGGAGACCCCCCATGAGTTCCGCCGTCCCCGATCGCGCCCTGCGCGAACTCGGCCGCACCGAAGGCACCGCCGCCACGCTGGGCCTGCTCGTACGCGACCAGGACACCCGCCGTCTCGTCCTCCTGCGGGCCCTGCTCGACGCGGCTGCCGCCGCGCCCGCGACCGTGTGCCCGCCCCCACTGCTCGACCGGCTGCGCGCCGACTGGGCGCTGCTGGAAGTCGCCGAGCGCACCGACCGGGCCGCGGTGCGCGCCGTGCTGTTCCACCCCATGACGGGCCCCTGGGCGCAGCGGCTCCTGGCCGGCCTCACCACGACGGTCACGCCCGGTCCGGGCCTCCTCGCCGACCTCGCCCATGTGACCGCACTCGCGGCGGCGGCCACGATCCGGGCCGGGCTGCCCATGACCGCCCGGCTCGCCGCCCGGGACGGACAGCTCTCCCTTCCCACGCTGGGGGCGGTACGCGCCGAGGACGGACCTGCCGAACTCGCCTTCGCCGACGGAGAGATGACGGTGCGGCCGGCCGACGGGCCTCCCCTGACCGTACGGACCCAGCCGGACGGCACCATGACCTCGGCCGACCCCCGCTGGCTCCCCGTGCTCACGCTGCCGCCCGTCCTGCCCGGCACCGGCCCCGTGCCCCTGGACGACGTCGACCCGTACCGCACCCGCGGCACCGGCCTGGAGCGGCACGGGCTGAGCGCGGCCACCCACATCGACGACCAGGAACGCAAGGCGTGGATCGCGTCGTGGGCCGGAGTCGAGCCCTTGCTCCGCATCGGCGGCGAGCACCGGCTCACCGAAGCGGCCGTGCTGCTGCGCTGTCTCGTCCCGCTCGGCCCGCCGCCCGGCTCGGGCCCCACCGGCGAGGCCGCGGCCCACTGCAGCGGCACCCGTCGCGAGGCGTTCGGCGCGGTCCTCAGCAGTAAACCCGCCACCCCCGCCTACTTCGCCTCCACACTCGTCCACGAGCTCCAGCACACCAAGCTCGCCGCGCTCGGCGCACTCGTGCCGCTGCACCACGAGGACGCCACACCCCGCCACTTCGCCCCCTGGCGCACCGACCCCAGGCCCTTCGACGGACTCCTCCAGGGCGCCTACTCGCACCTCGCGCTCGCCGACTACTGGCAGCGCTTCGCGCTCGGCTCGCGGCGCGTCACCCCTCGCGACCTGGCCTGGGCCGAGCACGCCCGCTGCCGTCAACAGGTGGGTGCCGTACTGCCCGTTCTGGCCGGATCGGCCCTGCTGACCGTGGAGGGGCGCGTCCTCGTCAACGAGATGATCACGCTCTACCACCGTCTGGAGGATTCACCGCCACCCACGGGTCACCTGGCGCGCGCGGACGCGTACGTGAACACCACCAGGGTGATATGGCAGCAGAGGAACGGATCGCCCAGGGCATGAGCAGCCAGGTGATTCAGGCCGGAGCGACCACGCCCCGGTGTATCGTGAAAAGGCTCGCAACGATGTCAGGGAGACGGTTGAATGCCCGCTACGCGTAAGCAAGTTGGAGCAATCGGGGCGCAGACCGTCACCCTCAGTTTCGCCGGGTTCAACCGGGCCTGGGCGGCGTGGATCGCGGACCGCCTGGAGCGGCGTGGAGTGACGGTCGTCCAGCAGCGGTGGGACCCTCAGGTGGAGGTCCCGCTGGAGAACGCCCTGCGTGATCTGACGCTCTCCCGCGGACGGGTCCTGGTCCTGCTCAGTGACTGGTACTTCCAGCTGGGCCCGCGGAGCCACGAGGAGTGGAACCGGGCCCTGCGCGAGGTCGTCGCCCCCGATCCGGACCGGTTCGCCGCGGTCTCCATCACGACCTCGGCGCTGCCCGGTGCCACCTCGGTGTTCGGCGCCGCCGACCTCACCAACGTCGGCGCGGACGAGGCGGAGCGCCGGCTCCTCGTACGCCTGGGCCTGCCCACGAGCCCGCCGCCCGAGGGCACCGACACCCGCTCCGGCCCCCGCTTCCCGTTCGACACCCCGGAGGTGTGGGGCGGGGTCCCGCGCCGCAACACCCGGTTCACCGGCCGGGAGGAACTGCTCAGCAAGGCCTACCAGGCGCTCCAGGACGCCGGGGCCGGCGCCGGCGTGGTCACGCTGCACGGCATGTCCGGCGTCGGCAAGACACAACTGGCCGCCGAGTACGTCTACCGCTTCGGTTCGGAGTACGACGTGGTGTGGTGGGTGCCCGCCGACCGGCGTGCGCTCTACCGCCAGAAGCTCGCCGAACTCGCCCCCGCGCTCGGCCTGTCCACCGGAGCCGAGTACGGCGAACGCCTCCGCGCGGTCCGCGACTCACTGCGCCGGGGCGATCCGCACGCCCACTGGCTGCTGATCCTGGACGGCGCGGACGAGCCCGACCAGATCTGGGACCTGGTGCCGACCGGCCCCGGGCACGTGCTCATCACCTCCCGCAATCCGGAGTGGAGCGAGCACAACAGCAACCTCGTCGAGGTGCCGGTCTACGACCGGGACGAGTCGGTCGCCTTCATCCGCCGCCGCGCCCCGCGCCTCACCCACACCGAGGCCGGCCGGCTCGCCGAGGCGCTGGAGGACCTGCCGCTGCTCCTCGACCAGACCGCCGGCTGGCTGAACGACTCCGACATGTCGGTCGAGGAGTACATCGACCTCCTCGCCGGCGGCATCGACCAGGACGTCGTCAAGGTCTCCGCCGACTTCCCGCTGGCCTTCCAGACCGCCTGGTCGATACTGCTGAACAAGCTCCGGGACACCGTCCCCGAGTCCGTCGACCTGCTGCGCCTGTGCAGCTTCTTCGCACCCGGCTCCATCCCCGTACGGCTGCTGAAGGAAATGCCGTCCGGGGAACTGCCCGAACAGCTCTCGGGCCTGATGAACGACCCGCTGCTGTGGAACAAGGCGATCGGTCAGCTCCGCCAGTACTCCGTGGTCCGCCTGGAGTCCCATGACTCGATCATCGACGACGCGTCCTCCGGCGAGTCGATCTACCTGCACCGCATGGTCCACCAGATCGTCCGCAAGGACATGCCCGACCAGGACCGCCGGGAATTCATCGACGTCGTACGCCGGGCCCTGGCCGCCGCCGACCCCGGCCGCCCCACGGACACCCGGTCGTGGCCCGTGTACGCGGAGATCACTCCGCACCTGAAGTGGGCCGACGTCCTGCGCAGCACGGACCCCGCGGTGCAGAGCCTGGTGCTCAACTGCCTGCGCTACATGTACCTGTCGGGCGAGTACCGGGCCGGCATCAAGCTGGGCTCCCGCGCCATGACCGCCTGGGGCGAACTGCTCGGCGAGAACCACCCGCGCCTCTGGGACCTCAGCTACAACTACGCCAACCTGCTGCGGGCCGTCGGCGACTACGCCGGAACCGAGGCGATCGAACGGGCCGCCGTCGACCATCTGCGGGCCGAGCGGGGCGCACAGGACCTGGAACACCTGCGCGCGGCAGGCGGCCTCGCGGCCGACCTGCGGGGGCTGGGGCGGTACGAAGAGGCCCATGAGATGTCCGAGTGGATCCTCGGCGCCTACCGCGAGCTGCTGGGCGACCAGGACTCGCGCACGCTCAACGCCCAGAACAACCTTGGCACCTCCCTGCGTCTCCTCGGCCGGTACAAGGAGGCGCTGGCGCTCAACCAGCGCACGCTGGACTCCCGCCGCCAGCTGCTGCGCCCGCGCCACAGCTGGACCCTCTACTCGGAGATCAACTACGCCACCGACCTGCGTCTGCTGGGCCGGTACAACGAGGCCGAATCACTCCAGGCGCAGAGCGTCCGGGTGCATCGCATCGTGATGGGCCAGGACAACCCGCAGACCCTGCGCGCCGAGCACAACCTCGCGCTCTGTCTGTACCGTTCCGGCGAGCGGAGCAAGGCCGCGGAGCTGTTCATCCGGGTACTGGAGCGAGGCGAGCGGGTCCTGGGAGAGAACGACCCGCTCACCATGATGTTCGCGGCCAGCCAGAGCCTCTTCGCCCGGGAGCACGCCGACATCGACCAGGCCCGGGCCATAAGCGAGAAGGTCATGGCCGGCTATGTCGACATGCTCGGCGAGGAGCATCCGTACGTCGTGGGCACCCGTGCCAACCATGCCCTGATCCTGCGCAACGTCGGGGAGCGGGACCACGCTCACCACCTGCTGGAGGAGGCCCTTACCGACATGGGCCGGGCCGTCGGCGAGAACCATCCCTGGACGCTGGGCTGCGCGGTCAACGCCTCTGCGCTGCGCAACCTGGTGGGCGACCCGGAGTCCGCTGCCGCGCTGACGGACGCGATCAGCACCCGGGCCATCGAGGTGCTCGGCCGGACCCACCCGCTCACGCTGTCCGCCCGCATCGCACACGCGGCGGACCTGCGCGGCCTCCGCGACCAGCAGCACGCGGACAAGATCGAGTCGGAGGCGATGGACGACCTGGCGAAGACACTGGGTGCACAACACGTCCATACCGTGTCGGCACGGTCCCGCGTGCGGCCCTACTGGGACTTCGAGCCCCAGATGATCTGATCGCGTGGTGTCACTGATGCTGTGTCAGTACTGTTGTGCGGCAAGCTAATTGTGCACCCAGGGGGGCGTATGGCTGTCGTTGTTGGTTCGGTGGCACCCGGGGAGGACGGCCCGATCCCGGTCGTGGTGGACGCCGAGGCGTACACCACGGCCCAGGCGCCGGTCAGCGACGCGGACTCGCTGTACGGGAGCGTGGACACCCGGGACGGCGCAGGGGCGGCCCGGCGCGCGATGGGGGCGGCGGGCGATCTGTACGGGGACGGCCTCGACCTGGCCCGGCGCTGCGCCTCCCAGGCCATGCGCAGACTGGGCGACCTCGGGAACGGGCTGCGGCCCGACGAGATCGAGCTCCAGGTCGGCATCACCTTCGAGGCGGGCATGGCCGCCGTGGTGAAGGCCGGTGCGGAGGCGCAGATCCAGGTCACCTTCCGCTGGCAGCCGGGACGCGAGGAGCAGGCGACCGCGGTGGTGGCACCGTCGTGAGCGGTACGGCTCCCGGGCTGCCGCCGGTTCCGATCCTCCCGTACAGCCGTGTCGTCGGGCAGGAGGAGCTGAAGCTGGCCCTGGAGCTGAACTTCATCGCTCCCGGCATCGGTGGTGTCCTCATCGCGGGGCAGCGCGGCACGGCGAAGTCCACCGTGGTGCGCGCCTTCGCGCTGATGACCGGAGGCCGGCTGCCCGTCACCCTGCCGATCAACGCGACGGACGACCGCGTGCTCGGCGGCTGGGAGCTGGACGCGCTGATGCGCGGTGAGCCGAAGCGGCAGGCCGGACTGATCGAAGAGGCGCACGACAAGGGGCTGCTGTACGTCGACGAGGTCAACCTCCTCGACGACCACATCGTCAACATCATCCTCGACGTGGTGTCCACGGGCGTCCTCTCCGTGCAGCGCGAGGGCATCGACACGCAGACCCATGTGTCGTTCGGGCTCGTCGGCACGATGAACCCCGAGGAGGGCAGCCTGCGGGCCCAACTGCTCGACCGGTTCGGACTGATGGTGACCGCGGCCGAGCTGGACATCGAGGAACGCCACCGGATGATCACCACCGTTCTCACCTTCGAGGAGGAGCGGGACGTCCCCGATTCCGCCTGGATGCGGGCGGCCGAGGAGGAGAACCAGCAGCTGCGCGACGGTCTGCTCGCCGCCAGGGAGCGGCTGACGACGGTCCGGCTGGAGGCCGACATCAGCAGGCTCTGTGCCGCAGCCGCCGCCCGTACCGGGGCCATCGGTCAGCGCGGCGACCTGCTGGTCGCCAAAGCCGCCCGGGCACTGGCTGCCAGGGACGGGGCGCGGCGGGTGAAGCCCCGGCACGTGCGCCGGGTACTCCCGCTCGCGCTGCGCCACCGCAGGCCCGACTCGGTGCACGGTTCGGAGCTGACCTGGGGGCAGGACGACGAGGCCGCCCTCGACGAGCTGTTCGGCTGAGTCGCGGATGTCCGCCCGGCCGGAGGGAACCCAGGAACCGGAGGAGACCCGCGAACCGGGGGAGGTCCAGCAGTCGGGGGAGCCGGACGATGTCGGCGGCCGCCTGTTGACCGCGCTCGTCTGCTCCGCCCTGGAACCGTCCCTGACGGGCGTCCTGCTCTTCGACCTCCCGCCCCGGCAGCTGCCCGCCGTCGCCGGGGTGTTCGCCGAGGTGCTCGGCCGGGCCGGTGGGCATCCCCCGGGCCTCGCGGTGCCGAGGACGGTGCTCGACGCGGCCACGGTCGACGAGGACCTGTGGGTGCGGCCCCGGGTGCACCGCGGCCCGGAAGGCATCGGGTTCACCCTCGGGCCCGGGCCGCTGGCCGAGACGGGGACGGGCCCCCGGCTCGTCGTCGTGCCCGACCTGGCCCGGCTGAGCGTCCCGGGCATGCGGGCCGCCGTGCAGCTCCTCGGGGCGGACACCGCGATGCTCGGACACTCCGGCGTCCGCAACCGGTGGTGGCCGCGCACCCGGTGGCTGGCCTGCTGCCGGGCCGAGGACGCCGAGCTCATATCGCCGCACCTGCTGGACCGCTTCTCCGTCCGCCTCGCCACCCCGGGACTGCGGCCGAGGCCCGGCCCCGACCCCCTCGGCGTGCTCCCCGTCGGCTGGGCGGCGGCCCTCGACCCGGCTGGCCCGCACCCCCGCCCCGTCCTCACCGACGACGCCGCGTCAGCGGTGCTCGAGCACCTGGAGGACCAGGAGAGCGGTGGCCACCGGCGCGCGCTGGCGCTCGCCCGCATCGCCCGCGCCCTGACCCGCCTGGACGAAGCCGAACGGCCGGCGGACACCGACGGCTCAGCCCGGGGCGTCCCGCCCCAGGTCACATCGGGGCACGTCGACCGGGCGGCCCGGCTGATCCGTCTCCGTACCGCCCACCGCACGGAAACCCCGTCGGAACCCGCGCCGGACCACGAAGCCCCCGTGCTTCCCGATCCCGGCCGGACCCTGCCCGGTCCCGCGCCCCGGCGGAGTGCGGAACCTGGCTCGGGGCCGGGCATCCCGGTGCATGACCCGGACTCCGCGGTTCCGCTCGGCCTCGCCCCGGTCGCGGGGGAGAGGCCGACCGCCGGTTCCCCGTATCCGGAGGACACGGCCGGCCCGGGGCCGGAGGGGGCCACCCTCCGCACACCCGCCCGCCGCACGGCCGGTGTCCGCGCCTCGCGAGGCCCCGTCGTCGGCGTGCGGCGGGCCCGCGACCTGTGGGACCTGGCCCCGGTCCGCACCGCGATGGAAGCGGCGAAGTACCGGGCGGTGCGAGGCGGCGAGGGCCCACTGGCGATCCACCCGCAGGATCTGCGGGGCTATGTCCGGGCGCCCGAACCGGTCCGGATGCTCACCCTCGTACTCGATCACTCCTGCCGCGGGGACTGGGACTGGTCCGTGACGCTCGAACCGTTCCTGCACTGGGCCTACGTCACCCGGGCGTCCGTCCAGGTCGTCGAGGTGGGCGGGGAGGGAGCGGCGAACGAGCTGCGGGCCGGTTCGTTCACCGTCCGGTCCACGCGCGACCCCCGGATCGCCGCGGCGCTGACCCGGCGGCCCGGCCGCGCCACCCCGCTCGCGCACGGGCTCGACCGGGCCGCACACGCCCTGCGGCGCGCGTTGCGGCATCACCGGGCCGGGCTCGTCGAAGCGTTGCTGGTCGTGGTCACCGACGGCCGGGGCAACGTGCCGCTGGCCGTGAGCCGCGCCGGCCTGCCCGGGCGGGCCCCGGTGCGAAGGGGCGGCGTCGACGACGCGTTGGCCGTGGCCCGGGGCATCAGCGCGCTGGGCCGCAGCCGCGTGCACAGTGTGGTCGTCGACCCGGGCCGGCACCCGTACACCCACCTGCCGGCCACGCTGGCCGAGGCCCTCGGCTGCGGAGTCGTCGCGGGGCGCACGGACCGGACGGCGCGGGACCTGCGGGCGGCGAGCCATGGGTGAGGACCGCCTGCGCCTGATCCGGAACCTGGTCACATCGGCCGCTCACGCGCTGCCCGGGCAGCGGACGCCGGTGCCGGAAGGGGTGCGTACGGCGGAGCCGATGGGGCTGGGCGCCGCCCCCGCGCACGCCGGCCGGGCACCGGACACGACGTACGCACGCGTCCGGGTCGGGCGCCACCACACGGAGACCGGCGCCCCGGAGGCCTTCGGGATCGAGGCGTGGTGCGACGGCGTGGACGACCTTCCGTACACCACCGGCGGTGATCAGCTGCGCCCCGGCGACATCGGCCTGGGGCACGCGCGCCGGGGCGGGGCCGCGCCGTCCGAACTGTTCCGCTCCATCAGGCGCTGGTCGACGTACCAGCACCGGCTGACCGGATGGATCAACCGGTGCCGGCAGGCCCACGGCGACGCGCTGCAGATCGTCGTACTCGACCAGACCGGCTTCGACCTGCCGTGGGAAGCGCTCCTCCTGCCCGCGGTGCCCGAGGCAGGGCTTCCCGACGGGCCGCTCGGCGCGCTCGTCGACCTGGCGCGCTGGCTCGACGACTTCCCTGACAGGGCGGTCACGCCGAACGGTGAGGTCCTGGGCTTCTTCCACTCCGACATGACCCGTGACCAGGAGTTCTTCCACCGCTACGAGCACCGGCCGCACCTCGGGATCGAGACCTTCCTCAAAGGCCTCGACGACGTCACCGCGCAGCGGACCGGTCTCGTCTACATGGGCTGCCACGGCACCTTCGACCACCACCTCAGCAAACTCACGCTCGCGGGCGGGACGTGGGCCGACTACCACGACCTCGACATGCGCCTCCTGGACCGCGACGCCGCGCTCGTCTGTCTCAACGCCTGTCACTCCGGCCGCTTCCTCGACTACAACGGAGACGGCAGGCAGTACCTGCGGGGTTTCACCCAGATCTTCCTCCGCAACGGCGCGGGTGGCTGCATCGTCTCGGCCGGTGAGGTCGGCGACACCGAGGCCCGCGTCATGATCGGCCGGATCGTCGACACCGTGACCGAGGACCCCGAGCGGCCGGTGGCCCGCGCGCTGCGGGCCTTTCGCGCCGGGGTCCACGAGACGTTCCTCGCCGGAGGCGGCGTCCCCATGATGGTCAGGGACGACGGTTCGTTCGACGCGGAAAGACAACGGAACGTGCTGCGGCTGCTGTACAGCCTGATGTTCCAGTACTACGGGCATCCGCTCAGCACCGTGCGGCTCACCGGCCGCCACCAGGGCGGCCAGGACCGGGTGGAGGCGGGTGCGCCATGACCCACGACGAGCGCCCGCTGCTGATCGAACCCTTGGTGGGCTGGCTGCCCGAGGTGGAACCCGGCCTCGTCCAGTGCGTCAGCGTCGACCTGCGAGGGCCGCTCGACGACCGGGGAGAGGGGGACGGCGACGCGTGGCCGTACGACGAGGAGGAACTGGCCTTCAGCGTCTCGCTCGACGGTTCCCCCTACTTCGTCTGCGAGGCGCTCGACGACCCGGGACTCGTGCTGCACCGCTTCGGCGGTACGTACGGACCGGCGACGTTCCTCGTCACCGCGGGGCCCTCCGCAGGCGACGCCGTGTTGCGGCTGACCATCTTCAACCAGTGGGGTGCGTCGGTCCGCAAGGCCGAACTGCCCTGCGTCATCACGGAGCCGGCCGAGTCGGGAGGGAGACCGCCCGCCACCCGCAGCATTCCGGGTGGCCGGGCCGGTGACGTCCCCGGGGGCCTCGGCGGAGGGAGCGGGGGAGGAGGGGGGCTCCGGCCCCGTACGTCCGTTCCCGCTCCGAGGGCGCATGACACCGCGCCCGGCGGATCCAGGGCTCCAGGCCATCTCGCATCGAGCGTCACCGTCAGCTTCGCCGGGTACGACCGGGCCTGGGCGGCGTGGATCGCGGACCGGCTGGAGCGGCGCGGAGTGACCGTGATCCTCCAGCGCTGGGGCCCTCCGGCCGAGCAGCCGCCGGCGGAGGCCATCGGCGATCTCGCGCTCTCTCCGGGCCGGATCCTGATCCTGTTCAGTGACTGGTACTTCCAGCTGGGTCCGTGGAGCCGTGAGGAGTGGGGCCGGGCCCTGCGGGAGGTCGTCACCCCCGATCCGGACCGGTTCGCCGCGGTCTCCCTCACCACGTCGGTGCCGCCGGACGTCACGTCGGTGCTCGATGCGGCGGCCCTCGCCCACATCGGTGCGGACGAGGCGGAACGACGGCTGCTGGAGCGCCTGGGGCTGCCTGCCGACGCGATGCCCGAAGGGGCCGCTCGGACCGGCCCCCGTTTCCCGGCCGACACCCCGGAGGTGTGGGGAGGGGTCCCGCGCCGCAACACCCGCTTCACCGGTCGTGAGGAACTGCTGCCCGCGGTGTACGAGACGCTGCACCATGCCGGGGCCGGCGCCGGAGTGGTCACGCTGCACGGCCTGTCAGGCGTCGGGAAGACACAACTGGCCGCCGAGTACGTCTACCGCTTCGGTTCGGAGTACGACGTGGTGTGGTGGGTGCCCGCCGACCGGCGCGCGCTCTACCGCCAGAAGCTCGCCGAACTCGCCCCCGCGCTCGGCCTGTCCACCGGAGCCGAGTACGGCGAACGCCTCCGCGCGGTCCGCGACTCACTGCGCCGCGGCAACCCGTACGCCCACTGGCTGCTGATCCTGGACGGCGCGGACGAGCCCGACCAGATCTGGGACCTGGTGCCGACCGGCCCCGGACACGTCCTGATCACCTCCCGCAATCCGGAGTGGAGCGAGCACAACAGCAACCTCGTCGAGGTACCGGTCTACGCACGCGAGGAATCGGTCGCCTTCATCCGCCGCCGCGCCCCGCGCCTCACCCACACCGAGGCCGGCCAACTGGCCGACGCACTCGAAGACCTGCCGCTGCTCCTCGACCAGACCGCCGGCTGGCTGAACGACTCCGACATGTCGGTCGAGGAGTACATCGACCTCCTCGCCGGCGGCATCGACCAGGACGTCGTCAAGGTCTCCGCCGACTTCCCGCTGGCCTTCCAGACCGCCTGGTCGATACTGCTGAACAAACTCCGGGACACCGTCCCCGAGTCCGTCGACCTGCTGCGCCTGTGCAGCTACCTCGCACCCGGCTCCCTCCCCGTACGGCTGCTCAAGGCGGTCCCGCCCGATGAACTGCCCGGACCGTTCGCGGCCCTGATGACCGATCCGCTGCTCTGGGACAGGGCGATCGGCCAGTTGCGCCAGTACTCCGTGGTCCGCATGGAGCACACGGAGCCCGTCGACGGCGACGCGTCCTCGGGTGAGTCGGTCTATCTGCACCGCATGGTCCACCGGATCGTCCGCAAGGACATGCCGGACAGCGACCGGCGGGCATGCGCCGACGTCGCCTGCCGCGTCCTGGCCGCCGCCGATCCGGGCGACCCGTCGAACATCGCCCACTGGCCCGCCTATGCCGGCCTCACGCCCCACCTCAGATGGGCGGAGGTGCTGGACAGCGCCGCTCCGCAGGTACACCGACTGGTCCTCAACTGCCTGCGCTACATGTACCTTTCCGGCGAGTACGGCAGTGGCGTCCGGTTCGCCAACCCGGCGATGGACTCCTGGGCGGGGCTGCTCGGACCGGCGGACGAGCGGGTCCTGGCGCTGCGCCACCACTACGCCAACCTGCTGCGGGCCCTCGGCGACTACCGCGGCAGTGAGAGCGTCGAACGCGTCACCGCCGACTTCCTGGCCGCCGAACGAGGTGAGCTGGACCTGGACCACCTTCGGGCGGCCGGCGGTCTCGCCGCCGACCTGCGCGGCCTCGGCCGCTACCGGGAGGCGCTGGACCTCTCCGCCTCGATCCTGGAACGCGACCGACGGCTGCTCGGCCCCGAGGACCCCCGCACGCTCAACGCGGAGAACAACCTCGCCGTATCACTGCGCCTGCTCGGGCAGTACGAACAGGCGCGGCAACAGGACGAACGCACCCTGCGGCTGCGCCGGTCCGTCCTTGCGCCGAACGCGCCGCCGACCCTGTACTCGGAGATCAACCTCGCCATGGACCTGCGGCTCCTCGGCCGGCACCGGGAGGCGGAACTCGCCCTGCGGGAGACGGTGGCGCGTCATCTGCGGGGGATGGGCGGCAACAACCCGCAGACGTTGCGCGCCCAATACCACCTGACGCTCTGCCAGTACGCGCTGGAGGGGGCCGTATCCGCCCTTCCCGCGCTCGTCGCGACCAGACAGAGCGCGCTGAGGCTCCTCGGCGAGCACGACCCCCTCACCCTCCTGATCACCGTGGCGGTCGCCACGGCGGAGAGGGAGGCCGGTGAACCCCGGCAGGCCCTGGAACTGCACGAACAGGTGGTGGCCGGCTACCGGCGGATGCTGGGCGACCGGCATCCGTACACGATCGGCGCCGAGGGCAACCTGGGGCTGATGCACTGGTCGCGCGGCGACCGCGACCTGGGTTTCCAGCAGGTCGAGCGGACCCGTAGCGCCATGGCGGGCGCGGTCGGCGAGGAGCATCCCTGGACGATCGGTTGCGCGGTGAACGCCGTGGTGATGAGGGCCCGGACGGGACAGCTCGGCGCCGCGCGCGAGCTGGGGAGGATCAGCTGCGAGCGCGCCAACGCCGCATTGACGTCACGCCATCCACTGTCGGTGGCCTGCTACGCGGCGATCGCCACCAGGCCCGCGGACGGTGACCCGGAGTTCTGGCCCTTCGAACCGCTCATCACCTGAGGACGCCCCCGCACCCACGACGAGGGCCCGGCCCCGCGATCATCTCGCGGAGCCGGGCCCCTTTCGTACGTGTACAACGACCGGTCAGGCCTCGAAGACCTCCGCGACCAGCTGCGCCTGCTCGGCCTGGTGGCGCTTGGCCGAGCCGACCGCCGGGGACGAGCCGCGCGGCCGCGAGATGCGGCGCAGGCGCTCACCGTGCGGGACGTCGGCGCCGACGGCCAGGTCCAGGTGGTCGATCAGGTTCAGGGCGATGAACGGCCAGGCACCCTGGTTGGCCGGCTCCTCCTGGGCCCACAGGTACTTCGCCGCGTTCGGGTACTTGGCGATCTCGGCCTGGATCTCCGCACCCGGCAGCGGGTACAGGCGCTCCAGGCGGATGATCGCGGTCTCCGTGTCGCCACGCTTCTGACGCTCGGCGTCCAGGTCGTAGTAGACCTTGCCGGTGCAGAAGACGACCTTGCGGACCGCACTCGGCTCGACCGACTCGTCGCCGATCACCGGGCGGAAGCCGCCGGTGGTGAACTCCTCCGCCTTCGACGCCGCCGCCTTGAGGCGGAGCATCGACTTCGGGGTGAAGACGATCAGCGGCTTGTGGTGCGGGTTGTGGACCTGCCACCGCAGGAGGTGGAAGTAGTTCGACGGCAGGGTCGGCATCGCGACCGTCATGTTGTCCTGCGCGCACATCTGGAGGAAGCGCTCCGGGCGGGCGGACGAGTGGTCCGGGCCCTGGCCCTCGTAGCCGTGCGGCAGCAGCAGCGTGACGCCGGAGGTCTGGCCCCACTTCTGCTCGGCCGAGGAGATGAACTCGTCGACGACGGTCTGCGCGCCGTTGACGAAGTCACCGAACTGGGCCTCCCAGATGACGAGCGACTCGGGACGGGCCAGCGAGTAGCCGTATTCGAAGCCCATCGCCGCGTACTCGCTGAGCAGCGAGTCGTAGACGTTGTAACGGGCCTGCTCGTCGGTGAGGTAGAGCAGCGGGGTGTAGTCCTCGCCGGTCACCTGGTCGACCAGCACCGCGTGGCGCTGGCCGAACGTGCCGCGGCGGGTGTCCTGGCCGGCGAGCCGGACCGGGGTGCCCTCCATCAGCAGCGAACCGATGGCCAGGGTCTCGCCCATGCCCCAGTCGATCGTGCCGTCCTCCACCGACGCCGCACGCCGCTGCATCTGCGGCATCAGGCGCGGGTGGACGGTGATGTGGTCCGGGATGTTGACCTGCGACTCGGCGATCCGCTTCACGACCTCCTGGGAGATCGCGGTGGTCACGGCCACCGGGAACTCGGCCTGGGGGTCCGACACGTGCGGCTGCGCCGGGTGCGAGGTGGCCTCACGGACCTCCGCGAACACCTTCTCCAGCTGGCCCTGGAAGTCCTGGAGCGCCTGCTCCGCCTCTTCCAGCGTGATGTCACCGCGACCGATGAGGGACTCGGTGTACAGCTTGCGCACCGAGCGCTTCTTGTCGATCAGGGTGTACATCTGCGGGTTGGTGAACTGCGGGTTGTCGCCCTCGTTGTGACCGCGGCGGCGGTAGCAGATGAGGTCGATCACGACGTCCTTGTTGAACGCCTGACGGAACTCGAAGGCGAGCCGCGCGACGCGCACGACGGCCTCGGGGTCGTCACCGTTGACGTGGATGATCGGCGCCTCGATCATGCGCGCCACGTCGGTGGCGTACATCGAGGAGCGCGAGGATTCCGGGGCGGCGGTGAAGCCGACCTGGTTGTTGATCACCACGTGCACGGTGCCGCCGGTGCGGTAGCCGCGCAGCTGCGACATGTTCAGCGTCTCGGCGACGACGCCCTGGCCCGCGAAGGCCGCGTCGCCGTGGAGCGCGACGGGCAGGACGGTGAAGTCCGTGCCGCCCTTGTTGATGATGTCCTGCTTGGCGCGGGCGATGCCCTCCAGGACCGGGTCGACCGCCTCCAGGTGCGAGGGGTTGGCGGCCAGCGAGACCTTGATCTGCTCGCCGTCCAGACCGGTGAAGGTGCCCTCGGCGCCCAGGTGGTACTTGACGTCGCCGGAGCCGTGCATCGACTTCGGGTCGAGGTTGCCCTCGAACTCCCGGAAGATCTGCGCGTACGACTTGCCGACGATGTTCGCCAGCACGTTCAGCCGGCCGCGGTGGGCCATGCCGATGACGACCTCGTCGAGGCGGGCCTCGGCGGCGGAGTCGATGACCGCGTCGAGCAGCGGGATGACGGACTCGCCGCCCTCCAGCGAGAATCGCTTCTGGCCGACGTACTTCGTCTGCAGGAACGTCTCGAACGCCTCGGCGGCGTTCAGCCGGCGCAGGATGCGCAGCTGCTCCTCGCGCTCGGGCTTGGGGCGCGGACGCTCCACCCGGTCCTGGAGCCACTTGCGCTGCTTCGGGTCCTGGATGTGCATGAACTCGATGCCGGTGGTGCGGCAGTACGACTCACGCAGCACACCGAGGATGTCGCGGAGCTTCATCATCGTCTTGCCGGCGAAACCGCCGACCGCGAAGTCCCGCTCCAGGTCCCACAGGGTGAGGCCGTGCTCGGTGATGTCCAGGTCGGGGTGCTTGCGCTGGTGGTACTCCAGCGGGTCGGTGTCGGCCATGACGTGGCCGCGGACCCGGTAGGAGTGGATCAGCTCGAAGACCCGCGCGGCCTTGGTGACGTCGTCGTCGTGCGAGGCGTCGATGTCCTTGAGCCAGCGGACCGGCTCGTAGGGGATGCGCAGCGCCTTGAAGATCTCGTCGTAGAACTCGTTCTCGCCGAGCAGCAGCTGGGCCAGGATCCGCAGGAACTCGCCGGAGGCGGCGCCCTGGATGACCCGGTGGTCGTACGTCGAGGTCAGCGTCATGACCTTGGAGATGCCCAGCTTGTTCAGGGTGTCCTGCGACGTGCCCTGGAACTCGGCCGGGTAGTCCATCGCGCCGACGCCCATGATGAGGCCCTGTCCGGGCATCAGGCGGGGCACCGAGTGAACGGTGCCGATGCCGCCGGGGTTGGTCAGCGAGGCGGTGACGCCGGTGAAGTCGTCCATGCCGAGCTTGCCGTTGCGGGCCCGGCGGACGATGTCCTCATAGGCCTGCCAGAACTCGAAGAAGTTGAGCGTCTCGGCCTTCTTGATGGCCGCGACGACCAGCTGGCGGTCGCCGTTCGGCTTCACCAGGTCGATGGCGAGGCCGAGGTTGACGTGCTCCGGCTTCACCAGGGTCGGCTTGCCGTCCTTCTGGGCGAAGGAGTAGTTCATCGCCGGCATGGCCTTGAGGGCCTGCACCATCGCGTACCCGATGAGGTGCGTGAAGGAGATCTTCCCGCCCCGGGCCCGCTTGAGGTGGTTGTTGATGACGATGCGGTTGTCGAAGAGCAGCTTCACCGGGACGGCGCGCACGGACGTGGCCGTCGGCAGTTCCAGCGAGGCGTTCATGTTCTTCGCGACCGCGGCGGACGGACCGCGCAGCGTCACGTACTCGGGGCCGGCCGGGGCCTCGGTGGCCGGAGCGGCGGGGGCCTTCGCGGCCGGAGCCGGTGCGGCCTTCGCCGGTGCGGCCTTCACCGGGGCCGCCGGGGCGGCGGGTGCGGGCTTGGCGGGTGCGGGCGCAGCGGGTGCGGCCGGAGCCTTGGCCGCGGGTGCGGCCGGGGCGGTGGGGGCCGGTGCGGTGGCGGCCGGGGCCTGTGGCACCGCAGCCCCCGCGGCTGCGGCGCCGGGAACGGGCTTGTCCGCCGTGCCGGACGTACCCGGCTTGTAGTCGGCGAAGAAGTCCCACCAGGCGCGATCGACCGAGCTGGGATCCTGGAGGTACTGCTGGTAGATCTCGTCGACGAGCCACTCATTGGGGCCAAAAGCAGCAGCCGGGTTGGTACCCGGGCTTGCTTGGTCGGTCGAGATGCTCGAGTTACTGGGGGACTGAGACGACACGGCGGCAACCGCCCTCTTCCGCTTCACAAGGTGATGGACAGCGGAAATCAAGGCTACGCCTCCCCGGCCGTTCCATGCAGGCCGGGCCGGTCTTCGTCGTGCAAGTCACATCGAAAGTCGGGTTTCGGGGCAGGAAATGGCGGGAAACAAGCTTGGTTCCGCTTCACTCCGGGTACGCGAGACCGTAGTTACGGCCCCTTCGACCGTACCCCTTGAACAGAACACGTAGAACGTGCCCTTCCGGTTCGAACCCTATGTCAACCTCGCGGCTGTCGGGTGCCCGGAAGAGTGACACGTATGCGGCAGCCGCGAGCCGATTCGGCCACACCGATCCGCCCGCCGTGCAGATCCACCGCCCAGCGGGCGATCGCCAGGCCCAGTCCCGTACCGCCGTCGCTGCCCGGACCGTGCGGGGACGCCACCTCACCCCGGTTGAAACGCTCGAAGACCCGGTGCCGTTCGGACTCGGGGATGCCGGGGCCCTCGTCCAGGACCTCCAGATGCAGCGACTCGGGCTGCGGGCCGCGACGCGCCAGCACGGTGACCCGGCCGTGCGGCGGGCTGTGCTTCACCGCGTTGTCGATCAGATTGGCCACCACCTGGTGCAGCCGCTCGGCGTCCGCGTGCGCGGTCAGCTCCGGCGGGGACACGTCCAGGTGCAGATGGACGTCCGTGCGGGAGTGATTGCCGGAGCCGGAGGACAGCCGGCGGTGCGCGGCGGCGAGGTTCGCCTCCTTGAGGACCCCCGACAGATACGGCCACACCTCGAAGCGGCCGGCCTTCAGCGTGACCACGCCGTTGTCCAGCCGGGACAGGTCCAGGAGCGTCTCCACCAGCCGGCCGAGCCGCTCCGTCTGTTTCAGGGCCGTCCGCATCGTCTCCGGATCGGCCGATGACACCCCGTCCACCACGTTCTCCAGTACGGCTCTCAGCGCCGCGATGGGAGTACGCAGCTCATGCGAGACGTTCGCCACCAGCTCCTTGCGGTGCCGGTCCACCGCGGCCAGATCGTCCGCCATCAGGTTGATCGTCTGCGCCAGGTCGCCGAGCTCGTCGCGCCGGTCGGCGCCGCTCACCCGTCTGGTGTAGTCGCCGTGCGAGATCGACCGGGCCACGGCTCTCATCTCGTCCAGCGGCGCGGTCAGGCCGTGCGCCACGAACTGGGTGATCAGCAGGGGCGCGATCACGGAGAACACCGTGATGAACCGCAGCTCGGTGCGCGTGCGCATGGCGACCATGATCAGCCCGGTCGTGATGAACACCGACACCACGACGAGCGTGCCCAGCTTGGCCTTGATGGAGAACGGCCGGAGCCCCTGCCCGGGCGAGGTCATGGCGCGGGGGTCTCCAACGCGTACCCGACACCGTGCACGGTACGGATCCGCTCCGCGCCGATCTTCCGGCGCAGCGCCTTGATGTGGCTGTCGACGGTACGGGTGCCCGAAGCGTCCGCCCAGTCCCACACCTCCGCCAGCAGCTGCTCACGGGAGAGCACCGCGCGCGGGGTGTTGGCCAGGCAGACCAGCAGGTCGAACTCGGTCGGCGTCAGGTGCACGTCATCCGCACGGACCCGCACCCGGCGCTGTGCGTGGTCGATCTCCAGCTCGCCGAGGCGCAGTATCCCGCTGCGGGGCGTCACGGCGGCCAGTGCGGCCCGCTCCACCCGGCGCAGCAGCACATGGACCCGGGCCGCCAGCTCACGCATGGAGAACGGCTTGGTCATGTAGTCGTCCGCGCCGACCCCGAGTCCGACCAGCATGTCGGTCTCGTCGTCGCGGGCGGTCAGCATCAGCACCGGCACCGGGCGCTGGGCCTGCACGCGACGGCAGACCTCCAGGCCGTCGAAGCCCGGAAGCATGATGTCGAGCACCATCAGATCCGGCTGCCAGGCCTCGGCCGCGTCCACGGCCGCGGGGCCGTCGAGCGCGGTCTGCACCAGGAAGCCCTCGGCCCGCAGCCGGGCGGCAATGGCATCGACGATTGTGGCGTCGTCCTCGACCACCAGCACGCGGCGCTGCGCGCCCGGGGTGGCCGCGACACCTGTGTGGGTGGTGTGTGTCTGTTCCATCGCCCCGCCCCTGCCCGTTCTCACGGAGGTCATTCCCCCGGACGTACGGTTTTCGCTCGTGAATTTCGTGGGTGATCCCGCTATCGGTCAGCAGCGTAAAGGCAGCGGAGGGCTCCCGGCTACGCAGGGTGCAAGGCTGCGGGGGTGAGGCGGGGGAACAGCGGAGGCGGAGTGTCGCGCTTGTGGGGCTTGGCCCCCGCGCGTCCCGGGGCCCGCATACCCGGCGGGGGGTTATCGGGCTGCTCGAATTGCGAGATGGACCACGTCGGGCACACCTCGGACAACGCCTACTTCTTCGGTCCTAACCCCACGGAATCCGGCATTCCGCAAGGCCTGTTCGAACTCCGCGGACGGCTGCGCGGACCACACGGCGAGCACTCCGCCCGGGGTGAGCCGGGCGAGGCAGTCGGCGAGGCCGGCGGGGGAGTACAGATTCCCGTTGTCCTCGGTCACGGTCCAGTCCGGCCCGTTGTCGATGTCCAGACACAGTGCGTCGTAACGGTCCGTAGTCGTACGGAGGTGCGCGACGAGGTCCGTCGTCAGGACCACGGTCCGCGGATCGGCGAGCGCCGCCCCGGAGATCCCGGCCAGCGGCCCGTCCAGGTGCCAGTCGACGATGGCCCGCTCCCGCTCGACCACGGCGATCCGCCCCCACCTCGGCCCGTCGGCGGCCCGGGCGAGCGAGAATCCGACGCCGAGCCCGCCGATGAGCACCGCCGGTTCGGGGCGGCCGGCGGGCAGTGCGTCGAGCGCGGCGTCGATCAGCAGCCGCTCGGAGCGCCCGTCCGAGGTGTCCATCAGGAAGCACCCGTTGGCGATGATCTCGAAGTCGTCGCCCCGCCTGCGCAGGACGACCTCCCCGTACGGTCCCTCGCGGCGGTCCAGGATGACGGGGGCGAGAACGTCGGGGCCGAACGTATGGGGCATGGCGCTGGTCTCCGGTGGATGGCGGCCGATGTCCCCGCCATCCTGTCGCCTGCCGCAGTGGCCGGGCCAGCGGTTTCCCCGAACCGTCAACCGCGTTCGCGGCGCGGCCCGCGTACGGCGAACAGTGCCGCCCCCGCCACGTACGCCACCGAGGCCACCACCCACGCCCCGCTCTGTGGCCCCGGCTGCATCAGCCAGGCCCACACGGAGGCGGCGCCGCCCGGAGTGCGCGGGGCCGCCAGGTACACCGCCCCGCCGTAGACCGTCATCGGCAGCCAGCTCAGCCGGGCACCGATCAGGGCGGCGGAGGCGGCCGCCACCCCGGTCGCCCCGAGCACGTTGCGGATCATGCCGGATGCGCCGAACGACTCGGGATGCCCGGGAACGGCCAGCGCGAGGGCCGCCGCGGCCGGGACGGTGAGCGCGAGCAGATGCAGCAGCCGCCGCGGCCACCAGCGGCGCACGGCCGTGCGGTCGAGCTCGTCGGCGGCCGCGTACAGGCTGGTCCCGATGGCGGCGGACACCAGCATCGGGGCCAGCACGAGGACCGGGACGCGGGCGCTGTGGTCGAAGTGTGCCTCCAGCCGGTCGGCGGCCCAGGCGGCGAGCAGAACGACGCAGGCCAGCGAGGCGAAGGTCCGGGGGACGGCGCGGGTGCGGAGATAAGGGACGGGAATGGCTACGGTCACGCGGTTCACAGGCCGGGCACCTCGGACGGGACGCAGCTCGTGCGTGTGGCGAGGAAGCGGCCGAGCCAGGCCCGGCGCTCGGGGGCCGGCATCGCTTCGAGGCGGCGGAGTTGCGGGGAGCCGTCGGCGAACGGTGCGGCGTAGGGGCCCGCGAGCCAGTCCGTGACGGCCATGTCGGTGGAGGCGAGCCGCTCGAAGCCGGCTCGTTCCTCCTTGGCCGCGGGCTCCGGGCAGTCCCGGTGCGAAAGGTGCTCGCTCACCTGCCAGGCATAGTCCTCGGGCTGGATGAGCTGGTCACGTACGAAGCTCCAGCCGCGGGTGAGCGTCGGCAGCCGGCCCTCATCGGACCCCTTCGGAACATCGTCGTCCACATAACGCAGCGGCGCTCCCGGCACCCCGTCCAGCCGTGTGAACAGTCCTGACAACGCGTCGCTCGCCTGGGGCAGTAGTGCCTCGTCGACTTCCCTGAGGCACACCTGCGGTAGGTCATCCGAGCAGACCACACGGTCACGGGCCGGATCGGCGCGGAGCAGGTCGGGGCCCGTGTGCACGATGAGCGGCGCGACCGCCGCCGCGACGGCGAGCGGTACGAGGGCGAGGATCCGGCGCCGGGCCGCGTGGGCCGTCACTGCGGCCAGGGCGAGACCGCAGGTCCACACCACCATGGCCGGGGCGAACCACCACACGGGCAGCATTCCGTCGAGCATGTACTGCTCGGCGGGGTTGAGATACCGCTCCGGCAGTTCGGAGTAGAGCGGTACCCCGAGAACGACGTACAGCACCACGGCGAGCGCGGGCGCGGTCAGCCGCCACCGGCACCGCTGACCGACGACGAACCCCACCAGGCCGACAGCCATCAGGAAGGCGCTGTCCACCACGGCGAACGACAGGAACGGACTCCCGCCCCCCGCGTACGGCCAAGTGGCGAGCAGCGCGGCGGCCAGCGCGGCGAGATATCCGGCGACCGCCCACAGCGCGAGCGGCAGGGCGGCCACCAGCACCCGCGCCGACCGGGCGCGCGGGGTGGAGCTCCAGAGTTCGGTGGTCGATCGCCGGTGGTCGCGGGCGCCCTGCCAGCAGGAGGCGGCTGCCACCAGCGGACCGGCGAGCAGGGTCGCGCCGGAATGGAGCAGCCCCTGGGTCTCGCCCCAGCTCCCCTGCCAGGTATCGGCCTTGGCCGCCATGGTGACGGCGAGCATGAGCGCCGTGCAGGCGCCGGTCCACGGCGCGATGCCGCGGCGCAGCTCGGTCCGCAGCGCGAGGAGCGTCGAACGCTGAGCGGCCGGCGAGCGGGTGGGGCGGAGTGGGGTGACGCGGTCGTCGGACGTCGTCGTCATCGGACCCCCGCCTTCGCACGGTGGGTGTGCAGGGCGGCGGTGTAGCCGCGCTCGACGGGGCTTCCGTCGAGCGCGTCCCCCTCGCTGCCGAGGGCCGCCAGTTCGGCCGTCGTTCCCCGGTACGCGATCCGGCCCGCCTCGACCAGCGTCACATCGGCGCAGGCCGTGGCCACGTCCTCGACCAGGTGCGTGGAGAGGATCACCGTGGCCTCCTCGCCGAGCTCCCGCATCAGGGTGCGGAACTCCACCCGCTGTTCCGGGTCCAGGCCCGCGGTCGGCTCGTCGAGCAGCAACAGGTCCGGTTCGTTGACGATCGCCTGGGCGATGCCGACGCGCCGCACCATGCCGCCGGACAGGGTCTTCATCCGGGCGTCGATCCGGTCCTTCAGGCCCACCCGGGCCACGGCCCTCTCCACGGCTGCGGGGATCAGGGCACCCTCCATCTCCTTGAGCCACGCCACATAGGCGACGAACTCGCGGACGGTGAAGCCCGGGTAGTAGCCGAACTCCTGCGGCAGGTAGCCCAGCCTGCGCCGGACCGCCGCGCGGCTGCGGTGGTCTCCCGCCGCACCCACCTCGCTGCCCAGCAGCTCGATCCGCCCGGAAGTGGGCGCGGCGGCCGTGGACACCACCCTGATCAGGGACGTCTTGCCCGCCCCGTTGGGCCCCAGCAGCCCGTGCACGCCGGGGGCGAAGTCCAGATCGACGCCGTCCAGGGCGGTCGTACGGCGATGCCGGACCGTCAGCCCCGAGACGATGACGGTGCTGTTGGTGCGATCGCGCTCATCGATCACGCTCATGACTTCTCCAGATGGTCGAATGATCGGCGGCGCAGGGCCAGCAGCCCGGCGCAGAGCACCGCCGCCACCGCCCAGCCGCCCTGTGCGGCGGACCCCGCGAAGTACATGGCGGCCGGCTCGGTCGCGTCGAGGAGCCGGGTCGGCGACGCGCCGAAGGCCGGCAGGATCACGGCGGCGGCCCAGCACCCGGCCACGGACGAGGCGCCCGTGCGGCAGCCGACGTACGAGCCGAGCGCCAGCGCCCCCAGCGTCATGGCGAGTCCGGGCAGCAGCCAGGCCAGGACGCCCGGCTGGCCCGCCGACGGGGGCAGGACCGCCCCGGCGAGCGTGATCACCGGGACGACCGCCCCGAGGACTGCCGCCGTCCTGATCAGCAGCAGCCGCAGCCCACCGCCCGGAGCCGCGGCGATGATCTCGTGCATGGGGTCGGCGGAGCGCCCGTACGAGACGCCGACCCCGGCGAGCGGGAGGACCGGCGCGACGACGAGGAGCAGGGGGCGGACCGTGCCCCCCAGCCCGCCCACGTACGCCAGGGCGACGGCCCCCAGCGCCACGAGCAGCAGCGCCCCCGCCCACGCCCCCCGCAGGGCCGGGCCGGCGGCCCACAGCGCCCGCCCGAGCCGCGAGGCGGCCCCCGGCAGCCGCGGGGCTCCCCGCACGGGCTCCGCCTCCGCGGTGGCGAGCACCGCGGTGCGGATCTCCGCCAGCAGCGGTGCCGCGGCCCCCCGGCCGCGTACCGCCGCCGACACCCGGTCCGCGCAGCGTTCGCACGACTCGACGTGCTTCTCCAGCGACCAGGCGTCGGTCTCGGCGGCGGTCCCCGCCGCGTACCGCCCCGCCAGTTCGTCTCCCACGTGCCAGGCCGTCATGCCGTGCCTCCCAGCGGACCGTTCTCCACAACCAGCCGGTCCAGCGCGGCCCGCAGCTCGCGCCGGGCCCGCGACGCCCGGGTCTTGACCGTCCCCTCCGGTATGCCGAGCAGCCGGGCGGCTTCCCGGGTCGTCAGCCCGTCGATGACCGTCGCCCGCAGGACCTCCCGGAGCTCCGGCGAGATCCGGTCGAGCGCGGCACCGACGTCGCCGTACTCCAGACCGGCCAGGACCCGGTCCTCGGCGGACGGCACGGCGGCCGTCCACCGCTCACCGTCCGCGTGCTCCGCCCGTGCCACGCGCTCGGTCCTGGCCCGGCTCCGCCGCGCGTCGACCAGCCGGCGGGCGGCGATCACCCAGAGCCAGCCGCCGGCCTCGGCACCGCGGTGCGAACCGGCGGAACGCCAGGCCGTGACGAAGGTGTCCTGCAGCACTTCCCGTACGGTCTCGGCGTCCGCGCACCTCCGGTTCAGCCGGGCCAGCAGCCAGCCGGCGTGCCGGTCGTAGAGCGCGGCCAGGGCGGCCGGTTCCCCCTGAGCGACGGCACGCAGCAGCGCCTCGTCGCTCCGGTCGTCCCCCGAGGGGTGCAAGTGGCTCACACCCCCTCTATCGGAGGCCGGACGCCGGTCGGTTCACGCGCGGTGCGTCCGGACGCGGTCAGGGGCGTGGCGCCTTCTCGCCGTGCACCGCGACGTGTTCGGCCGCGAGCCAGGGAGCGAGGTCGCCGACGAGCATGGCCAGGACGGCCGGGTCGGCGCTCGGAGCGCGGCCGGTGCGGGCGGCCAGCCGCATCTGCTCGGCCCGTTCGGGGAGGTGCGGGTGGTAGCGGGCGAAGAGCTCGGCCGACTCGGCCAGATCACTGGTCCAGCCGCCCCACCGCGGCATGACCAGGGTGAAGCCCGTACGCACGATCCGACGGGCGACCCCCCGGCTCAGGACACGGCGCTCGGCGTCCGTGGTCGCCCCGGCGGCCCGCTCGCGCCAGCGCGGGAGCGCCAGGCACAGGTCCCCGTTGGTCTCGCGGGCGAGCAGCGAGGTCGGCCGGTAGCGCGGCAGCAGGGCGGCGAGGTCGTCCCCGAGCAGCGGCGTGCACAGGCAGGCGACGAAGAAGCCCATGTCATGGCGTTCGAGTGCGCCGAGCAGCGTGTCCGCGCCGAACAGCAGGATGCCGGCCCCGTCGATCTGTTCGTACGACGCGTCCAGTTCGGCCTCGACGGCGTCGGCGTCGGCGCGGTCCGTCGCGGTGGGCGCCTCGCGCAGGGCGAGCAGCAGGTCCAGGTCGGAGACCCCGGGCGTCGCCGTGCCGCGCGGAATGCTGCCGTACACGTAGGCGCTGTGCAGGCGGCCGGGACCGAAGACCTCGGCGATCCGGGAGCGGGCCGCGGCCACGACCGGCGCGAACCCGGGCCGCAGCCGGCTGAGCGAGCCCTCCCGGGCGATCGTGCCGTCCCGGTCCAGTCCTCGGTCGTCGTTCATGAGGACACTCTGCCCCGTGGCGGCGCCACCGCCCGGGGCCGCGGCGCCGCGAACGTCACGTCCGAGGCCCGCGCCGTGACTTCGGCATCCCCGCTGATCGCCCAGGCGGCGACCCGCGACACCACGGCGGCCGGGACCGCCGCGCTGATCCCGGGGGCGGCCGGGATGTCCTGGGTCGCGTGCGCGTCGTGGGGGAGGACCACCCGGTAGCCCAGGGCCAGCGCCGTGCGGGCCGTCGCCTGGACGCACATCTCCGACATCACTCCGCAGACGGCGACCGACTCCACGCCGGCTCCGGCCAGCAGGGCCCCCAGGGGCGTGCCCGCGAAGCCGTCGTCCCGGGTCTTGCGGATCACGCACTCCGTCGGGCCCGCCTCGACGGGGAGGTGGAGCGCCCAGCCGGGGGAGTGCGGCTCGTCGCCCGTGCCGGGCGCGCCGTCGTTCTGCAGGTGCACGACCAGCGCACCGCTCCGGCGTGCGCGGGTGAGCAGGTCCGCCGTCCGCTCCAGCAGCCCGGCCGCGCCGGGAACGGCCCTGTCCCCCGTCACCCCTGCCTTCTGGACGTCCACGACGAGCAGGGCCTGGGCGGGAAGCGCGGAACGTGTCATGGAGCCATCCTGTCCGGCGGCGCCCCCGCCCTCCACAGAATTTCGCGGCCACGCGGAAGGGCGCGGGCGCGGGGACTACGACGCTCGCCGCCCGCGTTGCACCGAGGGCACGGCGTGGCAGTCGTACGTGATCGCTCACAGCGAACGCGGTTTCGGGAACACTGGGCGGCTCACAAGCATTGAGTCCACATAGCTCAACTTGACTGCCGAAGGGGAGATCATGGCTACTGAGTCCAATGCGGTCACACCGCTCACCCTGCCTGTGCTGCCGCTCGACGACGAGGTCGTGCTGCCCGGAATGGTGGTGCCTCTGGACCTGTCCGACAGCGATGTGCGTGCCGCGGTGGAGGCCGCACAGGCCGCAGCCCGCGAGGGCGGCGGCAAGCCCGAGGTGCTGCTCGTTCCGCGCATCGACGGTACCTACACCGGGATCGGTGTCAGGGGGACCGTCGAACAGGTCGGGCGGCTCTCGGACGGTGATCCGGGCGCCCTCATCCGCGGTCGTGGACGGGTGCGGATCGGCGCGGGGACCAGCGGGCCCGGTGCCGCGCTCTGGGTGGAAGGAACCCGGGCCGACGACTCCGTCCCCGAACCCCTTCCCGGAGCCGTCGCCGAACTGGTCAAGGAGTACAAGGCGCTCGCCACCAGCTGGCTGAAGAAGCGCGGTGCCTGGCAGGTCGTGGACCGGGTCCAGCAGATCGAGGACGTCTCCGCGCTCGCGGACAACTCCGGATACTCCCCCTTCCTCACCACTGCCCAGAAGGTCCAGCTGCTGGAGACGACCGACGCGGTCGCCCGGCTGAAGCTCGCCGTCCAGTGGCTGGGTGAACACCTCGCCGAGCAGGACGTCGCCGAGTCCATCGCCAAGGACGTCCAGGAGGGCGTCGACAAGCAGCAGCGCGAATTCCTGCTGCGGCGCCAGCTCGACGCCGTACGCAAGGAGCTCTCCGAGCTCAACGGCGACCCGGAGGACGAGTCCGACGACTACCGGGCGCGCGTCGAGGCCGCCGAACTTCCCGAGCACGTCCGCGAGGCCGCGCTCAAGGAGGTCGACAAGCTGGAGCGCTCCTCGGACCAGAGCCCCGAGGGCTCCTGGATCAGGACCTGGCTCGACACCGTCCTCGAACTGCCGTGGACCGAGCGGACCGAGGACGCGTACGACATCAAGGGCGCCCAGGAGGTCCTCGACGCCGAACACGCGGGCCTGCAGGACGTGAAGGAACGCATCACCGAGTACCTCGCGGTCCGCAAGCGGCGCGCCGACCGCGGACTGGGTGTGGTCGGCGGGCGTCGCGGCGGTGCCGTGCTGGCCCTGGTGGGGCCGCCCGGGGTCGGCAAGACCTCGCTCGGTGAATCCGTGGCGCACGCCATGGGGCGCAAGTTCGTCCGCGTCGCACTCGGCGGTGTCCGGGACGAGGCGGAGATCCGGGGTCACCGGCGTACGTACGTCGGCGCGCTCCCCGGCCGCATCGTCCGGGCCATCAAGGAGGCCGGTTCGATGAACCCGGTCGTCCTGCTCGACGAGATCGACAAGGTCGGCTCCGACTTCCGCGGCGACCCCGCCGCGGCCCTCCTCGAAGTGCTCGACCCGGCCCAGAACCACACCTTCCGCGACCACTACCTGGAGGTCGAACTCGACCTCAGCGACGTCGTCTTCCTGGCCACGGCCAACGTGCTCGAAGCCATCCCGGAGGCGCTGCTCGACCGGATGGAACTGGTCAGGCTCGACGGCTACACCGAGGACGAGAAGGTCGTCATCGCCCGTGACCACCTGCTTCCGCGTCAGCTGGAGCGGGCAGGTCTGGAGGCGGAAGAGGTCACCCTCGACGAGTCGGCGCTGCGGAAGCTGGCCGGCGAGTACACCCGCGAGGCCGGCGTCCGGAATCTGGAGCGGGCCGTCGGGAGGCTGCTGCGCAAGGTCGCGGCCCAGCACGAACTGGGCGACCGCGAACTGCCGTTCACGGTGACCGAGGCGGACCTCCGCGGGCTCGTCGGCCGGCCGCACCACGTCCCCGAGTCCGCCCAGGACCCGGCCGAGCGCCGCACCGCGGTGCCGGGCGTGGCCACCGGACTCGCGGTGACCGGGGCTGGCGGTGACGTGCTCTTCGTCGAGGCGTCGCTCGCCGATCCGGAGACCGGGGCGTCCGGACTTACCCTCACCGGTCAGCTCGGCGACGTGATGAAGGAGTCCGCGCAGATCGCGCTCAGCTTCCTGCGCTCGCACGGTGCGGAGCTGGAACTGCCGGTCGCCGACCTCAAGGACCGGGGCGTGCACATTCACTTCCCGGCGGGCGCGGTCCCCAAGGACGGTCCGAGCGCGGGCATCACCCTGACGACCGCGCTGGCCTCGCTGCTCTCCGGACGGCTCGTCCGCACGGACGTGGCGATGACCGGCGAGGTGTCGCTGACCGGACGGGTGCTGCCGATCGGCGGCCTGAAGCAGAAGCTGCTGGCCGCCCACCGCGCGGGCATCACCACCGTGGTGATCCCCCAGCGCAACGAGGCGGACCTCGACGACGTCCCCGCCGAGGTGCTGGACAAGCTGGAGGTCCACCCGGTCACCGACGTCCGCCAGGTCCTGGAGATCGCCCTCGCCCCGGCCTCGGCCCCGGCGGAGCGGAGGATCCCGGCCGCGGCGTAGCTGTCACGGCGTGACGGACGTGGCACCGCGGACACGGCCGGTACGGGCGGCCCGTCTTCCCCTCGCGGGGAGGCGGGCCGTTCCGCGTGAGCGGTGACGGCCGGGTCAGGGGCGGTAGATCGTCCCCGGGACGGGCACGGCGGGCGCCATCAGCTCCGGGACGGTGACGAAGGTGTAGCCGCGCTTCTTCAGCTCCTCGATGATGCCGGGCACCGCGGGCACCGTGCCCTTGTAGATGTCGTGCAGCAGGATGATGCCGTCCTTGCTCGCCTGGTCGAGTATCCGCTTCTTGATCAGCGCGGAGTCGTTCGTCGAGTAGTCCTTGGCGGTGGCGCTCCACAGGATCTGCGAGAGGCCGAGGTCCTTGCTGATCCCGGAGACCGTGTCGTCGGTGCGGCCCTGCGGGGGGCGCATCAGCCGCGGCTTCTTGCCGGTGATCGCCTCGATCGCGTCCTGCGTCTTCTCCAGCTCGGCGCGTATCTCCGCGGGCTTCTTGTCCGTCAGGATCTCGTGCGACCAGGTGTGGTTGGCCACCTCGTGCCCCTCCGCCTCGATCCGCCGGACCGTCTCGGGGTGCTTCTTCACATGGTTCTTGCCCAGCAGGAAGAAGGTCGCGTGGACCTTCTCCTTCTTGAGGATGTCCAGCAGGTGGGGGGTCTCCTCGGCCGGTCCCGCGTCGAAGGTGAGGGCGATGCACTTCGCCTTGCGGCAGTCCACCGGGCCGAACGATCCCTTGGCGTCCGAGCCCGCGTCGCCGCGAGCGGATCCGGGCGCCGTGGTCTCCATCGAGCACCCGCTCAGCGTCAGCGTGAGCGCCGTCACAAGAGCGACGGCCAACCCCGTACCGATCGACTTCGTCCTACTGGGCAAGGCGGGTCACTCCCTCATCGTTTACGCCGCACTTACGTGCGAATGCAAGGACTATACATAGGGCGTATACACGCGGTGTATAGGGGGCGGCGTGGGATCGATGGAGTGCCTTCGTGCCTGGTCGGATACGCCTGAACGGTCTGAACGGCGCAGAGCCCGGCGACGGGGTGCGTCACCGGGCTCTGTCGGGGCAGGGCGGTCGGGTGGTCAGCCGTTGGCCAGTGCCTGTACGCGGTCGAGGGCGCCGTTGAAGTGGTTGTGGTCGCCCACCGTCGGGCCGGACGAGGTGTACTGCCAGATCGTGTAGTAGCCCCAGCCGGCCGGCAGGGTCCCGACCGTGGTGTTGTAGCGGGCCACCCACAGCGGGTTGGTGCTGCCGAAGCTCGCGCTGTTGCCCGTGCAGGACTGCCACCAGCTGGTCGCGGTGTAGATGACCGCGTCGCGTCCGGTGCGCGCCTTGTAGGTGTTCACGAAGTCACGGATCCAGGAGACCATCCCGGCCGCGGTCTTGCCGTAGCACTGCGCGCCGTACGGGTTCCACTCGATGTCGAGGACGCCGGGCAGCGTCTTGCCGTCCCTGGACCAGCCGCCCCCGTGGTCCACGAAGTAGTTGGCCTGGGTGGCGCCGCTCGTCGTGTCCGGCGTGGCGAAGTGGTACGAGCCGCGGATCATCCCCACGTTGTACGAGCCGTTGTACTGCTGGGCGAAGTCCTCGTTCGTGTAGTACGTGCCCTCGGAGGCCTTGACGTAGGCCCACTTCACACCGCTGTTCCAGAGCGTCGACCAGGCCACGGCGTTCTGGTGGCCGCTCACGTCGACGCCTTCGGTCTGGGCCGCGCGGCTGGTGGGCAGGCCGCCCTGGCCGTCGTGGGCGACGACGCCCATGCCCATGGTGGCCGTGCCCCGGGCGGGTTTCGTGGGGTCCCCGGCGGTGGAGGCCGCGCCGGCGGCGCCGGGCAGGGCGACGAGGAGGGAGAGAGCTGCGAGCAGCGTTCCCGCTGCGGCGAAGCGCGAGCGACGGGCTGTCTTGGAGCCGGATCTGTGCACGGGCATGTACGTGCCTCCGAAGCCTTGGTGGGGGGACCAGCTGACCCGGGGCGCGAGGGACGTGCCCCGGGCGGCATGTCATGGTGTGAACATGCCATGCATGACGCTACGCACGTAGACCCGCGTGGCGGAAGGGGGCCTGGGCGGTGCCGTTGGTCTACTCCTGCGAAATACTGGCGGAGCTGCGGCGATGGGCGGCGGTGAAAGAAAGTTTCAGTGGCGGGAAAGCTCATGAGGGGTGTTGACGTGCACGGGAGCGAAAGCGGGAGTGAACCCGGCGCAACCGGAGGAAATGGTGTGGACCACGAATTCCTCGCCCTGGAACTGGAGTTGGCCGTCTTCCTGCGCCGCGCCCGAGCCAACTCCGGCGAAATGGCGCGCGAGGTGCACCCCGAACTGGAGGCGGCGGCCTACGGCCTCTTCGTACGCCTGGAGTCGGCCGGCCGCCAGCGGGCCACCGACCTCGCCTCGTACTTCGGCGTCGGCAAGGCCACCATGAGCCGTCAACTGCGCGCCCTGGAAGCCCTCGGGCTGGTGGCGCGTGAACCCGACCCCGCCGACGGGCGGGCCTTCCTCGTCCACCTCACGGACGAGGGCCTCGCACGCTTCCGCAGCGTCCGGGACGCGCGCCGCGACCGCTACGTGCGCAAACTCGCCGACTGGGACCGCGCCGAGGTGGCGGAGCTGGCCCGGCTGCTGCACCACTTGAACGACCGCGCCGAGAGCTGAGACGGGGTCGGGGCCGGTCGTCGCACGTCCAGCGGCCCCGTCGTGCGGGGCGGGTCGCCGCACCCCGGCGGTCACAACCGCGCGTAGACCGCCGTCGCGTCGTCGTGCCGCTTGCTCCGCCGCAGGTACGTACGTTCCACGTCCGCTTCCTCCAGGCCCCGCACCCGGTCGATCAACGACTGGGGCCCTTCCTTGTGGAGCACTCCTAGGCAGGCCGCCCAGTCACCCTCGCCGAACATCTCCGTCCAGCGGCTCGCCCCGTCCGTCATCGCGGCCACCGCCCGCACCTCGGTGCGCGGCGTGCGCCCGGTGATCGCCCGGTCCGCCACCGCCGGGTCGGCGGCGGCGGTGAAGAAGCCGCCCTCCTTGTTCCGCAGCGCGTCGGCGGTGGCCTCGGAGGCGAGCGACCCCGGCGGCAGCCGGTCGAGCCGGTCGTCCAGCAGGGCGCGGACGGCACCGTCCGGCGACTCGAACAGCAGCACCGAGTCGGACAGCACCAGGTGCTCGATCTCCGCCTCGCCCCAACGCACCATGACGACCGTTGCCTGTGGTGTGCGTACGTGAGAAAGGTCACACAGGGAGCGGTGGGCGTCCGCGGTGCGCCGGATGGACTCGGCGAGGGTCTCCCGCAGGGTCAGATCCCGCCGCGAACCAGACAGTTCGACCAGGGCGCCGCCCAGGCGCGCCGTGAACCACGGCACGGAGTGCGCACAACCGTCGTCACCCCGCGGCGGGGTGACCCCGTCGAGCAGGACGAGCCCTCCACCCTGGCCGGAGGCAGGCAGGACGGTGGCCGCCCAGTCCTCGTTCGGGCGCCCGGCAAGGCCGGCGGCGGTCGCGAGTTCGATGCGCATGCGGCCAGTCTGCACGATGCCTTCACGGAGCCTGCACGGACCGGCGTTGGCCCGTACCAGCAGGTCAGGCGGGCCCCTGGGGCGGAACGAATCACTCCGGGAAGTGTGCGGGCGGGCATCCTGCCAAAGCCTGCTCCGAAGATCCAGCCGGGCGTCCAGGTGTGCCGTCGGGGACCCATGGGGAGACTTGTTCGCCAACTCCGGAGTGCGGTTCACTCGTTCGAGTGGCGGAGCGGTTGATGCGCGCCCCCCTCTCAAAAGCACTGGAATGGTCGGAAGCCGTACCAGGGGTCGGGGTGCTCGATCACGTGACCGGGCGTCACCTCTGCTTCAAGGGCGGACGAGTCGAGATTGCGAGCACCGGTGCAGAAGAAGCGGCCTCGGAGCAAGGGCAGCGAGCACAGCGGATCCGAGGTGGCGCCTTCGGCGCCGGCTGAGAGCGGGCGCACCGTGCGCGTCCGCAGCCGGCTCGTCGCGGGCGTCGCGGTCGTCGGGATCACCGTCATAGCCGCGGGGGCGCCGGCGGCCCTGAGCGCCTCCTCCGACCTGACCGAGTCGCAGCGGCTGGTCACCCTCGCGGAGCTGAACCAGCAGGCCATCGCGCTCGCGCACTCCCTCGCCGACGAGCGCGACGAGGTCACCGCCTTCATCGCCGCCGGCCGGGAGGGCAAGCCCGGGGAGACGAACGGCGCGGCGGGAAGCCGCAGCGCCCGGGTCGACCAGCAGGTGGACGAGATCCGGGACGCGGCCTCCGCCACCCTGCGCCGCGACCTCTCCACCCTCCCCTCCCTGCGCCGTGACGCCCTCAGCGGCAAGGGCACGGCGCTGTCGGCCCACCAGGCGTACACCGAGGTCATCAACAAGCTCCACGACCTCGCCGACGAACTCGCGGACAGCACACCGCCGCGCGCCGCCGAGGCGGTCCGCGCCCCGCTCGCGCTCGGCCGGGCCACCGAACAGGCCTCCGCCACCCGCGGACTGCTGCTCGCCGCGCTCGCCGTCCCGCGCGAGGAGCCGGCCGACCCGCGGATCGACCCGTTCACCGGCCTGCCCGTCCAGACGGAGGACGAGGGCGAGACCAAGGACGACCGCACCCGCGACGAGCTGAGCGGCGCCGCCCAGCAGTCCCGGGTCGGCGAGCTCTCCGCCCTCGCCGACTTCGACCAGGCCGCCGGTACGAGGGCCCGCGACAAGCTGTCCACCACCGTGACCGGGCCCGAGGTCAACAGCGCGGAGAAGTACCTCGCCTCGCTCACCGACCGCCCCGAGCTCTCCGAGTCCGACCAGAAGGTCAGCGAGAAGAAGCTCCGGACGGCGCTCTCCGCCCGGATCGACCGGATGCGGGGCGTCGAGTCCGCCCTCGGCACCGCCCAGGTGCAGCGGCTCGGGGAGCTGCGCGACGACGACGTCACCGCGCTCGAACTGCGGATCGCGCTCCTCGGCGGCTGTCTGCTCATCGCCGTCGGCGTCTCCACCGCCGTGGCCCGCACCCTCACCCAGCCGCTCGCCGTCCTGCGGATCGGCGCCGGCCGCCTCGCCGCGGAGCCCGAGACGGCCGACCCGGTCCGCTACACGGGCCGCAACGACGAGTTCGCCCAGGTCGTCCGCTCCATCAACGCCCTCCACGGCAGGCTGCACGGACTGCTCCAGGAGTTCAACGGACGGTTCGAGAGGCTGGAGGGCGAGCGCGGCGAACTGATCGCCGGCCGCGAGGCCCTCACCCTCCAGCGCGCCGAACTCCAGGTCCACACCGCGGAGCTGGCGGCGCAGCTGGAGAAGCTGAAGAACACCGTCCACCACACCTTCGTCAACCTGTCCCTGCGCAACCTCGGCCTCGTCGAGCGCCAGCTCGGCGTCATCGAGTCCCTGGAGGAGCGCGAGCAGGACCCCGAACGGCTCGGCACGCTGTTCAAGCTCGACCACATGGCCACCGTCATGCGCCGCCACAGCGAGAACATGCTGGTCCTCGCGGGCGCCGAGCACGGCCACGGGCACGCCGGGCCGATCCCGCTGGTCGACGTGTTGCGCGCCGCGGTCAGCGAGATCGAGCGGTACGAGCGGGTCACCATCCAGTCCCTGCCGCCGCACGCCCAGATCGCCGGGTTCGCCGCCGACGACCTCAGCCACCTCGTCGCCGAACTCCTGGAGAACGCCACCTCGTTCTCCCCGCCCGATTCCCACGTCCAGCTCTCCGGCTGGCTGCTGGAGACCGGTGAGGTGATGCTCTCCGTGCAGGACGAGGGCATCGGCATGTCCTCCGTGCGCATGGGCGAGCTCAACACCCGTCTCGGCGACCCGGCGCTCTTCGAGGCGGGGGAGCAGAGCGCGGACGGGGCGGGTCTCGGTCTCCAGGTGACCTCGCTGCTGGCCGCACGCCACGGTGTACGGGTCCAGCTGCGGGAGCAGCAGGGCAGTGGGGTGACCGCTGTCGTCGTCCTGCCCCAGGCCCTGCTCCCGAAGGCGCCCCCGGCCGCGACCCCGCCGCCGGTCACGGCCCCCGGCGACGCACCCACGCTGAACCTGCCCGGATCGGTCGCCGAGGCCAACTCCAACGCCCTGCCGCGCCGCAGCCTCGCCCTGCCGGGTGACCCGCTGATCGCGGCCGCCGAGCAGGCGATCGCCGGGGCCGGCCCGACGGCCACTGCCGAGACCGGTGCGACAGCCGTTCCCGCACCCGGCCCGGACGCGGGGGCCGAGGGCCACACCCCGGTCGTACCCGACCACGCCCCTCCGGTCGCGCCCGAGCCGGAGAACGCCCAGCCGGCGGAGCCCCCCGCGGCCTCCACGCAGCCCGGCCCGGCCTCACCACGGCCCCCCGCGGCCTCCACGCAGCCCGGCCCGGCCCCCGAGCCCGTACGGCCCGCGGAGACCGAGGCCGAGACCACGATGCAGGTCCGGCTCCCCCGGGTGCCCGAATTCGAGGACGTACCCGAGTTCACGCACGCCCCCGTCTTCGGGGACGGCCCGGAACCCACGGCCGCCGACGGCCCGTACGCCATCGGTCCCGACCGTCACGAGCGCACCGCCGACGAGGGCGCTCAGCCGCTGCCCGCCCCGGCACCGGCCGCCGTGGCCGGCGCGCTGCCCGGCCCGCGCCACCCGGAGCCGGAGTCCGAGCCGCAGCCGTTGCCCGAGCGGATCACCGACAAGGGACTCCCCAAGCGCACCCCCAAGGTCGTCAGGCCCGCGTCGGCGCCTGCCCCCGAGCGCACCGGCAGCGTGGACAAGGAGGCCCTGCGCCGCCGGCTCGGCGGCTTCCACCAGGGTGCGAAGAACGGCCGCCGGGACGTCGAGGCGGAGATCGCCGAGGCCACCGCCCCGGCCGCGGACACGACACGTACCGAACACACGGAGCCGGCCGGCCGTACCGATGGCCGAACCGGAGAGACGGGGGACACAGTCGAGGAGGCACGCAGTTGACTGCGCCCAGCACGTTCGGGCTGAGCACCGAAGCCCGGAACCTTCACTGGTTGCTGAGCAATCTGGTGGAGGAGGTGCCAGGGGTCCACTCGGTCACCGTCGTCTCGTCCGACGGACTCATGCTGCTCTCCTCCGACCCCGGCCACCAGAACGCCCAGGTCGTAGGGAGGCAGGACGGTCCCCGGGGCTCCAGCGCCGACCTGGCGACCATCGTCTCCGGCATCGGCAGCCTCACCGTCGGCGCCGCGAAGCTGATGGACGGCGGCGGCGTCAAGCAGACCATGGTCGCCATGGACGAGGGCAGCGTCTTCGTCATGTCGATCAGCGACGGCTCGCTGCTCGGTGTGCACGCCACACCCGACTGTGACATGAGCGTCATCGCCTACCACATGGCGCTCTTCGTCGGCCGCGCCGGACACGTACTCACCCCCGAACTCCGCAGTGAGCTGCGCAAATCGATGGAGAGCGCCCAGTGACCCACGCCGCTGCCGAACCCGCCCCGAGGCTCCCCGTGCGCGGGGCCGACAAACGGCCCGCGCGGGTGCGCCCGTACTCGCTCACCGGCGGGCGTACCCGCTTCGGCCACGTCCTGCTCGTCGAGACCTTCGTCGCCGCGCTCGAAGCCCCCGACGAGCGCCGCGAACTGACCAACGGAAACCTGGCCTCGCGCGTCATGCCGGAGCTCCAGGCCATCGTCGAGATCTGCCGCCGGATGCGTACCGTCGCGGAGATCTCGGCGCTGCTGAAGATGCCGCTGGGTGTGGTCAGGGTGCTGCTCAGCGACTTGGCCGACCAGGGAAAGATCCGCGTGTACGGGACCGGTCACGGCACCGGCCAGCCCGACCGCGCACTGCTCGAAAGGGTGCTCAATGGACTCCGTCGTCTCTGAGTCGCCGCTGTTCGCCCCGCGCCAGCCGGGGCCGAAGGACCAGGCCGAGGAATCGCTGCAGGCCTGGCAGCTCGACCACACCCGGGCCCCGATCGCCACGAAGATCGTGGTCGCGGGAGGCTTCGGGGTCGGCAAGACCACCTTCGTGGGCTCGGTCTCCGAGATCACCCCGCTGAAGACCGAAGCGATGATGACCCAGGCCAGCGAGGAGACCGACGACCTCAGCGCGACGCCCGACAAGGTCACCACGACCGTCGCGATGGACTTCGGCCGTCTCACGCTCGACGACGACCTCGTGCTGTACGTCTTCGGCACACCGGGCCAGCAGCGCTTCTGGTTCATGTGGGACGACCTCGTGCGCGGCGCGATCGGCGCGGTCGTGATGGCCGACACCCGTCGGCTCGCCGACTGCTTCCCCGCCCTCGACTACTTCGAGAGCTGCGGACTGCCGTACATCGTGGCCGTCAACCACTTCGAGGGAACCCCCGGCTTCGAGACCGACGATGTCCGGGAGGCCCTGACCGTTCCTCCGCACGTGCCTGTGGTGATCATGGACGCGCGTAACAGGATCACCGTCGTCGAGTCGCTGCTGGCCCTCGTCGGCCACGCTCTCGACGCCACCCCGGCCTGACGGCCCGGTGCACGACAACGAGGGGGCCCCCTCGCCGTCGCGCACCAGGTCGTCAGTCACCGCCACACACAACGGAGAACCGCGATGCGGAAGATACTCATAGTCGGAGCCGGTCAGTCCGGGCTCCAGCTCGCCCTCGGACTGCAGTCCCGAGGCTACGAAGTCACCCTCATGTCCAACCGCACGGCCGACGAGATCCGCTCCGGCCGGGTCATGTCGACGCAGTGCATGTTCCACACCGCGCTCCAGCACGAGCGGGACTACCAGCTCAACTTCTGGGAGTCCCAGGCCCCGCGCATCGAGGGCCTCGGCGTCTCGGTCGCCGCCCCCGACTCCTCGCGCGCCATCGACTGGGTCGGCAAGCTGGACGGCTTCGCCCAGTCCGTGGACCAGCGCGTGAAGATGGCCGGCTGGATGGACACCTTCGCCCAGCGCGGCGGACAGCTCGTCATCCACGGAGCGGCCGTCTCCGACCTGGACTACTTCTCCCGCACCTACGACCTGGTGATGGTCTCGGCCGGCAAGGGCGAACTCGTCTCCATGTTCGGCCGGGACGCCTCCCGTTCGCCCTACGACGCCCCGCAGCGCGCCCTGGCCGTCGCGTACGTCCACGGCATGGGCCCGCGCCCCGAGCACCCCGAGTTCGACGCGGTCCGCTGCAACCTGGTCCCGGGCGTCGGCGAGCTCTTCGTGATGCCGACCCTGACCACGTCGGGCCGCGCCGACATCCTGTTCTGGGAGGGCGTCCCGGGCGGACCGATCGACGCCTTCCAGGGCATCAAGGACCCCTCGGAACACCTGGCCAAGACGCTGGAACTCATGGAGAAGTTCACCCCGTGGGAGTACGCGCGCGCCACCAAGGTCGAGCTGACCGACGCCAACGGCACCCTGGCGGGCCGTTATGCCCCGACCGTCCGCAAGCCGATCGGCCGGCTCCCCGGCGGCGGCCTGGTGCTCGGCGTCGCGGATGTGGTCGTCGCCAACGACCCGATCACCGGCCAGGGCTCCAACTCGGCGTCCAAGTGCGCGAACGCCTACCTGGACTCGATCATCGAGCACGGCGACCGCGCCTTCGACGCGGAGTGGATGCAGGCCACGTTCGACCGCTACTGGGAGACCGCCCAGCACGTCACGAAGTGGACGAACGCGATGCTCGGCGTCCCGCCGGAGCACGTGCTCAACCTGATCGGCGCCGCCGGCCAGCTCCAGCCGGTCGCCGACCGCTTCGCCAACGGCTTCAACAACCCGGCGGACTTCGAGAACTTCTTCTACGAGCCGGAGAAGACGAACGCCTACCTCGCCTCGGTCGCGGGTCCGGCCGCCTGAGCGACCCGTACCCCCTGAACGCACCGGCCGGGCCGGGCGCCGCCGGTTCCTCCGGTGGGCCCGGCCCGGCCGTTGCGTTCGGCGCGAGCGCTACTCGCCGGGCGCCGAAGTGTCGCCGTACCCCTCGTCGGAGCCCTCGGAGGCCGCTTCAGGAAGCTCCGGCGCCTTGTAGGTGGTCAGCGGCGCGCTCTCCGGGTCGGGCCGGACCGCGCCCAGCAGCGGATTCGAGGCCAGGGGCGAGACCTTGACCCGGGAGCCGGGGCGCGGCGCCTGCACCACCAGGCCGTTGCCGATGTACAGGGCCACGTGGGTGGCCTTCGGGAAGTAGACCACCAGATCGCCCGGACGCAGGGCGTTCACCGGGACCTTGCGCAGCTGCCGCCACTGCTCCTGCGAGGTGCGGGGGATGGTGCGGCCGGCGCTCGCCCAGGCCTGCGAGGTGAGTCCGGAGCAGTCGAACGAGCCCGGCCCCTCCGCGCCCCACACGTACGGCTTGCCGATCTGCTTGATCGCGTACCGGACCGCGTCGCTGCCCTCGGCGCTCGCCGGCCGGGCCGAGGACAGGGCGCCCGAGGCGACGAGGGCGTCCTGGGCCTTGTCCGTACCGTCCTGTTCGAGGCGGGAGAGCTTGGCGAGCTGGTCCGCGGAGAGTGTGGCGAGCAGCCCCTCGACCTGTTTCAGCCGTGCCCGGACCGTGTCGCGTTCCTTCTTCTGCCGTGCTGCCAGGACCTGTTGCCGGGCCAGGACCTTGCGGGACGCCTCCGCCAGGTCGGCGGCACGCTTCTCGGCGCCGCCCAGCCGCTTCATGGTCGCCACCCGGCCGGCGGCCAGTCGCTGGACGACCTGACCCTGGTCCAGGGCGTACTCGGGATCGCGCATCAGCAGCAGCCGCAGATACGCGGAGAGGTCGGACCGGCCCTGGTACTGCTCGCGGGCCAGCCGCCCCGCGGCGTCGCGGCTGCGGGACAGCGAGAGCCGGGCGGTGGCGAGGGAGGAGTCCAGCTTCTTCGCCTCCGCGGTCCGCTTCTTCAGCTCGGCCGCCGTCCCGTTGTAGGTCTCGGTGGCCTCCTCGGTCTGCTGGTACAGCCGCTGGAGTTCGTTCAGCAGTCCGGCGACGCTGCCCGGCGCCGCCTCGGGGCCCGCGGCCGGGGCGGCGGGCTCGGAGGTGCCGGATGAGGGAGTCGGCGAGGGGGCCGCGACGGCCGCGGCCGGCAAGGTCACGACGACGGCGGCCAGCGCCGCCGTGCCGACGGATCGCAGGAGTTTGCCCGACACGACACCACCTCCGGAAACGGGGCGAATCGTGCGACTACCCCGTGAGTGAGCGCAATTCCTCCATACGCTCACTCACCGTCAGGTGATGCAAGAACCCCCGGGCGCGGCGGTGGGCCGATTCCCCCGGAAGGCGGCGGGCAGGCCGCCCGTGGTCAGGCGACCGGGAACGCGTAGACCACGCGGTCGCGCCGGACCACCGCGGTCTTCCCGTAGGCCAGCACCTCGTACCGGGCGGTGACCGTCGCGCCCCTGGGGTCCTGGGCACCGATGTCCTGGAACTTCCAGAGCCGCCGCCCGTCGTCCGCCGCGAACGCGGTGACCTGGCCGGGGTCCGCCGCGAGCAGGGTGCCGCCCGAGCCGCTGACCGTGACCGCGGGCGCCGACCCCCTGGCCGCCGACTCCGTGGACCGTCGCCAGCGCAGCTTTCCGGTCTCCCGGTCGACCACGCCCACTTCCTGGTTGCGGTTGGTGGTGTGCAGCAGCGCACCGGCCTCGACCGAGGTCCCGAAGACCGACCCCGGCGTGCCGTCCAGCGTCCACTTCGGCCGGCCGCCGGGGGTCTCGAAGGCCCGCAGGCCGGTGCCGACCGCCGCGTACAGCACACCGTCGGCGCCTCCCACGGCCGCCGCGTCGGGGGTGACCGTGCCGAAGACCTTGGCCCACTGCTGCTTCCCGGTCTCCCGGTCGAAGCTGCGGAAGAGGGCCTTGCCCTTGGCCGCCTTCACGTCGGCGGGGGTGAGTGTCAGCCGTTCCTGGCGCACGACGACGGCGTCCGGGCGGATCGCCACCAGGCGGTACACGGGTGCGATGGGGCCGCGGCCGGTGGGCACGGGTGTCCGCCACAGCTCCTTGCGCTGCTCGATGTCGTACCCGAACAGATACGACTTGACGACCAGCCGGTCCTTGCCGGGCTTCTTGCCCTTCTTGGGCTTCGGGGCCTTCACGGTGACCTGGTGGGAGCCCGTGAACCAGAGGTTCGGGCCGGACGATCCGACGAGGGTGCGCACAGAGAGGTGCGGGGCGCCCTCGAACCCGTCGGCGTACGCCACCCGGTGGGCCACCCGGCCGTCCTTCGCGGACAGCCACAGGAACTCCGACGGGCCGGCGACGAAGCAGAACTCCTTGCCGGCGGCCAGGGCCGCCTGGCCCTTGGCGGCGTCCGGGCTCTCCCAGATCCGGCGCCCGGTGTTCAGATCGACGGCGGACGCATGGGTCTCGCCGGTCAGTACCAGCAGCCGTTCGTTCCAGAGAGCGGCGGTGAGGGGGGCAGGTTCGGACGCCGGGTGGGTGTAGATCCAGCGCGGCTGCGGAGGCAGCCCGGCGACGACCGGCCGGCTGGGGCCCGGTGCGGGCTTGGCGTCGACCGTGGGCTCGGCGTCGTCACCGGAACCGAGCGCGAGCACGCCGCCGCCACCGACCAAGAGGCCGGCGACTCCCGCGGCGGCCCCGATCAGCAGGGTCCGGCGGCCGGCGGCGGAAGGGAGGGGCGTCGCGGGGCCGGGCGCGGGCAGTGCCTGGGGGAGCGGGCGCGGGGCGGGAGGCGCGGCGGGGATACCGGCCGGCTGCCCGGGCAGTTCGGGCGGCATGGCGAGCTGGGTCGTCACCCGGTCGGGCCGGGGGGCGTGATGGTCGATGACCCCCAACTGCGCGGTCCGGGAGTCGCGGTGAGGCGTGAGCGGGGCGGGCGGGGCCGTGGAGCCCTGCGCCATCTCCGCGGAGGCGGCGGGGACGGCATCCTGCACGTCGGCGGAGTCGGAGTCCGCCACGGCCACCGCGTCTTCGTCGGCGGAGTCCGCCACGGCCACCGCGCCTTCGCCGGCGGTGGTGAGCGGCGCGGCCGCCGCCCTCCTCGCCCCGGCACTCTGCTCGGCCAGGGCGGCCGTCAGCGGCTCCGGCAGCCAGCCGCCCTTGGCGAGCCCGGCCGCACCCTCCAGCGCCAGCTCCGCCGCTACCGTGCCCGCGGTCGGGCGGTCGGCCGGGTCCTTCGCCAGGCAGCGGGCGACCAGCTCCCGCAGTGCGTCCGGCACGGCGTCCAGCAGGGGATCGGTGTGGGCGATCCGTTCGGCGGCCTCGGCGGCCGGTCCGTCCGCCAGCGGGGTGCTTCCCGTCGCCGCGTAGGCGAGCAGCAGGCCCAGCACGAAGAGGTCGGACGCGGGGCCGGCCTCCTGGCCCGCGACCTGCTCCGGGGTCAGATACCCGAGCCGTACGGAGAGCTGGCCGCCCGGCCGCGCCTCGGCGTCGGCCGCCGCGCCCAGCGGCCCGAACGCGGTGAGCCGCGGCCCGTCCTCGGCCAGCAGCACGGTCCTGGGGGCGAGGCCCTGGAGCACGGCCCCCGTGGCGTGGACGCGGGAGAGCGTCTCGGCGATGCCCGCGCCCAGTATCCGCACGGCGCGCTCGGGGAGCGGCCCGGCGAGGTCGACCGCCTCGGCGAGCGTCAGTGCCGGCACGTACTGCGCGGCCGTCCACAGCGCGTCGTCGTCCTCGGGCCCGCCGGCAGGGGTGTCCGGCCGCGCCTCCACCCAGCCGCCCGCGAGCCGGTCGGCGGTGCACGCCTCCGCCTGGAACCGCCGCCGGAACGCGGGCAGCACGGCCAGTGCGGGCCGGGCCGCGGTGACCACGACGAGGTCCTCCGGGGCCGGGCCGTGCGCGAGGTACTGGACCGCGGCGGCCGTCTCACGGAACCGCACCAGCACGGTGTACGGGCCGAAGCGGCGTGGATCGTCCTGACGCAGCGCCTCCATGGCGCACCCCCCTGTTGCCGTCCCTCGGACCAGACGTCGATCTTACGACCTGGTGCACGATGGCGAGCGGGCTCCCGACGCCCTGCCCGCCGATCCGCACTCCCTCGCGCGCCGGGCCGCCGGAGGGCGCGGTCCCCGGGGCCCCGTTCCGCCGGAACGCCTCACGCCGGTTTCGACCAGGGCCACTTGGGGCGGTGCCGTTCACGGCCGTCCGGGGCGTACTCGTAGACCCAGCCCCGCTGGATCCCCAGCCGCTTGGTGTAACCGGACGGAACCCTCCGGTACGCGTACACGGTGGCGGGCCCGCCGTCGGGGGCCGGGACCGGGACCTCGTACCACTTGGGCGGGTGGCCGGTCGGGCCGAGGAGGACGGGCAGGGCGCGCCCGTCCAGCGGGCCGCCGGTGAAGGGGACGTTGTCGCTTCTCACCGTCCCAGTCTGACCGATCAGTCCGGCGGCAGCAGATGCGCCGCCGCGCCGATCAGCGGCGCCAGCCGGTCCGCCAGCCGGCCGGCCGGGCCCGCGGCGGTCTCCAGCGGCAGCAGCTCGGCCACGGCGGACGCGGTCTGCGGGTCCGTGGCGGCGGTGACGGCGAGGAGCCCGATGAACTGGTCGACGAGCCAGTCGCGCAGCTCGGCCACGGCCGGCTGCTTGCCCTCGTCCAGCCAGATCAGCGAGGCGGCCTCGACCGCGGCGATCCAGGTGCGCACCATCATCCGCAGCCGCGGCGCGGGTTCGCTGTCCTCGGTCCGGCCCAGGTGCAGGAGGATCTGCTCGGCCGCGGACCTGCGTACCTCGTCGACGATCGTGCCCGTACGGGACGTCTCGGCGACGCTGCCACCGCGCAGCAGTGCGCTGAAACCGGCGTCGTGCTCGTCGACGAAGGCGAGGTAGCGGTCGAGGACGCGCGTCACCCGTTCCGTGGGCGGGCCCACGGCCGGTTCGGCGAAGCAGAGCTTCAGCTGATCCGCGGCGGACCTGAGCGCCGCCTCGTACAACTGCTGACGCCCGCCGGGGAAGTAGCGGTAGACCAGCGGGCGCGACACCCCCGCCACCGTCGCGACCTCGTCGAGCGAGACCTCGTCGGGGGCCCGGTGCGCGAAGAGGGTGAGCGCCGCGCCGAGGAGCTGGGCGCGGCGTTCCTCGACGCTGAGCCTTCGGTACGCACGGCCGGGCGGCGCGGCTGCTGCGGCAGGGGTCATGACGGCCAGCCTAACCACCTGGGGCCGTCAGGCCAGCAGGCCCGAGCTCTTCCACAGCCTGCGCCCCACTCCGTTGAGGACCCCGATGTCGTCGAAGAAGTCCGTCAGCCGCTTGGCTCCCGACTGCATGACCTCCGCCCGGTGACCGCTGGCCTTCACCTGGGCGACGGCCTCCTGGCGGTCCAGGCCGACGCGTCCGTACACCTGCGGGTTGACGAAGCAGACGGAGAAGACGCGGGCCGCCTCCCCGCAGCTCACCCGGGTGAGCTCGCGCTCCCAGCGCGGGGCGGTCACCATCTGGCGGCGCAGTTCCTCGCGGGCGTACCGGACGTGCCGCGCCTCCTCGACCACATGGATGCGGGTCACTCCGCGCACCAGGGTCTGGACGCGCTCGTCGGGGAAGGTGAGGCGCTGCATCCAGTCGAGGATCTCCTCGCCGAGCAGCGTCGCCGCGAACGAACCGGGCGTGGTGGAAACGGTCTTCAGGACCCGGGCGAGGTTGTGATACCTGCGCGGCACGGGGTAGCAGGGTGTGCCGCCCCAGGTGATCATCCGGCCGAACATCATCGAGTGCCGGCACTCGTCGGCTATCTCGGTCAGCGCGTAGCGGACGTGGTTGCTGACGACCGGCTTGTCGTAGATGTGGCGGACCAGCAACTGCATGAGGATGATCTCGAACCAGATGCCGAGCGAGGCGAGCGAGGCGGCTTCGTGCCGGGCCAGGTCCTGCCGCTGCTCCAGCGACATCTTCTTCCACATCGGGGTGTCGTAGAGGGAGATCAGCTCCGGCGGCCAGAACCACTTGCCGTCCTCGACCGGGGCGTCCCAGTCGAGCTCCTTGTCCGGGTCGAAGGAGTGCTTGGCGGAGGCCTCCAGGAGCCGTTCGGCGATCTGCTCGCGGTCGCGGAGCGGGCCGAGTGCGTCGCGGAGTGCCTGCACATCGCGTTCGGTCACGGTCGTCATGGCTGGCGCACCTCTCCCAGGGGTTACCGATGGTCATCCACTATGAGACTGCCTGTCAGCAAGGCCGTCAATCCCTTGCGCACGACTTGTTGACCCGGCGTCTACCAACGTGTGAACCTGCCAACTGAGCCGGGCGTCAGGTGACTTACCGAGGCCCTGAGAGGCGAAGGAGCCGTCCGTGTCGACACACGACCTCTACACCACCGCCCCCGAGCAGCCGTTGTGGACGGTGCCCGCCTCGGGTTCCGCCCGCTTCAGCTGGGACTACGACGACGGCCGCGAGCGGCTCCTCGCCCTCTACCAGAAGGGCAAGGACAAGCAGTGGGACGGCAACAAGCGCATCGACTGGAGCATCGAGGTCGACCCCGCCGACCCGCTCGGCACTCCTGACGAGGCCCTCACCCTGTACGGCACCCCGCACTGGGCGAAGATGACCGAGAAGGACCGGGGCGAGCTGCGCAAGCACTACACGTCCTGGCAGTTCAGCCAGTTCCTCCACGGCGAGCAGGGCGCCATGGTCTGCGCCGCCCGGATCGTCGAGTCCGTCCCCGACCTGGACGCCAAGTTCTACTCCGCGACCCAGACGATGGACGAGGCCCGGCACGCGGAGATCTACGGCCGGTTCCTGCACGAGAAGGTCGGGATGCTCTACCCGATCAACGACAACCTCCAGGGGCTGCTCGGCGACACCCTGCGCGACTCCCGCTGGGACATGCCCTACCTCGGCATGCAGGTCCTCATCGAGGGCCTGGCCCTCGCCGCGTTCGGCATGATCCGCGACACCACCACCCAGCCGCTGCCCAAGCAGATACTCGCGTACGTCATGCAGGACGAGGCACGCCACGTCGCCTTCGGCCGGATGGCGCTGCGCGACTACTACAAGCAGCTGAGCGACGCCGAACTGCGTGAACGCGAGGAGTTCGTCATCGAGGGCTGCTACCTGATGCGCGACCGGCTCAGCGGGGTCGAGGTGCTGGAGAACTTCGGCATCGCCAAGCAGGAGGCGAAGGACCTCTCCGAGCACTCGGAGTTCCTCCAGCTCTTCCGCAAACTGCTGTTCAGCCGCATCGTCCCGTGCGTCAAGGACATCGGCCTGTGGGGCGAGCGCCTCCAGAAGGCGTACGTCGACATGGGCGTCTTCGACCTCGGCGACTCGAACCTGGACCTGCTGATGGCCCAGGACGAGGAGATCGCCGAGCAGCTGGACCAGGAGCGCTTCGAGGCCGAGGAGCGGGCGCGGGTGGCGGAGGTCGCGGAGGCGATAGCGGAGGGCGGACAAGGAAGTTAGGGGCAGTTGGTTCGCCTGCCGCCCTGGGTCAGGACCAGCCACCGCCGGCCGTCGAGGAGTTCGCGTGCGGCGTCGAGGTGGCCGTGGTCCCGGCTTCCGTCCCGGCCTCGCTCCCGGCCTCGTTCCCGGCTTCCGGTGCGGTCGTCATGAGCCCTCCCCGACGTGGCGGTCCGGTCGCGAGGGCCGGCTTCCGCCTGCCACCGCCCACTCCATGCAGACCAGTTCCGCACGCTCGTCCCATGACTCGGTGACGGCGAAGCCGAACCGTTCGTAGAGCGAGATGGCGCCTGTGCGCCACCGCCACACCGACAGCCGCACGGCGTGGGCCCCGCTCCGCGCGGCATGGGCGAGCGCGGCGTCGAGCAGGGCGGAGGCCACGCCCCGGCCGCGGGAGGCGGGGTCCGTCCAGAGACGTTTGATCTCCACCAGGCCGTCCACGGGGGCGGTCACCACGAGACAGCCGGCGGCGGTGCCCCCGTCCTCCAGCGCGACGAGCACGCGGGCATCGGCGAACGCGTGGTCCGGATCCTCGGTCTCCAGCCGGTACCGGTCGGGCAGCGCGGCCGCGTCCGCGACCGGCCGGCCCTTCTCCGACTCCGTCCGCAGGTGGTAGTCGACGAGCAGGGCCGACAGCCCGTCCACGGCGGAGAGCGTGTGCGCCGCAGGCTGTACGACCGAGAAGCCGCGTCCATCATTCATGGTCCAAGGATTCCACGCGGTCGCGACGAGCCCCCGGCACGGCCGGAATTCGGTGTACGGACCGGACCGGCGGCGGGAGGATGGTGTCATGCCTCCCGCCGACAGCGCCCCGGACCTCGCCGCCGCCCGCCGCAGTCTCGAAGGCCTCGCGCTCGGGGACGCGTTCGGCGAGCGGTGGTTCCCCCTCTTCCGCAAGCCCCGACAGGCGTTCAGCGAGATCAGGGCGCGCCGCACCCCGCACGAGCCCGTCTGGCACTGGACCGACGACACGGCCCTGGCCCGTGCGCTGGCACGGGTGCTCGACGATCACGGGCACGTCGAGCAGGACCGGCTCGCGCTGTTCTTCGCGCTCGCCTTCGAGGCAGATGCGGGGCGTGGATACGGCCACGGCATGCACATCCTGCTGCCGGAACTGCTGACGTCGCCGGCCGACTGGCGGACGCTGGCCCCCGAGCTGTTCGAGGGCGGCAGCCTCGGTAACGGCGCCGCGATGCGGGTCGCCCCGCTCGGGGCGCGATTCCACCGGGACGTGGACCACGCGGCCGCACAGGCCGCGCTGCAGGCGGAGGTCACCCACGCCCACCCGGAGGGGATCGCGGGTGCGGTGGCCGTCGCGGTGGCGGCGGCGCTGGCGGTACGGGGGGAGTTCACGCTGTCCCGGGTCGCCGGGCGGACCCCCTCGGGGGCGGTGCGGGACGGTCTCCTCCGGGCCGTGGAGGTGCCGTTCGACACCGAGCCGTGGAAGGCCGCCGACCTGCTCGGCAACGGGCAGCGCATCCGCGCCGACGACACCGTGCCGTTCGCCGTATGGACCGCGGCCCGGCACCCCGACGACCTGGAGGCCGCGCTCTGGGCCACCGCCGAGGGGCTCGGCGACGTCGACACCACGTGCGCCATCACCGGCGGGATCGTCGGCGCGGTCACCGGCGTCGAAGGCGTGCCGGCCGAGTGGCTGCGACGCCGCGAGCCCCTGAACTGAGGCCGGGTGCGCGGGGCGGGGCGCCCAAGGCGGCGGGATCGAAACCATGTTCGTGTATGACGTAACTTGGGCGCCATGACCACGCCCCCGCCCCAGCCTCCGCAGGACCCGTACGGAGCGCCGCAGGGCCCGTACGGGCCTCCGCAGCCCCAGCAGAATCCGTACGCCCAGCAGCCGGCCCCGGGGCAGCCGCCCTACGGGTATCCGCAGGCGCCCCAGCCCCAGCCCTGGGGTGGTCCGGGGCCCGGGGCGCCCGGGTTCCCCGGAATGCCGCCGCCGAGGAAGAACCGGACCGGGCTGATCGTCGGCATCGTCGTCGGCGCCCTGGTGGTGGCCGGAGGCGTCGCGTTCGGGGTTTCGCGGCTGGTGGACGAGGCGGCCGAGGGCGGGCTCCCGTCGGTCGGTAGCTTCCCGGAGGCCGAATACCGGCTGACCGTGCCCAAGAAGCTGCTGGACGGCGAGTACACCCTGGTCAAGGACTCCTCGTCGACCGACGGGAAGGACGTCGAGGAGACCTACGACCCCACCATCCGTGACGCGAAGGCCGTCGTGACCCAGTACACCTCGAAGAGCGGCGGCACGCTGGTCATCTCCGGGCTGTGGGGCCGCATCAAGACGCCCGAGTTCACCCGGGGCGCGATCCTGAAGGGGGCGACGCAGAACAAGGGCATGACCATCGCCGTGCCCGCCAGGGAGTTCACCCCCGAGGGTTACGGGATCACCGTGTCCTGCCAGGTCGTCCGGTCGGAGGAGGGCGGCGTCAGCAGCACCCTCCCCATGTGCGCCTGGGGTGACGACAACACCGCGTCGTTCGTCGCCGTCGTCACCGCCGAGACGGCGCTCCAGGACCCGGCGGAGGTCGACCTCGAAAAGGCCGCCCTCGACACCGCCAAGGTCAGGGCCGAGTCGCGCAAGCCGATCGCCGGGGCCCAGGCCGGCTGACGGGGCCGCCGCCCGTCACGGCCGCACGGGGCACAGCACCCGCTCCACCGCGCGGGCCATACCCAGCAGTTCGGCGTCCGCACCGCGCCGCGCCACGAGGTGGAGCCCGACCGGGCAGCCGTCCGGGGTGAATCCGGCGGGCACACTCGCCGCCGGATGCCCGCTCAGATTGAAAGCCCAGGTCAGTGAGGTGGAGAAGCGCTCACCCGGACCGTCATGGCCGTGCGGCCGGTTGGGGGTGACGGGTGTGAGCAGCAGGGGCGTGCCCGCGAAGACGGCGTCCAGCCTGCGGTCGTTCTCGCGCCGGAGCTCACCCAGGTGCGGCTCCACCTCCCCGTTCCGTACGGACTGCCAGGCCGCCCCCGGGTCCAGCAGGTCGCAGCCGCCGTCCACGAGCCGCACCACCCCCGCCGCGACGAGCCGCCGCACCGCGCCCCGCACCACCGTCGCCACGTCCGGGTCGACGTCGGCGAACCCCAGGTCCGGGCTGTGGGCGGCGGACAGCGGCAGCTCGGCCGCGGCCGGCTCGTAGCCGTCCAGAACACAGCGCAGATAGGTCTCCGCCTGCGCGGCCGTCCTGGTCAGGACCCCGGCGGAGGCGAGGCCGGAACGGTCGGGGGAGGGCAGCAGCCCGTTGGTCGTCTTCAGCCCGAACACCCCGCACCAGGCGGCCGGGACGCGTACCGAACCCGCCCCGTCGCTGCCGGTCGCCAGATCCACGAGACCCGCCGCGACCGCCGCCGCCGAACCCGCCGAAGAGCCGCCCGGCGTCCGGTCCGCCCGCCATGGATTGACGGTGCGTCCGTGTGCGCCCAGCCCCCAGGTCTTCCAGTACGTACCGGGACCGGGCACGGACGTCGAGCCCACCGGGATTCCACCGGCCGCGATCAGCCGCCGGGCGGCGTACGAACGGATGCCGGTGGATCCCTTCACCGCGAACGGCAGTCCGGCGAGGGGGAGTCGGGCCGCAGCCGGCAGCCGGGCGAGCGCCTCCTCGCGCCACACGTCGAGGAACGCGCACAGCCGGGGGTCTTCGCGCCCGATCGCGGCCAGCGTCTCGGCGACCTTCCTGGGACTCGTCACCGGCCCAGTCTCCCAGGGCGCCCTCCCCGTGACCCGTCACCGGACCTGCCTCCCGAGGGCCGCTTCTCGTGACCCACCGGCTCAGTCCGCCAACGCCTCCTCCATCACGGAACGGGCGATCGGCGCGGCGCTGCCCCCGCCGCTGATGTCGGCCCGGTCGGCGGAGGCGTCCTCCACGACCACGGCGACGGCGACGGCGGGCCGCCCGGTGTCCTCGGCCTGGGCCCAGGAGATGAACCAGGCATACGGCGTACCGGAGTTGTCGATGCCGTGCTGGGCGGTGCCGGTCTTGCCGCCGACCGTCACCCCGTCGATGGCCGCGTTGGTTCCGGTGCCGTCCCGCACCACGTCGATCATCATCTGCCGCAGCCGCATCGCCGTCATCGGATTCATCGCCCGGTGGTACGAACGCGACCCGGTGGTGTGGACGGTGGACCCGCCGTGCGTGGTCGTACGGTCCACCAGATGCGGATACATCAGTTCGCCGCCGTTGGCCACGGCCGAGGCCACCATCGCCATCTGGAGCGGGGTCGCCGTCGTGTCGAACTGCCCGATCGAGGACAGCGCCAGCTGGTCGTCGCTCATGTCCGTGTCGAAGTTGCTCTTCGCCACCCCGGAAGGGATCTTCAGCCCGGAGTCGTTGAAGCCGAACTTCCCGACCGCCTCCACCATGCCTTCCAGCCCGACCTCCACCCCGAGGTGCGCCATCACGGTGTTGCACGAGACCCGGATCGCCTCGGCCAGCGACGCCTTCTCGCAGCCCCGGGCCTCGTTGGGCAGCGTGGTCGAGGTGCCCGGCAGGACGTACGGGGACGGGGTGTCGGTCTCGGCGTCCGGATCGGTGACGACCTCGGCGTCCAGCGCCGCCGCGGCCGTCACGATCTTGAACGTGGAGCCGGGCGGGTACGTCTGCCGGATCGCCCGGTTGAGCATCGGCTGGCTCGTGGACGTGTTGAGTTCGCGCCAGGCGTCGGTGACGGACGAACCGGTGCCCGAGAGCCGCCCGGGGTCGTACGACGGGGTCGAGACCAGGGCCAGGATCTTGCCGGTCGTCGGCTCGACGGCCGCGACCGCGCCCCGGCGGCCGCCGAGCCCCTCGTAGGCGGCGCGCTGCATGGAGTCCTTGATCGTGGTGACGACGTCACCGCCCGGCTGCCGGGCACGGGTGATCTCGTTCCAGAAGGGGAGCGGGGCGAGCAGGGGGTCGGTGCCGGAGAGGATCCCGTCCTCGGCGTTCTCGATCAGGGTGGTGCCGTACGTCTGCGAGGCGTACCCCGTCACCGGCGCGTACAGGGGGCCGTCGCGGTAGGTGCGTTCGTAGGCGAGTTGCTCGCCGGTGTCCTTCGAGCCGGTGACGGGCCGGCCGCCGACCAGGATGTTGCCGCGCGGCTGGTCGTAACGGTCGATGGTGGTGCGGCGGTTGGCGGGGTTGTCGTCGAGGGCGTCGGCCTCGAAGACCTGGACGCGGGCGGCGTTGACCAGCAGGGCCACGAGCAGCAGCAGACAGAACGCGGCGGCGCGGCGGATGTAGCGGATCACGTCCGGGCCTCCCGGCGGGCCGACGGGTGCGGGTTCACAGTTCGTCCTCCAGGGCCGGTGCGACGACGCCGGTCTCCACCTCGTCGGGGTGAGGTCTGCGGGCCACGTCGCTGACCCGGATCAGGAGCGCCACGATGATCCAGTTGGTGACCACCGACGAACCGCCCTGCGCGAGGAACGGCATCGCCATGCCGGTCAGGGGGATCAGCCCCATCACCCCGCCCGCGATCACGAACACCTGGAGCGCCAGGATCGAGGCGAGCCCGATCGACAGCAGCCGCCCGAACGCGTCGCGCAGGGCGAGCCCGGCCCGGTAGCCGCGCGCCACCAGCAGGGCGTACAGCATGAAGAGCGCGGTCAGCCCGGTCAGTCCGAGCTCCTCGCCTGCCGTCGCGAGGATGAAGTCGGACTTGGCGGCGAAGCCGATGAGGATGGAGTGGCCGAGCCCCAGCCCGGTGCCGAGCATCCCGCCGGCGGCGAAGGCGAACAGGGACTGGGCGAGCTGGCCCGGGCCCCGGCCCGCGTCGATGGACGCGAACGGGTCGAGCCAGTCCTGCACCCGGCTGTGCACATGCGGTTCGAAGGAGCCGACGACGAACGCGCCGACGGCGGCCAGCACCAGCCCCACCGCGATCCAGCCGGTCCGGCCGGTCGCCACGTACAGCAGGATCACGAACAGGCCGAAGAACAGCAGCGAGGTGCCGAGATCGCGCTCCAGCACCAGGACCCCGACACTGATCAGCCAGATCGCCACGATGGGGCCGAGCACCCGGCCGGTGGGGAGCTGGAGCTTCCAGATCCTGCGGCCGGTGTACGCGAGGGCGTTGTGGTTCGCCGCGAGGTAGGCGGCGAAGAACACGGCGAGCAGGATCTTGGCGAACTCGCCCGGCTGGAAGGAGAACCCGCCGATCCTGATCCAGATCTTGGCGCCGTTCACCGCCGGGAAGAAGATCGGCACGATCATCAGGACGAGGGCGGCGGCGACGGAGAGGTACGCGTACCGCTGGAGCATCCGGTGGTCGCGCAGGAAGACCACCACCGCGATGAAGAACGCGACGCCGAGCGTGGACCAGATCAGCTGGGTGGGCGCCGCCTGGTCCCTCGGCGTCTCCAGGTCGAGCCGGTAGATCAGCACCAGGCCGACGCCGTTGAGCAGGACGGCGATGGGCAGCAGCAGCGGATCGGCGTACGGGGCACGGAAGCGGACGGCGAGGTGCGCGAGGAGGGCGAGCAGCCCGAGGCCGCCGCCGTATCCGGCGACGTCGGGCGGGACCGCGTCGTCGTGGGCCAGACCGACGGCGGCGTAGCCGTAGACGGAGATGAGGACGGCCCCGATGAGGAGCGAGAGTTCTACGCCGCGCCGCTTGGGCAGGCGCAGCTCGGGCGGGGGTGCGTCCGCCGTCGTTGCGGTCATGCCACGCAACGTAGCAAGAGGTGGGTCTTATTTCCCTTATGTCCGGATGGAGAGGTGTGTGGGGTCCGGACGTCAGGCGACGGGGGAGGAGCTCGGCGGCGCCTCGTCGCCGTCGTCCAGTCGTACGTACTCCGGCAGCGTCAGCCGGGCCACCGCCCCGCCGTCCGGCGCGTTCTCGAAGGCCAGCTCGGCGCCCATCACCTCCGCCTGCCCGACGGCGATGGTGAGGCCGAGGCCGTGCCCCTTGGCGCCGCCCTCCGTGCGGAAGCGCTGCGGACCGCCCGCGATCAGATAGCCGGGGAAGCCGTCGCCGTGGTCGCGTACGGTCACCACCGGCCCGTCGACCGTCAGCACCACCGGCGGCCGGCCGTGCCGGTGCGCGTTGCCGATGAGATTGCCGAGCACCCGCTCCAGGCGCCGCTTGTCCGTCTCGACCCGCACCGGCGGCCGGTCCGCACCGACCCGCACCTCCGTGCCGGAACCCGCGGCGCGTGCCACCCGCTCGGCGAGCGGCGCCAGTTCGTGCACATCGAGGTCGACGTGTTCGGTACGGGCGTCGAGCCGGGAGATCTCCAGCAGGTCCTCCGTCAGCGCGCGCATCGCCCGGACGCGGTCCTGCACCAGTTCCGAGGGGCGGCCCGGCGGCAGCAGTTCGGCGGCGGCCGACAGACCGGTCAGCGGAGTGCGCAGCTCGTGCGCCACATCGGCGGTGAAGCGCTGCTCGGCCACGAGCTTGCGCTGGAGCGCCGACGCCATGGTGTCCAGTGCTCCGGCGACGATCGCGACCTCGTCCTGCCGGCGCGAGGGTTCGGCCGTACGGGGATCGTCGACGCGGGCGTCCAGGTCTCCCGCACCGATCCGGCGGGCCACCTGCGCGGTCTGGTGCAGCCGCCGGGTCACCCGGGTGACGGAGAACGCGCCGATGAGCAGCGTGGCGCCGATCGCCAGCAGTGAGGAGCCCACGATCGCCCCGTCCAGGCCGTTGATCGCGCGGGCGCTCTGGCTGTAGTCGATCCGCGTGGCCAGCGCCCGCCCGTCGGCCGGGGCGGCGGCCCACATCGTGGGGCGGCCGAGGTGGTCGGCGACCATCGTGCCGCGCTTCCCGCTCACCGCCAGGGCGCGCAGCGAGGCGGGCAGCCCCGGCGGGTCGAGACCGGAGCGCGGCGGAAGCGCCCCGCCCGTCTCGTAGGCGGCGGTGACGGCCTCCAGCCGGGCCAGCGCCTTCTCCCGGGCGTGGCCGACCGTCTGCCGGGTGACCGCGGTGTGCACCAGCACGCCCAGCAGGGCGGCGAGGACGCAGCACATCACGGTGATGAAGACCGCCGACTTCCAGGTGAGCGTCGCGGTCCAGGCGGGCAGCCGCAGCCGTCGCCGGGGGCGCCGGACCCGGGTCGCGCCCGTCCGCGCGCATCTCACCGGCGCTCCGCGGTCACGGCTGCGGAAGGCGCCGCGGACGGCACCGGGGAGGGCGCTGCGGTGCCGGGCGTCACGGTCGCCTCCGCGGTAGGCCGGGCTGAGGGCCGGGCGCTCGGCGTGCGGCGCCGGCCCGGCCCGTCCCGCGGCGTCATCCGCAGGATCTCGTCCTGTGTCGGCAGCATGGCGCGCTGCCGGTCGTCCCAGGACCAGGCCGTGCGGTACTCGTACCCGGTGATGGCCGACGGAGCCCGCATGATCAGGTCCCGGCCCGCCAGTTCCACGCTGATCACGGCGTCGGAGGTCGACATGATCCGGGTCAGCCCGCTCGGTTCCGGCATGTAGACGCGCACGGAGAGCTGACGGCCGGGCAGCCGGACGGCGAGGACCATCTCGTCGCGGCCGTCACCCGTCAGATCGCGGTAGTAGGGCTTCAGTACCGGGCAGGAGGCGGGCGCGGTACGGCAGGCCTTGATCTGCCGTACGGCCCCGGCCGGGAGCGCGTCCGTGCCGCTGGACCGGTCCGGGCGGGCGTTCAGCCCTGCCTGCACCACCGCAACCGGGTCCAGCCGGCGCACATCGCCGCCCGGGACGGTGATCCCGGGGATGTGGGCGGTCTCGCCCTCGCCGTAGTCGTACGGGGCGGCCGAGGCGGGCGGCAGTTCCGGCCAGAGGCGGGCGGGCCCGATGGCGGCCGGCGCAGGTCCGGCGCTCTTCAGCTCGCCGCCGGTGCCGCAGCCGGCCAGCAGGACGGCGCCCGTGAGAGCCGCGACGGCGGCAGCCGCCCGGCGCCCCGTCCGGTGCTGCGGACGCATGTCTTCCTCCCCTTCCGAGGGCCGGCCGGGCCGGATCGCACGTGCGCGCGCACGGCCCCGGCTCCGTAGACCTTATTCGGAAGGAGATCTCTTATGCGTATTTCGTACTGCCGCTCAGGTGCCGGTGCTTCGCCACCGGCGCTGCGGCACCGCTGCCTCAGCCCTGATACGGGTTCTGCCCCTGGCCCTGTGCGCCCGGAGCGTAGCCCGGCTGCTGCGGGGACTGGCCGAAGGGGTTCCCGTCCTGCGAGGCCACGTGCTGGGCCAGCAGTTGATCGGCCTGCTCCTTGGGGATCTTCTGCTCGCCACCGCAGAAGGTGCACTGGGTGGCGTACTTCGTCGAGAAGGGGAACAGCGGCACGAAGAACAGCGTGAACTTCGTCACCCGCTTGCGCAGGGTGTGCGCGGACGGATTCCCGCACCAGCCGCAGACCAGCGTCAGGATGGCGAGTTGGTAGAGATAGCCTCGCGTACCAAAAATGATCATGTCGTGGGTCCTTTCCCCGTATTCCCCAGGAGCGCCCGGCGGCAGAGCGCCAGCAGCTTTTCGTCCTCGTGAGTGTCGTGGCTGCCGTATCCGCCGTCCATCGCGTTGTGGCGACGTACGGAGGCGAGTTCGGCGTGCAGCACGTGTGCCGCGTCCGACCCTGCACCAGCAGCCCCCGTCCGCGCCAGGCATTCGGCCACCCGAACCCTGACATGGCGGTTCTGCTCCCAGGCCGCGAGGAGCACCGGCACGGACTCCTCGGCCCGTCCGGAAACCTCCCACAGTGCGATCGCCGCGTCCACCCGCAGCCACAGCTCCTCGTGCCGCAGCAGCGCCCGCAGCCGCGGGGCGGTCACCGCCGCGAGCGGACCGAGCCGGCCCAGCGCGCTCGCCGCGGCCCTCCGCTCACGCGCGTGCTCCGCCTGGAGCCCCTCGATCAGGACCGGCAGCACCGCCCCCGCGTCCCCGTCGACGGCCCAGAGCGCCTCGGCCGCCTCCGTGGCCCCCGCCGTCCCGGGGCGGCGGATCAGCGCGCGCAGCTCCGGCACGGCGCAGTGCGCCGCGGGCCCGAACGAGCCGAGCGCCCGCAGTGCCGCCGTACGCAGCCACTCGCCCCGGTACTCCGGTGCCCCGCGCAGGATCCGCAGCACCTCCGGCGCCGCCTCGCCCGCCCGGAGGGCGGTCAGTCCGGCAAGCAGCGGGCTCGCCCGGTCGTACGCCTCCTCGTCCAGCCCGACCTCGCTCAGCCGGTGGCGCAGCAACCCGGCCAACGGTGCGGCGGCAGGACCCAGGTGCCCGATGGCGAACCCCACGTCGTGCGGCACCTCGGGGCGCTCCAGGGCAGCCGTCAGCGCGGGCACCACGCGGGCGTCGCCCAGCCGGGCCAGGGCCTTCACCGCGCTGCCGAGCCCCGGCGGCCCGCTCGCCCACTCCTTCACCCAGCCGCCCGGGTCGGCCGAGACCCGGGCCGCCAGCGCGTCCGCCGCGGGCGCGGCCAGACCGAAGAGCTCCTCCAGGAGGTGCGAGGCGGCCTCGGCCGTTTTCGGTTCGTCCGAGACGAGCTGCTCGCCCACGAGCCGGACCAGCTCCCCGTAGGAACCGCGCCAGGCGCGGATCAGCCCACTGCTCATCCGGACCGCGTCGATGCGCTGCCCCGGGTCGGGGCTGCACAACTGGTCGGTCAGCAGCGCCGTCCGGTCCGCGACCCGGTCGTCGAGACCGACGTGCAGCGTGCGCAGCAGATCGGCCGTCCACGGCGCCGCACGCCCGGCCCGGTCCTCGGCCGACAACGCCCGCAGCTGCCCCACCAGGGTCACCGGTGCGGCCTCGGCGGAGGCGGGATCGGGATCGAGGTGGGCCCCCAGGACCCGGGACCCCGCCTCCGGGACCTTCGACGCCCCGGGGGCCGACCGCAGCTGCCGCAGCAGACCCGCCACCACCCGCACCACGTCGCCCGGCAACGACTCGGGCGCGCACCGCGCCAGCTGGGCCAGGGCAGCCAGCCGCAGCCCCGGCGGATTCGCCTCGGCGGCCAGCCGGCTCAGCCAGTCGGCGATCCGGCCGGTCAGCGGGTCGTGGCGCAGCGCCAACCGCCCCGCGGCCTCGACCAGGGCGAGCCGCACCTCGTCGTCCGGTTCGACCGTCAGCCGCTCGCGGAGCAACGTCAGGACCCGGGCCGGACTGCCGTGCAGCGTGGCCAGCGCCAGCGGCGCGGAGACCCGCACCCCGGGGTCGTCGTCGGCCATCAGCGCGAAGAAGACCCCGGCGCCCGCGCTGACGGCCGCCGCCGCCATCGCGTAGTTCGCCGCGCCCTCGGCGTCGTCCTCGTCCTCTCCGATGTCCTCCTCGTCGATGTCGATGCCGCCGATGCTGGTCAGCAGCTCGACGACGCCTCCGCGGTCCGGGACCGCCGGATCGACGACCAGCTCGAAGAGGAAGGGGATGCAGGCGAGCGTGCAGGCGTAGACGTCACCCTGGTGGTGGACCGCCCCGTACATGCCGTCCAGCGCGGCCTCGCGCTCCGACGGGTCGGCGGACGCCAGGCCGCGAAGCAGCTCCGGCACGTCGTCGGCAGGCCCGTAGGCATGCTCCATCGAGGCCCAGTCGACCTCGTCGATCCCCGCGAACACGCCATCGCCTCCCCACGGTTCCCACGAAGCAGTGTCTGCGCAGAGTGTGCACCACCGCTCGGACAATCCACCCGCCCCATCCCGCCTTTTGCCCTTGAACATGACAACACCGCCGCGGATGCGGTATGTCCCGGCCACGGGGCCCTACGGGGTGTCCGGAACCGGCCGCCCGTGGTCCGGCTCGGTGAGCGGCGCGAGCAGATCGCCGTGGCGCGCCAGCCGCCCCGCCATGTCGCCGGCCAGGAAGACGAGCTGCCCGGGCCCGCGGCACGCCTCGATCTCGTCCCAGGTGACCGGTGCGGAGACGGTCGGTTCGGCCCGCGCACGCAGCGTGTAGGGCGTGGCAGTCGTCTTCGCCGCCGCGTTCTGGCTGAAGTCGACGAACACCTTGCCCGGCCGCAGCGCCCGCCTCATCCGGTGCACCACCAGATCCGGCAGTTCCTTCTCCGCCTGGACGGCGAGCGCCTTCGCGTACGCCGACACCCGTTCGGAGGCGGTGGGCTCCACCGGTACGAGCAGGTGCAGCCCCTTCGACCCGGACGTCTTCCCGTACGCCTCCAGTCCGTCCGCGGCCAGCCGCTCCCTCAGCCACAGGGCCACCGTGCAGCACTCCACCGCGGTCGCGGGCGCACCCGGGTCCAGGTCGAAGACCATCCGGTCGGCCACCCCCGGCGTCTCGGCCCGCCACTGGGGGGTGTGGAACTCCACCACCAGATTGGCCGCCCACATCAGGGAGGGGAGGTCCTGGACGACGACCTGCCTCGCCTGCTCCTTCTCGTGGTGCGGAACCGGGGCCGTGTGTACCCAGGACGGCGTACCGGGCGGGGGGCTCTTGGTGAAGAACAGCTGCCCGTCCGGCCCGTCCGGATAGCGCAGGAAGGACAGGGGCCGGTCCCGCAGATGCGCCAGCAGCACCTCGGCCGCCGTGGCCGCGTAGTAGTGCAGCACCTCGCCCTTGGTGGTGCCGGTGGCCGGGTACAGCACCTTGTCCAGGTTGCTGAGCGACACCCGCCGCCCCTCCACCACTGTGATCGGCGTCATACGATAAGAATCACACGAAATGCGGATCTATACGGGCACGACGGATGCAAGGGGTGACTGGTGAGGTCCATCTGGAACGGCGCCATCTCCTTCGGGCTGGTCAGCATCCCGATCAAGCTGGTCAACGCCACCGAGAACCACGCGGTCTCCTTCCGTCAGGTCCACGTCCCCGACGGCGGCCGCATCCGCTACCGCAAGGTGTGCGAACTGGACGGCGAGGAGGTCGACGCCGCCGACATCGGCAAGGCCTACGAGGACGCGGACGGCTCGATGATCCCGATCACCGACGAGGACCTCAGCTCACTTCCGCTGCCCACCGCCAAGACGATCGAGATCGTCGCCTTCGTGCCGGCCGACACCATCGACCCGCTCCAGATGGACGCGGCGTACTACCTCTCCGCCAACGGAGTACCGGCCGCCAAGCCGTACACCCTGCTGCGCGAGGCACTGAAGCGCAGCCAGAAGGTCGCCCTCGCCAAGTACGCGTTGCGCGGACGGGAGCGCTTGGGGATGCTGCGCGTGGTCGACGACGTGATCGCGATGCACGGACTGCTCTGGCCGGACGAGATCCGGGCCCCCGAAGAGGTCGCCCCGGAGGGTGACGTGTCGGTCCGCGACGCCGAACTCGACCTCGCGGACGCCCTGATGAACACGCTCGGCGAGGTCGACATGGACTCGCTGCACGACGACTACCGCGAGGCGGTCGAGGAACTCATCGCGGCCAAGGCCTCCGGCGAGACCCTGGCACCGCCCGAGTCCGACGGCTCCGGTGACGGGAAGGTCATCGACCTGCTCGCCGCCCTGGAGAACAGCGTACGGGCGGCGAAGGAGGCCCGCGGTGACGACGAGGGCGAGGGGCGCGGGGCGGATGAGGGGAAGGCGTCCGTCACCTCGATCGCGGACCGCAAGTCGTCGGGCTCCACCACCCGCAGGACGCCCACGGGCAAGTCGGTGTCGCGTACCTCGACCGGGTCGGGATCCGGCGGCGGGAGCGGGAAGTCCTCCTCGCCCAAGCCCTCGGGAGCGAAGAAGTCCACGGCGAGCGGCACGGGCAAACAGGCCGCGAAGAAGAGCGCGGCCGGCGGCCGGTCCGGCGCGAAGAAGACCGCGTCCAAGTCCGCTGCGTCAAAGAGCGCCGCGTCCAAGAAGAAGACGACGGCGGCGGCGGCCAAGAAGCAGAGCGGCACCAAGGCCGCCTCGCGCAAACGCGCCTCCGCGTGACGAGCCGGCCGTCACGGGGCTGTATGCCCCGCGACGGCCGGCTGCTTGCCCCCCGTCCCGTGCCGCAGGCTCAGCGCCTGCGGTACGAGCTCACATAGCCGGAGGCCGGAGTGCCGACGCCCGTCACGTCGTCGTATCCCCGCACCGCCGACAGCGAGGCGTCCTTGCCCAGGCTGCGCACCGAGCTCCGCAGACCGTCCGCGGCGTCGTACCCGTTGACGAAGTCCACCCGGGCGACCGCCAGATCACGGCCGGTGCCCAGCGGGTGGTCGGTCACGTCGTGGTACGCCTTCGAGTGGTAGCGGGCGTAGATCGCCGGGTTGGCGAATCCGATCGGCTGCCCGTGCCGCGCCTGCTGCGCCAGGGCCTGGACACCGGCGATGACCGGCGCGGCCAGCGACGTACCGCCGATGCGGTACTCGTCGTAGCCCAGCGATCCGTCCGGCAGCGTCTGGGTCTGGCCCACCAGGAAGCCGGTGTTCGGGTCGGCCACGGCCGCGATGTCCGGGGCCGTACGCATCCGGGTCTTCCCGTTCGCCTTCGCCAGCGAGTCCGGCACGATGCCGCGCTGGTAGGAGGGCTGCTTCACGGTGGAGCTGGTGCCGCCACCCGCACCCGAGGTGTAGGCGCCGGGGAAGTCCGTCCAGCTCTTGCCGTCCGCCGCCAGGGGGGCGTTCAGAGTGCCCCAGCCGGTCTCCCACTTGTACGTGTCGTGCTTGCCCACGGCCAGTGACGTACCGCCGACGGAGGTCACCCAGGCGGAGTTGGACGGGACGTCGATCTGCTTGGTGCCGGTGGAGGCGACGTTGTCGCCGTCGTCACCGGAGGAGAAATAGAAGCCGATGCCCTCGACCGCGCCCATCTTGAACACCTGGTCGTAGGCGAGCGCCAGGTCGGGCGTCTGGTTGGCCTCGATGTCGCCCCACGAGTTGGAGACGATGTCCGCGAGCCGGTGGTCGACGACCTTGTTCAGCGAGTCCAGCAGGTCGTTGTCGTAGCAGGACGCGCCGCCCACGTAGACGATGTCCGCGGCGGGCGCGACGGCGTGCACGGCCTCGACGTCGAGGGTCTCCTCGCCGTACCAGCCGGAGGCTCCGCACTCCTCGGTCTTCGTGTAGTCGTCCGGCAGCACCTGGCTGAACTGCCCACGCCGGTACGGTGCGTCACCGTTGCGCCTGGCGTACTCGGCGGCGTCCTTCGCGATGGTGGGGGAGGCGTACGCGTCGGTGATCGCGACGGTCACCCCCTTGCCGGTGTAGCTCCCGGCCCCGTACGCGGCGCGCAGCTGCTTGCCGGTGTACCCCTTGACGGCGTACGGCACCTTGGCCCCGTACGCGCTCGGCAGGGTGGAGGCGGTCTTCGACCCGAAGTACGAGGAGAACGGCCCGGAGTTGCGGAAGACCGCGTCCGGCGGCGGCAGCACCTCGTCGTGACTCGACTTGTGCGGTGCGTTGTCGAGGCCGGAGACGGCGAGTACGGCATCGCCGAGCGCGGCGGGCACCGAGGCGGTGGAGGCCGGGGCCCGGTAAGTGCGGCCCGTCTTGCGGTAGTTACGCAGCTGGGTGCCGAACGCCTTCTCGGTCTGCGCCACCTCGCCGGTGGCCGAGACGTAGTGCTGGTTGGAGCCGGTGACGGTCAGCCCGCTGGACTCCAGCCACTGGCTGACCCGGTCGATCTGGTCCTGGGTGGCCCCGAAGCGGGCCTGCGCCTGCGCGGAGCTCAGGTACTTCCCGTATGCCGGTGACCGCGGGTCGGACACCGCGGCCGCGTAGGCGGCCAGCCCCTTCGCGTCCCGTCCGGCGAGGTGGACCCGGACGGCGACCTTTCCGCTGTCGGCCGTGGAGCCCTGGTCGGCCGTGGCGGTGGCCCAGGCCGGCTTGGTGCCCTGCAGCGCGTCCCGGGCGCCCGGCGTCGAGTCGGCGCTGGCGTCGGGTATCCCGAGGGCGAGCGCACCGGCGAGCAGCGGCAGTGTCGCCGCCATGCTCAGCGCGGCGCGTCGTCGGGCTCGGCTGATTCTCAAAACAACCCCCTGCGATGTGGGTCTCGCGTGTGGAGCATGCGCCGAATGATGTGCACATGTAATGCGCCACTCTGGCGAGGAACACCTCATGTAAGGGGCATGCAATGTCCAAGAATCGGCCAAGGGTGTTCGCATACAGGAGAGTTCGCACCGAATAGTCGAAGTTCGGGCACCCCCACCCGTCGCCCGGTAAGGTACGCATCGCTGCGACTGGCGCGCGCCCCTGCCGGGGTGCTCAGTGGAATCGACCACGAGGAAGCGGCACACCCCGGGCCCGCCCGGGGCGTCATCTCCGGAGAGCCGTCCGCCTGGGCATCCGGGTCCACGCCGCGGCGACGCGGCCGACCCGGGAGGACCCCGTGACCGCATCCGCCCCCTCGCACCCCCGCCACCCCGCCCTGACGGCAGCCGATCCGGAACTCGCCGCACTGGTGGCCGCGGAGGAGCAGCTCCAGGCCGACACCCTCCGCCTGATCCCCAGCGAGAACTACGTCTCCGCGGCCGTGCTGGAAGCGTCCGGCACCGTACTCCAGAACAAGTACTCCGAGGGTTACCCCGGCAAGCGGTACTACGAGGGCCAGCAGATCATCGACCAGGTCGAGACGCTCACCGCCGACCGGGCCAAGGCGCTCTTCGGCATGGACCACGCCAACGTCCAGCCCTACTCCGGCTCGCCGGCCAACCTCGCCGTCTACCTGGCCTTCCTCAAGCCCGGCGACACGGTGCTCGGCATGTCGCTCCCCATGGGCGGCCACCTCACCCACGGCTGGGGCGTCTCGGCCACCGGCACCTGGTTCAACGGCGTCCAGTACGGGGTGCGGCGCGACACGGGCCGCGTCGACCTGGACGAGGTGCGCGACCTGGCCCGCGCCGAACGCCCCAAGCTGATCTTCTGCGGCGGTACGGCCGTTCCCCGCGAGATCGACTTCGCGGGCTTCGCCGAGATCGCCCGCGAGGTCGGCGCGATCCTGGTCGCGGACATCGCCCACATCGCGGGCCTGATCGCAGGCGGCGCCCACCCCTCGCCGGCGCCGCACGCCGACGTGGTCTCCACCACCACCCACAAGACCCTGCGGGGCCCCCGCGGCGCGATGCTCCTGAGCCGGGCCGAGCACGCCCGCGCCCTCGACCGCGCCGTCTTCCCGGGCCTCCAGGGCGGCCCGCACAACCAGACCACGGCGGCGATCGGCGTAGCACTCCACGAAGCCGCCACCCCGGACTTCCGCACCTACGCCCACGACGTGGTGACCAACGCCCGCACCCTGGGCGAGGAACTGGCGGACCGCGGCTTCGACCTGGTCTCGGGCGGCACGGACAACCACCTGCTGCTGATCGACCTCACGAACAAGGACGTCCCCGGCAAGACCGCGGCCAAGGCCCTGGACCGCGCGGGCATCGTCGTCAACTACAACACCGTCCCGTACGACCCCCGCAGGCCCTTCGACCCCTCAGGCATCCGCATCGGCACCCCGGCCCTGACCTCACGCGGTGTCCCCGCCTCCGAGATGGCCACCGTCGCGGGCTGGATCGACCGCGTGGTCACCGCCGCCCGCACCGGCGACGAGTCCACGGTCACCGCGGTCCGCGCCGAGGTGAAGGCCCTGATGGACGGCTACCCGGCACCGGGGCTGCCGGTCGCCTGACCACTGGCCGGTTGCCGGTGCGGCACCGGGGGCCCACCTCGGTGCCGTAGCGGCTTCCGATCCCGCGGGCGCGGGCCGAAGGGATGGTGCCGGCGGCCACCGCGTTGTCGAAGCGCTACTGACCACTGACCACGGTCTGCGGGGGCAGTTCTACACTCTCGCCCCATGACGACTGCCGAATGCTACGCCTGCGGCCAGGAAGCACGGTTCGCCGAACTCCCCCCGCGCGAGTGCGTCGTGTCCGACCGGCACTGGCGAGTGGCCCATGGCTTCAACGCGGCGCTCCCCGGCTGGCTGGTGCTGCTTCCCCGGCGCCATGTCACGGCTGTCCATGACCTCACTGATGCCGAGGCCGCCGCGCTGGGAGTCTGGCAGGTCAAGCTGTCCAGGGCCCTTCGCGGCGTGACGGGTTGCGTCAAGACGTATGTAGTCCAATTCGCGGAAGCCGAGGGCTTCGCCCACGTGCACTTCCACATCGTGCCGCGCATGGCAGATCTGCCTCCCGGACAACGCGGACCGGGAGTCTTCGAGTTGCTTCGCCGCCCGGAACCGGAACGAGTACCGGCCGACCAGGCGGACCGTATGGCCCACACTCTTCGCGCGCACCTTCGGCCGAGCGGACAGGGCGCACTTCGTGCAGGGCCCGCCGATGCCCTCCCGTACGATCCCGTGCGCGCAGACCGGCGCGATCCGGCCGACTGACCCGGTGACCTGGAGCCGGCGAGACATGGCAGCCCCGCCGGGGTGCGCCGGCCCCGGACGCGATGTCGCCCCGACGGCGGCCGGTGGTCAGAGCTTGATGACGGTGATCCGGCTTCCGCACAGCGCGGCGAGGTCTTCCGGATCGGACGTGAGCACGGTCACCGGGCCCGGTGAGGCCAGGGCGGTCGCGGCGAGCATGGCGTCGATGGCGTACTTGTGGCCGTGCAGGCCGACGTCGGCGAGCAGCGTCGACGCGTGACGTGCCACCGGTTCGGTGAGGGGCTCGACGACGAGGCGGGGCAGGGTCCACTCCAGCGCGGGGCGGTTGATGCGAGGGTGGGTCACTTCCACGAGGGTGGCGGCCGACGTGATCACGCGCAGGTCGTCGGCGCGGGCGAGGGCGAGCCAGGCGGTGACCGTACGGTCGCGCATCACGGCCTTGGCCAGGCCTTCGCTGTCGAGGACGAGCGTGCCGCCCGGAGCGGCCGGGGAACGCGTCATGCCGCGTCGCGGGTCTGACGGCGTGCGTGGTGGAGTTGGTCGCGCAGGGCCTGGCTCTCCTCCTGGGAGATGGGGCCGTGTTCGGCTTCGCCGACCTGGATGAGCTCGTTGAGGTTGTCGCGCTCGATCTGGCGGGCGACAGCGGCGGCCACGTAGGCGGACAGGCCGGAGGGGCCGCCGCGCGTCTTGGCCGCTTCGGCGATGTCGCGCGGCATGGTGATCGAGTACTTGCCGGTAGGCTCGCTCATGCTGTCAATCCTACCCTTGATCCTCCCTGTGGCTCGGCGTGTGGAGCTGGAGTGAGGGGACCACTCGCTCCCGTACTCCGTGGCGTCTGCCTCGGCCACTTGGCGTGCTGTCTATCGGCCGGGGAGAAGCGTGGGCAGGGATGCCTCGTGCCTCGCGGAACGTCAAGTGCGGCGGCCCCCGGCGCATCGACTCGGGCGGGCATGAAAAAGACCCCCTGCTCAGTGTTCCCACTGGTCAGAAGGTCTTTTTGGCACTTCCTGCGAAGTGCCCCCGGCAGGATTCGAACCTGCGCACCCGGCTCCGGAGGCCGATGCTCTATCCCCTGAGCTACGGGGGCGTATCGCTGTGTTGCTCTGCGACGGGTGAAACACTACCAGCTTCCACGCGGTGCCCGTGAACAGGTATTTCCGCGTCGCCGCCGGGCCGGCGGCGACCCCGGTGGTCGCTCGTACACACATCCAGCCACCCCCGCGCCACCCGTCCGGGGACGGAAGTGGGCAAAACCCGGACGCGGCCGCTCCGCCCCGCCTACTCTCGAAGGGTGTCAGGGGCGTGCGGCCGCGTGCTTGTTGTCGACGACAACAAGGTCATCCGGCAGTTGATCAGGGTCAATCTCGAGCTGGAGGGCTTCGAGGTCGTGACCGCGGCCGATGGTGTCGAGTGTCTGGATCTGGTGCATCGGGTCAGGCCCGACGTGATCACGCTCGACGTCGTGATGCCCCGGCTGGACGGGCTGCAGACGGCCACCAGGCTGCGCTCCGATCCGCGGACCGGCCATCTGCCGCTGGCGATCGTCAGTGCCTGCACACCGTACGAGGTGGACAACGGGGTCGCGGCGGGTGTCGACGCGTTCCTGGCGAAGCCCTTCGAGCCGAGCGAGCTGGTGCGGCTCGTGCGGCAGTTGGTGGAGCGTGGGCGCCCGTCGGTGCTGGACGGGAGACAGGGTGCGGGGCGGGCGGAGAGCGCCGCCGGTTGACCGGATGGCGAAACGCGTTCGCGAAAGGCCCCCCTTCCTCCCATACGCTTGTCCCGTGACCCCCGCCGATCTCTCCATGACCGTGCTGCACGCCGTGCGCCGCGCGGTCGACGAGAACGCCTTGCGCGCGCCCGTGCCCGCGCGCGTGCGAGTGGAGCGGACACGGCCCGGCGGACGGGGTGACTACGCCAGCGCCGTCGCCCTCCAGCTGGCCGGGCCCGCCGCCCTGACCGCGCGGGAAGTGGCCGAGATCCTGCGGGAGCGGGTGGTTGGTGCGCCCGGTATCGGGCGGGTCGAGATCACCGGGCCCGGGTTCCTGAACTTCACCCTCGACGACTCCGCAGACGTGCACCGCGCCCTCCTGGACCGGGTACGGGAGCAGGGCATGCGGTACGGGCACGGGGGCGCCCTCGCCGGGACACCGCTGCGATTCGGCCATTCCCGCGAGGTCCGTGCCGCGGTCATCGCCGACGCCGTGGGAGGGCTGGCGCGGGCGCAGGGCGCGCGCGTGAGCGTCGGCTGCGACGAGGCGCCCGACCCGGACTGGGCGCGGCTGGGGATCATCGGCGACGCCCGGGAAGCAGAACCGTCCGCCACGGAGATACGCCCCGTACCCGCCGGTGCCACCGCCGGAGAGCTGCTCGGCCGGCTCGGCCCCGACGCGACGCGCTGGGGGCTGCTGCGGCCCGCCGGCCACGACCGCGCCCCCCTCGGCGACGACCTCCTCGTCCAGGGCGAGGGCAACGCGCTGTTCGTGGTCCGTTACGCGCACGCCCGCACCCACGCGCTGACCCGCGGCGCCGCGCTCCTCGGGTTCACCAGCGCCCCGGGCGACACCCCCGCCCCCGAGGCGCTCGCGCTCCTCGCCCTCGTCGCCGACCACCCCGGCGTACTCCTCGCCGCCGCACGCCACCGCGCCCCCGACCGGCTCGCCCGACACCTCGAAGCGGTCGCGCGGGCCTTCCTCGACTTCCACGACGCCGCCTCACCGCTTCCCGTCGGGGACGAGAAACCCTCGGCCGCCCACCGCTCCCGGCTCGCCCTCGCCGAGGCCGCCGGGACGGTGCTGGCCGGCGGCCTGTCCCTGCTCGGTATCAGCGCACCCGCACACCTCTGAGAGACCCGAGAGAGCAGAGCAACACGATGAGCCGATCCGCACACCCCGCCGGGCCCCGTCACGCCGACGTCATGTCGGAGGGCCACTACACCGCCCCCGCCGAGGACCTCAACGTCCTCGACGAAAAGGTCTGGGCCCGTACGGTCACCCGCGACGAACACGGTGCTCTCACCGTCGGCGGGATCGAAGTCGCCCGGCTTGCCGAGGAGTTCGGCACCCCGGCCTACTTCCTCGACGAGTCCGACTTCCGGGCCCGCTGCCGCGCCTGGTCCGACGCGTTCGGCCCCGGCGCCGACGTCTTCTACGCCGGCAAGGCCTTCCTCTCCCGCGCGGTCGTCCGCTGGCTCCGGGAAGAGGGCCTCAACCTCGACGTCTGCTCCGGCGGCGAGCTGACCTGCGCGCTGGACGCCGGGATGCCCGCCGAGCGCATCGCGTTCCACGGCAACAACAAGAGCGTCGACGAGATCGAGCGGGCCGTCTCCGTAGGCGTCGGCCGGATCGTGCTCGACTCCTTCCAGGAGATCGTCCGCGTCGCCCACATCGCGCAGCGGCTCGGCAAGCGCCAGCGCGTGCAGATCCGGGTGACCGTCGGCGTGGAGGCGCACACCCACGAGTTCATCGCCACCGCGCACGAGGACCAGAAGTTCGGCATCGCGCTGGCCGACGGACAGGCAGCCGAGGCCGTCCGCAGGGCCCTCACCCTCGACGGGCTCGAACTCATCGGCATCCACTCCCACATCGGCTCGCAGATCTTCGACATGGCCGGCTTCGAGGTCTCCGCCCGGCGCGTGGTGCAGCTGCTCGCCGAGGTGCGCGACGAGCACGGCGTCGAACTGCCCGAGATCGACCTCGGCGGCGGCCTCGGCATCGCGTACACCTCCGAGGACGACCCGCGCGAACCGCACGAGATCGCCAAGGCGCTCGGCGACATCGTGACCCGCGAGTGCGAGGCCAACGGACTCGCCACCCCCCGGATCTCCGTCGAGCCCGGCCGCGCCATCGTCGGCCCCACGGCCTTCACGCTGTACGAGGTCGGCACCATCAAGCCCCTGGAGGGGCTGCGTACGTACGTCAGCGTCGACGGCGGCATGTCGGACAACATCCGCACCGCGCTGTACGACGCCGAGTACAGCGTCGCGCTCGTCTCGCGCACCTCGGACGCCGAGCCGATGCTCGTCCGGGTCGTCGGCAAGCACTGCGAGAGCGGTGACATCGTGGTCAAGGACGCGTTCCTGCCGTCCGACCTGGCCCCCGGCGACCTGATCGCCGTGCCCGCCACCGGCGCGTACTGCCGTTCCATGGCGAGCAACTACAACCACGCCCTGCGTCCGCCCGTCGTCGCGGTGCGCGACGGACAGGCACGGGTCATCGTCCGGCGCGAAACGGAGGAAGATCTTCTGCGTCTCGACGTCGGCTGACGCTCTATTTCCCGGGGGGCACCCCGGGGGCTGGCAAACATCTCAGGATCCGGACGGGTGGCGGAAACCCCCGTCCGGTGAGTGAGACTGGTTCACACATCAGATGTAAAGGAAACGAGGTCGGATGATGCGTACGCGTCCGCTGAAGGTGGCGCTGCTGGGCTGTGGAGTGGTCGGCTCAGAGGTGGCCCGCATCATGACGACGCACGCCGACGACCTCGCCGCGCGCATCGGCGCGCCGGTGGAGCTCGCCGGAGTCGCCGTGCGCCGGCCCTCCAAGGTCCGCGCGGGCATCGATCCCGCGCTGATCACCACCGACGCGACCGCCCTGGTCAAACGGGGCGACATCGACGTCGTCGTCGAGGTCATCGGAGGCATCGAGCCCGCCCGTACCCTCATCACCACCGCGTTCGAGCACGGTGCGAGCGTCGTCTCCGCCAACAAGGCCCTGCTCGCCGAGGACGGCGCAGCCCTCCACGCCGCCGCCGAGCAGCACGGCCGGGACCTCTACTACGAGGCCGCCGTGGCCGGCGCCATCCCGCTCGTACGGCCGCTGCGCGAGTCCCTCGCCGGCGACAAGGTCAACCGCGTCCTCGGCATCGTCAACGGCACCACGAACTTCATCCTCGACAAGATGGACACGAGCGGCGCCGGCTACTCCGAGGCGCTCGACGAGGCCACCGCCCTCGGATATGCCGAGGCCGACCCGACCGCCGACGTCGAGGGTTTCGACGCCGCCGCCAAGGCCGCGATCCTCGCCGGAATCGCCTTCCACACCCGGGTGCGCATCGGCGACGTGCACCGCGAGGGCATCACCGAGGTCACCGCCGCCGACATCGCCTCCGCCCGCCGCATGGGCTGCACCGTCAAGCTCCTCGCCATCTGCGAGCGCGCGGCCGACGGGCAGTCCGTCACGGCCCGCGTGCACCCCGCGATGATCCCGCTCAGCCACCCGCTGGCCTCCGTCCGCGAGGCGTACAACGCGGTGTTCGTCGAAGCCGAGGCCGCCGGGCAGCTGATGTTCTACGGCCCCGGCGCCGGTGGCGCGCCGACCGCCTCCGCGGTCCTCGGCGACCTCGTCGCGGTCTGCCGCAACAAACTCAACGAGGCCCCCGGCCCCGGCGAGTCCGCGTACACGCGTCTGCCGGTGAGCCCCATGGGCGACGTCGTCACGCGGTACCACATCAGCCTCGACGTGGCCGACAAGCCTGGCGTACTCGCCCAGGTCGCGACGGTCTTCGCCGAACAGGGCGTATCGATCGATACGGTCCGCCAGCAAGTGCGACAGGACGGCAGCGGCGAGGCTTCGCTCGTCGTCGTCACCCACCGCGCGCCCGACGCCGCCCTCTCCGGGACCGTCGAGGCGCTGCGCAAGCTCGACACCGTGCGCGGTGTCGCCAGCATCATGCGTGTTGAAGGGGAGTAAGGACCCATGACCACCAAGGGCACCCACCAGTGGCGCGGCATCATCGAGGAGTACCGGGACCGTCTTCCGGTCACGAGCACGACGCCCGTCGTCACGCTCCGTGAGGGCGGTACGCCGCTCGTTCCCGCTCAGATCCTCTCCGAGCGCACGGGCTGCGAGGTGCACCTCAAGGTCGAGGGCGCCAACCCCACCGGGTCCTTCAAGGACCGCGGTATGACGATGGCCATCACCCGGGCCAAGGAGGAGGGCGCGCAGGCCGTCATCTGCGCCTCCACCGGCAACACCTCCGCCTCCGCCGCCGCGTACGCGGTGCGGGCCGGAATGGTCTGTGCCGTGCTCGTACCGCAGGGCAAGATCGCGCTCGGCAAGATGGGCCAGGCGCTCGTCCACGGCGCCAAGATCCTCCAGGTCGACGGCAACTTCGACGACTGCCTGACGCTGGCCCGCTCGCTCTCGGACAACTACCCCGTGGCGCTGGTCAATTCGGTCAACCCGGTCCGCATCGAGGGCCAGAAGACCGCCGCGTTCGAGATCGTCGACGCGCTCGGCGACGCCCCGGACATCCACGTCCTCCCGGTCGGCAACGCGGGCAACATCACCGCGTACTGGAAGGGATACACGGAGTACGCCGGGGACGGTCCGTCCACGCACAAGCCGCGGATGTGGGGCTTCCAGGCCTCCGGCTCCGCGCCCATCGTGCGCGGTGAGATCGTCAAGGACCCGTCGACCATCGCCACCGCGATCCGGATCGGCAACCCGGCGTCCTGGCAGTACGCGCTCGCCGCGCGGGACGAGTCGGGTGGCTTCATCGACGAGGTCACGGACCGTCAGATCCTGGCGGCCTACCGGATGTTGGCTTCCCAGGAGGGCGTCTTCGTGGAGCCCGCCTCGGCCGCGTCCGTCGCCGGTCTGCTCAAGGCCGCCGAAGAGGGCAAGGTCGACCCCGGCCAGAAGATCGTCTGCACCGTCACCGGCAACGGGCTGAAGGACCCGGACTGGGCCGTCGCCGGCGCCCCCCAGCCGGTCACCGTCCCGGTCGACGCGGTCACCGCCGCGGAGAAGCTGGGCCTCGCGTAGCAGCGCGCGGCACCCGCCGCAGGGCGGCCGCACCCCCGGTCCGGACGACGGGCCCCGGGTGCGGCCGCGGCAACGGTTCGTCAGGAAGACGGCAGGAACGCCCCCTTTTCGGAGCGGAGAGCGCATCGAAGCCGTGCGACACGCATCGTGCGCCTCCTGTGCGCCCTATGTCGCGACAGAACCTTCCTTCGATAAGCTGTACCCAACCCGCCCCGCCGCCTGTGCCGGGGTGCTCGGGCCGTTGCGGCCGTCGGTTCATTTCCGGGTCAGGCCGTACCCGCCGCCGCAGGCACCCCGAAGAAACCCCACACAGCCGCAGACCCCCGAAATTCCGAGCCCCAGCAGAACCCGAAGAGCCGCACAGAGCAGAAGCCGAAGAGCCGCGAGACCTCCGAAAGACCCCGCAGCTCCTCGAATTCCCCGCCGCCTCACAAGGAGAGTCGTCAGAGCGATGGCCGGTCCCGCCTTCCGAGCCGCCGCCGTCCGGGTGCGCGTCCCCGCAACCAGCGCCAACCTGGGCCCGGGTTTCGACGCCCTCGGCCTGTCGCTGGGCCTGTACGACGACGTGGTCGTCCGCGTCGCCGACGCCGGCCTGCACATCGACATCGCCGGCGAGGGCGCGGACACGCTGCCCCGCGACGAGAAGCACCTGCTCGTACGGTCCCTGCGCACCGCCTTCGACCTGCTCGGCGGACAGCCCCGCGGGCTGGAGATCGTCTGTGCCAACCGCATCCCGCACGGCCGTGGCCTCGGCTCCTCCTCCGCCGCCATCTGCGCCGGGATCGTCGCCGCCCGCGCCGTGACGACCGGCGGTGACGCCCGGCTCGACGACGCGGCACTGCTGGAACTCGCCACCGAGATCGAGGGCCACCCGGACAACGTCGCGGCCTGTCTGCTGGGCGGGTTCACGCTCGCGTGGATGGACGGCGGGTCGGCCCGCGCCATCAGGATGGACCCCGCAGAATCCATCGTTCCGGTGGTTTTCGTTCCCGGCAAGCCGGTGCTCACCGAAACCGCCAGGGGACTGCTGCCGCGATCCGTCCCGCACGTCGACGCCGCCTTCAACGCCGGCCGTGCCGCGCTCCTCGTCGAGGCCCTGACCAGGCGCCCCGAGCTGCTGCTCACGGCCACCGAGGACCGGCTCCACCAGGAGTACCGCGCCCCGGCGATGCCGCAGAGCGTGGAACTCGTGAACCGGCTGCGCGCCGACGGGGTGCCCGCGATCATCTCCGGCGCCGGGCCGACCGTGCTGGCGCTGGCCGAGGACGGTGCTGCCGACAAGGTCGCACGGCTGGCGGGCGAGGGATGGGCGGCCAACCGGCTCGCTCTCGACGCCCGGGGTGCGAGCGTGCTGCCGCTCGCGCCTTAGCGAGAAGTGATTGCCGGTGAGTGAGAGGGGGAATGTTTGTTGGAGCCGGTAGTGTTAACCTCAAGTCTGCAATCGACGTCTATGTGGCGCGTTGCTTCGTGTCCCTTTCCGGGACCACCCTTCTTCCGGGAGCCTCCCCAACTGCCTGAGCAGCCTGCCTGAGCAGTTTCGAGCACGCTCCGGAACCGGCACGACACCCCTCGCTCATCCAGGAGTGGGCCGAGCAGGGGGATGCTCGCGCCGGGCCCCAGCACACGTTCATCTCTCCGCCGTACCTATCCGGCGGACCACCGCCCCGGCACGGTCCGCACCGAAGACCGCAGTCGGACAGCACAACCGGTCGCCGAGCCAGAAGGCCGACGTCCGCTCCAGGGAAGGACCCTTCGTGAGCGACACCACCGATCTGATGGGCGTGACTGCCGACAAGAACGTCGACAGTGCCGCGCCCGCCGAAGGTGCTGCCACTGGCACCACCGCACGGCGCCGCCGCTCCGGCACCGGCCTTGACGGCATGGTCCTGGCCGAGCTGCAGCAGGTCGCGTCCGGCCTCGGCATCAAGGGCACCGCGCGGATGCGCAAGAGCCAGCTGATCGAGGTCATCAAGGAGACCCAGGCCGGCGGCTCCTCCGCGTCCAAGGCCAAGGCCGCCGCGGCCCCGGCCGAAGAGGCGGAGACCAAGCCGAAGCGCCGGGCCACCTCCAAGGCGCGCACCGGCGCCGGGGACGAGACCCCGGCCGCCGCGCCCGCCGAGAAGGCCACCGCCCAGCAGCAGATCGACATCCCCGGTCAGCCGGCCAGCGACGACCAGCCCACGGGCGAGCGCCGTCGGCGCCGTGCCACGGCCCAGGCGGGCAGCCCGGAGACCAAGGCGGACACCAAGGCGCAGGCCAAGGACCGCACGCAGGACGAGCCGAAGCACGAGCCGAAGCACGAGGCTCCTGCCGAGGACCGTTCCGAGTCCAAGGCCGAAGCCGCCGCGGACAACGCCGAGGGCCGTCGTGGCGACCGCCAGGACCGCCAGCGCGGTGAGCGGGGCGAACGCGGCGAGCGCCGCGAGCGTCAGCGCGACCGCCGCGGCAAGGGCGACGACCAGGGCGGCGGCCAGGGCGGCCAGCGTCAGCGTCAGGGCGGCCAGGGCGGTCAGGGCGGCGGCCAGGGCGGCCAGGGGCAGAACCAGGGCCAGCAGGGCGGCGGCGGTCCCCAGGACGACGGCTTCGACGACGAGGGCGGCCGTCGTGGCCGCCGCGGCCGCTACCGCGACCGCCGGGGCCGTCGTGGCCGCGACGACTTCGCGAGCGACGCACCGCCGGTCACCGAGGACGACGTCCTGATCCCCGTCGCGGGCATCCTGGACATCCTCGACAACTACGCGTTCATCCGGACCTCCGGCTACCTGCCGGGCCCGAACGACGTGTACGTCTCCCTCGCCCAGGTCCGCAAGAGCGGCCTGCGCAAGGGTGACCACGTCACCGGCGCCGTGCGCCAGCCCAAGGACGGCGAGCGCCGCGAGAAGTTCAACGCGCTGGTCCGCCTCGACACGGTCAACGGTGCCGAAACCGGCCGTGGCCGCCCGGAGTTCCAGAAGCTGACGCCGCTGTACCCGCAGGACCGGCTCCGCCTGGAGACCGACTCCAACGTCCTGACGACGCGGATCATCGACCTGGTCGCTCCCATCGGCAAGGGCCAGCGAGGCCTGATCGTGGCCCCGCCGAAGACCGGTAAGACCATGATCCTGCAGGCGATCGCCAACGCGATCACGGTCAACAGCCCCGAGTGCCACCTGATGGTCGTCCTGGTCGACGAGCGTCCGGAAGAGGTCACCGACATGCAGCGGTCGGTGAAGGGCGAGGTCATCTCCTCGACCTTCGACCGTCCCGCCGAGGACCACACGACCGTCGCCGAGCTGGCCATCGAGCGCGCCAAGCGTCTCGTCGAGCTGGGTCACGACGTCGTCGTCCTGCTGGACTCGATCACCCGTCTGGGACGCGCGTACAACCTCGCGGCCCCGGCCTCCGGACGCATCCTGTCCGGTGGTGTCGACTCGACCGCGCTCTACCCGCCGAAGCGCTTCTTCGGTGCGGCGCGCAACATCGAGGACGGCGGCTCGCTGACCATCCTGGCCACCGCGCTCGTCGAGACAGGCTCGCGCATGGACGAGGTGATCTTCGAGGAGTTCAAGGGCACCGGCAACATGGAGCTCAAGCTCGACCGCAAGCTCTCCGACAAGCGCATCTTCCCGGCGGTGGACGTCGACGCGTCCAGCACCCGTAAGGAAGAAATCCTGCTCGGCAGCGACGAGTTGGCCATCACCTGGAAGCTGCGCCGGGTGCTCCACGCGCTGGACCAGCAGCAGGCGATCGAGCTCCTCCTGGACCGGATGAAGAAGACCCAGTCCAACGCGGAGTTCCTGCTCCAGATCCAGAAGACGACGCCGGCCCCGGGCAACAACGACTAGTTCGAGTCCTCCGGCAGTACACAGGGCCGCCTCCCGCACTTCGGTGCCGGGGGCGGCCCTGTGCCGTTGCCCGCCCCGAGACCTTCGCCACACGGCCCGCGGACCCACAGCGACGCGCCCTTGCCTGTAGCGGCCAAGAAACCGCAGGTGAGCGCCGGGTCACCGGATGTCCCCGCACCCCGCGCGCACGTTCCGGGTTCACCCGGAGGTCACAGCCCCCTGTGCAACCCTTCTTGTCGCCGCAGCGTCGTAACGAAGAGCGACATCGAGAGCGACACCAACAGCGACAAAGCGGCACACAGGGCCCGCACACCACTGCAGGGGGTAGCCGGGAGCAGCCGAGGAACGAGGGAGACCGATGAGCGACCAGAGCGGGAGCAGCAGCCGAATACGGGCCACCGGCAGACGCCGGAGGAAGCCGTCCCGCTGCCGCAGGGCGACCGTCATCGGCGCGTGGGCTCTGGCCGCCATCGTCGTCCTCGGCGGATCGGGGCTCGGCTACGCGTACTTCCACCTCAACGGCAACCTCAAGGCCGTCGACATCAACAACGCGCTGGGCAAGGACCGCCCCGACAACGTCGACAACGGCTCCGAGGACATCCTCGTGCTCGGTTCGGACTCCCGCTCCGGTGCCAACGCGCAGTACGGCGAGGACCAGGGCGGCGCCCGCTCGGACACCGCGATGGTCGTGCACGTCAACAAGGGCCACAGGACGGCGAGCGTCGTCTCCATCCCGCGCGACACCCTCGTCACCCGGCCCGAGTGCACCGGTGACACGAGCGGACAGCCCGTCGCCGGGGAGCAGCGCGCGATGTTCAACACGGCGTACGAGGTCGGCGGACCGGCCTGCGCGGTCAAGACCGTGGAGTCGATGTCGGGGATCCGCATGGACCACTACCTCGAGGTCGACTTCACCGGCTTCAAGAAGCTGGTCGACAAGCTCGGCGGGGTCGAGATCACCACCAGGCAGGCGATCAACGACCCCAAGAGCCATCTGAACCTCGAACCGGGCACCCACACCCTGAACGGCGAGGAGTCACTCGGCCTGGTCCGCACCCGCAAGAGCGTCGGCGACGGCAGCGACCTCGGCCGCATCCAGCTCCAGCAGGCGTTCATCAAGGCGCTGATGGAGCAGGCCAAGAGCGTCGGCATCCTCAACGGCACCAAGCTGTACGGGATCGCGGACACCGCCACCAAGGCCATCACCACCGACTCCGACCTGGGCTCCGTCAAGGCGCTCGCGTCCTTCGCGAGCGGTCTCAAGGGTCTCGGGTCCGACGACGTCCACATGGTGACCCTGCCCGTGGAGTACGACCCGGCCGACCCGAACCGCGTCATCCCGCAGGAGGAGGCCGGCCGGCAGGTGTGGACGGCGCTCCTCCACGACCGGCCGATCCCCGCCTCCGCCACCGAGAAGTCGGCGGGCGACAAGGGCGACGCCGGGCAGATCGTGCAGTGATCCGGGCCGCCCGGGAATAGCCGGCGGCCGACCCTCGTTTTGGGAGATACGGCCGGTCCTGGCAGACTGGTACGTCGGCCCCGGTTCACGGACGCGCAATCCGCGCGTACGACCCGGCGCCCTCCCGAACCTAGGAGACACCTTGAAGCGCGACATTCACCCCCAGTACGTCGAGACGCAGGTCAGCTGCACCTGTGGCGCGTCGTTCACCACCCGGTCGACCCTGGACAGCGGCGCCATCCGTGCCGACGTCTGCTCCGAGTGCCACCCGTTCTACACGGGCAAGCAGAAGATCCTCGACACCGGTGGCCGCGTGGCCCGCTTCGAGGCCCGCTTCGGCAAGGCCGCCGGCTCCGCCAGCAAGTAGCGAGCCACTGCGCCGGTCCTTGGCGCCCTCTTCCGGGGGCGCCGGGACCGGCGTTTTTTTCCGGCCGGGACGACGGCATCCCCGTATCCCGCCCGGCAGGCACCCGCCGGCCGGCAGGCACGATGAGCGAAGGAACCAGGAGCGCGAAGATGTTCGAGGCGGTCGAGGAACTGATCGGCGAACAGGCCGATCTCGAGAACAAGCTCGCAGACCCGTCGGTCCACGCCGACCAGGCCAACGCGCGCAAGCTGAACAAGCGCTACGCCGAGCTGACTCCGATCGTCGCCACGTACCGCTCCTGGAAGCAGACCGGCGAGGACATCGGGACCGCCCGCGAGTACGCCGCCGACGACCCCGACTTCGCCGCCGAGGTCAAGGAGCTGGAGAAGGAGCGCGAGGAGCTCACCGAGAAGCTCCGCCTCCTGCTCGTTCCCCGTGACCCCAGCGACGACAAGGACGTGCTCCTGGAGATCAAGGCGGGCGCGGGTGGCGACGAGTCCGCCCTGTTCGCCGGTGATCTGCTGCGCATGTACCTGCGCTACGCCGAGCGCGTCGGCTGGAAGACCGAGATCATCGACTCCACCGAGTCCGAGCTCGGCGGCTACAAGGACGTCCAGGTCGCCGTGAAGACCAAGGGCGGCAACGGGGCCACCGAACCCGGCCAGGGCGTCTGGGCCCGGATGAAGTACGAGGGCGGCGTGCACCGCGTGCAGCGCGTGCCCTCCACCGAGTCCCAGGGCCGTATCCACACCTCCGCCGCCGGCGTGCTCGTCACGCCCGAGGCCGAGGAGGTCGAGGTCGAGGTCCACGCCAACGATCTCCGTATCGACGTGTACCGCTCCTCCGGCCCCGGCGGCCAGTCCGTCAACACGACCGACTCAGCGGTCCGCATCACGCACCTGCCCACCGGTGTCGTCGCCTCCTGCCAGAACGAGAAGAGCCAGCTCCAGAACAAGGAGCAGGCCATGCGCATCCTGCGCTCCCGGCTCCTGGCCGCCGCCCAGGAGGCCGCCGAGCAGGAAGCGTCGGACGTCCGGCGCAGCCAGGTGCGAACGGTCGACCGTTCCGAGAAGATCCGTACGTACAACTTCCCGGAAAACCGGATCTCGGACCACCGCGTCGGCTTCAAGGCGTACAACTTGGACCAGGTGCTCGACGGGGACCTGGACGCCGTGATCCAGGCCTGTGTCGACGCCGACTCCGCGGCCAAGCTCGCCGCAGCGTAGATTCCCACCGCCCCGCCCCGCTCGTAACCCGTACGGAGAACCGCGATGAACCTGCTGCTCGCCGAGGTGGCCCAGGCCACCCAGCGGCTGGCCGACGCCGGTGTCCCTTCACCGCGATTCGACGCGGAGGAGCTCGCCGCGTTCGTGCACGGCGTCAAGCGGGGCGAGCTGCACAACGTGCCGGACACCGACTTCGACGCCCGCTACTGGGAGACGATCGCCCGGCGCGAGGCCCGCGAACCGCTCCAGCACATCACCGGCCGCGCCTTCTTCCGCTACCTGGAGCTCCAGGTCGGCCCCGGCGTCTTCGTGCCCCGGCCGGAGACCGAGTCGGTCGTCGGCTGGGCGATAGACGCCGTCCGCGCGATGGACGTCGTCGAGCCGCTGATCGTCGATCTGTGCACCGGGTCGGGCGCCATCGCCCTCGCCATGGCCCAGGAGGTGCCGCGCTCGCGCGTGCACGCCGTGGAGCTGTCCGAGGACGCCCTCAAATGGACCAGGAAGAACGCCGAGGAGTCCAGGGTCACCGTGCACCGCGGAGACGCCCTGACGGCCCTTCCCGAGCTCGATGGCCAGGTCGACCTGGTCATCTCCAACCCGCCGTACATCCCGCTCACCGAATGGGAGTACGTGGCCCCCGAGGCCCGTGACCACGACCCCGAGATGGCCCTCTTCTCGGGCGAGGACGGCCTCGACACCATCCGCGGCATCGAGCGCACCGCCCACCGTCTGCTGCGCCCCGGCGGCCTCGTTGTCATCGAGCACGCCGACACCCAGGGCGGCCAGGTGCCGTGGATCTTCACCGAGGAGCGGGGCTGGGCCGACGCGGCCGACCACCCCGACCTCAACAGGCGTCCCCGGTTCGCCACGGCCCGCAAGGCCATGCCGTGACCGGCGGCAACCACCCGCACGACCCGTACCAGCCCTACCCGTACATGCTTGAGGAGGCCGGCTGATGGCACGGCGATACGACTGCAACGACGCGACCGACCGCACGACGGGTCTGCGCGAGGCCGCGTCCGCCGTCCGCCGCGGCGAACTGGTCGTGCTCCCCACCGACACCGTGTACGGGATCGGTGCGGACGCCTTCAGTTCCGAGGGCGTCGTCGACCTCCTGGCCGCCAAGGGCCGCGGCCGCAACATGCCGACGCCCGTCCTCATCGGCTCGCCGAACACCCTGCACGGCCTGGTCACGGACTTCTCGGAGCAGGCCTGGGAGCTGGTCGACGCCTTCTGGCCGGGCGCGCTCACGCTCGTCGCCAAGCACCAGCCCTCGCTCCAGTGGGACCTCGGTGACACCCGCGGCACCGTCGCCATCCGGATGCCCCTGCACCCCGTCGCCATCGAGCTGCTCACGGAGGTCGGCCCGATGGCCGTCTCCAGCGCCAACCTCACCGGACACCCCTCGCCCGAGGACTGCGACGCCGCCCAGGAGATGCTCGGCGACTCCGTGTCCGTGTACCTCGACGGCGGCCCCACCCCGGGCATCGTGCCGTCCTCGATCGTCGACGTCACCGGCAAGGTGCCGGTCCTGCTGCGCGCCGGCGCGCTCTCCGCGGAGGAGCTGCGCAAGGTGGTACCCGACCTCGAGGTGGCCAATTGACCGCCCCTGAGGGGCGTGGCATAGCGGGGCAGACCGACACCTTCCGCATCCTCCACGTCAGCACCGGCAACGTCTGCCGCTCACCGATCACCGAGCGGCTGACCCGGCATGCCCTCGTGGACCGCCTGGGCGACCCGCTCCAGGGCGGGCTGATCGTGGAGAGCGCGGGCACCTGGGGGCACGAGGGCGCACCGATGGAGGCCAACGCGGAGGTGGTCCTCGCCGACTTCGGCGCCGATGCCACCGGCTTCGTCGGCCGCGAACTGCTGGACGAGCACGTGATCCGCGCCGACCTCGTGCTCACCGCGACCCGTGACCACCGGGCCCAGGTGATCTCGATGGGGCACTCGGCCGGACTGCGGACCTTCACGCTCAAGGAATTCACCCGGCTGGTCCGGGCGATAGACCCCGCCACACTGCCGGACGCGTGTGACGAGGGCGTCGTCGAGCGCGCCCGCGCCCTGGTCCGCGCGGCCGCCGCGCTGCGCGGCTGGCTGCTGGCCCCGACGGCGGAGGCCGACGAGGTCTACGACCCGTACGGCGCCCCCATCACCTTCTTCCGGTCCATCGGTGACGAGATCAACCAGGCCCTGGACCCCGTCGTCACCGCGCTGACGGGCGTCCCGGCGCCGCGCTGATGTGACGTCCGGGAGGCCGTCCGCGCCGCGCTGACGGCCGTACGGCGAGGGCCGGGGCCCCCCAGGGGCCGATCGGGTGCGCCACGGCTCAGGACAGCGGGCAGCGGGCCCGCCCCGGGCCTACATTGGAGCTGACGCCACCCCCCAGGCGTCGCCCCTCCCCAGGCCCGGAGCCCCCGATGCCGGTCACCACCGCTGCTGCCGCACCCTCCGCCGTCGCCGCCCTGCCGCAGGACTTCGGCGCGCTGCTCCGGGAGGACCCGGAGATCGCCGATGTCCTGGTGGGGGAGCTCCGCCGCCAGTCCGAGACCCTGCAGCTGACCGCCGCGGAGAACTTCACCTCGCCCGCGGTCCTGGCGGCACTCGGCTCCCCGCTCGCCAACAAGTACGCCGAGGGGTACCCCGGCGCCCGCCACCACGGCGGCTGCGAGCAGGCGGACGCCGCCGAACGCATCGCGATCCGCCGCGCCACCTCGCTCTTCGGGGCCGAGCACGCCAACGTGCAGCCCCACTCCGGCTCCTCGGCCGTCCTCGCGGCGTACGCGGCGCTGCTGCGCCCCGGCGACACGGTCCTCGCGATGGGACTCCCGTACGGCGGCCACCTCACCCATGGCTCGCCCGCCAACTTCTCCGGCCGCTGGTTCGAGTTCATCGGCTACGGGGTCGACTCCGAGAGCGGTCTGATCGACTACGACCAGGTCCGCACCCTGGCCCGCACGCACCGCCCCAAGGCGATCGTCAGCGGCTCGATCTCCTATCCCCGCCACCCCGACCACGAACTGTTCCGGGAGATCTGCGACGAGGTGGGCGCGTACCTCATCGCCGACTCCGCGCACCCGATGGGATTGATCGCCGGGGGAGCGGCGCCGAGCCCCGTCCCGTACGCGGACGTGGTCTGCGCCACCACGCACAAGGTGCTGCGCGGGCCGCGCGGCGGCATGATCCTGTGCGGCTCGGAACTGGCGGAGCGGATCGACCGGGCGGTGTTCCCCTTCACGCAGGGCGGCGCCCAGATGCACACGGTGGCCGCGAAGGCCGTCGCGTTCGGCGAGGCCGCCGCGCCCGCCTTCGCCGCGTACGCCCATCACGTCGTGAACCACGCCCGGGTCCTGGCGGCCGGCCTGGAGGCCGAGGGCTTCGACGTCACCACCGGTGGCACGGACACCCACCTGATCGTCGCCGACCCTGCCCCGCTCGGCGTCGACGGCCCCGCCGCCCGCGCCCGGCTGGCCGCCGCCGGTCTGGTGCTGGACACCTGCGCACTTCCGTACGGGGACGCGCGGGGCATCCGGCTCGGCACCGCGGCGGTCACCACCCAGGGCATGGACGACACCGACATGGCGCGCCTCGCGGTGCTCATGGGGTCCGCGGTTCGCGGGGAGGGTGATGTCCTCGCGGAGGTGCGGGAGATGGCGGCGGAACATCCTCCCTATCCAGGGATGCCGGGGATGGAATAAGCCATATGTCCGTAATGGTGACTGCCTGTGCAACCATCGCGGGGACCTCTGTGTCCTCAACCATGAGCCCGGCCTAGTTAAGGTGTGGGCTGAGATGGCCGGCGATATTTCTGGGGCAGCCCGTGCGTGATTACCTGCTGACGCTCTGTGTCACGGCCGCGGTGACGTATCTGCTCACCGGCCCGGTGCGTAAGTTCGCCATCGCGGTCGGGGCGATGCCCGCGATCCGTGCGCGCGACGTCCACCGCGAACCGACACCGAGGCTCGGCGGCATCGCCATGTTCGGCGGGCTGTGCGCCGGGTTGATCGTCGCCGATCACCTGGCCAACCTCGACGGCGTCTTCGAACTCTCCAACGAACCGCGGGCGCTGCTCTCCGGAGCGGCCCTGATCTGGCTGATCGGCGTCCTGGACGACAAGTTCGAGATCGACGCCCTGATCAAGCTGGGCGGGCAGATGATCGCCGCGGCCGTCATGGTGCTCCAGGGCCTGACGATCCTGTGGCTGCCGATCCCGGGCGTCGGCACGGTCCCGCTCACCCAGTGGCAGGGCACCCTGCTGACGGTCGCGCTCGTCGTCATCACCATCAACGCGGTGAACTTCGTCGACGGACTGGACGGCCTCGCGGCCGGCATGGTCTGCATCGCCTCGGCCGCGCTCTTCCTCTACACCTACCGGCTCTGGTACGGGTACGGGATCGAGGCGGCCGCCCCCGCGACGCTCTTCACGGCGATCCTGATGGGCATGTGCCTCGGCTTCCTGCCGCACAACATGCATCCCGCGCGGATCTTCATGGGGGACTCCGGGTCGATGCTGATCGGCCTGGTCCTGGCCGCCGGCGCGATCTCCGTGACCGGGCAGGTAGACCCGGACACGATGAAGATCTTCGAGGGCAGTGAGCGTCAGGCGACCCACGCGATGCTGCCGGTCTTCATCCCGCTGCTCCTGCCGCTGACGATCATCGCCATCCCGGCGGCCGACCTGGTGCTGGCGATCGTGCGGCGCACGTGGAACGGCCAGTCGCCGTTCGCCGCGGACCGCGGGCACCTGCACCACCGGTTGCTGGAGATCGGCCATTCGCACAGCCGCTCGGTGCTGATCATGTACTTCTGGTCGGCGCTGATCGCCTTCGGGGCTGTCGGCTACTCGGTGCACTCGACGTCGATGTGGATCGTGCTCCTGATCGTCGGGCTGAGCGCGCTCGGCCTGATCCTGTTGCTGATGCCGCGGTTCACCCCGCGGGCCCCACGCTGGGCGGAGCACTTCGTGCCGCCGCGCTACCGCCGCCGTCGCCGCGGCGAGGGGGAACCCGGGACAGAGCCCTCGCAGGGGCTGGAGGGCCAACACGGGCCCCAGGGCGACCAGATGGGGCAGGACGGTCACGAGCCCGCGCCACAGCCCCCGATCGCCGCAGGGGTGTCCGGCGTCAACGGAGCGACCGCCGTCGGCCCCCGTTCGCGCTTCGCGGACCGACGCAAGGCCGGTTCGACGCGTCGATGATTCGGTCATCAAGGGGCAATACCAGACAAGCCGTTGAGTTGCCTTGCTCACACGGGCGAATTAGCCCTCACGTGTGACAGCAAGCACACTTTCCAGGTAAAGACCTCATCAAATAGTTTGTGATACCGTTCACGAACCCGGTGCCAGAGCCGAAGGACCTGAGTAGCACGGTCCCTTGGCCCCGAGGCATCGACTCGGACCGGGCCTACGCTCGTCCATGACGACACACTGCCCACCCCCTGCAAGCGGAGCTGCCGCCATGCCGTCCAACGACGTCCGGACTCTCCTCCAGACCGCCGTACCCACCGCTGTCGCCGGCGCAGTCGCCGCCGCGATCAGCGGTGGCGTCGCCGGTGGCAAGGGAGCCCTGGGCGCGATCGTTGCGACGATCGTGGTCATCCTCTTCATGGGGATCGGACTGCTGGTCCTGCAACGGACCGCCCGGTCCATGCCTCACCTCTTCCAGGCGATGGGGCTCGCGCTGTACACGGCGCAACTCCTGTTGCTGTTCATCTTCGTCGCCGTATTCAAGAACACCTCGCTGTTCAACCCGAAGGCCTTCGCGATCACTCTGGTCGTGACGACACTCGTGTGGATCGGCGCACAGGCGCGTGCGCACATGAAGGCCAAGATCCTTTACGTGGAACCCGAGTCCGACAAGGACGAAAAGCCCAAGAAGCCGGGGTCCACAGCGTGAAGGGTAGGGGCGGAATAAGTGCAGGCCCACGACCCTGCTATCGTCCGGTTCCAACTGCGGCACTGCGGGCGCGGGCATGTGAGCTGACGCCTGCACGATCGCGAGGCTCACATGCCTGACTGCCGCTCACACATCCGAAACACCAGTCCAGTGCCGAACCGCGGCTGCGCGCCGCGCCGACACAACGAGGTTGCCGTACCTATGCGCCACGCTGAAGGAGCCCGCGGTGAGTGCTGACCCGACACAGGTGCTCGCCTTCGAGACCGATTGCCACATCTTCGACGGTTGTGGTTTCCCGGCACCCGGCCTGCACTCGTTCCTGTTCGAGCCCCTCTGGGGCGACGCGGACAGCAACTTGTACTTCAACAAGACGATGCTGCTGGCCCTGCTCGGCTCGGTCATCATCGTTGGCTTCTTCTGGGCCGCCTTCCGTAAGCCGAAGTTGGTGCCCGGCAAGCTTCAGATGACCGCCGAGGCCGGATACGACTTCATCCGCCGCGGCATCGTCTACGAGACGATCGGCAAGCGCGACGGCGAGAAGTACGTCCCGCTGATGGTCTCCCTGTTCTTCGTCATCTGGATGATGAACCTCTGGTCCATCATTCCGGTTGCCCAGTTCCCCGTCACGGCGATCATTTCGTATCCGGCGGCTCTCGCCGGGATCGTCTACATCCTGTGGGTCGTCCTGACCTTCAAGAAGCACGGCTTCGTCGGCGCCCTCAAGAACTTCACGGGCTACGACAAGAGCCTCGGCGGGGTCCTGCCGCTCTCGATGACCATCGAGTTCTTCTCGAACCTGCTGGTCCGGCCGTTCACGCACGCGGTCCGACTCTTCGCCAACATGTTCGCGGGCCACACGCTCCTGCTGCTCTTCACGATCGCCAGCTGGTACCTGCTCAACGGCATCGGCTTCGCGTACGCAGGCGTGTCGTTCGTGATGGTCCTCGTGATGACGGCCTTCGAGCTCTTCATCCAGGCTGTCCAGGCCTATGTGTTCGTGCTGCTGGCCTGCAGCTACATCCAGGGCGCTCTCGCCAAGGGCCACTGAGCACCCACCTCCTGAAGCACCCGGTGGCCAACCCCCACCGGACATTGAAAGAGAAGGAAGAACCGGCATGTCCGCTCTCCAGACCCTCGCCGCCGGCGTCGAAATCAAGGGCAACCTCGGCTCGATCGGTTACGGCCTCGCCGCGATCGGCCCCGGCGTCGGCATCGGCATCATCTTCGGTAACGGCACCCAGGCACTCGCCCGTCAGCCCGAGGCTGCCGGTCTCATCCGCGCCAACCAGATTCTCGGCTTCGCCTTCTGTGAGGCGCTCGCCCTGATCGGTCTGGTCATGCCGTTCGTCTACCCGACCTCCTGACCGGTCGCGAACAGCCCATTCGACGGAAGGCACTGACGTGAACCCCCTGGTTCAGCTCGCGGCGGAGGAGCCGGAAAACCCGCTCATCCCGCCGATTCCTGAGCTCGTCATTGGCCTCATCGCTTTCGTCATCGTCTTCGGCTTCCTCGCCAAGAAGCTCCTCCCGAACATCAACAAGGTTCTGGAAGAGCGTCGCGAGGCCATCGAAGGTGGTATCGAAAAGGCCGATGCGGCCCAGACCGAGGCCCAGAGCGTTCTTGAGCAGTACAAGGCTCAGCTCGCCGAGGCCCGCCACGAAGCCGCTCGTCTGCGCCAGGAGGCGCAGGAGCAGGGCGCCGTGATCCTGCAGGAAATGAGGGCGGAAGGCCAGCGGCAGCGCGAGGAGATCGTCGCTGCCGGCCACGCCCAGATCGAGGCCGACCGCAAGGCCGCCGCTTCGGCGCTGCGTCAGGACGTGGGCACGCTCGCCACGACCCTGGCCGGCAAGCTCGTCGGCGAGTCCCTCGAGGACCACGCCCGGCAGAGCGGCACCGTCGACCGGTTCCTCGACGAGCTCGAGGCGAAGGCCGAGGCAGTCCGATGAACAGCGCGAGCCGCGAGGCACTGGCTGCCGCACGCGAGCGTCTCGACGCGCTGACCGACAACACGTCGGTCGACGCGGCGAAGCTCGCCGAGGACCTGGCCGGCGTCACGGCGCTGCTGCACCGCGAGGTGTCGCTGCGCCGGGTCCTGACCGACCCGGCGCAGGCCGGCGAGGCCAGGGCCGAGCTGGCCGGACGGCTGCTGCGCGGTCAGGTGGGCGGCGAAGCCGTCGACCTGGTCTCCGGAATGGTCCGCTCGCGCTGGTCGCAGTCGCGTGACCTGGTCGACTCGACCGAGGAACTGGCGAACACCGCGGACCTCACCGCCGCCCAGCGCAGCGGAGACCTCGACGACGTCGAGGACGAGCTGTTCCGGTTCGGCCGGATCGTGGCCTCGGACCCCGGGCTGCGCTCCGCGCTGACCAGCCGGACCGCGACCCCCGCCGCCAAGGGCGAGCTGCTGCGCAGCCTGCTCGGCGGTAAGGCGCGGCCCGTCACCGAGCGCCTCGTCGTGCGACTCGTCACCCAGCCCCGTGGACGTAGCCTGGAAGCGGGACTCGAGTCCCTGTCCAAGCTCGCCGCGGACCGCAGGGACCGTGTGGTGGCGGTGGTGACCTCCGCCGTACCGCTCAGTGACCGGCAGAAGCAGCGCCTCGGCGCCGCACTGGCGAAGATCTACGGCCGGCAGATGCACCTGAGTCTCGACGTGGACCCCGCGGTCCTCGGCGGGATCGTGGTGCGGGTCGGTGACGAGGTCATCAACGGCTCCATCGCGGAGCGCCTCGACGAGGCGACCCGTCGCATGGCCGGCTGACGCGGCGCGACGTACCAAACAGAACAGAGCAAGACCAGCGGCCCGGTTGGGCCGTGCAGAAATTGCAGAAGATTCCTGGGGGTCGGCCCCCAGACCCCCTTAAGAAACTTCGGGCCCAACAAGGAGAGCAGGGAACCCAGATGGCGGAGCTCACGATCCGGCCGGAGGAGATCCGGGACGCACTGGATAACTTTGTCCAGTCGTACCAGCCGGACGCGGCCTCGCGCGAGGAGGTCGGAACGGTCAGCGTTGCCGGCGACGGCATCGCGAAGGTGGAGGGCCTGCCCTCCGCCATGGCGAACGAACTGCTGAAGTTCGAGGACGGAACCCTCGGTCTCGCCCTCAACCTCGAAGAGCGCGAGATCGGTGCGATCGTCCTCGGCGAGTTCAGCGGAATCGAGGAGGGCCAGCCGGTGCAGCGCACCGGTGAGGTGCTCTCCGTCGGCGTCGGCGAGGGCTACCTCGGCCGCGTCGTCGACCCGCTCGGCAACCCGATCGACGGCCTCGGCGAGATCGCGACCGAAGGTCGTCGCGCCCTCGAACTGCAGGCCCCTGGCGTCATGGTCCGCAAGTCGGTGCACGAGCCGATGCAGACCGGCTACAAGGCCGTCGACGCCATGGTGCCGATCGGCCGCGGCCAGCGTCAGCTGATCATCGGCGACCGTCAGACGGGTAAGACCGCGCTGGCCGTCGACACGATCATCAACCAGCGCGACAACTGGCGCTCGGGCGACGTGAACAAGCAGGTGCGCTGCATCTACGTCGCCATCGGTCAGAAGGGCTCCACCATCGCCTCCGTGCGAGGTGCCCTGGAAGAGGCCGGCGCGCTCGAGTACACGACCATCGTCGCCGCCCCGGCGTCCGACCCGGCCGGCTTCAAGTACCTGGCGCCGTACACCGGCTCGGCCATCGGCCAGCACTGGATGTACGACGGCAAGCACGTCCTCATCATCTTCGACGACCTCTCGAAGCAGGCCGACGCCTACCGCGCCGTGTCGCTTCTGCTGCGCCGTCCGCCGGGCCGCGAGGCCTACCCGGGCGACGTCTTCTACCTGCACTCGCGTCTGCTGGAGCGCTGCGCCAAGCTCTCCGACGCGATGGGTGCCGGTTCGATGACGGGCCTCCCGATCGTCGAGACCAAGGCGAACGACGTGTCGGCGTTCATCCCGACCAACGTCATCTCCATCACCGACGGCCAGTGCTTCCTGGAGTCCGACCTGTTCAACGCGGGTCAGCGTCCGGCGCTCAACGTCGGTATCTCGGTCTCCCGAGTCGGTGGCTCCGCCCAGCACAAGGCCATGAAGCAGGTCTCCGGCCGTCTTCGTGTGGACCTCGCCCAGTACCGCGAGCTGGAGGCGTTCGCCGCCTTCGGTTCCGACCTGGACGCGGCCTCCAAGGCGTCGCTGGAGCGCGGTAAGCGCATGGTCGAGCTGCTGAAGCAGCCGCAGTACGCCCCGTTCCCGATGGAGGAGCAGGTCGTCTCCGTCTGGGCCGGCACCACGGGCAAGATGGACGACGTCCCGGTCGAGGACATCCGCCGCTTCGAGGGCGAGCTGCTGGAGTACCTGCGCCGTGAGCGCAAGGACCTCCTGACCAGCATCGCCGAGGGCGGCAAGATGTCCGACGACACGCTGCAGTCGATCGCCGACGCGATCGCCGCCTTCAAGCAGCAGTTCGAGACCTCGGACGGCAAGCTCCTGGGCGAGGGCTGATCGATGGGCGCTCAGCTTCGCGTTTACAAGCGCCGCATCCAAGCCGTCACCGCGACCAAGAAGATCACCAAGGCGATGGAGATGATCGCCGCCTCGCGCATCGTCAAGGCGCAGCGCAAGGTGACGGCGTCCATGCCGTACGCCACCGAGCTCACCCGCGCGGTGACCGCGGTGGCCACCGGCTCCAACACCAGGCACCCGCTCACCACCGAGGCCGAGGCCCCGGCACGGGCCGCGGTCCTGCTCCTCACGAGCGACCGCGGTCTGGCCGGCGGCTACTCCTCCAACGCCATCAAGGCCGCGGAGAAGCTGCGGGAGCGGCTGGCGGCCGAGGGCAAGGAGGTCGACACGTACATCGTCGGCCGTAAGGGTGTCGCCTACTACGGGTTCCGTGAGCGCAAGGTCGCGGAGTCGTGGACCGGCTTCACCGACAGCCCGGAGTACGCGGACGCCAAGAAGATCGCCGCGCCCCTGATCGAGTCCATCACCAAGGACACGGCCGAGGGTGGCGTCGACGAGCTGCACATCGTCTACACCGAGTTCGTGTCGATGATGACGCAGAACGCGGTCGACGGCCGGATGCTGCCGCTCTCGATCGACGAGGTAGCGAAGGAGAGCACGGAGAAGGACGAGATCCTTCCCCTGTTCGACTTCGAGCCGTCGGCCGAGGACGTCCTTGACGCCCTTCTGCCGCGCTACGTCGAGAGCCGCATCTACAACGCACTGCTGCAGGCTGCCGCTTCCGAGCACGCCGCCCGCCGCCGCGCGATGAAGTCGGCGACCGACAACGCCGGGGATCTGATCAAGAGCCTCTCCCGGCTTGCCAACGCGGCCCGCCAGGCCGAAATCACCCAGGAAATCAGCGAGATCGTCGGCGGTGCAGGTGCGCTGGCCGACGCGTCCGCGGGGAGTGACAAGTAATGACGACGACAGTTGAGACGGCCGCTGCCACGGGCCGCGTCGCCCGGGTCATCGGCCCGGTCGTCGACGTGGAGTTCCCCGTCGACGCGATGCCGGAGATCTACAACGCCCTGCACGTCGAGGTCGACGACCCGGCCGAGGCCGGCGCTCGTAAGCTGCTGACCCTCGAAGTCGCCCAGCACCTGGGTGACGGCGTGGTCCGCGCGATCTCGATGCAGCCCACCGACGGTCTGGTCCGCCAGGCCCCGGTGACCGACACGGGCAAGGGCATCATGGTGCCCGTCGGTGACATCACCAAGGGCAAGGTGTTCAACACCCTCGGTCAGATCCTGAACGAGCCGGAGGCCGAGGCGCAGATCACCGAGCGCTGGCCGATCCACCGCAAGGCCCCGGCCTTCGACCAGCTCGAGTCGAAGACCGAGATGTTCGAGACCGGCCTGAAGGTCGTCGACCTGCTGACCCCGTACGTCAAGGGCGGCAAGATCGGTCTGTTCGGTGGTGCGGGCGTCGGCAAGACGGTCCTCATCCAGGAAATGATCATGCGTGTGGCGAAGCTGCACGACGGTGTGTCGGTGTTCGCCGGCGTCGGTGAGCGCACCCGTGAGGGCAACGACCTCATCGACGAGATGACGGACTCGGGCGTTCTGGAGAAGACCGCGCTGGTCTTCGGTCAGATGGACGAGCCGCCGGGCACGCGTCTTCGCGTGGCCCTGTCCGCCCTGACCATGGCGGAGTACTTCCGCGATGTGCAGAAGCAGGACGTGCTGCTCTTCATCGACAACATCTTCCGCTTCACGCAGGCCGGTTCCGAGGTCTCCACGCTGCTCGGCCGCATGCCGTCCGCGGTGGGTTACCAGCCGACCCTGGCCGACGAGATGGGTGTGCTCCAGGAGCGCATCACCTCGACGCGTGGTCACTCGATCACCTCGATGCAGGCGATCTACGTTCCCGCGGACGACCTGACCGACCCGGCCCCGGCCACCACGTTCGCCCACCTCGACGCGACGACGGTTCTCTCCCGTCCGATCTCCGAGAAGGGCATCTACCCGGCCGTGGACCCGCTGGACTCCACGTCCCGCATCCTGGACCCGCGTTACATCGCGCAGGACCACTACGACACGGCCAGCCGCGTCAAGGGGATCCTGCAGAAGTACAAGGACCTCCAGGACATCATCGCGATCCTCGGTATCGACGAGCTCGGCGAGGAGGACAAGCTCGTTGTCCACCGTGCCCGTCGCGTCGAGCGCTTCCTGTCGCAGAACACCCACGCCGCCAAGCAGTTCACCGGCCTGGACGGTTCGGACGTTCCGCTCGACGAGTCGATCGCCGCGTTCAACTCGATCTGTGACGGGGAGTACGACCACTTCCCCGAGCAGGCGTTCTTCATGTGCGGTGGCATCGAGGACCTCAAGGCCAACGCCAAGGAGCTCGGCGTCTCCTGAGCCTCCGGCTCACCGAGGGGGGTGGGTGTGTCCCACCCCCCTCACCACGCCCCGTAGAATTGACCCAACACCCGGCACGACCGCCGGGTGGTGACCCGAGGAGCCACCCTTGGCTGCTGAGCTGCATGTCGAGCTGGTCGCCGCGGACCGCAGTGTCTGGTCCGGCGAGGCCACCCTCGTTGTCGCACGTACGACGTCCGGCGACATCGGCGTCATGCCCGGTCACCAGCCGCTCCTGGGTGTGCTGGAATCGGGCCCGGTGACGATCCGTACGAGCGATGGCGGCACTGTCGTCGCCGCGGTGCACGGAGGCTTCATCTCCTTCGCCGACGACAAGCTCTCGCTGCTGGCGGAGATTGCCGAGCTGGCGGACGAGATCGATGTCGAGCGCGCGGAGCGTGCGTTCGAACGTGCGAAGTCGGACACGGACGGCGCTGCGGAGCGCCGCGCCGATGTGCGACTGCGTGCGGTGGCGGTGCACTAGTCACCCCGCGAAACGGTTTTACCCTCAGCCGCGGCCCGTTCCGGAGACTCTCCGGACCGTGTCGCGGCTGAGGCGATGCAGGTGCAGGTGAAGTTCGGGCGGTATCCGTTTACTCGATGACGCGAGGAGGTCGGTGGAGATGGTCCTCGCGCTGTGGGTGGGCGGACTCGTCGTCGCACTGGTCCTGATGGGTCTCTTCGTCTTCGGTCTGCGCCGGCGGCTGATTCAGCGCTCCGGCGGGACCTTCGACTGCAGCCTGCGATGGAATGTCTCCGAGGAGCCAGATCTGTCGGGCAAGGGCTGGGTGTACGGGGTCGCCCGGTACAGCGGCGACAAGGTGAACTGGTTCCGGGTCTTCAGCTATTCGCCCCGCCCGCGCCGGGTGCTGGAGCGCGCCTCGATCGAGGTGGTCGCCCGCCGGCTGCCCGAGGGTGAGGAAGAACTCGCACTGCTCTCCGACGCCGTCGTGCTCGGCTGCCTCCACCGGGAGACCCGCCTGGAGCTGGCGATGAGCGAGGACGCCCTCACCGGATTCCTCGCCTGGCTGGAGGCGGCACCGCCCGGCCAGAGGGTGAACGTGGCCTGAGGCCACACGCACGGCATACGAAAACCGGGGAGACAGGGGGCGGACCTGTCTCCCCGGCGTTTTCGGGGGTTACGCGATGGGGTGTGCGGTGGGGACTACTGGAGACCGCTGTGCATCGCGCTCACGAGCTCACCGTTGCCGGTGTCCCCGCTGAACTCCCAGAAGAACGCGCCTCCCAGGCCCTGGTTCTTCGCCCAGGTCATCTTGGACGAAATGGTGGCGGGGGTGTCGTAGCTCCACCAGTTGGTGCCGCAGTGCGCGTACGCGGTGCCGGCGATGGTGCCGGTCGTGGGGCAGCTGTTCTTGAGGACCTTGTAGTCCTCGATGCCCGCCTCGTACGTGCCCGGGGCCGCGCCGGTGGCGGTGCCGCCGGGTGCGTCCTGCGTGACGCCGGTCCAGCCGCGGCCGTAGAAGCCGATGCCGAGCAGCAGCTTCGAGGCCGGGACGCCCTGGGCCTTCAGCTTGGCGATGGCCTCGGCGGCGGTGAAGCCGGCCTTCGGGATGCCGCTGTACGACGTGAGCGGGGAGTGCGGGGCCGTCGGGCCCTTCGCGTCCCAGGCGCCGAAGAAGTCGTACGTCATCACGTTGTACCAGTTCAGCGACTGCGCGGCGCCCGCGTAGTCGGCGAGGTCGATCTTGCCGCCCTGCGAACCGTCGGCCGTGATGGCCGCGGTCACCAGGTTGCTGCTGCCGAACTTGGTGCGCAGCGCGGAGGTGAGGGCCTTGAGCGAGGCCGGGCCGCTGGTGTCACAGGTCAGACCGCAGGCGTTGGGGTACTCCCAGTCGATGTCGATGCCGTCGAAGACATCGGCCCAGCGGGGGTCCTCCACCAGGTCGTAGCAGGACTGGGCGAACGCGGCCGGGTTCTGCGCGGCCTGGCCGAAGCCGCCGGACCAGGTCCAGCCGCCGAAGGACCACAGGACCTTGATGTGGGGGTACTTCGCCTTGAGCTTGCGCAGCTGGTTGAAGCTGCCGCGCAGGGGCTGGTCCCAGGTGTCGGCGACGCCGTCGACGGACTGGTCGGCGGTGTACGCCTTGTCGTAGTCGGCGTACGAGTCACCGATGGTGCACTTGCCGTTCTGGACGTTGCCGAAGGCGTAGTTGATGTGCGTGATCTTCGCGGCCGAACCGGAGGTGTCCAGGTTCTTGACGTGGTAGTTCCGGCCGTAGACGCCCCACTCGGCGAAGTAGCCGAGGTTGACCTTGTCGCCGGTGCCCGTGCCGGGGTCGGTGCCCCCGCCGCCGGTGGTGTGCACCTTGACCGCGCCGCTGGCCGGGCCGGTCTGGTCCGCGGTGTCCCGGGCCTTCACGGTGTACGAGTAGTCGGTACCCGCGGTGAGGCCGGTGTTCGTGTACGTGGTGCCGGTGACCGTGGCGACGACGGCGCCGTCCCGCAGGACGTCGTAGTTCTTGATGCCGTGGTCGTCGGTGGCGGCGCTCCAGCTGATCTTCGCCGAGGTGTCGGTGATGGCGCTCGCGGTGGGGGTGCCCGGCGCCGAGGGGGCGTTGTCGCCGGGGACACTGCCGCCGTCGCAGGAGGCGCCGTTCAGCTTGCAGCCGGTGGCCGCGCCACCGCCGGAGCCGGTGCCGTTGAAGCCGAAGGAGACGCTGGCGCCGGGGGCGACCGAGCCGTTCCAGCCGACGTTCTTGGCGGTCCAGTGGTTACCCGTGTGGGTGACGGTGGCGTCCCAGGCGGAACCCACACCGGTGCCGGAGGGGAAGTCCCACTCGATGGTCCAGGAGCTGAGGGCGGTGGTGCCGGTGTTCTTCACCGTCCACTGGCCCTCGAAGCCGGTGCCCCAGTCGGACTTCTTGGTGTACGTGGCGGTCGCCGATGTGGCGGCCTCGGCCGGGGAGGCCAGGCCGACCAGCGCGGCGAGCGGAAGGAGCAGTGCGGTGAGGCCCGCGACTGCTCGGGATCTGGTGGCTTTTCCGGCCCCGAATCTGAATCGGGTCCGGCGGGGGGTCTCAGTGCTCAACGGTGCTCCTCGGGTGGGGTCCGGCCGAACGGGGATGGTTCGTGGACTGCAAACCCTGCGCCGCCCTGAGCCCGTCTTGTCATGGCGGGCTCACCGCAGTGTGCTCGGTGAGATTAGGAAGGTCTGGACCAATCGTCAAGAGGTCTGGACCAAAGTTCGGAGACGGGTCCGGATAAACCTCAGATGCCCAACTCCTGTGCCAGCACGGCTGCCTGGACCCGGCTGCGCAGTTCCAGCTTCCCCAGCAACCGGCTGACGTGCGTCTTCACCGTCGCCTCGGCCATCGACAGCCGCACCGCGATCTCCGCGTTCGACATCCCCTCCCCGAGACAGCCGAGCACCTCGCGCTCGCGCCGGGTGAGCACGTCCAGGACCGCCCTGTCGGGGCTCCCCGGCTGCTGGGGAGGCGTCGACCCCGCGAACTCCGCGATCAGCCGGCGCGTCACCGACGGGGCGATCAGCCCTTCGCCGCCCGCCACCGTGCGGACCGCGTCGATCAGCCCGCGCGCCTCCGTGTCCTTCAGCAGGAAGCCCGACGCCCCGGCCCGCAGCGCGCCGAACACGTAAGCGTCCAGGTCGAACGTCGTCAGCACCAGTACGTCCGCCAGCCGCTCCGCGACCACCTGCTTCGTCGCGGACACCCCGTCGAGCCGGGGCATCTGGATGTCCATCAGCACCAGGTCCGGGCGCAGTTCGCGAGCCATCCGGACGGCCTCCTCGCCGTCACCGGCCTCACCGACGACCTCGATGTCCGGTGCGCTGCCCAGGATGAGGACCAGCCCCGCCCGTACCGCCGACTGGTCCTCGGCGACCAGAACCCGGATCGTCATGCCTTCACTCTTCCTTCCTCCACGGGCAGCCGCGCCCGTACCTGCCAGATCCTCGGCCCGCCCCCGGTGGACACGGGCCCCGCCTCGAACTCCCCGCCGAGCAGCGCCACTCGCTCCCGCATCCCGATCAGACCGGCCCCCGACCCCGGGGCGCGCGGCCCGGGCCGCTCCCCGAGGACGCTGCCGACCTCCACCGTCAGCCGTCCTCCCGTCAGCCCCAGCCGCACCGTGACCGGGCCCGGCGCGGCATGCTTCAGCGCGTTGGTGAGGGATTCCTGGACGATGCGGTACGCCGCGAGCTCGACCGGTGCGGGCAGTCGGCCGGGATCGGTGCGGGCGTCGTCCAGGGTGCAGACGAGCCCGCTGGAGGTGGCGTTCGTACGGTGCTGCTCGATGAGGGCGTCCAGCGAGCCGAGGGTCGGCGAGCTGCTCGGCTCCGGATCCGCGGCACCGGTGCGCAACAGCCCGATCAGACGGCGCATTTCGGCCAGACCGTCGACGCTGTTCTCGCGGATGACGCCGAGGGCGTCACGGGAGGTCTCCGGGTCGTCGATGGAGAGCGCGGCGGTGGAGTGGATGGCGATCGCGGAGAGGTGGTTGGCGACCATGTCGTGCAGTTCGCGGGCCATCCGGGCGCGTTCGGCGGTCACGGCCTGCACGCGGTCCATCTCCGCCAGCAGAGCGGTCTGATCGGCCCGCAGCCGGGCGGTCTCCGCGGCGTCGCGGTGGTTGCGCACGCTGACGCCGGTGAGCGCGGGCGCGAACGAGATCAGACCGATGACGATGCCGAAGAGCAGCGCCTCGGCATCGCGGAACCAGGCCAGGAAGCCGATCGCGCCCGCGACGGTGATCAGGAAGGTGACCACCGGGATGCGGCGGGCGGCCGCCGGGCTCCCGTACAGCACGGCGGCGTACATCAGGTCGGTGTACATCAGCAGGGTCGCCAGGTTCCCGCGGGTGAACTGGTCCGCGACCAGGGCGAGGGTGCCGATGACCAGTGCCGTCTTCGGCGCGCTCCGGCGCAGCAGCTCCGCCCCCGACGTCACGGCGAGCGGAATGAGCGCGAGCAGGGGCGCGTCGAGGAGGCGGCCGGTCTGCATGTGCAGACCGAGCAGCGACAGGACGGTTCCGCCGAGCAGCCCGATGACCGCGATCAGGACGTCGCTGCGGTGGGGCCGGGCCGGGCGGGCGATGGGGAACACCCTCCCATCCAACACGTCAGGTCCCCGGCACACCTCCGTACCCGGAGTGAACCGCCACTACATCGAAGGATGCAGTGGGCTTTCGTCACCGCGGGCGATGAACCGGGGCGGCGACGCCGCGAGGCTGGGAGGGAGGGGAAGGAGAGGGACGTGATCGTCACACTGATCGTGCTCTGCGAGATCGGCTTCTGGGTGCTGCTGGCCGCCGGGCTCGCGCTGCGTTACGCGGCGAAGATGCCGCGGCTGGGCGCCACCGTGCTGCTGTGCGAGCCGCTGCTGGAGGTCGTCCTGCTGGTGGTGACGGCCATCGACCTGAAGAACGGGGCCGAGCCGGACTGGAAGCACGGACTGGCCGCGGTGTACATCGGCTTCACGCTGGGCCTCGGGCACTCCACCATCAAGTGGATCGACGCCCGGGTCGCGCACCGGTTCGCGGGCGGTCCGCCGCCGGTGAGGCCGCCCAGGTACGGGATGGCACGGGCGGCGCACGAGTGGCGGGTGGCCGGTCGCTGGACGGTGGCCTCGGTGACGGCCCTGGCTCTGCTGCAGGCGGCGGTCTGGTACGTGGGAGGAGACGGGGACACGGCGTCGCTGCGGGCGTGGCAGGAGAAGATGCTGTTCCTGATCGGCATCAACCTGGTGATCGCGGGGAGCTACACGCTGTTCCCGAAGCGGGAGCCCGACAGGGGTGCGAAGCGGCTGGGGGGCCCGCCCGCGGGATGAGGTCTCGCGGGCGGGCCCGTGCGTGCTCGGTCAGCGCTCGCCGCCCGGCACCCACAGCACGTCGCCGAGCTCCTTGTTCGCCACCCGGGCGAGGATGAACAGCAGGTCCGAGAGCCGGTTGAGGTAGGTGGCCGTCAGGGGGTTCATCACCTCGCCGTGCACCTCCATCGCGGCCCAGGTGGACCGCTCCGCACGCCGGACCACCGTGCACGCCTGGTGCAGGAGCGCGGCGCCCGGGGTACCGCCCGGCAGGATGAAGCTGCGCAGCTTCTCCGTCTGCTCCAGGAAGTGGTCGCAGTCCGCCTCCAGCTTGTCGACGTAACTCTGCTCGACCCGCAGCGGCGGGTACTTCGGCTCCTCGACGACCGGCGTCGACAGGTCCGCGCCCACGTCGAACAGGTCGTTCTGCACACGGACGAGGACCTTGACGACCTCCTCACCCAGCTGCCCGAGCGCGATCGCCGTGCCGATGACCGCGTTGGCCTCGTTGGCGTCGGCGTACGCGGAGATCCTCGGATCGGTCTTGGCGGTCCGGCTCATGTCGCCGAGGGCGGTGGTGCCGGTGTCGCCGGTGCGGGTGTAGATGCGTGTCAGATTGACCATGGGGCCAGCCTAGTGAAGAGGGTCCGGCGGACCCCCTATGCCCCGGCCCTCCTGAAGACGCGTGTGCCCACCGTCACGGCGAGCGCCGCGAATCCGAGGGCGACCAGGACGCCGTACAGCATGTGGGCCGTGGCGTAAGAACCCACGTACGCGTCCCGCACCGCGTCCACTAGGTAGCGGAACGGTGTGAAGTGCGACAGCACGTCCAGCCACCGGGGGCCCAGCGTCATCGGCAACATCAGCCCGGAGAGCAGCATCGCCGGCATGGTGAGCGAGTTGATCACCGGTCCGAACTCCTGCGGCGTACCGACCTTCATGGCCAGCGCGTACGAGAGCGAGGCCAGCGAGACCGTCAGCAGACCGACGAAGGCGAAGCCGATCAGCACACCGGGCAGCGGTGCGCGCAGCCCCATGAGTACGGCGACGAGCACCAGCAGCACCGCCTGGAACATGAACAGCAGCGCATCGCGCAGGACCCGCCCCAGCAGCATGGCCAGTCGGCTGACGGGGGTGACCCGCATCCGCTCCACGACCCCGGTCGACTTGTCGATGATGATGGCGAATCCCGCGAACGAGGCGCCGAACAGGCCGAGCTGGAGCAGCAGTCCGGGCACCAGTACCTGCCAGGAGTCACCGGCCGGACCGAGTGGCAGACCGGTGAGCAGCGGGCCGAAGAAGAGCAGGTGGAGCAGCGGCATGAGGATGCCGAAGAGGATCTGGAAGCGGGAGCGCAGGGTCTGCCGGGCATAGCGCCCGAAGACGAGCGCGGTGTCGTGGAGAAGCATCGGACTCAATTTCCTGGACGTCGGCGGGAGTTGCGTCGGCGGGTTCCTGGACAACGACGGGAGTGGCGTCGGCGGGTTTCCTAGACGGCGACGGGAGTGGCGTCGGTGGGGGCGGGGGAGCGGCCGGTGATCGCCAGGAAGGTGTCCTGGAGGGAGGCGGCGGACGAGCCGGCGTGCCGCGTCTTCAGTGCGGCGGGGGTGCCCTCGGCCACGACCAGGCCGCCGTCGATGACGACGAGCCGGTCCGCGAGTGCGTCGGCCTCGTCGAGGTAGTGGGTGGTGAGCACGACGGTCGTGCCGTACGTGTCGCGCAGCCGGCGCACCAGCTCCCACAGATCGGTGCGGCTGCCGGGGTCCAGCCCGGTGGTCGGTTCGTCGAGGAAGAGCACGGCCGGGCGGTGGGTGAGCCCCATCGCGATGTCGAGCCGCCTGCGCTGGCCGCCGGAGAGCGTGAGCGTCCTGCGGTCGAGGAGTGCGGTCAGGCCCAGCTCGGCGGCGAGTTCCGCGGCCCGGGCCGCGGCCGCGTCCTTGCCGAGCCGGTAGAGCCGGCCCTGGGTGACCAGCTCCTCCCGGACGCTGATGTGGGGGTCGACGCCGCCCGACTGGGCCACGTATCCGCAGTTCTTCCGGACACCCGCCGGGTCGGTGAGCAGGTCGCAGCCGGCGACGGTGGCCGCGCCGCCGGTGGGGGCGAGCAGGGTGGTGAGCATGCGCAGGGTGGTGGTCTTGCCCGCTCCGTTGGGGCCGAGGAGACCGACGATCTCGCCGGCCGTGACCGTCATGTCGACGGAACGTACGGCCTCCACGGGGCCGGTCTTCGCGGTGAAGGTCCGGGCGAGCCCGGCCGTGCTGATGATTGGCATAGTGACCACAGAAACAGAGTCACTTAAAAATTGCAATGACACCAAAGATTCAGAGACCCCAGGGAGGCCTACGATGGGGCCATGGCTGAGGGACTCAGGGAGCGCAAGAAGCGCCGGACCAGGCAGCACCTCTCGGACGTGGCCACCGGTCTCTTCCTGGAGCGGGGCTTCGACGCGGTCACGATCGCCGAGATCGCCCGCGCCGCCGACGTCTCGGTGAACACGGTGTACAACTACTTCCCGACCAAGGAGGACCTCTTCCTCGACCGCAGCAGCGGCATCGTCGACCGCCTCTCGCGGTACGTCCGGGGCCGGGACGAGGGCGAGTCCGCAGCCGACGCCGTCCTGCGCGAACTGCGCGTCCAGGTCGAGGGTGTGTCGCCCACCGTCGGCCTGATGGAGGGCTACGAGCGGTTCATGCGGGTCATCGAGGGCGCGGACAGTCTCAAGGCCCGCCTCTGGCATGTTCAGCAGGAGGCCCTCCAGCACCTGGAGGCGACTCTTCAGGAGGAGTGCCGGCCCGAGCCGGGGGACCGGACGGCGGTCCTGGTGGCCGGTCAGCTCGCCTGGGTGCACGCCACACTCATGGCGTACATCGGCGGGGAGATGGTGGCGGGCCGCAAGGCCGCCGAGGTGTCACGCGACGCCCTCGTCCTGCTCGACGACATCGAGGACCTGCTGGGCGAAAGGGTGCTCAACTACGCCCGGCGCGCCGCCGAATGACGCGCCCCGGTGTGATGTCCGTCATTTGAGACGTGACGCGCATCTCTTCACCGCCCCAGCGTCCCTCACGGGTACTAACCTCCGCCGGAGAGCAAGGAACAAGAACCGCCGAGAATGCATAGGGGTGCCAACGTGGCCAGGAAGCTCGCCGTCATCGGCGCCGGACTCATGGGGTCCGGTATCGCGCAGGTCTCCGCCCAGGCGGGCTGGGACGTCGTGCTGCGTGATGTCACCGACGCGGCCCTGACCCGCGGCCGTGACGGCATCAAGGCCTCCTATGACCGGTTCGTCTCCAAGGGCAAGCTCGCCGAAGCCGACGCCGGGGCGGCGCTCGCCCGCATCACCACGACCACCGATCTCGACGCGGTCGCCGACGCGGACGTCGTCGTCGAGGCCGTCTTCGAGAAGCTGGAGGTGAAGCACGAGATCTTCCGGGCCCTCGACAAGATCGTCCGGGACGACGCCGTGCTCGCCTCCAACACGTCCGCCATCCCGATCACCAAGATCGCGGCCGTGACGGAGCGCCCGGAGCGCGTCGTCGGTGTGCACTTCTTCTCGCCGGTTCCGATGATGCAGCTCTGCGAACTCGTACGCGGTTACAAGACCAGCGACGAAACCCTCGCCGCCGCGCGGGAGTTCGCCGAGTCGGTCGGCAAGACCTGCATCGTGGTCAACCGCGACGTGGCCGGCTTCGTCACCACCCGGCTGATCTCGGCGCTCGTCGTCGAGGCCGCCAAGCTGTACGAGTCGGGTGTCGCCTCGGCCGAGGACATCGACATCGCCTGCAAGCTCGGTTTCGGCCACGCCATGGGGCCGCTCGCCACCGCGGACCTGACCGGCGTCGACATCCTGCTGCACGCCACCGGCAACATCTACACCGAGTCCCAGGACGAGAAGTTCGCCGCCCCGGAACTGATGCGCCGAATGGTCGACGCAGGTGACATCGGGCGCAAGAGCGGGCAGGGCTTCTACACCTACTGATCGTTTTCGGTCCCCGGTTGCCTGATCCGCCGTCGATCAGGTCCGGGGCTTCGGGAGGGCCGGCGTCCGGTACCAGTGGATCCGCACGTGGATCCGCAGGGTCCACTGCGCGCCGGGGTCACTCCACGGAGTGAATTCGGTATCGGTTCGCTTACAGACGGCAACTTCCCTGTCGTTGCCGCAGTCAGTTGGGGCAGAGACAGTTTCAGACAGACCGGCCATGCCACGGAGCATTCCAGGGGAGCGCATATGCACATCAGGGGCGACCACGCCGAGCTGGTCGTCGGGGGCCGCCTCGACGTCCGAAGCGCGGCGGACGCCCGTACGGTCCTGCACTCGGCCCTCGACGACGGAGTCGGCGACCTGGTGCTCGACCTGACCGAGCTGGATTCGTGGGACGCGACGGGACTGGGCGTCATCATGGGAGCGCACCGCCGGGCCGGGCGTGCCGGGCGGCGGCTGGTGCTCCGGGGCGTACCGCCGCAGATGCAACGGTTGCTCGTGGCCACCAGACTGCACCGCATTCTGGCCATCGAGGGCGGAATCGCCGCGGAATCCCTGCCGCGCGTCTGAACGACACCTTCCCTCCGGGGGCGCGGTCGGAACCACACAATCCTCACGAGACCGTGATCTGTGGGACGGCGTCGCACCCCGGATGTTCGTAGATACTGTGCGAAGGTTTAGGGTTCGGCCGTCTGCCGATTGACGGACCCACCTGGCGGACACCGGACCGGAAGCGACAGCTGGGCGTGCGAGGCCGGGAGGGGCAACCGTGCTCGACGCGTCTTGGGGGCTTTGGCGATGGACCCGACACACCGGGGGCCGGAAGAGTTCGGCCATGACAGCAGCGACTTCACCGAGGAATCAGGCCGGCGCCGTCCCTCCCGTGATCCGCTGACGCCTGATTTCGGTCAGCAAACACCGCAACAGGCCCGCATCGTCCCGCTCATATCCGGCGACCTCCTGCTCACCGTCAACCCGGTCGACGGCAGCGAGGTCGAACCCTGCCCGCCCGGTGAGCAGCCGGCCGCGCCCGTCCGCCGCACCCCGGCGGAGCGGGCCGACCGTGAGCGGGCCACCGCGCCCCCCGTCCCGCCGGGCCCGCCGGTCCCGCAGCTCCCGCTCCTGCAGCGCGAGGACGCACGCGAACGGCTGATGCGCCTGCTGGCCCGCGGCCGCTCCGTACGACTCACCGGGCCGGCCGGTTCCGGCCGGACCGCGCTGCTGAACGCCGTCGCCGCCGACTGCGCGGAACTCGCCCCCGACGGAGTCGTCCGGCTGAACGGCCACAAGCGCACCGTGGCCGACCTGCTGCACGGACTCTTCGAAGCCGTGCACGACGCGCCGCTGCACCGCCCCGACCGGGAGCTGCTGCTGGAGAAGCTGCGCACGACCGGCGCCGTCGTCGTCCTCGACGACCTGGAGTTCGGCGGCGCGGCCCTGGACGAACTGCTCGACGCGACACCCGAATGCGCCTTCCTGATGGCCGCGACACCCGATGTCGCCGCGCCCGGACCCGACTCCCACCTCGAAGAGGTCCTCCTCGCCGGCCTCGACCGCGGTGCCTCGATCGATCTCATGGAGAGGGTGGTCGAGCGCAAGCTCACCGAGGAGGAGGCCAACTGGGCGGGCGACCTCTGGTTCGAGTCCGAGGGTCTTCCGCTGCGTTTCGTCCAGGCGGGCGCCCTGCTGCGCCAGCGCGACCTGCTGAGCACCGACCCGACCGCGTACGACGAGTACGGATACCTGGAGAACCGGCCCGTCGAGGAATCGCCGGCGGACGAGGACGCAGTCGCCGCGGAGGCGGCGGACGTACCGCTGCCCAGCCTCGGCGAGGGCGCCGCGCCCGCCGCGCTGCTCGGCTCACGGCTGAGCGCGGCCGCACGCGACACCCTGCGCTTCGCGGTCGCCCTCGGCGGTGAGGTGCCGCACCAGGCGCACCTGCCGGCGCTCGTGGGGGACACCCACGCCGACGCGGCGCTCGGTGAACTGGCCGGCTGCGGACTGCTGTCCCCGGCCGGCTCCCGCTACCGGCTGGCCGCCGGGGTCCTCGCCCAGCTGGAGGCCGCCGGATACGGCGACGACGCCACGGAGCGGGCGCGAACGGTGGCCCAGCACTACGCCTGGTGGGCCGGCCACCCCTCCGTCACGCCCGCACGGGTGGTGGCGGAGTCCGACGCCATCGTCGCGGCGATGGCACAGCTCGTGCCGGGGGACGGGGCCGGGCAGACCAGCGTCGCCGTGCTGCTGGCCCGCAGCGCCTCGCCCGCCCTGGCCGCCGGGCTGCACTGGAGCGCCTGGGAGAGGTCCCTGCGGATCGGCCAGGAGGCGGGCCGGATCGCCGGTGAGGTCGCCGAAGAGGCTTACTTCCACCATGAGTTGGGCGTGCTCGCCCTCTGCACCGGCAACCTCGACCGGGCCAGGGCCGAGCTGGAGACATCCATCAGCATGCGGGGGGCGCTCGCCGACAAGTCCGGTGCGGTGGCCGGGCGGCGGGCGCTCGCCCTGGTCGAGGACCGCTCAGGCGGACCGGCCGCGGGTGGTGTCGCGGCGACCGACGTGATGCCGGCCGGCCGCTTCGACGCGTCGCCGCCTCGTGGGCTGCCGACCGTCATACCCGTGTCGATGCCGCGGACGTACCCGGACGAGACGGTCGTCGTGCCCCGCCGCAGCGCACCGCCGGTCACCGCCGGACTGAGCAGTGGCGGACGCTTCGCGGTACTCGGTGGGGCCCGGCGCAATCTCGTCGCCGCCGGAGCGGGCGTGCTGCTCGCCGGGGTGCTCGGCACGGTGGTGACCCTCGGGCTCACCTCGAACAGCGAACCGCAGGGTGGCGACCCCGGGGGTTCGACCGAGCAGTCGGTGACCGAGGGCGGCGAGACGCAGGAGGAGTCGCCGGCCGAGGAGACCACGGACGGCGCGACTCCCTCCGCCGGGACGTCGGGTTCGGCGTCGTCGCCGGCGACGCCCGGGCCGTCGGGGAGCGGGTCCGCGCCGGCGGGCGGGAGCGGGGCGACCTCCCCGGGGGCCACGGTCTCGGAGACCGCTCCGTCGTCGCCGGACGAGCCGTCCTCGGACGGGCCTTCGCCGTCGCGTACGACGACGAAGTCACCCGGGCCGACGAAGTCGACCACGCCTCCGGCCAGTGAGTCTCCGTCGCCGACCGAGACGGAGACGGAGACCAGCGAGCCTCCGACTCCCACGGACACGGCGACGACGCCCGAGTCGTCGGACTCGGCGAGTGGGCCGTCCGGGCCGGACGCGAGTCCGTCGCTGACCTGAGCCGGGACGCCCTGGCGGACGCGTTGTCCGCAATCTCCGGACGGGCCTCACACGTGTGCGCCCGTCCGGAGAGATGTCGCCCCGGCTCCGGCGAGAGGATTCCGTCCTCAAACGCCGGACGGGCTCGACATGGCTGAGTGGGGCCTGAAATCGCCGGACGGGCTCGAGGAGTCGGACGGGCTTCGGGCAGGCAGGCGGGTCAGAACAGGCGGAGCTTGTCGTCCTCGATGCCGCGCATCGCGTTGTAGTCGAGGACCACGCAGCCGATGCCGCGGTCCGTCGCCAGGACGCGGGCCTGGGGCTTGATCTCCTGGGCGGCGAAGATGCCCTTCACCGGTGCCAGGTGGGGATCGCGGTTGAGGAGCTCCAGGTAGCGGGTCAGCTGCTCCACGCCGTCGATGTCGCCGCGCCGCTTCAGCTCGACCGCCACGGTCTGCCCGTCGGCGTCACGGCACAGGATGTCGACGGGGCCGATCGCGGTGAAGTACTCGCGGCGGATGAGGGTGTAGCCCTCGCCGAGCGTCTCGATCCGGTCGGCGAGCAGTTCCTGGAGGTGCGCTTCCACGCCGTCCTTGATCAGGCCGGGGTCGACGCCCAGCTCGTGGGACGAGTCGTGGAGGATTTCCTCCATCGTGATGATCAGTTTTTCGCCCGCCTTGTTCACCACGGTCCAGATGCCCGCGGTGTCGTCGGCGCCCTCCTTCAGGGTGCAGGGCGGCGACATCCAGTTGAGCGGTTTGTACGCCCTGTCGTCGGCGTGAATCGACACGCTCCCGTCCGCCTTCACCAGGATCAGACGGGGAGCGGAGGGCAGGTGGGCCGTGAGCCGGCCCGCGTAGTCCACGGAGCAACGGGCGATGACGAGACGCATGGTCGACAACGCTACTCGACGACAGGTGCTCGACGCGATTCACCCACCCGTCACTCCATCCCCGCCCCGGAGTGACGCTTTCTGGCTTGCCCCTCTTTGAACCCCTTCGTTATTGGCCGGTTGTGTTCCCAATCTCCTGGTGCGGCCCGGACTGCGCCCTTACCGTGGATGCAGGAGGTCGCCGTGCGTGCACGCTGCGTCGCCGTCCTTCTTCCCTGCCCGTAAGGCTCCGGCACTCTGCCGGGGTCGCGAGAGGAGAACCCATGTCGCTCGACGTCTCACCGGCGCTGTTGGAACAGGCCGAGCGAGGCGAGGTCGACGAAGCCGACTTCGTCGACTGCGTCCGGACCTCCCTGCCCTACGCATGGGAGATGATCAGCTCGTTGGTGGCACAGCTGAAGGTCGACGGCGGGCAGTTCGCCGACAACCAGACGCCGCCGCCCAACGAGCAGGCACGTGGTCAGCTGCTGCGTGCGCTCGCGAGTGATGCGATACGCGGCGCGCTGCAGCGGCACTTCGGAGTGCGCCTGGCATTCCAGAACTGCCACCGCGTCGCGGTGTTCCCGCTGGACGCCTCGGTCGACGACCGACTGGCCAAGTTCACCTCGGTGAGGGGCCAGTTGCTCAACCAGTCGCCCGAACTACGGGACTGCTGAACGCTTCTGCTGCCGTTCCGGGCCGCGGGAGGTGCGACTGGTCCGGGGCGGCAGCTCCCGCACGTACACCGTGAAACCTCCGTGCGGGGGTCATTCGAGGAGGGGCAGTACCTCGGTGCCCAGCCGCGCTACGTTCTCCTCCGTGGCGACGAGATCTCCGGAACCCTCCACCAGCAGCGCGAAGCGGGTGATCCCCGTGCGCTCCGCCGTGGCCGCGAGGCGGTCCGCGGCGAGCCGGGGCGGGCCCACCGGATGAAGCCCGCACAACAGCTCCGTGTAGCCGACCGGGTCGCGCATCACCCGGTGCCGGCCGTCCACCGTCACATGAGCCTCCAGCCCCTGCCGCAGCCAGCCGGGCATCGCCTTCACGAGCGTCTCCCGGGCGTCGTCGGTACGGTCCGCGATCTGTGCGACCCCCGCGGACACGTGCCCCGCCTCCCGTACGCTCTCCGGCGAACGGCCCGCCGCGAGCGCGCAGGAGCGCCAGAGGGCGACCATCTCGGCCTTCTCCTCGTCCCCGCAGTGCATCCCGAGCAGCATCGGCAAGCCGTTCTCGGCGGCGAGTTTCACGCTCTTCGGCGAGGTGCACGCGACGATCACCTCGGGGCCCCCGGGGCTCTCCCCGCTCTCCGCGTCGAGCAGTTCGTCGGCCCGGGGGACCACCGCCACCTCGCGGAAGCCGTAGCGCTCCCCGCGGCCCGCCACCCGCGCCTCGCGCAGCCAGTCGAGCAGCAGCCCCAGGGACTCCGGGAAGCCGTGCTCGTACGCCTCCAGGCCGCCGCCGAACACCTCCAGGTCGATCCACGGCCCGCCCCGGCCCACACCGAGCGTGAACCGGCCGCCACTGGTGAGGTGGAGCAGCGCGGCCTGCTCGCCGAGCGCGACCGGATGCTGGGTCGGCAGCACGCTCACCGCCGTACCGACACGAATCCTGCGCGTGCGTCCGAGCAGCAGCGCTGCCAGCGTCACGGCGGACGGGCAGACCCCGTACGGCACGAAATGATGTTCGGCCAGCCAGACCGAGTCGAGTCCGGACTCCTCCGCGACCTCGGCGGACCGGATCGCGCGGTGCAGCGCCTCACCCGGCCCCTGCCCCGGAAACTGGGCTGCCAGTACGAACGTTCCCACACGCATCGCCAGATACCTCCTTGCGGCCGACGCGGCTCTCCCCTACTGGCAACAACGTCTGACACGTGCCAAGGGCACGGTCCAACGGGAAGTTGTTGCGATTTTCCGGTAACCCGTCCCGTCCCGGGCGGTGCGGGACGTGTGCCCCCGCCGAATGGCCCTACGCTTGACGGGAACTGCCCGGTCCGCCCTGTGAGGTGTCACGTGTCCCCGCGCCGCAACCGCCCCCGAGGCGGCGAGAGTCCCACCGCCAGCGCGAGCGCGGCGGGGGACCGGTACGGCGGCGGAGGGCGCTCCGAGGAGTGGCAGGGCGAGGAGTGGTCGGTCCGCCCGGTGAGCGGCGCGAGCGCGGCGGGCAAGCGTTACCGCTGCCCCGGCTGCGACCAGGAGATCCCCTCGGGCATCCCGCACCTCGTGGCCTGGTCCCAGTACGGCGGGATCGACGACCGCAGGCACTGGCACAAGGCCTGCTGGAACGCGAGGGACCGCCGCACCACACGGGTGCAGCGGTCCAGGAACGCGCCTCGGCACTGAACGGCCGCCGGGCGGCCGCCGGCGTCAGACGTCGCGCTTGTCCATCACCAGGTAGGCGCCGCCCAGGGCCACGGCGGTCACCCCCAGCATGATCCACAGCGGATCCCAGCCGGACGGCCCGCCGGACGACGTGACCGAGTTGTCGTAGAAGATGCTGAGCTGGTTGGGGATCGAGTACTCCAGGAGCCACTCCTGGATCGACCGCAGTGAATCCGAGAACATGAAGATGGCCAGCACGAGCGGCAGCAGCACCACGCCGATCATGATGGTGATCGCGCCGGCCGAGTGCCGGATCAGCGCCCCGACGGCCAGCGAGAGCAGCCCCAGCGTCGCGAGGTAGAGACCCACCCCGACCGTGCCGCGCAGCCACTCGTCCCCGGAGGGGGCCTCGCCGTCCAGGATGGACGTCTGGAGCAGGGCGACGATCGTGGTCATCACGGTCGTCAGGACGAAGGTGAGCAGGAAGAAGACGATCGCCTTCGCGCTGAGCACCCTGGCCCGGCTCGGGGAGGCCGTCAGCGTCGTACGGATCATGCCGGTGCCGTACTCCGACGCGATGGTCATCACGCCGAGCGTGATCACGCAGATCGTTCCCAGCAGCACGCCGAAGAAGCCGAGGCTGAGGACCGGCGTGGTGCCGATGTCGGCGTCGGAGGCGCTGACCGCGACCGCGGACAGCACGCCGATGACGAGCAGCAGCACGATCATGACGCCGAGCGTCCACATCGTGGAGCGCACGGACCGGATCTTGGTCCACTCCGAGGCGAGCGCGTCGCCGAGGGTGGCGGGGCGCACCGGGATCGGTGAGGTGTAGTAAGCGGTTTGCATGCCCTGCCCGTGCTGCTGGGGCGCGGGGGGCTGCTGGTACGCCTGCTGCTGGTACGGCGCCTGCGGCGTGGGCGGCGTGGACGGCGTTGTCATCGGGAGTCCTCGCTGGTCTCGCGCTCGGTCAGGTCTGCGGGGGGTCCGGGGGGCGCTGCCGGGGCCGGGGCAGGAGCGGCGGGGACCGCGGGAGCGGCCGGGGCGGCTGCCGGTGCAGCGGGGGCCTGGGCGGCCGCGTACGGGTTCTGTCCGGGCGGCGGCGGGGCGTACCAGCCCTGCTGCGGAACCTCGGGGACGCTCTGCTGCGGCGGGGCGTACCCCGGCTGCGGCCCGTATCCGCCGGGCGGCGGCGGCGCCTGCAGGTGGGCCACCTGGTCCGCCGTCGAACGGTAGTCCACGGCGCCCTGTGTCATCCGCATGTACGCCTCCTCCAGCGAGGCCTGGTGCGGCGAGAGCTCCCACAGCCGGACGTCGGACTCATGGGCCAGATCGCTGATCCGCGGCAGCCTGAGCCCGGTGATCCGCAGGGCCCCGTCCGGCTCCGACAGAACCTGGCCGCCCGCCTCGGTGAGCGTGGCCGTGAGCTTCTCGCGCTGCTCGGGTTTGTCGTCCGAGACCCGGACCCGTGCGAAATCGGCCGAGTTGGCGGAGATGAAGTCCGTGATGCTCATGTCGGCCATCAGCTGACCGCGGCCGATCACGATCAGATGGTCCGCGGTGAGGGCCATCTCGCTCATCAGATGGCTGGAGACGAAGACCGTACGGCCCTCGGACGCCAGCATCTTCATCAGATTGCGGACCCAGAGGATGCCCTCCGGGTCCAGACCGTTGACCGGCTCGTCGAAGAGCAGCACCTGCGGGTCGCCCAGCAGAGCCGCCGCGATGCCCAGACGCTGCCCCATGCCCAGCGAGAAGCCCTTGGACCGCTTCGAGGCGACCTGCTGGAGGCCGACGACGCCCAGCACCTCGTCGACCCGGGCAGCCGGGATACCGGCCAGCTGGGCGAGCGAGAGCAGGTGGTTGCGGGCGCTGCGCCCGCCGTGCACGGCCTTGGCGTCCAGAAGGGCGCCCACCTGACGCGGCGCGTTCGGCAGATTGCGGAATTCGTGTCCGCCGATGGTCGCCCGGCCCGCCGTCGGCCGGTCCAGACCGAGGATCATCCGCATCGTCGTCGACTTGCCCGACCCGTTGGGACCGAGGAACCCGGTGACGGTGCCGGGCCGCACCTGGAAGGAAAGGTTGTACACGGCCGTCTTCGCGCCATAGCGCTTGGTCAGGCCGACTGCCTCGATCATGCTCCAGCCCCATCGACTTATCTGTCGTCGGGGCACAGGCCGTCGGCCGCACGCCCCCCGTATGAGTGAGGAGGATAACCAGGCCCTGACGGTTCCGGCCAAGTCGTCACGGGGCGAGTCTCTTCCGGTTCCCCTCTTCGACAGCCCTTGCGGGGCCCCTCCCGGGGCCGTGGGCCGTGGCCCACGACACACGGTCAGGCGTCGCGCTTCTTGAGTACGAGGAAGCCGCCGAACACCGCGGCAGCCACCCACGCCACCATGATCAGCAGCCCGGCCCACGGCCCGTACGGAGCCGGATCGCTGTTCATCGCGTCGGGCACCACCTGCATGATCTTGGAACCGGCCTGGTCCGGGAAGTACTGGGCGACGCTCTTCGCGCCCGGGACGGCCGACAGGATCTGCGAGACCAGGAAGAAGAAGGGCATCAGGATGCCGAGCGACAGCATGGAACTGCGCAGCATCGCCGCCACCCCCATGGAGAAGAGCGCGATCAGCCCCATGTAGAGCCCGGCGCCGAAGACCGCCCGCAGCACGTTGTCCTCGCCGATGCCGATGCCGTGGTCACCGAGCAGGGCCTGGCCGAGGAAGAACGAGACGAAACTGGTGACCATCCCGACCACCAGGGCCAGTACGCCGGCGACCAGCATCTTGCTGAACAGGAAGGTGGCGCGTTGCGGCACGGCCGCCAGGGAGGTGCGGATCATGCCGGAGCTGTACTCCGTACCGACCACCAGGACACCGAAGACGACCATCGCCAGCTGACCGAGGATCATGCCGGAGAAGCTGATGAACGTGGGGTCGAACGTGGCCCGCTCCGCGTCGGAGAGGTCGTCGAACTGGGAGTTCATCACCGCGCAGAGCGCCGCGCTCATCGCGACGGTGACGGCGAACGCGCAGATCAGCGTCCAGGTCGTCGAGGAGACCGTACGGATCTTGGTCCATTCGGAGGTCAGGACCGCGGGTACCGACGCCATCGTCGTCACGCTCCCGTTCCGGTGCCGGAACCGCCGGAACCGCCGGGAACCCCCGGGGTGCCGCCGGGCGGCTGGTCCCACTGATCGCCCCAGTGCGGCCCCACCGGCGGCGGCGGGGTCCCCCGCTCCGAGTGGGCGTGGTACTCCACCGAGTCCGCCGTCATCTGCATGAACGCCTCCTCCAATGAGGCCCGCTGGGAGCTCAGCTCGTGCAGCACGATCGTGTGCCGGGCGGCGAGCTCGCCCAGGGCCTCGGTGGTGGCGCCGTCGATCTCGAGCGTGCCGTTGCCCGACTCGACCGCGACGAGGCCCTCCGCGTGCAGGACGTCCCGCAGCCGTTCCTGCTGCGGGGAGCGCATGCGCACATAACTGCGGGAGTTCTGATGGATGAAGTCGGCCATCGAAGTGTCGGCGAGCAGCCGGCCCTGCCCGATCACGATCAAATGGTCCGCGGTCAGCGCCATTTCACTCATCAGGTGAGAAGAGACGAAGATCGTCCGGCCTTCCGCGGCGAGTGTCTTCATCAGATTGCGGATCCAGTGAATTCCCTCGGGGTCCAGACCATTGACGGGTTCGTCGAACATCAGGATCTCGGGATCACCGAGCAGCGCCGCCGCGATTCCCAGGCGCTGGCCCATACCGAGGGAGAACCCTTTGGACTTCTTCTTCGCCACCGCGGTCAGACCGACGGTGTCGAGGACCTCCGCCACCCGGCTCTCCGGGATCCGGTTGCTCTGGGCGAGACAGAGCAGGTTGTTGTAGGCGCTGCGGCCGCCATGCATCGATTTGGCGTCCAGGAGCGCGCCGATGTACTTCAGGGGCTCGGACAACTCGCGGTAGTGCTTGCCGTCGATGCGCACCGATCCGCTGGTGGGGTTGTCGAGATCGAGCATCATCCGCATCGTGGTGGACTTGCCTGCCCCGTTCGGTCCCAGAAAACCCGTCACCATCCCCGGCTTGATCCGGCACGACAACTGATCGACGGCAACCTTGTTGCCGAAGCGTTTGGTGAGGCCATCGAGCTCGATCATGCGTTCACGCTAGAACGGCCGCGCGCCCGGCGCCACCACAAAGGCGGAACCGGGCGCGCGAGGGCTGGACCGTACAGGTGATCAGCGGGTCTGCTGCGCCGGGACGCCGCGGGAGGCGGGCTCCTCGTCGGCGGGGGAGCCGGCGGCGGCCACCGCGGCACCCGTCAGCGTCGCCAGCATCTCGCGGACGTTGGTCAGCTGCGCGTTGATCGAGTCGCGGCGGTTGGTGAGCGCAGCCAGCTCGCGCTCGGATTCGCTGCGGATCCGGTCGGCCTTCGCGTTGGCGTCGGCCACGATGTCCTCGGCCTGGCGCTGCGCGGTCTCCACCGTCTGACGGGCGCGGCGCTCGGCGTCCGTGCGGAGCTTCTCGGCCTCCAGGCGGAGCTGCTCGGCGCGGTGCTCGATCTCGGCCAGACGCTTCTCGGCCTTGGCCTGACGGGCCGCGAGGTCACGCTCCGACTGGTCGCGGCGCTTGGCCAGGTTGGTCTCGAAGTCCGCGGCGGCCTGGGCGGCCTTGGCGCGGGTCTCCTCGAAGAGGGCGTCGGCCTCCTCGCGCTTCTGGGCCGCGTCCTTCTGCGCGTCCGAGCGCAGCGTGGTGGCCTCACCCTGGGCCTTCTCGACGATGCGGACGCCGTCGTCCTCGGCCTTGGACTTGCGCTCGGCGGCGAAGGTCTCGGCGTCGTTGCGCACCTGCTGGGCGGCGGACTCGGCGAGCTCACGGTGCTGCTCGGCGGCGCGACGGGCCTCCTCACGCAGGTCCTTGGCCTCCTCCTCGGCCAGGCGGAGAATCTTCTCCACCCGCGCGCCGAGGCCGGCGTACGACGGTTCCGCGTCGCTCACCTGTGCCTGGGCGTTCTGCGTTTCGAGGTGGAGTTCCTCGATGCGCTTTTCCAGAGACGTGATGCGGGAGAGAGCACTATCACGGTCGGCGACGATCTTGGTAATGCGGTCATCCACCTGACCGCGGTCGTAACCACGCCGCACGAGCTCGAAGCCGAAGGGGGAGGAAGGGTCACTCATGGGGTTCCTGTCGAAGTGAGACCGGTGAGGTGATAGAGGGAATCCTAGGGGTCAGAACGGCGTGTCATCGAGCGGATGCCCGTTTGATCTGGAGAATGACACCCCTTTTGAGTGGCTAACCCCCGTAACCCTTGCCACTCGGAGGGCTGAACGTCCATGCCTAACCACGGGAGAGCACCGGTTGGCTACCCATCCGACTGCTTCCCACCCGCACGAGTGCCCGCCGCTGCGGTGGCCTTGCCGCCGCCCGGCGGCCCGCCACCCGCGCCCTTGCCGCCCGCCCCGGGGGTCTCGAAGGACTCCAACGCCTCCAGGACGTCCTGGACACGGGAGATCTCCGTGTTGATGTCCGCGCGCCGGCGTACCAGGACATCGAGCTCGTGCCGGCCCTCGTCCACCGTCCGCTTGGCCTCGGCCTCGGCGTCGGCCCGCAGCTTCTCGGCCTCGCGCACCAGGCTGGCCTTCTTCTGCTCGGCCTCCTTGAGCAGCGACTCCGCCCGCTTCACGGCCGCGATGCGGACCTTGCTCGCCTCGGAGTTGGCGTCCGACAGCAGCTCCTTGGCCTTCGCGGCGGCCTCCTCGCGCTGCTCGGTCGCCGCCTTCATCAGCTTGTCGACGCGTTCGCCGACCGTCTTGACCTGCTCGGACGTCTCCCGCCGCGCACGATCGTGCAGCTCCTGCACCTCGGCCTCGGCCCGCGTCCTGAGCTCCTCGGCCCGCTCCCGGATCTGGGTGGCGTCCCGGCGGGCACCGACCAGCAGCTCGTCCGCGTCCGTCCGGGCCCGCTCCACCAGGGAGTTGCCCTCGACGGTCGCCTCGGAGGTGATCCGCACGGCCTCCTTGCGAGCCACCCCGACCATCGTGTCGGCCTGCTCCTCGGCCTCGGTGGCAGCGCGCAGCGCCTCCTCCTGGGCCTTGTTGATCAACTGGTCCGCCTGCTCGGCCGCATCGGCGCGGCGCTTCGAGGCCGACTCGCGCGCCTCGTCCAGCAGCCGGTCCGCCTCCTGGCGCGCCTCGGCACGCATCTGCTCGGCCGCCGCCTCGGCGTCGCCCCGCAGCCGCTCCGACTCCTCGCGGGTACGGGCCGCGTGCTCCTGCGCGGAACCGACGGTCGCCGCCGCCTCCGCCCGCAGCCGCTCCGCCTCGCCCGCCGCCTCGTCACCGAGCCGGGCCGCCTGCTGCGTGGCCTCCGCCCGCAGCCGCTCCGCCTCGGCCGTGGCCTCGGAGACCAGGCTGTCGGCCTGCTGCGTCGACTCCGTACGGATCCGCTCGGCCTCGGCCGTGGCCTCGGACATCAGGCTGTCGGCCTGCTCCGCCGCCTGGGACCGCATCCGGTTGGCGTCCTCACGGGCCTCGGCCCGGCTGCGCGACGCGTCCTGCTCGGCGGACGCCAGGGCGTCGGACGCCTCGGTACGCATCCGCTGGCTGTACTCCGCGGTGTCGGCCCGCAGCCGCTCCGACTCCGTGATCGCCTCGGAGACGGTGCGCTCGGCCATCGCCTTCGCGGCGTCGGTCTCCTCCTGCGCCACCCGGCGGATCCTGGCCGCGTCCTCGCCGGCCCGCTCCCGCTCCGCGTACGCGTCGGAACGGACCCGGTCCGCCTCCTCCTGCGCCTCGGACTTCGTGCGCTCCGCGACGTGCTCGGCGGTGGAGCGCAGCCCGGCGATCTCCGCCTCGGCCTGCTCCTGGAGCCCGTTGACCGAATCCCGTACCTGCTGGGCGGTCTGCTCGGCCGCGGTGACCAACTCGGTCGCGCGTGCGTCCGCCTCCTCGACCAGGCGCTGGGCCTCGGCCTGCGCCTCCTCGACCCGCTTGCGGGCGGAGGCCAGGAGCTCCTCGCTCTGCTCGCGGGCCCGCTCACGCTCCTGATTGGCCTCGGTACGTGCCGCGTCGAGGGTCTCCTCGGCCTCGCGGCGGCGCCGGTTCGCCTCCTCCTGGGCGGCGGCGAGCGCCTCGGCGGCCTCCGTGCCCACCCGCTCGGCGGCGGCCGCGGCCTCCGACCGCACCCGGTCGGCACTCTCCTGCGCCTCGGTCTTCAGACGCTCGGCCTCGGCGGCGGCCTCGCTGCGCAGCCGTACGGCGACGGTCTCGCCCTCCGCACGGGACTGCGCGGCGTCGGCCGCGGCCTCGTCGCGCAGCCGCTGGGCCTCTGCCTCGGACTGCTCCTGGAGCGTGCGCAGCCGCTCGGCGGCCTCCGCGCGCAGCCGCTCGGACTCCTCGTTCGTCTCGCGACGGACGCGCTCCGCGTCGCCGCGCGCCTCGCCCAGCGTCTGCTCGGCGGTGGCGAGACGGGTCTCGGCCTCGCCGTGCAGACGGGTCAGCTCGGCCGCCGCCTCCGTCTGCCGGGCCGCGATCGCCCGCTCGGTCTCCTCGCGCAGCCCGGCCGCCGCCTGCTCGGCCGCGGCCGTCACCGCCTCGGCCTGCTCCTCGGACTCGGTGCGCAGCCGCTCCGCCTCGGCGCGGGCCCGCTCCAGGGCCTCCTCCGCCTGCTTCTTCAGCGCCGCCGCCCGCTCGGTGGCCTCGCTGCGGACCCGCTCGCTCTCGGTGCCCGCGGCGCCGCGGAGCTCCTCCGCGTCCGCCTTCGCCTTGGCCAGCAGCTCCTCGGCGGTCTTCGCGCCTTCCTCGATCTGCTGGAGCGCCTCCCGACGGGCCTCGCCGCGGATCCGCTCGCCCTCGGCGACCGCTTCGGAACGCAGCTGCTCGGCCTCGCCGCGCAGCCGGCGCGCCTCCTCCTGGAGCTCGACCGTCTTGGCCCGGTACTCCTTGGTGTCGTCCTTGGCCGCGCCCTTGAGCTGGTCGGCCTGCTCGGCGGCCTCGCCGCGCAGCCGGTCCGCCTCGGCCTCCGCCTCACGGCGGATCCGGTCGGCCTCCTCGCTCGCCGCCCGGGTGGTCGACTTCGCGTCGTCGGACGCCTTGGTCAGCACCTCCTCGGCGGCGCGGGCCGCCTTGGCGAGCTGGGCCGCGGCGTCCTCCGCGGCGGCGGTGCGCGCGGAGTCGGCCGCCTCGGAACGGAGCCGGTCGGCCTCGGCACGGGCATCGGCGAGCGCCTGCTCGGCCTCCGCCTTGAGGGACTCGGCGTCCTTGGTGGCCTCGCCGACCAGCCGGGCGATCTCCGACTTGGCGGTACGGGTGCGCTGCTCGTTCTGCGACTCGGCTCCGGCCAGCCGCTTGACCGCGGCCTCCTTCGCCTCGGACAGGACCTTCTCCGCCTCGAGGCGCGCCTCGCGCAGCTGCGTCTCGGCCTCCTGCATGCGCTGCTCGGCGGCCCGGTTCAGCTCGGTGGTCTGCTGCCGCGCCTGCTCGGTCTCCGCCGTCGTGGACGTACGCAGCTGCTCGGCGTGGGCGGTGGCCTCCTGCGCCTGGCTGGAAGCGGCACCCAGCATCCGTTCGGCGTCCTTGCGGGCGCGCAGCAGGATCGACTCGGCCTCGGAGCGGGCGGACTCGGCCTCGGCTCCCAGACGCTGGCGCGTCTCGTCGGCCAGCCGGGCGGTCTCGGCACGGGCGGCGCTCAGCGCCTGCTCGGCCTCGGCCCGCGACTCCTCCAGCAGCCGGCGCGCCTGGGACTCGGTGCGGGCGCGCAACTGCTCGGCCCACGCCACGTTCTCGTTGACGTGGGACTCGACGGTCTGGCGGCGCTCCGCCAGCTCCTGGTCGAGCTGCTGGCGGCGCTGCACGGCCTCGTTGTGCAGTTCGGCCTGGAGCCGCGCCTGGTGCTCGGCGTGCTCCTGAAGGATCCGCTGCGTCTGCGCCCGGGCGTCACGCAGCTCGCGCTCGGCGTCGTTGCGCAGCTGGTCGGCCTGGATCTGGGCATTACGGAGCAACTGCTCCGCCTGGTAACCGATGTCCGCGCTGTCGTAGGCGGGACGGGTCGCCAGACTGCGCCGGGCCTCGTGCAGCTTGGCACGCAAGACCTCGACCTGGTAACCGAGGTCCTCGGCGTGCTGGACGGCCTTCTCCCGGTCGGTCTTCAGCCGGTCCATCTCGGCTTCGAACCGCGAGAGATGGTCGTCTTCAGCTCGGTGGCTCTCCTGGCGTTCGTAGCCCCGCACTGCGCGGTCCCATCCTTCCCCGAGCTCTCAACGTCTTCCCCAAGCTCTCAACTTCGTTCGAGCAGGAGATGCCCCACTGAGCAGGGGAGGCCCCAACCCTGGTCGCAAAGTCCACACGAGTACCGTTCACCGGCGAACGGCCCCCCGGGGAATGGTGACAGATCAACGGCTGAGGACGCGGCGCGGCCCCGACCCGGCCCCGGCCCGGAACAGCCCACTCTACCGGGCCGGGTATCCCTGAGAAGCTGTTGTCCGGCTCCCGCTGGGCCGGACCGCGGCCCGGCCGGTCAGTGCTCCGTCCGGGACGTGACCAGTTCGGTCAGTACGCCGTGGCAGTCCTTGGGGTGCAGGAAGGTGATCCGGGATCCCATCGAACCCGTCCTGGGCTCGTCGTACAGCACCCTGACACCCTTCTCGCGGATGTCCGAGGCGTCCGTGTCCACGTCCGCCGTACCGAAGGCGATGTGGTGCACTCCCTCGCCATTCTTGGCCAGCCATTTGCCTACCGCGGAGTCCTCGCGGGTCGGTTCCAGCAACTGGAGGTAGGAGGCGCCGCCGTCCGACGTCTCGTTGATCTTGAGCATGGCCTCCCGCACGCCCTGCTCCTCGTTGATCTCGGAGTGGTACACCTCGAACCCGTAGGTCGAGCGGTAGAACTCGACGGTCTTGTCGAGGTCGAAACAGGCGATCCCGATGTGGTCGATTCGCGTCAGCATGGAACCAGTGCAGCGCTCGGCGGATGGTTACGCAACGTGCGCGCGATCACACCCGCTGCCGGATGACGAGCGAGGTACTGCTCAGTACATTCAAGTAAACCCTCGTTCACTACCGATCCCAAGGGGCCGCGCCTCATGTCAGGAACGACCGGAACCACCTCAGTGATCGTCGCGGGCGCCCGTACGCCCATGGGCCGCCTCCTCGGCTCCCTGAAGAGCTTCTCCGGAGCCGACCTCGGCGGCTTCGCCATCAAGGCGGCGCTGGACCGGGCCGGCATCGGCGGCGACCAGGTCGAGTACGTGATCATGGGCCAGGTGCTGCAGGCCGGGGCAGGGCAGATCCCGGCACGCCAGGCGGCCGTCAAGGCCGGCATCCCGTTGAGCGTCCCGGCGCTCACCGTCAACAAGGTGTGCCTCTCCGGGCTCGACGCCATCGCCCTGGCCGACCAGCTGATCCGCGCCGGCGAGTTCGACGTGGTCGTGGCCGGCGGCCAGGAGTCCATGACGAACGCCCCGCACCTGCTCCCCAAGTCCCGCGAGGGCCACAAGTACGGCGCCATCGAGATGCTCGACTCGATGGCGTACGACGGTCTGACCGACGCCTACGAGAACATCCCGATGGGCGAGTCCACCGAGAAGCACAACACCCGTCTCGGCCTGGCGCGTGCGGCCCAGGACGAGATCGGCGCCCTGTCCCACCAGCGCGCCGCCGCGGCGCAGAAGAACGGTCTCTTCGAGGCCGAGATCACCCCGGTCGAGATCCCGCAGCGCAAGGGCGACCCGGTCCTCTTCTCCAAGGACGAGGGCATCCGCGCCGAGACGACCGTCGAGTCCCTCGGCAAGCTGCGCCCGGCCTTCGCCAAGGACGGCACGATCACGGCCGGCACCTCCTCGCAGATCTCCGACGGTGCGGCCGCCGTCGTCGTCATGAGCAAGGCCAAGGCCGAGGCGCTGGGCCTGGACTGGATCGCCGAGATCGGCGCCCACGGCAACGTGGCCGGTCCGGACAACTCGCTCCAGTCGCAGCCGTCCAACGCCATCCGTCACGCCCTCAAGAAGGAGGGCATCGGCGTCGAGGACCTCGACCTGATCGAGATCAACGAGGCGTTCGCGGCCGTCGCCGTCCAGTCCATGAAGGACCTCGGCGTCACCTCGGACAAGGTCAACGTCAACGGCGGCGCCATCGCGCTCGGTCACCCCATCGGGATGTCCGGCGCCCGCGTGGTGCTGCACCTGGCGCTGGAGCTCAAGCGGCGCGGCGGCGGCACCGGGGCGGCGGCGCTGTGCGGCGGCGGCGGCCAGGGCGATGCGTTGATCATCCGCGTACCGGGCAAGTAGTCGGTACGAGCGAGCGAGGAGGCCGAGCGTGAAGGTGGACGTCCCCACCCTGGTCGAGCAGGCGCGGGAGGGCCGGCCGCGGGCCGTGGCCCGGCTCATCTCCCTGGTGGAGGGGGCGTCGCCGCAACTGCGCGAGGTGATGGCCGCGCTGGCACCCCTGGCGGGGAACGCCTGCGTCGTCGGCCTGACCGGATCCCCGGGTGTCGGCAAGTCGACATCGACGTCGGCGCTCGTCTCCGCCTACCGGCGGCAGGGCAAGCGGGTCGCCGTGCTCGCCGTCGACCCGTCGTCGCCGTTCTCCGGCGGCGCGCTCCTCGGGGACCGGATCCGGATGTCGGACCACGCGTCCGACCCGGGCGTCTACATCCGCTCCATGGCCACGCGGGGCCATCTGGGCGGTCTCGCCTGGTCGGCCCCGCAGGCGATCCGGGTGCTGGACGCGGCGGGCTTCGACGTGATCCTGGTGGAGACGGTGGGGGTCGGCCAGTCGGAGGTGGAGATCGCCTCCCAGGCCGACACCTCCGTCGTCCTCCTCGCCCCGGGCATGGGCGACGGCATCCAGGCGGCGAAGGCCGGAATCCTGGAGATCGGCGACGTGTACGTGGTGAACAAGGCCGACCGGGACGGCGCCGACGCCACCGCCCGCGAGCTCAACCACATGCTGGGCCTCGGGGAGTCCCGCGGTGCCGGCGACTGGCGCCCCCCGATCGTGAAGACGGTCGCCGCCCGGGGCGAGGGCATCGACGAGGTCGTCGAGGCGCTGGAGAAGCACCGGGCGTGGATGGAGGAGCACGGTGTCCTCGCCGAGCGGCGCACGGCCCGCGCCGCCCGTGAGGTCGAGACGATCGCCGTCACCCGCCTCCGCGAACGCATCGGGGACCTGCACGGCGACCGCCGCCTGGACGCCCTCGCCGCACGCATCGTGGCCGGGCGACTCGATCCGTACGCGGCGGCGGACGAACTGGTGGCGGGGCTCACCGGCGAGGCCTGACCGGCCTCGCTCCCGTTCCCGGCGCGGCGTGCGGCCGCACCGGGAACGGGGCCCTGCCTCAGTCGTCGTCGGAATCGCGCCCGTCGTCCGAGCGGTCCACCGTGACCGCGGCCGACTTCGCGTCCACGTCCATCTCGTGCTCCTTGCCGTCCTCGCCGCGGACATCGACCTCCCAGTGCGTCGCCCCGCCCTCGCGACCGTCCAGCTCGATGGAGGTCACCGTGCCCGGGGACTCCTTCAGCGCGGCGGCGACCGCCGCGTCGAGCGTGACGGGGGCCGGGCGGGGGGCACGGCGGTCGCGGTCGTCGTTGTCGTCGGACGCGTGCTTCCCGAGCACCTTGCCGTCGCCCGCGTCCACCGTCACGTCGTGCGTGATCTTGTCGGAGCCGTACACGTCCAGCTCCCAGACCACGGCGCCGTCCTCGTCGTCGAGCTCCGCCCCGGTCACCGTGCCCGGGACGGCCCGGACGGCGGACGAGGCCGCGTCGCCCACGGAGACGCGCGCCGCGGCGCCCCTGTCCGCGTCGCGGCCGTCGTCGGCCGCGAAGGCCACGGCCGTCGCGGCCGTGCCGGCGACGAGTACGGCCGCGGTGACGGCGGCGATGACGATCTTTCGCTTCATGAGGGGTTCCTCCCCGGTCGTTTCAGTCGTATGAGCGGCGTTGCGATGCGGCCCACACTGCCGGGGCGATGCTGAACGCAGCCTGAAGCCACCTGAAGCCGTCTTCAGCTTCGGTTTGCGAGGCTGTGCGCATGCGCCTGTTGATCGTGGAGGACGAGAAGCGGCTGGCGATCTCCCTGGCCCGGGGGCTCACCGCCGAGGGTTTCGCCGTGGACGTGGTCCACGACGGCCTCGAGGGGCTGCACCGGGCCTCCGACGGCGCGTACGACCTCGTCGTCCTCGACATCATGCTGCCGGGGATGAACGGCTACCGGATCTGCGCCGCCCTGCGTGCCGCCGGCCACGAGGTGCCCATCCTCATGCTGACCGCGAAGGACGGGGAGTACGACGAGGCCGAGGGCCTCGACACCGGCGCGGACGACTACCTGACCAAACCGTTCAGTTACGTGGTGCTGGTCGCCCGGGTCCGGGCGCTGCTGCGGCGCCGCGCGGGGGCCGCGTCGCCGGTGGTCACGGCCGGCTCGCTGCGGATGGACACGGCCGCCCGCCGGGTCCACCTCGCCGAGGACGAGATCACCCTCACCGCCAAGGAGTTCGCGGTGCTGGAACAGCTCGTACTGCGGGCCGGGCAGGTGGTCAGCAAGGCGGACATCCTGGAGCACGTCTGGGACTTCGCCTACGACGGCGACCCGAACATCGTCGAGGTGTACGTCAGCACCCTGCGCCGCAAGCTGGGCGCGGCCGCCATCCGTACGGTGCGCGGTGCCGGCTACCGGCTGGAGACGCCGTGAGGTCAGTACGGGCCAGAGCGGCGCTCGGCGCCACCCTCGTGGTCGCGCTCGCGCTGGCCGCCGCCGGGCTCGCCGTCCTCCTCGTCCTGGGGGCCAACCTCACCGACCAGGCGGGTCTCCAGGCCGAGGTCGCGGCCCGGGAGACCGCGGGACAGCTGGCCCTGGGCGTGCCGTACGACAAGCTGGACATGAGCGACGAGGAGGACCACCCCGTCCAGGTGACCGACGAGGACGGCCGGGTGGTCGCCGTATCGAAGGACCTGGAGGCGATCTCCGGCACCGGCACGGGCGGGGTCGCGCCGCAGCGCCCGCCCGCCGCCACGGGCGATGACGACGAGGAACGCGACGACGACGACGCCACCGCCGATCCCGCCCGCGGTGAGGTCTCCACCGACGACCCGGACTTCACCCACGGCACCGCCACCGTCGACGGCGACCGCGCCGACTACCGCTTCGCCTCCGTCGAGGCCACGAACCCGGCGGGGCTGACCCTGACCGTGCACGCGGGCGCCCCGCTCGCCGCGGAGCAGCGGGCCGTCGCCAGCGTGCGCGGCGCGATGCTGGCCGGACTGCCCGTCGTGCTCCTCGTCGTCGCCGGGGTGACCTGGCTGGTGACGCGCCGGGCGCTGCGCCCGGTCGAGGGCATCCGGCGCGAGATGGCCGCGATCACCGCGTCCGAGGACCTGAGCAGGCGGGTGCCGGAGCCCGGTTCGCACGACGAGATCGCCCGCCTGGCCCGTACGACCAATGAGACGCTCACCGCGCTGGAGGCCTCCGTCGAGCGGCAGCGCCGCTTCGTCGCCGACGCCTCGCACGAGCTGCGCAACCCGATCGCGTCGCTCCGCACCCAGCTGGAGGTGGGCGCCGCGCACCCGGGGCTGCTGGACGTGACGGGCGCGGTCGCCGACACCGTACGGCTCCAGGCGCTGGCCGCCGATCTGCTGCTGCTGGCCCGGCTGGACGCGGGGGAGCGGCCGGGCGCGGCCCTGCTGGAGCTCGGCGCCCTGGTCCGTGAGGAGGTCTCGCAGCGCACCGGTGACCGGATCCCGGTGACGGTGTCCGCGCCGGAGGCCGGGGGCTTCGAGGTGACGGGTTCCCGTGCGCAGCTGGCCCGGGTGCTCGGCAATCTGCTGGACAACGCCGAGCGGCACGCACACGGTGCGGTGGCGGTCGCCGTGCGCCGGGAGGGCGGCGGTGTCGTCGTCGAGGTCACCGACGACGGCGCCGGGGTCCCCGAGGCGGAGCGAGAGCGGATCTTCGAACGGTTCGTCCGCCTCGACGACGCCCGTACCCGCGACGAGGGCGGCGCGGGCCTGGGCCTGGCCATCGCCCGCGACGTGGCCGTGCGGCACGGGGGCCGGCTGAGGGTGTCGGGAGCGGGGGAGCGAGGCGCCCGGTTCGCGCTGTGGCTGCCGGACGCCCGCTGAGGACCCGGTGGGTCAGAGCTTTCCGCGCCGCCCGCGCAGGTGGTCGGCGACCGGGGTCAGGGCCGTGTGCAGCTGCTCCAGGGCCTCGGGTGGCAGCAGGTCCATGAAGTGTTTGCGGACCGACGCCACGTGGTGCGGCGCGACCTTGCGCATCGTCTCGGCACCGGTCTCGGTGAGGACCGCGTACAGCCCCCGGCGGTCGGACTCGCAGTTCTCCCGGCGGACCAGGCCCGCGCTCTCCATGCGGGTGATCTGGTGCGAGAGCCTGCTCTTGGACTGCAGCGTGGCGCCGGCGAGGTCGCTCATCCGCATGCGCTGGTCGTCCGACTCCGACAGATTGACGAGGATCTCGTAGTCGTTCATGGTCAGGCCGAACGGCTGGAGGTCCTTCTCCAGTTGGTGCGTCAGCAGCCTGCCGACGTCCAGGTGGGTGCGCCAGGCGCACTGCTCCGCGTCGCTCAGCCAGCGGGTGGCCGTCTCGGTCTCCATATATGGATTCTACCTAAGAAGTTGAAAGCCGGACGAAGTGAGGGAGTGTGACGCCCGGCACGCGCTCGCAGACTGGGCGCAGACGTTCGACGTCACACTCCGCAGACTACCGCTCACAACCCGAAGCGACGCTGGATGTCCCCCAGCTGACCTGGCATGCGGGGTGCGGACCCAGGTTGACCCGCGCCTCCGCCCGGCACCCCCGCCTGCTGCGGTACGGCTCCCGTCGGCTGCTCGGCCATCAGCACCTCGGTGGACTGGAGCAACACCGTACCGGCCCCCACGAACTCGAACTGGTGCTCCTCGCCCGAGGCGCCCCCGATCCCGGTGAACGCCCGCAGCCCGCCCATCACGCCCGTCATGTAGCCGTGGTCGTAGTGATGGCACGGCGAGGGGCAGTCCGCCCAGCCCACCAGCGCCTGCGGGTCGACCCGCAGGGGCGGCTCCATGAAGACCACCGGCCCGTTGGACGCGGCGACGAACTTCCCCGTACCGATCAGCGTCAGGAATCCCGGCACGATCGACTGCTTCAGCGCCAGCGTCGGCTGGTAGGCGAGCAGATTGCCGGACCGGATCGTCAGATTCCCGTTGTCCAGGTCGTACGAGTTCACGTCGAAGGCCCGGTCCGCGAGCAGCATCTTGCCGCTGCCCTCGGCCACCACCCAGTCGCTCGCGTGCAGCGGGGAGTGGAAGCTCGTACGGATCAGCCGCTCGAAGCGGCCGTGGCCGATGCCGTTGAACTCGATCCGCCCGTAGTAGGCGATCATCTTGCCCTTCTGCAGGAACCACTGGCTCCCCTTGAGCTCCACGCAGAAGGTGTACGCGTTGACGTTGTCGTCCGACGGCAGCGTCATCGGGTCGAAGACCACGGGCGTGCTCACAGTTTCTCCTCCGACGCCTGGACGTACACCGCACCACTGCCGCTGAGCTCCAGCTGGAACGCCTCACCGGAGCCCCGCCCCACCATGTCGCGCCAGCCGAGCGCGGTGGAGAGCTTGTTGCGTACGTCGCCGTGGTGGGCGACGTACGCCTGCGGGTCCACGTGCACGTCGCGGCCCGGGGCGATCGGCAGCTCGATCACCCCGCCGTGCGCCATCACCGCCACCGCGCCATGGCCCTTGAGCGTGGTGGTGAACAGGCCCTGCCCGGTCACCTGGCCGCGCACCATGCCCATCACGCCGCCCTGCGAGCCCATGAACATCGTGCCCTGCTGGAGCGTCCCGTCGAAGGCGAGCAGCCGGTCGGCCTCCACGTAGAGGGTGTCCCCGGCCAGGTTGATCACCTGGATGTGGTGGCCGCCGTGGCCGAACATCACGGTGCCGCTGCCTTCCACGGTCATCAGCGGAGTCGCCTCGTTCGCCATCCGGCGGCCGATCATCGACATCACACCGCCCTGGCCCCCCTGGATGTTCGGCGTGAACGACACCTCGCCGCGATAGGCCAGCATCGCGCCGCGCTGGCTGAACATCTTCTGGCCGGGGATCACCGTCGCCTCGACCATCTTCGAGTTGATCTCGCGGAACGGCATCAGACATCGCCCCCGATCGTGTTCCGCTCGCTGGGCTGGACGTAGACGAGTCCCTCGCCCTCGAACCGGATCTGGAAGGACTCGCCCGACCCCTCGCCCATCAGCGTCCGGAAGTTCACCCCGGACTGGAAATGCTGCTGGAGGTTGCCCTGATGGGCGATGTAGGCGCCCGGGTCGACGAAGAGCGGGTACTGGGCGGAGACCCGCAGGACCACCGCCGAGCCGTCCGACATGATCGCCGCCTGGCCCGTCCCCTCGATCGTCGTGGTGAACAGGCCGTTGCCCGTCGCGCCGCCGCGCAGCCCCGTGAAGGTGGTGCCGGTGCGCAGGCCGGCATCGGTGCAGAGCAGATTGCTCGCTTCGACGTACAGCTTCTCGCCGCGCAGCGAGACGAGGTTGATCTCGCTCGCACGGTCCGCGAAGTAGCAGGTGCCCTGCCCGGTCACCTCCATCACGGTCATCTGCTCACCGGTCAGCCGGCGGGTCACCATGCCGCGCAGACCCTCACCGCCGCCGGTCATCTTCTTGAACGTCACCCGGCCGTCGTACGCGACCATCGAGCCGTTCTTCGCCTTGACTGCGTCGCCGGTCAGGTCGACGGCGAGCGTCTTGCTGCTTTGGAGTCGGAACATCGCCACCCGGCGAAGGTAGCGGCAGGGAGCACCGCCGGAACAGGGCCTGCGCCACGATCAGGCCCCGGAACCGCCCCTGATACGCATCCGGTACGGGACGCGGACGCAATCGGGACGTATGCCTTACGGGCCGGGCGGTACGGGACAGCCCCCGCTGCCGGGCACCCCGGGCGGCGATGCCACAATGGGGACCGCTTGTGCCTGCGTTCACAAGCTGTCACCGTCCTCCCACCGAAGGTGCCCCCGTGGACATCAAGACCGCTACCGCCCTGCACCGGCTGCGCCTCATCTCGATTCCCGAGGCGCTGTCCTTCCCCGCGCTGATCCTCTTCGGCTCGGTCCTCAGCCGGGTCTCCGACATCGACTTCCTGATGATGCCGCTCGGCATGCTGCACGGCGTGCTCTTCGTGATCTACGTGGTGGCGCTGCTGGACGTCTGGAACAAGACCAAGTGGCCGCTCAAGCGCGTCGCCTTCTTCTTCCTGCTCTGTGTGCTGCCGTTCGGCGGTCTGTACGGCGACAAGGTGCTCAAGCGCTACGAGGCCGACGGCGTCATCGCCGCGCGGGCCCGCCGGGAAGGCACGGTCAGCGCATGATCGTCGCCTTCTCCGTCAGCCCGCTGGGTGTCGGCGAGGACGTCGGCGAATACGTGGCCGACGCCGTCCGGGTCGTCCGCGAGTCCGGGCTGCCCAACCGCACGGACGCCATGTTCACGTCCGTCGAAGGTGAGTGGGACGAGGTCATGGACGTCGTCAAGCGCGCCGTCGCGGCCGTCGAGGCCCGCGCCGGACGTGTCTCCCTCGTACTGAAGGCCGATATCCGCCCGGGTGTCACCGACGGCCTGACCTCGAAGGTCGAGACGGTGGAGCGGTACCTCGCGGACTGACACCGTCGCCCCATACGCGTCCGGAGCCCTCTGCCGATCGCCGGCCGGGGGCTTCGCGCATCCCCACCCCGGTTCGGTATTCGGACCGAAGTTCGAGACGGGGAGGAGCGGAAAGTTCCTCATGGGTAAGGTCGTGGCCGTGCCGAAGCCCCTCAGTCTCCCCTTCGATCCCATCGCCCGCGCCGACGAGCTCTGGCAGCAGCGCTGGGGCCCGGTGCCCTCCATGGGGGCGATCACCTCGATCATGCGGGCGCAGCAGATCCTGCTCGGCGAGGTCGACGCGGTCGTCAGACCGTACGGACTGACCTTTGCGCGGTACGAGGCGCTGGTGCTGCTCACCTTCTCCAAGGCCGGCGAACTGCCGATGTCCAAGATCGGCGAGCGCCTGATGGTCCACCCCACCTCGGTGACGAACACCGTGGACCGGCTGGTGCGCTCCGGCCTGGTCGACAAGCGCCCCAACCCGAACGACGGCCGCGGAACGCTCGCCTCCATCACCGACAAGGGCCGCGAGGTCGTCGAGTCCGCCACCCAGGACCTGGTCGCGATGGAGTTCGGACTCGGGGCGTACGACGCCGAGGAGTGCGCGGAGATCTTCGCGCTGCTGCGTCCGCTGCGCATCGCCGCGCAGGACTTCGAGGAGATCTGAGAGGCGCGGTTCCGGGCCCCGGGGCCGCTGCAAGATCGCCCCGGACGGCCGGTTAGTCTCGATGGCATGAAACGCAGTGTGCTGACCCGCTATCGGGTGATGGCTTACGTCACCGCCGTCATGTTGCTGATCCTCTGCGTGTGCATGATCTTCAAATACGGCTTCGACAAGGGCGAGGGTCTGACGCTCGTCGTCTCCCAGATCCACGGCGTGCTGTACATCATCTACCTGATCTTCGCCTTCGACCTCGGGTCCAAGGCGAAGTGGCGCATGGGCAAGCTGGCCTGGGTGCTGCTCTCCGGTACGATCCCGACGGCCGCGTTCTTCGTCGAGCGCAAGGTCGTCCGTGAGGTCGAGCCGCTGCTCGCAGACGCCGCCCCCGCACCCGCGAACGCCTGACCCCGACCGCCCCGTGCGAAGCACCGGGCGGTTTGTCATCGACATTTACTAGGACGTCCTAGTAAATTGATATGTATGGACGCTGACGCGATCGAGGAAGGCCGCCAACGCTGGCAGGCCCGTTACGACAAGGCCCGCAAGCGTGACGCGGACTTCACCACGCTCTCCGGGGACCCGGTCGAGCCCGTGTACGGCCCCCGCCCGGGGGACGCGTACGAGGGCTTCGAGCGGATCGGCTGGCCCGGCGAGTACCCCTTCACGCGGGGCCTCCACCCGACCGGCTACCGCGGCCGCACCTGGACCATCCGCCAGTTCGCCGGCTTCGGCAACGCCGAGCAGACCAACGAGCGCTACAAGATGATCCTCGCCGCGGGCGGCGGCGGCCTGAGCGTCGCCTTCGACATGCCGACGCTGATGGGCCGGGACTCCGACGACCCCCGCGCGCTCGGCGAGGTCGGCCACTGCGGCGTGGCCATCGACTCCGCCGCCGACATGGAGGTCCTCTTCAAGGACATCCCGCTCGGCGACGTCACGACGTCGATGACGATCAGCGGCCCCGCCGTGCCCGTCTTCTGCATGTACCTGGTCGCGGCCGAGCGCCAGGGCGTCGACCCGGCCGTGCTCAACGGCACGCTGCAGACGGACATCTTCAAGGAGTACATCGCGCAGAAGGAGTGGCTCTTCCAGCCCGAGCCGCACCTGCGCCTCATCGGCGACCTGATGGAGCACTGCGCCCGCGACATCCCCGCCTACAAGCCGCTCTCCGTCTCCGGCTACCACATCCGCGAAGCCGGGGCCACGGCCGCGCAGGAGCTCGCCTACACCCTCGCCGACGGCTTCGGCTACGTGGAGCTGGGCCTCTCCCGCGGACTCGACGTCGACACCTTCGCCCCCGGGCTCTCCTTCTTCTTCGACGCACACCTCGACTTCTTCGAGGAGATCGCCAAGTTCCGCGCGGCCCGCAGGATCTGGGCCCGCTGGATGAAGGAGACGTACGACGCCAAGACCGACAAGGCGCAGTGGCTCCGCTTCCACACCCAGACGGCAGGTGTCTCGCTCACCGCCCAGCAGCCGTACAACAACGTCGTGCGCACCGCGGTCGAGGCCCTCTCCGCCGTCCTCGGCGGCACCAACTCCCTGCACACCAACGCCCTCGACGAGACCCTCGCGCTTCCCTCCGCGCAGGCCGCCGAGATCGCGCTGCGCACCCAGCAGGTGCTGATGGAGGAGACCGGCGTCGCCAACGTGGCCGACCCGCTGGGCGGTTCCTGGTACGTGGAACAGCTCACGGACCGGATCGAGGCCGAGGCGGAGAAGATCTTCGACCAGATCAGGGAGCGCGGCACCCGCGCCCACCCCGACGGGCAGCACCCGATCGGTCCGATGACCTCCGGCATCCTGCGCGGCATCGAGGACGGCTGGTTCACCGGCGAGATCGCCGAGTCCGCCTTCCAGTACCAGCAGTCGCTGGAGAAGGGCGAGAAGCGGGTCGTCGGCGTCAACGTCGCGCACGGCTCCGTCACCGGCGATCTGGAGATCCTGCGGGTCAGCCACGAGGTCGAGCGCGAGCAGGTCCGTGAGCTCGCCGGCCGCAAGGAGGGCCGCGACGACGCCCGCGTGACCGCGGCGCTGGACTCGATGCTGGCGGCCGCCCGCGACGGCTCCAACATGATCGCGCCGATGCTCGACGCGGTCCGCGCGGAGGCGACGCTGGGCGAGATCTGCGGGGTGCTGCGCGAGGAGTGGGGCACGTACACGGAGCCGCCCGGCTTCTGACGGCCCCGCGGGAGCCCCCGGTCACGATCGATCCGTCATGAGGCCTCGTCGGTACGCCGACGGGGGCGGCTCGAAGGTCCTGATCCCGGCCGGGCAACTTCGTAGGATGCAAAGGGGTGGGTGACCCGATGGGTCACCCACCCCTTCTTCCGACCTCATGGCGAAATGACAGCAGGTAGTGATGTTCGGCATCAAAAAGGCGAGTGAGGTGGAGATCGCCGAACGTGACGATTTGGCCGACCAGGTGGCCCGAGCGTTGACGATGGCCGGATTCGGCGTGCATCAGGACATCAACCGACCGGCTGTCGCGCGGAGCGTGCTGGTCTGGGCGGACCCGGCAGAAGGCTCCGAGGGAGGAGTCTTCGTGGAGTGGCTCATCGGTCCGTCCCTCACCCAAGCTCTGGCGGAAAGTGCGCAGAAGGATGAGTTGCGGTCGTCGCCGGCATTCCAGTACTTCAGCTTCGTCACCGAGCGTATGCACGCGACGTTGATCGCGATTCTCGGATCTGCGGGCTTTCACGCCGTTGATGCCGATGACGACATGAGTCCCTTCCTGATCCGCGTAAAAAGCTGATCTCCGAGGAAAGGGCCGGCTGGTCCCGTAGCGGTCGGCGGGGGCGCATCGGGCAACCCACCACCTCATGGGAGCCCGGGGCTAACCCGCGGCGGCCGCGCCCAGTCCCGCGAGCAGCAGCAGTGTGAAGCGTCGGGCCCACTCGGCATCGACGGGCTCGGCGCTGACCAGGGCCCGGTGCACCACCGCGCCGGCGATGACGTCGAAGACCAGGTCGGCGGTCAGCGCCGCCGTGGCCTCGTCCGCTTCGACGGGCAACTCCCCGCGCTCCTGAGCCCGCTGCCGGCCCTGGAGCACGAGGCGCTTCTGCCGGTTCACGATCGAGTCGCGGATCCGGGTCCGCAACGCCTCGTCGCGCGTCGACTCCGCGACCACCGCCATCAGCGCCGTCTGTGTCTCCGGCCGCTCCAGCAGCGCGGCGAACTGCAGCACCATCGCCTGCACATCGGCCGCCAGGCTGCCCAGGTCCGGCAGTTCCAGCTCGTCGAAGAGCACCGCCACGGCGTCCACGACCAGTTCGTTCTTGCCCGCCCAGCGCCGGTACAGGGTCGTCTTGGCGACCCCCGCGCGCGTCGCCACGTCGCCCATCGTCAGCTTCGACCAGCCCAGATCGACCAGCGAGGCTCTGGTGGCTTCGAGGATCGCCTCATCGGCCGCGACACTGCGCGGACGTCCCGTTCGTGAGGGTTTGGGGTGGCTGCGGCTCAGCATCCCGCGACCATACCCGCCGGTAGCTAGTTTCGGCCGACCTCTCCCGCCGTGAGACAGATCACCGAACACTCTTGTGCGTCAAGGGTGGGGGGCAGTTACGCTACGGGTCGTAGCGTAAGAACGATGGCCTGCCGTCGTGGCGCTGCGAACGAGCTACAGCCACAGGCGCCGGGTGGGGACCGGGCGCCGAACCGGGTCTTTCAGGGGCCCATGGACCGTGTCTGTCCGTGCACCTCGCACACCGGCGGGGGGCAGCGGACGGGTGCGGTTCCCGTATCGCTTTCCGGAACGGTGTGCCGAGGGGGGAGGATGTACGTATGCAGCCTAGGAACATGTCCATGAGCGGCGTCGTCGACCTCGCCGCGGTGAAGGCGGCCGGTGAGGCCAAGGTGAAGGCGGAGCAGGCCCGCGCCGAGTCCGCCCGGCAGGGTGGCCCCGCAGCCGTGCCCCCGTCCTCCCTCGTGATCGACGTCGATGAGGCGGGCTTCGAGAGCGACGTCCTCCAGCGCTCCGCCGAGGTCCCGGTCGTCATCGACTTCTGGGCCGAGTGGTGCGAGCCGTGCAAGCAGCTGGGCCCGCTCCTGGAGCGCCTGGCCCACGAGTACAACGGCCGTTTCGTGCTGGCCAAGGTCGATGTCGACGCCAACCAGATGCTGATGCAGCAGTTCGGGATCCAGGGCATCCCGGCGGTCTTCGCCGTGGTCGCCGGACAGGCGCTGCCCCTCTTCCAGGGCGCGGCCCCCGAGTCCCAGATCCGGGAGACCCTGGACCAGCTGATCCAGGTCGGCGAGGAGCGCTTCGGCCTCACCGGTATCGCGGTCGACCGGGACGCGGCGGGCCCGGAGGCGGCCGCGCAGCCCGCCGAGGTGCCCGCGGGACCGTACGACGCGCTGCTGGAGGCGGCCGCGCAGGCGCTGGACGCCAATGACTTCGCCGGCGCCGTCCAGGCGTACAAGAACGTCCTGTCCGACGACCCGGCGAACCCCGAGGCCAAGCTGGGCCTCGGGCAGGCGGAACTCCTGGGCCGGGTGCAGAAGATGGACCCGCAGCAGGTCCGCAAGGACGCCGCCGAGAACCCGGGAAGTGTGGACGCGCAGATCGCCGCTGCCGACCTCGATCTGGTCGGCGGTCACGTCGAGGACGCGTTCGGGCGTCTCATCGAGGCGGTCCGCCGCAACTTCGGCGACGACCGGGACCGGGTGAGGCTCCGCCTGCTGGAGCTCTTCGAGGTGATCGGCCCCGAGGACCCGCGCGTCGGAGCGGCGCGGACCGCGCTCGCGCGCGTCTTGTTCTGATCTGACAACACGGCCGTGGCCCCCGGTTGGGGGTCACGGCCTTTTTCGCGTTCTGGCGCTAACGAAGCCCTCCGCTTTACCAAATCTTGATAAAAGGGCGCCCTGTTACTCGCAGTAAATCGATCTTTGCGATCTGCCCGACTTCGATCGCCAATGGTGGCTTTCGTCTGGTGGGTCGGGGCAACCCTGCGTGCCCGCTCGGTGCCGCCCGGTCGCGGGTCGGTTATCGCGCCGTTACTAGCGAGTAACGAACCCCCTTGTGTCACGGCCGCGAATGGACCACGATCGGCCACGCTCGGTCCAATAACGCCAGTCCGGCTGCCAGTCGGTGCGGCGGCTCTGTTGGGTCCCCACCGAGTGGATCGGCGGCAGTGGCGCCGATCCCGGACAGGGGGGTTCCTGCTCACCGGCAGGGCCTGTCCGAACAGGTTGCGCGAACGCGTGGCCAGTGGTTGTCGCTCGGGGGTGATCGCCGGTGATGCGGGCGCGGTTCATGCCTCCGTTCTCAGGCGCTCTCCTTTCCGAGGACGTAGCACTTCTCCCATCCCAGGTCCGGCAGGATGCCAGGCCGGAGATGTACGTCCGAGAAGGAGGAAAAGTATGAGTTCCCAGGTTCGCGGTGGCACGAGATGGAAGCGTTTCGCTGTCGTCATGGTGCCGAGCGTCATAGCCACCGCCGCGGTGGGTGTCGGCCTGGCACAGGGCGCGCTCGCCGCGTCGTTCAGCGTGTCCGGCCAGGAGTTCAAGGTCAGCGCGGATGAACTGGTCGGCCAGGACTTCGTCCAGTACGGCAGTGTCGCGACGGGCAAGGACCTCAAGGGCAAGGACATGGCCGCTCCGGTCGCCGTGTCCGGGTTCAGCGAGGCCACCATCACGAACATGTGCCAGTCGGTCGTCACGCCCGACCTGCCGTTCGGCCTCGGCAGCATCACGCTGCAGCTCAAGGCGGGCACCGGCAAGGACAAGGTCTACGCCAAGGACCTGTACCTCGATGTCTCGCAGCTCGAAGCGGACGCCGAGTTCACGAACATCGACATCGGCGTCGCCGCCGGTTCGCTGAAGACGGACAAGCCCGGGAGCATAGGCATCCAGCCTGGCACCCAGGCCAACCCCTACGGGTTCTCACAGCGCGCCGACGTCGCCAAGCTGTCGGGCGTTCGCCAGCAGGCGTGGGCCACCACGGCAGGAACGTTCAAGCTTCCCGACCTGTCGCTGAAGCTGCACAAGGGCGTCAAGGAGTGCTACTAAGCACTCGCCCGGGTGGCCGGGGGACGCGTGACAGCGGGTCCCGGCCGCCCACCCTTCTCTTTCTCACAGCAGTACCGGTTCCAGGGAGCTGTTTTCCATGAGCCCCGAATCCCAAGGGCAGAACGAGCACTACCTCAGCGTCATCCGGCGGCGCTTCCGCATCTGGCGGGGTAACCGGCCGTTCTGGGCGGGCCTGTTCACCATGCTGGGTGGTGTACCCATCGCGTACTTCCCGTACGCGAACATGCACCTCGGCAACATGACGCTGGCCATGTCCACCACCGCGGGCGCCGGGTCGCTCATCATCGGAGTCCTGCTCATCACGCTGGGCCTGACGATGTGGTTCCACAGCATCGTCCGGGTGTTCGCCGGTGTCGCCGCTATCCTGCTGGCGCTGATCTCGATCCCCGTCGCCAACATCGGCGGCTTCCTCATCGGCTTCCTGTTCGCCCTCATCGGTGGCGCGCTCTCCGTGTCATGGGTTCCGGGCGAGCCGAAGACGGACGAAGCCGAACCGGCCCAGGGCCTTCTCGGCGAGGAGGAGGAGCCGGAACTCCTCGGCGCGGAACCGCTGGCCCCGGTCTACCCCGAGGGCGCGCTCCACGGGACGGGTGTTCCCGAGCAGCAGCATTCGGCGCAGTACGACACGACAGTTGAGGTCGACGGCGGGAGGCATCGTGCGGGGTGACGACAGGCAGGTGAACGCCCTCGGCGAGGGTGGGCTCGACGAGCGAAGAGGGCCGCGCCACGCCGCCCCCAGGAAGTCGCTGCTGACGAAGCTGCACATGCCCTCCGGCAAGAAGGCGTTCGCGCTCGCCGCGATGCCGACGGCCGTCTTCGTCGGGATGGGGCTCACCCCCAAGCTCGCGATGGCCGACGACGCCACCGACATCCCGTTCGCGCCCGGCCCCTGTGTGACCCGCTCCGACGAGCCGAGCGAGTCGGCGGATCCGTCGCCCTCGGCGTCGAAGACGCCGTCGCCGTCGGCCACCGAGAACGCCGAGCCCAAGCCGTCCACGAGCGACGAGGCGGCCGCCGAGCCCACGGCGACCCCGTCGGCGTCGGCGAGCGCCACGGACGAGGCGACGACCGACGCGGCCGACACGACCAAGAAGAGCGCCGACGCCCCGGCCGCGACGGCGAGCCCGAGTCCCTCCGCCACGAAGTCGACGAACCCGCTCGACCCGCTGGGTGTCGGCGACGCGCTCAAGGACCTCTTCGACGGACCGGACAAGGAGACGGCGAGCCCGTCCCCGAGCGCCACCACGGCGACCCCGGAGCCCTCGAAGTCCGCCACCGCGGAGCCGACGGACAAGGCCTCCGACGAGCCCGTCGAGAAGGCCACGGACGCGGCGAAGGACACGGTCGACAAGACCGCCGACGCCATCCGCGACGCGGCGGAGAAGGCCGGCAAGCCGGTCAAGGAGCTCGACGAGGACGTCAAGGGTCTCGACCCGAAGGCGGACGAGGACATACCGGACGGCGCCAAGCCCTCCTTCCCGTGTCCGACCGCCGACCCCGAGGCCCTGGCCGCGGCCGAGCTGGAGCCGGGCATCCCGCGCCTCCCGAACGACCCGTGGGTCCTGGAGAGTTCGCTGCTCACCCTGGGCGGCCTCGACTACAAGGGCATCGTCGAGGTGGAGAAGGGCGACGGCAGCACGAAGAAGGTGCTGAAGTTCACCGCCTCCTCCATCGACATCAAGGACCTCCACCAGCTGACGGTCGGCCCGATGCCGGGCGTGACCGGTCATGTGAAGGCGCGGAAGGGCTCCACGTCCACCATCCGCGACGGTGAGGTGACGATGTACACGGAGGAGCTGAAGGGCAACCTCTTCGGCCTCATCCCGATCACCTTCAGCCCGGAGACCCCGCCGCCGCTGAACGTACCGTTCGCGTTCTTCACCAACGTGAAGCTGAAGCAGGCGGGCCAGTTCGGCGGGACGCTGAAGGTGCCGGGCCTGCAGAACTACTTCACGAAGGCCTGACGCGGGCCGACCCCGTCCGGGAGCCGCTGCAACAGCTGCGGGCCGCCCCTCTTCAGGAGGAGCGGCCCGCAGCCTTGTCTCCCGGTACGGGTTTCCGTGCGGGAATTGCGTTCACCGGAGGCGGTCGGGTCAGGTCGTGACTTCCTCGCCGCGCATGTTCCATGCCCGGGTGAATCCCGGCGAGCTTGCCGGTTCGGAGAAGGTCACCACACGGGGAGAGTGGTGCACGTGACCGCCGACGCGGCCCTCGGGAACCGGAGGGAACGCGACGTCCATGTACTCACCCTCGGAGAGTTCGTACTCCATTCCCGAAGGCTCGAACCGGACCGTGAGGGGTCCGTCGAGCGCAGTGACCTGAATACGCAACTCGCACCAGCCTTCCGGGATGTACTTCTCGAGGTCGGCCCGCGGGCCCGTGTCCCGTTCTGTCGGGTCACGGTGCGGAGCTCGTCGTAGCACGTGCACATGACCCGGACCGGCCCGGATCCCGGCCGGCCCGACGCCCGAGGGCGGTGCCCCGGTCCGTTCCGGACCGGGGCACCGCCCTCGTCTCGCGTACGGGACCGCTGTGCGGTCAGTCGCGGACCTGGCCGCCCACGTGGTGCACGCGCACCATGTTGGTCGTGCCGGGGACGCCGGGAGGCGAACCGGCCGTGATGACCATCGTGTCGCCGTTGCTGTAGCGGTTCAGCTTCAGCAGCTCCGCGTCGACCAGGTCCACCATCGCGTCCGTGGTGTCCACGTGCGGGACCACGTAGGCCTCGACGCCCCAGCTGAGGGCCAGCTGGTTGCGGGTCGACTCGTCCGTGGTGAAGGCCAGGATGGGCTGGGCCGCGCGGTAGCGGGAGAGGCGGCGGGCGGTGTCGCCGGACTGGGTGAAGGCGACCAGGGCCGCACCGTTCAGGAAGTCCGCGATCTCGGCAGCGGCCCGGGCGACCGAACCGCCCTGGGTGCGCGGCTTCTTGCCCGGCACCAGCGGCTGGAGGCCCTTGGAGAGCAGCTCCTCCTCGGCGGCGACGACGATCTTCGACATCGTCTTGACCGTCTCGATCGGGTACGCGCCGACCGAGGACTCGGCGGACAGCATGACCGCGTCCGCGCCGTCCAGGATCGCGTTGGCGACGTCGGACGCCTCGGCGCGGGTCGGGCGGGAGTTGGTGATCATCGACTCCATCATCTGGGTCGCCACGATCACCGGCTTGGCGTTGCGCCGGCACAGCTCCACCAGGCGCTTCTGCACCATCGGGACCTTCTCCAGCGGGTACTCGACGGCGAGGTCGCCACGGGCGACCATCACACCGTCGAACGCCGCGACGACGCCCTCCATGTTCTCGACGGCCTGCGGCTTCTCGACCTTGGCGATGACGGGGACCCGGCGGCCCTCCTCGTCCATGATCTTGTGGACGTCCTTGACGTCGCCCGCGTCGCGCACGAAGGACAGCGCGACCAGGTCGCAGCCCATCTTCAGGGCGAAGCGCAGGTCGTCGATGTCCTTCTCGGACAGGGCCGGGACGTTGACCGCCGCACCCGGCAGGTTGATCCCCTTGTGGTCGGAGATCACCCCGCCCTCGATGACGATGGTGTGGACGCGGGGGCCGTCCACGGAGACGACCTTCAGCTCGACGTTGCCGTCGTTGATCAGGATCGGGTCGCCCTTGGCGACGTCGCCGGGCAGGCCCTTGTAGGTCGTGCCGCAGATCGACTTGTCCCCGGGGACGTCCTCCGAGGTGATGACGAACTCGTCCCCGCGGACCAGCTCGACCGGCCCCTCGGCGAACTTCGCCAGGCGGATCTTCGGGCCCTGGAGGTCGGCGAGCACGCCCACCGCCCGCCCGGTCTCGGCGGCGGCCTTGCGGACCCGGTCGTAACGACCCTGGTGCTCCGCGTGGGAACCGTGACTGAAGTTGAATCGGGCCACGCTCATGCCGGCCTCGATCAGAGCGACGAGCTGCTCATGGGAGTCGACGGCGGGGCCGAGGGTGCAGACGATTTTGGAACGGCGCATGAGGCGGATCCTATCGGTTTGTTTCGCTGCGGAATATTCCGTCTGGTGGAAGATACAAAGGGGCGCGGGGGTGCTCAGTTGTCGACCAGGGCGAAGGTCTGGCCGGCGATCTCCAGCTCCTCGTCCGTCGGCACCACGGCGACCGCGACCCGTGCGTAATCCGGCGAGATCAGCCGGGGTTCGCCGGACCGTACGGCGTTGAGGTCCGCGTCCACCGCCAGGCCGAGTTCCTCCAGGCCGGCGATGGCAGCCTCGCGTACGGGAGCCGAGTTCTCGCCGACCCCCGCCGTGAACACCACGGCGTCCACCCGGCCGAGCACCGCCGAATAGGCGCCGATGTACTTCTTCAGCCGGTGGACGTAGATGTCGAATGCGAGCGCCGCCCGTTCGTCCCCCTCGTCGACCCGGCGCCGGATCTCCCGCATGTCGTTGTCGCCGCAGAGGCCGACCAGACCGCTCTTCTTGTTGAGAAGTTCATCGATCTCGTCGGCCGACATGCCCGCCACCCGCTTCAGGTGGAAGGTGACCGCCGGATCGATGTCTCCCGAACGCGTACCCATGACCAGCCCCTCCAAGGGGGTCAGTCCCATCGACGTCTCCACGCACCGGCCGCCCGCCACCGCCGAGGCGGAGGCGCCGTTGCCCAGGTGCAGGACGATGACGTTGACGTCCTCGGGAGCCTTGTCCAGCAGCTCGGCCGCCTTGCGGGAGACGTACGCGTGCGACGTGCCGTGGAACCCGTAGCGGCGGATGCGGTGGGCGTCCGCCGTCTCCACGTCGATCGCGTACCGCGCCGCGTACTCCGGCATCGTCGTGTGGAACGCCGTGTCGAAGACCGCCACCTGCGGCAGGTCGGGGCGCAGCGCCTGGGCCGTGCGGATACCGGTGATGTTGGCCGGGTTGTGCAGTGGCGCCACCGGCACCAGGCGCTCGATCTCCTTCAGCACCTCGTCCGTGATCACGGTCGGCTCGGTGAACCGCAGCCCGCCGTGCACCACCCGGTGGCCGATCGCGGCCAGCTCGGGGGAGTCCAGTCCGAGTCCGTCGGCGGCCAGTTCCTCGGCGGCCGCCTTCAGCGCCGCGTCGTGGTCGGCGATCCGGCCCTCGCGCTCCCGGCTCCCGCCGCCACCGGTCAGCGGGGTGTGGACGAGGCGCGACGTCTCCTCGCCGATCCGCTCGACCAGGCCGGACGCGAGGCGGGTGCGGTCGCGCATGTCGAGGAGCTGGTACTTCACGGAGGAGGAGCCGGAGTTGAGGACGAGCACCCGGCTCGCCCCCTTGCCTGCTGCGGCACCTTCGGTGGTGGTCATGTCGCGGGTCACTCCTCGCCCTGTGCCTGGATCGCCGTGATGGCCACGGTATTGACGATGTCCTGGACCAGCGCGCCCCGGGACAGGTCGTTGACGGGCTTGCGCAGCCCCTGGAGGACCGGGCCGACGGCCACGGCGCCCGCCGAGCGCTGCACGGCCTTGTACGTGTTGTTGCCGGTGTTCAGGTCCGGGAAGATCAGGACCGTCGCCTGGCCCGCCACCTCGGAACCGGGCAGCTTCGTCGCGGCGACGCTCGGCTCGACCGCCGCGTCGTACTGGATCGGACCCTCGATCATCAGGTCCGGGCGGCCCGCCCGGACCTTGTCCGTCGCCTCGCGGACCTTGTCGACGTCGGCGCCCGTGCCGGACGTCCCGGTCGAGTACGAGAGCATCGCGATGCGGGGCTCCACGCCGAAGCGGGCGGCGGTGACCGCGGACTGCACGGCGATGTCCGCGAGCTGCTCCGCGTCCGGGTCCGGATTGACCGCGCAGTCGCCGTACACCAGGACCTTGTCGGCGAGGCACATGAAGAAGACGGACGAGACGATCGAGGCGTCCGGCTTCGTCTTGATGATCTCGAAGGCCGGACGGATCGTCGCCGCCGTCGAGTGCACGGCGCCCGAGACCATGCCGTCCGCGAGCCCTTCCTGGACCATCAGGGTGCCGAAGTAGTTGACGTCCGAGACGACGTCGTGCGCGAGCTCGACCGTCACCCCGCGGTGGGCGCGCAGCTGTGCGTACCGCTCCGCGAACGCCTGCCGCAGCTCGGAGGTCTGCGGGTCGATCAGCTGGGTGCCGGCCAGGTCGATGCCGAGGTCGGCGGCCTTCTTGCGGATGACGTCGGGGTCGCCGAGCAGGGTGAGGTCGCAGACGTCGCGTCGCATCAGTACGTCGGCGGCGCGCAGCACCCGCTCTTCCGTGCCCTCCGGCAGCACCACCCGGCGGCGGTCCGCGCGGGCCTGCTCCAGCAGTTCGTGCTCGAACATCATGGGCGTGACCCGGCCGCTGCGGGCGACCGAGATCCGGTCGAGGAGTGCGGTCGTGTCGACATGTCGCTCGAAGAGCCCGAGTGCGGTCTCGGCCTTGCGAGGCGTCGCCGCGTTCAGCTTGCCCTCCAGGGCGAAGAGCTTCTCGGCGGTGGGGAAGGAACCGTCGGCCACCGCGACGACCGGGGTGCCCGGGGCGAGCCGTGCGGCCAGCTTGAGTATCTCCTCACCCGGCCGCTCGTTCAGCGTCAGCAGCAGGCCCGCGATGGGCGGCGTACCGGCGCTGTGCGCGGCCAGCGAGCCGACCACCAGGTCGGACCGGTCCCCGGGGGTCACCACGAGGCACCCCGGGGTCAGCGCCTTCAGCAGGTTCGGCAGCATCGCGCCGCCGAACACGAAGTCCAGTGCGTCCCGCGCCAGCCCCGCGTCGTCGCCGAGCAGGACCGTGCCGCCCAGCGCCGTGGTGATCTGCGCGACCGTCGGCGCCGAGAGGGCCGGGTCGTCCGGCAGTACGGAGCACGGCACCGGCAGTGTGGCCGAGAGCCGCTCCGCGATCACCTCGCGGTCCGCGGAGGCCACCCGGTTCACGATCATCGCCAGGACGTCGCAGCCGAGCCCGGCGTACGCGCGGTAGGCGTTGCGCGTCTCGGCCCGCACGGACTCCGCGTCCTGGTCCTGACCGCCGACCACCGCGATCACCGAGGCGCCGAACTCGTTGGCGAGCCGGGCGTTCAGGGCCAGCTCGTCGGGGAACTGGGTGGCCGCGAAGTCGGTGCCGAGGACCAGCACCACCTCGTACGCGGCGGCCACCCGGTGGAAGCGCTCGACGAGCCGGGAGACCAGCTCGTCCGTCCCCTGCTCCGCCTGGATCGCGGAGGCCCGGTGATAGTCGAGGCCGTAGACGGTCCCCGGGTCCTGGGAGAGCCGGTAGCGGGCCCGCAGCAGTTCGAAGAGCCGGTCGGGGTCGTCGTGGACCAGGGGCCGGAAGACCCCGACCCGGTCCACCTGACGCGTCAGTAGCTCCATGACTCCCAGATCGACGACCTGGCGGCCGTCTCCCCGGTCGATCCCGGTCACGTACACGCTGCGCGTCACGTGCTCTCCCGTCATCTCTTGTCCGGCTTGCTGTCCGGTTCGAGGGGTATCGCCTGTTTGACGATACCTGCGGGGGCCGAGAGGCCGCCCGCCGGACGAAAGCCCCTGGTCGCAGCCGCCCGGGCCGCCGCCACGGCCGGTCCCGCCGCCCATGGAGCAGCCGGAAGCGCGAGGTACGGACCTGACGTGGGACAATCGTCGTGACTCACGGTACGGGGGATGATGCCGTTGCCCCGGCCAGCACGGCAGCCGGACGGGCCCCCAGGGACTGTCCGGCGGACAGGAGATACAGCACGATGCGCATCGGAGTTCTCACCGCAGGCGGCGACTGCCCCGGCCTCAACGCAGTGATCCGCTCGGTCGTGCACCGTGCCGTGGTGGGTCACGGCGACGAGGTCATCGGCTTCGAGGACGGGTTCAAGGGCCTCCTCGACGGCCACTATCGCCCCCTGGACCTCAACGCCGTCAGTGGCATCCTCGCCCGCGGCGGAACGATCCTCGGCTCCGCCCGCCTGGAGCGCGACCGGCTGCGCGAAGCGGCCGAGAACTGCGCCGAGCTGAGCCGGCGTTACGGCATGGACGCGCTGATCCCGATCGGCGGCGAGGGCACCCTCACGGCCGCCCGGATGCTGTCCGACGCCGGAATGCCCGTGGTCGGCGTCCCGAAGACCATCGACAACGACATCTCGGGCACCGACCGCACCTTCGGCTTCGACACCGCGGTGGGCGTCGCCACCGAGGCCATAGACCGGCTGAAGACCACCGCCGAATCCCACCAGCGCGTCATGGTCGTCGAGGTGATGGGCCGCCACGCGGGCTGGATCGCGCTGGAGTCCGGCATGGCCGGCGGCGCGCACGGCATCTGCCTGCCCGAGCGGAAGTTCCAGGTCGAGGACCTGGTCAAGATGGTCGAGGAGCGCTTCGCGCGCGGCAAGAAGTTCGCGGTCATCTGCGTCGCCGAAGGCGCGCACCCGGCCGAGGGCTCCATGCCGTACGCCAAGGGCGCGATCGACCAGTTCGGCCACGAGCGCTTCCAGGGCATCGGCAACCGCCTCGCCGTCGAGCTGGAGACCCGGCTCGGCAAGGAGGCCCGGCCGGTCATCCTCGGCCACGTCCAGCGCGGCGGCACGCCGACCGCGTACGACAGGGTGCTCGCCACCCGCTTCGGCTGGCACGCGGTGGAGGCGGCCCACCGGGGCGACTTCGGGAACATGACGGCCCTGCGCGGCAACGACATCCAGATGGTGCCGCTGGCCCACGCGGTCACTCAGCTGAAGACCGTGCCCCTGGACCGGATGCACGAGGCCGAATCGGTCTTCTAGCCCCGGCACCGGCACGGTGAGGCTTCAGTGGCTCCGGCAGTCCCACGCGGGACGGCCGGAGCCACTCGCGTGCGGAGAGCCGTGCCGGCCCGGTACGCCCTATGCCTCCGCCGTCTCCCAGAACCGTCCCACGATCCCCGCGAGGAACGCCCGGCCGGCGTCCCCGGTGGCACCCGGCCGTTCCGTGCCCGTGCTGCTCCAGCTGAGCGTGGACACCATCAGTGCCTGGTAGTCGGAGTGCAAGCGCTCCAGCATGTTCTGGACCTGCGGCCGCTCCACCGGCGCGAGCTTCGACACCGGCTTGACGTACCCCTGCCAGCGGGTCGTCACCGCGCTGCGCAGCAGCTCGGCCAGCTCCTCGTCCCGTCCGGAAACCGTCACGAACGCGGCGGCGCCGAGTCCCAGCGCCTCGATGAGCGCGGCGGACTGGCGCTCGTTGCCCCGCCACCGGCCCGACTCCTCCATCCGCAGATACGCGGACGCGGACATCCCGAGCTCTCCCGCCAGCTCCTCCGGGGTCAGCTCCCGGGCGACCCGGTGCTCGCGCAGCGTGCGGGCGGCGGTGAGGAGCTCGCCCGGGGCGCACCACAACACCCCGGCCAGCGCGGTGAGTTCGTACTCGCTCGGCCAGGCGAGTCCGCGTTCCCAGGCCGCGACGGTCTCGGCGCTGATCCGGAGGCCGTACTGGGCGCCGAGGCCGTAGGCGACATGGCCGGGGGCCATACCCAGGGCCTCGCGGAGTCTTCGCGCGGCGGGGGCGTTGAAAGGCGGGGTGGGGTGCACGGCCCTACCGTAGGAGGTCAGAGACGGTATGACCACGGTGTGTTCACACTATGACCACGTCTCATAGGAACGTCCAGAGGATTAGACCCTTTCTAGGGAGCCGCCCGGCGTCCCTCCGTCAGCCACCGGTAGTGCAGCTCCGGGCGCCCGATCTGACCGTACTGCGGACTGCGCACCGCCCGCCCTTCGGTCACGAGGTGTTCCAGGTAGCGGCGCGCCGTGATCCGGGAGATGCCGAGCTCCAGGCCGGCCGCCGCCGCCGTCACGCCGTCCGGAGCCGCCCGCAGCACGCGGGTCACCGCCTCCAGGGTCGGGCTGCTGAGCCCCTTGGGCAGGCGGGCGGGCTGCGGCGTGCGCAGGGTGGCCAGCGCGCGGTCCACCTCGTCCTGGCCGCTCGCCTCGCCGGCCGCGCCGCGGAACTCGGCGTAGCGCACGAGCCGGTCGCGCAACGTGGCGAAGGTGAACGGCTTCAGCACGTACTGGACGACACCCAGCGAGACCCCCTCACGGACCACGGTCAGATCGCGGGCCGAGGTCACCGCGATCACGTCGGCCCCGTGCCCGGCCGCGCGCAGCGCACGCAGGAGCTGCAGACCGTGCCCGTCGGGCAGATACAGGTCCAGGAGCAGCAGGTCGACCGGGACGCGGTCCAGCGCCCGCACCGCCTCGGCCCGGGTGTGTGCGACGGCCGCCACGGCGAAACCCGGGACGCGGTTCACGTACAGCTGATGGGCGTCGGCTGCGACGGGGTCGTCCTCGACCACCAGTACCTGGATCACCGGGTTCTCTCCTTCCGCACACCGCTGCCCTGCGCGAGCGGCAGCCGTACCGTGAACTCCGCGCCGCCGTCCGGCCCCTGCTCCAGCACCACGTCCCCGCCGTTGCGGTGCGCGGCCTGCCGGACGAGCGCCAGGCCGAGCCCGCGGCCCGCGCCGTGTGTCGACCAGCCGCGGCGGAACACCTCCGCCGCGTCGGCGGGCCCGACGCCCGCGCCGTTGTCGGCGACGCGCAGCAGGAGCTCCCCGTCCCCGGCGAGCGCGGTGACCGTGACCCGGGCGCGGGCCGGGCGCGGTCCCGTGCGCTGAACCGGGACGCCGCCGCCCTCCGGCGGCGCACCCGTCACCGCCTCCGACGCCGCGTCCACCGCGTTGTCGATCAGATTGCCGAGGATGGTCACCAGGTCGCGCTGCGGCAGCGTCGCGGGCAGGGCCCCGTCGTCGATCAGGCTGTCGTCCGCCAGCACCAGCTCCACCCCGCGCTCGTTCGCCTGCGCCGCCTTGCCGAGCAGCAGCGCGGCCAGCACCGGCTCGCCGACCGCGCCCACGACCCGGTCGGTGAGGACCTGGGCCAGCTCCAGCTCCGCCGTGGCGAAGCCGACCGCCTCCTCCTCCCGGCCCAGCTCGATCAGCGAGACCACGGTGTGCAGCCGGTTCGCCGCCTCGTGCGCCTGCGAGCGCAGGGCCTGGGTGAACCCGCGCTCGGAGTCCAGCTCGCCGGACAGTGCTTGGAGTTCCGTGTGGTCGCGCAGGGTGATGACGGTGCCGCGCCGCTCCCCGCCCACCACCGGACGGGTGTTGACCACGACCACCCGGTCCGCCGTCAGATGCACCTCGTCGACCCGCTCCTCCGAGGCGAGCAGGGCCCCGGTCAGCGGAGCGGGCAGGTCGAGTTCGGTGATCCGGCGCCCGACGGTGCCGGGCGCCAGGCCCAGCAGCTCGCGGCCCGCGTCGTTGATGAGGGCGATCCTGCGCTGCCCGTCGAGCATCAGCAGCCCCTCGCGCACCGCGTGCAGGGTGGCCTCGTGGTAGTCGTGCAGCCGGCTCAGCTCGGCGGCGTTCATCCCGTGGGTGTGCCGCCGCAGCCGGGCGTTGATCACGTACGTGCCGAGGCCGCCGAGCGCCAGCGCCGCGCCCGCCGCGAGCGCCAGCGCGCCCAGCTGGGCCCGCACCTGCGAGGAGACCCGCTCGACGGTGATGCCCGCGCTGACGAGGCCGACGATCCTGCCGCCGTCCCGGATCGGGGTGACGACCCGTATCGAGGGGCCGAGCGTGCCGGTGTACGTCTCCGAGAACGTCTCGCCCCGCAGGGCGCGGGCGGTGTGGCCGAGGAAGCTCTCGCCGATCCGCTCGGCGTGCGGGTGCGTCCAGCGGACCCGGTGCGGATCCATGATGGTGACGAAGGCGATGCCGGTGTCCCTGCGGACCTGTTCCGCGTACGGCTGGAGCACGGCCGAAGGGTCCGGGGTGCGGATCGCCTCCCGTACCGACGGTGAACCGGCGATCGCCAGCGCGGCCGTCCGCACCTGCCGGGTCGCGGTCTCCTTGGCCTGACCGCTGCCGGAGACGTACGCGAAGAAGGCGCACCCCGCGACCACGGCCGCGACCAGCACCACCTGCATGGCGAAGAGCTGGCCCGCCAGGCTGCGCGGGCGGGTACGGGGGAAGCGCATCCCCCCAGTCTGCCTGGCCGAAAACCAAGAGGGGCCGACCGCCGGCGGGCGGCCCTCTTGTGAACGAAATGCACGCAACGGTGACCGGCGTCACAGGGGCCGGAATAGTCACCGGGGCCCCCAGGGACGGGGGAGGGATCAGGAACGAGCCGAGGAGACCCTCGTGGGAGTGGCCACCGCCAAGCGGGACCGTACGAAATATCTGTATCTCGCTGTGATCGTGGCGGTGGGGCTCGGCATCCTGGTGGGCCTCGTCGCCCCGGACACCGCCGTCGAGCTCAAGCCGATCGGAACCGGCTTCGTCAACCTGATCAAGATGATGATCTCGCCGATCATCTTCTGCACGATCGTGCTGGGCGTCGGCTCGGTCCGCAAGGCCGCCAAGGTCGGCGCCGTCGGCGGTCTGGCCCTCGGCTACTTCCTGGTGATGTCGACCGTCGCCCTGGCCATCGGCCTGGTCGTCGGCAACATCCTGGAGCCCGGCTCCAGCCTCCACATCACCGAGGCGACCCGCGCCGCGGGCGAGAAGCAGGTCTCGGGCGCCAGCGAGTCCACCGCGGACTTCCTGCTCGGCATCATCCCCGACACCATGGTGTCGGCCTTCACCGCCGGCGAGGTCCTCCAGACCCTGCTCATCGCCCTGCTCGCGGGCTTCGCGCTCCAGGCCATGGGCTCGGCGGGCGAGCCGGTCCTGCGTGGCATCGGCCACCTCCAGCGCCTCGTCTTCCGCATCCTCGCCATGATCATGTGGCTGGCCCCGGTCGGCGCGTTCGGCGCGATGGCGGCCGTGGTCGGTGAGACCGGCGTGGACGCGCTGAAGTCGCTCGCGGTCATCATGATCGGCTTCTACATCACCTGCGCGGTCTTCGTGTTCCTGATCCTGGGCACGATCCTGCGCCTGGTGGCCGGGCTCAACATCTTCTCCCTGCTGAAGTACCTGGGCCGCGAGTTCCTGCTCATCCTCTCCACCTCCTCCTCCGAGTCGGCGCTGCCGCGGCTCATCGCGAAGATGGAGCACATGGGCGTCAGCAAGCCCGTCGTCGGCATCACCGTGCCGACCGGCTACTCCTTCAACCTCGACGGCACCGCGATCTACCTCACGATGTCCTCGCTGTTCATCGCCAACGCGACGGGCGACCCGCTGAGCGTCAGCGAGCAGATCTCGCTGCTGGTCTTCATGGTGATCGCCTCGAAGGGCGCGGCGGGCGTCACCGGCGCGGGCCTCGCCACCCTCGCGGGCGGCCTCCAGTCGCACCGCCCCGAGCTGGTGGACGGCGTCGGTCTGATCGTCGGCATCGACCGCTTCATGAGCGAGGCCCGCGCCCTGACGAACTTCGCGGGCAACGCGGTGGCCACGGTGCTCGTCGGCACCTGGACCAAGGAGATCGACAAGGAGCGGGTGGACCAGGTCCTCTCCGGAGCGCTCCCGTTCGACGAGGCGATGATCACGGACGAGGGGCCCACCGAGCCGCACGTCCCCGAGGCCAGGGACGGCGGCGAGGAGAAGCCCGCGCTCGCGAAGGTGTGACGCGTCGCTGACGCGGCCGGTACGGGACTCCCGTACCGGCCGCTCCCGTCCGTCCGGCCGGTCCTCAGCCGTGCGGGACGGGCACGGCGGTCCTCAGCCGTACGGAATGTGTACGACGGACTGGTTGCCGACGCCCACCGTGCTCGTGCCGTTGCCGATCGCGTTCCAGACCTCGACCCTCACCGTGCCGTTGACCAGGTTGCCGTGGCTCCCGGTGGACGACTTGAGTCCCTTGCTCTGTGTGTAGTGCTCGTACCCGTTGACCGGATCGGTGGCGAAGTACTGGTACGTCTCCGCGCGGTCCCAGGTGCCGTCGCCCGTCCGGTCGTAACTCACCCGCACCTGCTGGCCGTTGGCGATGGTCGTGCCCGAGTCGGCGAACACGTCGAACTGGGTGGAGCCGCCGTCGTAGGCCCGGGTGATGCCGGTGGCGGTGAAGGTCTGCGGACTGTGCGGGGCGCCGTCGTAGTTACCGCCTCCGGCCGAGGCGACCGTCACCGAGGAGGCGGCGGACTGGGTGGCCCCGAGGCCGCCGGCGCTGCGCAGGGCCAGGGTCGAGGAGCCGGAGGGCGGGTCCGTGGGCGGGTCGGTCGGCGGCTCGGTGGTGCCTCCGCCGCCCTTGGTCCACACGCCCACGTAGTCGACCAGCATGGGCCGGCCCGGGACGGTCTCGGCGGTCGGGGTGGAGCCGCCGAGGGCGTTCGGGAAGGCGCCGCCGATCGCGAGGTTCAGCAGCAGGAAGTACCCGGCGTGGTCGGTCATGTTCGCCCACGTCGCGGCGTCCAGCTGGTTCTGGGTGACGCTGTGGAACAGCTGGCCGTCGACGTACCAGCGCAGGGCGTTGGGGGTGACGGCGCGGTCCCACTCGAAGCGGTAGGTGTGGAACGCGGACTGGCAGCTCGCCCCCGGGCAGGTGCGGCTGTTGCCGAGGCCGGTGGTCTCGTTGCAGGGGCCGCCCGGGTTCACCCCGCAGTGCAGGACGCCCCAGACGGAGTTGATCCCGTTGACGTTCTCCATGATGTCGAATTCGCCGATGCCCGGCCAGTTCCAGTAGTTGCCCCGGTAGGGGGAGCCGAGCGCCCAGAAGGCCGGCCAGTAGCCGAGGGCCGCGTTGCCGGTGACGTTCGGCATCTGTACGCGGCCCTCGATGCGCAGGGTGCCGCCGGCCGGGGCCTTGAAGTCCGCCCGCTTGGTCTCGATGCGGCCCGAGGTCCAGTTGCCCGCGCCGTCGCGGAGCGGGGTGATGCGCAGGTTGCCGCTGCCGTCGAGGCTGAGGTTGTCGGGGCTGGCCGTGTAGTTCTGGATCTCGCCGGTGCCCCAGTTGCCCGGGCCGCCGGCATAGCCGTGCCCGGTGTCGATCTGCCAGTTCGCGGAGGAGGGCAGGCTGCGGTTCGCGCCGTTGAAGTCGTCGCTCCACTGGAGGTTCCAGCCGGGCGTGGCCGGTACGTCGCCGCGGGCGGGCCCGGAACCGGCGACGGTGATCGCCCCGGCGAGGGTGAGGGCCAAGGCCGTGACGGCGGCGAGGACGGTGGTGCGTCTGTGGGGGGTGGTGCGGCTCGTACGCAAGGGAACCTCCGGTGGGGACGGTGCCGGGAAGGTCGTCGTTGAGAGCGCTCTCACGGGTTATTTAGTTGCACTCGGGGCGGCCGTCAATGCCTCCGGCCGTTCCACTTTCCGAAGACGGCCGGGCGGGCCTTGCCTTGACGCCGACGTCAAGGCTTACGGTCGGGCCATGCGAATCGGGGAACTGGCCGAACGGGCCGGGACGACGACACGGACGCTGCGGTACTACGAGTCGCGGGGCCTGCTGCACGCACGCCGCGCGGAGAACGGCTACCGCGCCTACGACGAGGCCGATCTGCGGCTGATCCAGCAGATCCGGACCCTTCAGGACTTCGGGTTCGACCTGGAGGAGACCCGCCCCTTCGTCGACTGCCTGCGCGCGGGCCATCCGGCGGGTGACTCCTGTCCGGCCTCGCTGGCCGTCTACCGGCGCAAGCTCGGTGAGCTGGACGCGCTCATCGCCCAGCTGCGGTCGGTCCGCACGGAGGTGGGGGCCCAGCTGGCCCGCGCCGAACTGGAGGCGTCCGCCGAGCTGCCGGGCGGCCCCGAACCACGCTGTGAACTGCGACCGATCGGTCCGGAACGGGAGGACGAGAGATGATTCACGCAGAAGGTGTCGCCGAGGTCACCGACACGACGTTCGACGCGGAGGTGCTGGCAGCCGGCCTGCCGGTCCTGGTCGAATTCACCGCCGACTGGTGCGGCCCCTGCCGTCAGCTGGCCCCCGTGCTCAGCGCGATCGCCGCGGAGGAGACCGGCCGGCTCAAGGTGGTGCAGATCGACGTGGACCACAACCCGGAGATCACCAGCCGCTACGCCGTGCTGTCGATGCCCACCCTGATGGTCTTCCAGGACGGCGAACCGGTGAAGTCGATGGTGGGCGCCCGCCCCAAGCGGCGACTGCTCCAGGAGCTGGAGGGTGTGCTTCCGGCGCCGGTCTGACGTACGGCCGACGGCCGGGGTCCGCGCCACGTCCTCGTGGTGCGGACCCCGGAGCGGTCGGCGTGCGGTCAGGCCGGCCGCAGCCACACCGTCGCCAGCGGCGGGAGCGTCAGCGTGATGCTGGTGTCCCTGCCGTGCGCCCCCACCGCCTCGGGCTTCAGCGGCTCCTCGTTGCGCACGTCGCTGCCCCCGTACCGCAGCTCGTCCGTGTTCAGGACCTCCACCCAGGCCTCCGCCCCGTCCGGCACCCCGATGCGGTAGTCGTGCCGTACCACCGGGGAGAAGTGGGAGACGGCGATCAGCGGGGACCCGTCGGCGTCGTACCGTACGAACGCGAAGGCGTTGTCCTCCGCGGCGCCGCCGTCGATCCAGCTGAAGCCCTCGGGGACGGTGTCGCGCTGCCAGAGCGCGGGCGTCGCCCCGTAGACCTTGTTCAGATCGCTGACCAGCGTCCGTACGCCGCGGTGGTCGCTCTCCGCCGCGTACGACGGGTCGAGGAGCCACCAGTCCGGGCCGTGCCCCTCCGACCACTCCGCGCCCTGCGCGAACTCCTGCCCCATGAAGAGCAGTTGCTTGCCGGGGTGGGCCCACATGAAGCCGAGGTAGGCGCGGTGGTTGGCGCGTTGCTGCCACCAGTCGCCGGGCATCTTGCTGACCAGTGACCGCTTGCCGTGCACGACCTCGTCGTGCGAGATCGGCAGGACGTAGTTCTCGCTGTACGCGTACACCATCGAGAAGGTCATCTCGTTGTGGTGGTACTTGCGGTGCACCGGCTCCTTCGACACGTACTCCAGCGAGTCGTGCATCCAGCCCATGTTCCACTTGAGCCCGAAGCCGAGCCCGCCGAAACCGCCGGGGCCCACGTGGTGGGTGGCGCGGGTGACGCCGTCCCAGGCGGTGGACTCCTCCGCGATCGTCACGACCCCGGGGTTGCGCCGGTAGACCGTCGCGTTCATCTCCTGGAGGAAGGCGACGGCGTCCAGGTTCTCCCGGCCGCCGTGTTCGTTCGCGGACCACTCCCCGTCCTCGCGCGAGTAGTCGAGGTAGAGCATCGAGGCGACCGCGTCGACCCGCAGCCCGTCGATGTGGAACTCCTCGCACCAGTAAGTGGCGTTGGAGACGAGGAAGTTGCGCACCTCCGTGCGGCCGTAGTCGAATTCGAGCGTGCCCCAGTCCGGGTGCGCGGCCCGCTGCGGGTCCGAGTGCTCGTACAGCGGGCGGCCGTCGAACTCCGCGAGCGCCCACTCGTCGCGCGGGAAGTGCGCGGGCACCCAGTCCACGATGACGCCGATCCCCGCCCCGTGCAGCGCGTCGACGAGGAAACGGAAGTCGTCGGGCGAGCCCATCCGGGACGTCGGGGCGTAGAAGCCGGTGACCTGGTAGCCCCAGGAGCCGCCGAAGGGATGCTCGGAGACCGGCATCAGCTCCACGTGCGTGAACCCCAGATCGCGTACGTACGCGGGGAGTTGCTCGGCAAGCTGGCGGTAGGTGAGGCCGGGGCGCCAGGACGGCAGGTGCACCTCGTAGACCGAGAGCGGCGCCTCGTGCACGGGTACGTCCCCGCGGTGGGCCATCCACTCCTGGTCCTGCCAGACGTGGTGCGCGGCCGTCACGACCGAGGCGTTCGACGGCGGGACCTCGGCGTGGCGGGCCATCGGGTCGGCGCGCAGCGTGTGCGAGCCGTCCGGGCGGCAGATGTCGAACTTGTACAGCGCGCCCTCGCCGATCGCCGGCAGGAACAGCTCCCACACCCCGCTGGAGCCGAGCGAACGCATCGGGAACCCGGTGCCGTCCCAGTAGTTGAAGTCCCCGCTGACCCGCACTCCACGCGCGTTGGGCGCCCACACCGTGAACCGGGTGCCCGTGACGCCCTGGTGCTCCATCGTCCGGGCACCGAGCGCCGTCCACAGCTCCTCGTGCCGTCCCTCGCCGATCAGGTGCAGATCGAGATCGCCGAGCGCGGGCAGGAAGCGGTACGGATCGTGGATCTCGATCTCGTTGTCGTCGTAGGCCACCAGGAGCCGGTACTCGGGGACCGCGGGCATCGGCAGGAGCCCGGAGAAGAAACCGTCGCCGTCGTCGATCAGCTGGGCCCGCAGCCCCTTGGCGAGCACGGTGACCGAGCGGGCGAACGGGCGCAGCACCCGGAAGGTGACCCCGCCGCGGATCTGGTGCGCGCCGAGCAGCGCGTGCGGGGCGTGGTGCTCACCCGCCAGGAGGCGTCCCCGGTCCCCGTCGTCGAGCGGGGCGGCCGGTCGGACCCCCTGCCCGCCGGCGCGGCGGGGGCGCGGCGGGGCTGCCGCCTTTCCGGCCCGCTTGGCCGGGGCAGCCGCGGCCGTGACGGGCGGTGCGCTCGCCTCCGCCGGCGCGAGGGTTCCGGTGGCCGGGCCGACGGCGGCGTCCGCGTGCTCGGAGGGGGCCGCGGAGGCAGGGGCCGCGGCGAGAGGGGCCGTGGACGCGGGGGCCGCGGAGGCAGGGGTGTCGGGGGTGAACGGAGCGGGATCGGGCGCGTTGCGGGACGGCTTGCGGGCGGTCACAGGGACAGCCTCCTCGGAGGGTGTGGGTGGGGTGGGCGGGACGGAAGCGGGGCCGGCGGACCGTGCCGCGTCAGTCGGCGTCGGCCGCCAGGCGGTGGATCGCGGCCATCGGGACCGGCAGCCAGTCGGGCCGGTGCCGGGCCTCGTACAGCACCTCGTAGACCGCCTTGTCGGTCTCGTGGGCGCGCAGCAGCTCCGGCTCGTCGCGTGGGTCGACGCCCGCGGCCTCGGCGTAGCCGTCGCAGTAGGCGGTCCGGCAGCGCGCCGCCCACGCGGCGTTCCAGGGCCGGTGCGAGCGGGCCGCGTAGTCGAAGGAGCGGAGCATGCCGGCGATGTCGCGGACCGGTGGCTGCGGGCTGCGGCGCTCCGGGAGCGGGCGCGCCGGTTCGCCCTCGAAGTCGATCAGTGACCAGAAACCGTCGGTGCCGCGCAGCGTCTGGCCGAGGTGCAGATCGCCGTGCACCCGCTGGGCGGCCCAGGCGTGGCCCCGGTGGCCCAGGGCCGTCACGGCGTCGAAGGCGGCCCGCAGCCCGGGGACGTACGGGACGAGTGCGGGCACCGCGTGGGCGGCAGCCTCCAGCCGCCGCACCATGGCGGCGGCCAGCTCGTCGGTCTGGGAGCGGCGCAGGGACGGTGTGGGCAGTGCGGCGGCGAGCGCGGTGTGCACCTCGGCGGTGGCCCGGCCCAGGGCGTGGGCCTCCCGCGTGAAGTCGTTGCCGGTCGCCAGCGCGCGCAGCGCGAGCTGCCAGCCGTCCTGGGCGCCCCGCAGGAACGGCTGGAGCACACCGAGCGTGAGGCGTTCCGCTGTGGCGGCCTCGAACCACGCGACCGGCGCGGGAACGCGTCCGCACCCCTCGCGGGAGAGCGCGAGCGGCAGCTCCAGATCGGGGTTGGTGCCCGGGAAGACCCGGCGGAAGATCTTCAGGATGTAGGAGTCGCCGTACACGAGCGAGGAGTTGGACTGTTCGGTGTCCAGCACCCGGGGGGTCAGCCCGGCGGGGACCGGGTCGGCTCCCCGGCCGAAGCGCAGGGCGCCGAGACCGCCGGGGGTGCGCAGCCGCTCCAGCAGCAGCGAGGCCAGGCGCGGGTCGTGCAGCCCGTCGTAGACGGTGCGGCCGGCGAGCGGCCCTTCCGCCACGTGGCCGATGAGGGCGGGAGCCAGTCGCGGGGGCAGGGTGGTCCGTACGCCGAGCAGCAGTTGGTAGCAGTCCGGCGGCGGCTGCTCCGACATCGTGGGCTGATGGGCCCTCACCAGGAGGTGCAGGAGGCCGGGGCCGGTATCGGCGGCGCCGGAGTCCACCGGCAGTATTTCGGTGGCCGATACGAGCGAGAAGGCAGTGATGGCCCGCCCCTTGCCTGCGAACCACCGCTGCCGGGGCAGCCATTCATGCAGCAGCGGTCCGAGAGACGGGAGCAGGGCTGTGCTGTTCGTCAGGGTGACCTGAGCGGATGCAACCTCCGACATGGCATCGCGTCCTTTCCCCGGGCACACCACAGGATGCGAAGAGTGTCCCGGATTGCGGCTTTGGCTGTCCGGCTGTGCGGGACGTGTCGGGTCAGGATGGTCCGTACGGACTCGACTCGGGGTGATCGAAACGCCAGGAGCGTCCAGGAAGGTTCAGGAACTGCTCGATATGGGGGGAAGGGTGCCCCGTGCGGGGCGGCGGAAACCGCCCCGCACGGGGCACCGGCGGTCAGCTCGGCGGTGCGTCCTTCCGCAGCCGGAACCAGTAGAAGCCGTGTCCCGCGAGAGTCAGCAGGTAGGGCCACTGACCGACGGCTGGGAAGCGCACCCCGCCGATCAGCTCCACCGGATGACGCCCGTTGAAGGACCTCAGGTCGAGCTCCGTCGGCTGCGCGAACCGCGAGAAGTTGTGGACGCACAGCACGAGGTCGTCCCCGTGCTCACGGGTGAAGGCGAGCACGGCGGGGTTGGATGAGGGCAGTTCGTTGTACGTGCCGAGGCCGAACGCCGGGTTCTGCTTGCGGATCTCGATCATCCGCCGCGTCCAGTGCAGCAGCGACGAGGGCGAGGCCATCGAAGCCTCGACGTTGGTGACCTGGTAGCCGTAGACCGGGTCCATGATCGTGGGAAGGTAGAGCCGCCCCGGATCGCTGGAGGAGAAGCCGGCGTTGCGGTCGGGCGTCCACTGCATCGGGGTGCGTACGGCGTCCCGGTCGCCCAGCCAGATGTTGTCGCCCATCCCGATCTCGTCCCCGTAGTAGAGGATCGGGGAGCCGGGCAGGGACAGCAGCAGGGCGGTGAACAGCTCGATCTGGTTGCGGTCGTTGTCCAGCAGCGGCGCCAGCCGGCGGCGGATGCCGATGTTGGCCCGCATCCGCGGATCCTTGGCGTACTCCGCGTACATGTAGTCGCGCTCTTCGTCCGTGACCATCTCGAGCGTCAGCTCGTCGTGGTTGCGCAGGAAGATGCCCCACTGGCAGCCCGAGGGGATCGCCGGCGTCTTGGCCAGGATTTCCGAGACCGGGTAGCGGCTCTCGCGCCGTACGGCCATGAAGATCCGCGGCATCACCGGGAAGTGGAACGCCATGTGGCACTCGTCGCCCCCGGCCTGGTAGTCGCCGAAGTAGTCGACGACGTCCTCGGGCCACTGGTTGGCCTCGGCGAGCAGCACGGTGTCCGGGTAGTTGGCGTCGATCTCCTTGCGGACCCGCTTGAGGAAGCCGTGGGTCTCCGGGAGGTTCTCGCAGTTGGTGCCCTCACGCGTGTAGAGGTAGGGCACCGCGTCGACGCGGAAGCCGTCGATGCCGAGGTCCAGCCAGAAGCGCAGCGCGGAGATGATCTCCTCCTGCACCGCCGGGTTCTCGTAGTTGAGGTCGGGCTGGTGGGAGAAGAACCGGTGCCAGTAGTACTGCTTGCGCACCGGGTCGAAGGTCCAGTTGGACGTCTCCGTGTCGACGAAGATGATCCGGGCGTCCTGGAACTGCTTGTCGTCGTCGGCCCAGACGTAGTAGTCGCCGTACGGACCGTCGGGGTCGGTACGGGACTGCTGGAACCAGTCGTGCTGGTCGCTGGTGTGATTCATGACGAAGTCGATGATCACGCGCATGCCGCGCTGGTGCGCGGCGTCGACGAACTCGACGAAGTCGGCGAGATCGCCGAACTCCGGCAGCACGGCGGTGTAGTCCGATACGTCGTAACCGCCGTCGCGCAGCGGCGACTTGAAGAACGGCGGCAGCCAGAGGCAGTCTACGCCCAGCCACTGCAGATAGTCCAGCTTGGCGGTGATCCCCTTCAGGTCTCCGATGCCGTCGCCGTTGGAGTCCTGGAAGGACCGGACGAGGACCTCGTAGAAGACGGCACGTTTGAACCAGTCGGGATCGCGGTCCTTGGCCGGGGTGTCCTCGAACGTGTCGTGGACGGGCTCATTGACGATCATGGTGTGGGTGACCCTCCGGTCGGCGGGGACGGTCGCAGGACCGCGATGTGCGCGGGCGTGACGCCCGGTTCCAGACGCACATAGAAGGTCCTGCCCCAGTGATAGGAATGGCCGGTGAGCTCGTCGCGCACCGGCACGCTCTCGTGCCGGTCGAGGCCGAGTTGCGGCATGTCCAACGAGACGGTCGCCTCCTGGGTGTGGTGCGGGTCGAGGTTGACGACCGTCAGAACGGTGTTCGAACCGGAGCGCTTGCTGTACACGAGCAGGGCGTCGTTGTCGGACGAGTGGAAGTGCACGTCCCGCAGCTGCTGCAGCGCCGGGTGCCGGCGCCTGATCCGGTTGAGTGTGGTGATGAGCGGAGCCAGCGACCGGCCCTCGCGCTCGGCGGCTTCCCAGTCCCTGGGCCGGATCTCGTACTTCTCCGAGTCGAGGTACTCCTCACTGCCGTCGCGGACCGGGGTGTTCTCGCACAGCTCGTACCCCGCGTACACCCCCCAGGAGGGGGAGAGGGTCGCCGCGAGCACCGCCCGTGCCTCGAAGGCCGGCCTGCCGCCTTCCTGGAGATGACCGGGGAGGATGTCGGGGGTGTTCACGAAGAAATTGGGCCTCATGACGGAGGCCGATTCGCCGGACAGCTCGGTCACGTACTCCGTGATTTCCTGCCGGGTGTTGCGCCAGGTGAAGTAGGTGTACGACTGCTGGAATCCGACGGTGGCGAGCGTGTGCATCATCGCGGGGCGGGTGAATGCCTCGGCCAGGAAGATCACGTCGGGGTCGGTGCGGTTGATGTCGGCGATCACCTTCTCCCAGAAGATCACCGGCTTGGTGTGCGGATTGTCGACCCGGAAGATGCGTACGCCGTGATCCATCCAGAAACGCAGGATGCGCACGGTCTCCGTGACGATCCCCCGCAGATCCTTGTCGAAGGCGATCGGATAGATGTCCTGGTATTTCTTCGGGGGATTCTCCGCATAGGCGATGGTGCCGTCCGCCCGGTGATGGAACCACTCCGGATGCTCCTCCACCCATGGATGGTCGGGCGAGCACTGGAGCGCGAAGTCCAGCGCGATCTCCATGCGCAGGGTGCGGGCCGTCTCGACGAAGTGGTCGAAGTCGTCCAGGGTGCCGAGATCCGGGTGGACCGCGTCATGACCGCCCTCGGCGGAACCGATCGCCCACGGCACACCCACGTCGTGCGCGGCGGGGGAGAGGGAGTTGTTGGGGCCCTTGCGATGGGTGGTGCCGATGGGGTGGATGGGCGGGAGGTAGACCACGTCGAACCCCATGGCGGCGACCGCGGGCAGCCGTTCGGCCGCCGTGCGGAACGTGCCGCTGATGATCCGGGGCGGCTTCGCGGCGGCGCCGGCCTTGGCCGTACGGCCCTTGCGGGGCGCCTGGGCGGGCTCGACCCTGGCCCCCTCCGAACGGGGGAACAGCTCGTACCAGGAGCCGAAGAGGGCGCGCCGGCGCTCGACGACGAGCGGGTGCGGGCGCGACGCCGTGACCAGCTCGCGCAGGGGGTGACGGGCCAGCGCGTCGCCCGCCGCGGGGGTGAGCGCCGCGGCCAGCCGGGCGGCGGCCGGCCGGGACTCGTCGCGCAGGGCGTCGACCGCGGCGAGCACCGCCTCGCGCCCGTCGCGCTTCGGCACGCCCTCGGCTGCCCGCTCGTACAGCTCGGCGCCCTCCGCCAGGACGAGCGCGGTGTCGATCCCCGCCGGGATCTTGATCCTCGCCGCGTGGAGCCAGGTGGCCACCGGGTCGCTCCAGGCCTCGACCTTGTACGTCCAGCGGCCCTCCGCGTCCGGAGTCACCTCGGCGCCCCAGCGGTCGGTGCCCGGGGCGAGCTCGCGCATCGGCGTCCAGGGCCCGGGGCGCCCGCTCGGGCTCCGCAGGACGACGTTGGCCGCCACCGCGTCGTGGCCCTCCCGGAAGACGGTCGCGGTGACCTGGAAGGTCTCACCGACGACGGCCTTGGCGGGCCTTCTGCCGCAGTCGACGAGCGGACGGACGTCGAGGACGGGAATGCGACCGATCATGGAATCACCTGGGGGCTGGAACTCGGATGCGACAGGGCGCGAAGCGGGCGCGGAGGGCGGAACGTGCGCGCCGCGATGGTGGGGTTCGGTCCTTTGTAGCTGCTCCGTCGACGACTGGTGGGGTGTGGGCATGGCCGCTCCTGTCCGCGTTCACTCGAATGGCACTCGAATGGATGAGGTAAGTGATGCGGTGCACGGGTGTGGACCGAATGCGCACGTCGTCCGTACCGACTGCGTACGAACCGCGAGCGGATGGCCGGTGGACAGGGGATGAATCATGCGCGGGATGGTTACGGATCGCCTTCGGCTCTCATCCGAATGCCTTCGTTCCGGGTACCGGAGAAGCCTTCCCACGGATCTCGGTGGGCCAATCCGGCGGTTTGTTAACTACTCGGGCGTATGTGTGACGTCTGAATGCGCCGGGCTCCGCAGCGCGCACGCGGGAGGGTGCGGAACCGGCGTACGCGGGGCGGTACCGGCGACACAGGGCAGCTTTCCCTGTGACACGAAGGCCCACAAGGCCGTACGAGGTGAGGGAATCGGCCATAACGCCTGTGACGGATGTGTCGGGATCTGCGTGTGGTGCGGGACGGACCCGCGGTGCCCGGCGGCAGGGGCGGCCGGACCCGCTGGGGTCGCACACCCCGAGCCGGTCGCGCGCCGTGGTTGCGGGCCGCCGCGCACCGCTAACGTCGAGGGTGACGGAGCGGCGCACACAGCGGTGCGTCCCCTCGGATTCGTACGTCCCCTGTAAAGGTGGAATACGTGAAGGCCATTCGTCGATTCACCGTACGTCCAGTCCTCCCCGACTCCCTTCAACCGCTCAGCGACCTCGCGCGCAACCTGCGCTGGTCCTGGCACACCGAGACCCGAGAGCTCTTCCAGGCCGTCGACCCCGAGGCCGGCCGGGCGGCGGAGTGCGATCCCGTCCGCCTGCTCGGCGCCGTGTCCGCCGGCCGCCTCGCCGAACTGGCCCGGGACGAGCAGTTCCTGCACCGGCTCACCGAGGTGTCCGCCGACCTCCGGCAGTACCTGGAGGGCCCCAGGTGGTACCAGGAGCAACGTGACGGCGACGACGGGCTCCCCGCCGCCATCGCCTACTTCTCACCCGAGTTCGGAGTGACGGCGGCCCTGCCGCAGTACTCCGGTGGACTCGGCATCCTCGCCGGGGACCATCTGAAGGCCGCCAGCGACCTGGGCGTCCCCCTCGTCGGCGTCGGCCTCCTCTACCGCCACGGCTACTTCCGTCAGAGCCTGTCGCGCGACGGCTGGCAGCAGGAGCGCTATCCCGTCCTCGACCCGAACGAACTGCCGCTCACGCTCGTGCGTGAGGCCGACGGGACACCCAGCCAGGTCGTCCTGTCCCTCCCCGGCGGCCGCTCCCTGCACGCCCAGATCTGGCAGGCCCAGGTGGGCCGGGTCCCGCTGCTGATGCTCGACTCCGACGTCGAGGACAACGCCCCCGTCGAACGCGAGGTCACCGACCGGCTCTACGGCGGCGGCAGCGAACACCGGCTGCTCCAGGAGATGCTGCTGGGGATCGGCGGGGTGCGCGCGGTGCGGACCTACTGCCGGCTCACCGGCCATCCGGCCCCCGAGGTCTTCCACACCAACGAGGGGCACGCCGGCTTCCTCGGACTCGAACGCATCCGCGAGCTGTCCGGAACGGGCCTCGACTTCGACTCCGCGGTGGAGTCCGTCCGCGCCGGGACCGTCTTCACCACCCACACCCCGGTCCCGGCCGGCATCGACCGGTTCGACCGCGAGCTGGTCGCCCGCCATTTCGGCGACGACGGCGAACTGCCCGGCGTCCCGGCCGACCGCATCCTGCACCTGGGCACGGAGACGTACGACGGCGGCGATCCCGGCGTCTTCAACATGGCGGTCATGGGGCTCCGGCTCGCCCAGCGCGCCAACGGGGTCTCCACCCTGCACGGCGCCGTCAGCCGGGAGATGTTCGCCGGTCTCTGGCCTGGCTTCGACGCCCCGGAGGTGCCGATCACCTCCGTGACCAACGGCGTCCACGCACCCACCTGGGTCGCCCCGGAGGTCTACCGGCTGCGCACCGAGTCCGCTCCCGCCCCCGGCCGGTGGGACTCCGTCGCGCAGGTCCCCGATCGGCAGCTCTGGGACCTGCGCCACACCCTGCGCGAACAGCTGGTCACCGAGGTGCGCCGGCGGCTGCACGACTCCTGGCGCACCCGCGGCGCCCAGGCCGCCGAACTCGGCTGGATCGACGGGGTGCTGGACCCCGACGTGCTCACCATCGGCTTCGCCCGGCGGGTGCCCTCGTACAAACGGCTGACCCTGATGCTGCGCGACCGGGACCGGCTGCGGGCGCTGCTCCTGCATCCGGAGCGCCCGATCCAGATCGTCGTCGCGGGCAAGGCGCACCCGGCCGACGACAGCGGGAAACGCCTGGTCCAGGAGCTGGTCCGGTTCGCCGACGACCCCAGGGTGCGCCACCGCATCGTCTTCCTGCCCGACTACGGGATGGCGATGGCCCAGAAGCTCTACCCGGGCTGCGACGTCTGGCTGAACAACCCGCTGCGCCCGCTGGAGGCCTGCGGTACGAGCGGGATGAAGGCGGCGCTCAACGGCTGCCTCAACCTGTCCGTCCTCGACGGCTGGTGGGACGAGTGGTTCGAGCCGGACTTCGGCTGGGCCATCCCCACGGCCGAGGGCTCCGCGCTGGACGAGGACCGGCGCGACGACCTGGAGGCGGGCGCCCTCTACGAGCTGATCGAGGACCGGGTCGCACCGCGCTTCTACGACCGGGGCGAGGAGGGCCTCCCCGGGCGCTGGATCGAGATGGTCCGCAGCACGCTGGGCACGCTGGGGCCCAAGGTGCTGGCCGACCGGATGGTCCGTGAGTACGTGGAGCGGCTGTACGCCCCCGCGGCACAGGCCCGGCGCCTGCTGGAGCCCGCCGCCGCACGGGAGCTCGCCGGCTGGAAGGCGAGGGTCCGGGCGGCCTGGCCGCGGGTGGCCGTCGACCACGTCGAGGCCGTGACGCCCACCGAGGCCGGAGGATCGGCCGAACTGGGCTCCACGCTGGCGCTGCGGGTCCGGATCACCCTCGGGTCGCTGGAGCCGGACGATGTCGAGGTGCAGGCGGTGGCCGGCCGCGTCGACTCCGCCGACGGGATCTCGGACGCCCAGGTCTTCCCGCTGAAGCCGGCGGGCGGCCAGGACCTGGAGGGCCGCTGGCTGTACGACGGTCCGCTCGCCCTCGACCGCACCGGTCCGTACGGCTACACCGTGCGGGTGCTGCCGGCCCACCGGCTGCTGGCCGGCGGTGCCGAACTCGGCCTGGTCGCACAGCCGACGGAGGCGACGGGCGAGGGCGCGGGCGTGCTGATGCGCTGAACCGGCCAACGCCGTCCGCCCGGGAGGAGTGGTCTCCTCCCGGGCGGGATGCCGCGTCAGTCGCGGTTCATGCGAGGGTGCGGGTGGTGGGGGCCGACCGGTCTCAGAAGGTCAGCTTGAAGCTGTTGATCTTGCCGGTGTCGCCCGAGTAGACGTCCTGGACCTTCAGCTTCCAGGTGCCGTTCGCCGTCTCCGAGGAGGCGTTGACGGTGTACGTCGTCTTGACGTTGTCCGCGGAGTCGCTCGACGAGGAGTTCTTCAGGCGGTAGGACGTGCCGTCCGGGGCGACGAGGTCGATGACCAGGTCACCGCGGTAGGTGTGGGTGATGTCCACGCCGACCTTGAGGGTGCTGGGGGCCTTGCCGGTGCGGCCGGTGACGTTGACCGAGCTGGTGACGGCGGAGCCCCGGTCGGGGATGGAGACGGCGGTGTTGTTCTCGAAGACCGTGCCGCCCGGGTCGGGGTCTCCGCCACCGGGACGGGTGCCGACGTTGATGCCGGCCCAGGCGTTGGCGACGGCGGTGTACTCGGCGCTGGTCGTGCCGTACAGCTCACCGGCCGCGGCCAGCGTGCCCGTGCGGGCGGAGGCGTAGTTGGTCGTGGAGGTGAACTTCGTGGTGAGCGCCTTGAACCAGATCAGCGCGGCCTTGTCGCGGCCGATGCCGGTCACCGGCAGGCCGTCGGAGGTCGGGGAGTCGTAGGAGACGCCGTTGATGGTCTTGGCGCCGCTTCCCTCCGACAGGAGGTAGAAGAAGTGGTTGGCCGGGCCCGACGAGTAGTGCACGTCGACGTTCCCGATGCCCGAGTACCAGGCGTCCTTGGACGCGCCGTCCTTGCTCGGCTTGTCCTGGTAGCGCAGCGGGCTGCCGTCGCCGTTGATGTCGATCTTCTCACCGATGAGGTAGTCGCCCTTGTCGGTGGCGTTGTTCGAGTAGAACTCGACGGCGGTGGCGAAGATGTCACTGGTCGCCTCGTTGAGGCCACCGGACTCACCGCTGTAGTTCAGGTCCGCGGTGTTGGAGGTGACGCCGTGCGTCATCTCGTGTGCGGCGACGTCCAGCGCGGTCAGCGGGGAGGCGTTGCCGCTGCCGTCGCCGTACGTCATGCAGAAGCAGCTGTCGTCCCAGAAGGCGTTGACGTAGTTGTTGCCGTAGTGGACGCGGGAGTACGCGCCGACGCCGTCGCCCTTGATGCCGGTCCGGCCGTGGACGTTCTTGTAGTAGTCCCAGGTCTCGGCCGCACCGTAGTGGGCGTCCGCCGCCGCGGTCTCCGCGTTCGAGGCGAGTCCGTTGCCCCAGACGTCGTCGGAGCCGGAGAAGAGGGTGCCCGTGCCGGACGTACCGTGGTTCAGGTTGTACGTCTTGTGGTTGCCGCGGGTGGTGTCGGTCAGGTTGTACGACCCCGAGGTGTTGAGGGTGACCTGGCCGCTGTACTCCGTGTTGCCGACGCCGTTCTCGATGGCCTGCCACTCGTAGAGCTTCGCGCCGGTGGTGGCGTCGGTGATGACGTGCAGGGCGTTCGGGGTGCCGTCCTCCTGCAGTCCGCCGACCACGGTCTCGTAGGCGAGCTGCGGGGTGCCCGAGGCCATCCAGACGACCTGGCGGGGTGCCGTGTCGGCGGCGGTCTTCGACGAGCCGTCCGCCTTGGCCAGGCCGACGGCCTGCTTCTCGGCGGTCGCCGGAGCCACGTCCGCCGTCATGTCGACGGCCTTGAGCTGCGCCGAGGTGGTCCGGGACGCCTTGGTGACGCTCTTGGTCACGCCGGCCTTCGACTCCTGGACGACCAGGTCGCCACCGAGGACCGGAAGCCCGGCGAAGGTGCGCTCGTAACGTGTGTGCGTGGTGCCGTCGTTGTCCTGGATGACGTCCTTGACGACGAGCTTCTCCTGCGAGCCGAGCCCCAGCTTCTTGGCCGTGGCCGGGGTGCCGGCGCTCGCTTCACGGATCAGCTCGGCCCGCTGCGAGGGCGAAAGCTGCTTGGCCAGTGCGCCGGAACGGGCCTGCGAGGCGGTGGCGGGCGCCTGGGCGGTGCCACCCGGTGTGGCGGTGGCGGTGCCGGTCTGGACTCCTACGGCGAGGAGGGCTGCTGCGGCTATCAGAGCGCCGGTCGCGGTGGTACGACGGCTGAGCGTGGATCTCACGCGGACTCCTTCTGCGAGGGGGGTACCGGCGGCTGGGTGAGCCGTCCGGGCAGAGCAAGCAGTGCGCAGAACGGGGTGAAGAGTCTCAGCAGAACGCGTTGTCTGTCAGGACCGCGTCAACAAGTTGGCCGGAATTCGTCCGTTGCCGGAATGGTCATGTTCGTTAAGCGGACGTTTCGCCGATCATCACCGAGATGTTGCCCGGGAGCCCGGGAAGGCCGAATGTGCAGAGGGCGTTGAGGTTCGGCGCGAAGGTGACGCGTTCGAAAAGAGTGTGGAGAACCGGAAAGTTCCCACCTGTCGAGACGGCTTCGCACTGTGGCGCGTTCCGCGCCCTCGCGCGCGGCCGCCGGGCGTCGGCGGCCGCCCTCAGGCCAGGCTCTCCCGCCAGGCGCGGTGCAGTCCGGCGAACCGGCCCGTGCCGCCGATGAGTTCGGCGGGGGCGCCGTCCTCCACGATGCGGCCGTGCTCCATCACCAGGACCCGGTCCGCGATCTCCACGGTCGACAGCCGGTGGGCGATGACCACCGCGGTGCGGCCGTGCAGCACGGTGTCCATCGCCCGCTGCACCGCCCGCTCGCCCGGGATGTCCAGGGAACTCGTCGCCTCGTCGAGGATCAGGACCGCCGGATCGGCGAGCAGGGCGCGGGCGAACGCGACCAACTGGCGCTGACCGGCCGAGATCCGGCCGCCCCGCTTGCGTACGTCCGTGTCGTACCCGTCGGGCAGACCGGCGATGAAGTCGTGGGCGCCGATGGCCTTGGCCGCCTGCTCGATCTCCGCACGGGTCGCGTCCGGGCTGCCGATCGCGATGTTCTCCGCGACCGTGCCGGAGAACAGGAAGGCCTCCTGGGTCACCATGACGACCCCGCGCCGCAGTTCCGGGGTGGCCAGGTCCCGCAGGTCGGTGCCGTCCAGCAGGACCCGGCCCTCGGTCGGGTCGTAGAAGCGGGCCAGCAGCTTGGCCAGCGTCGACTTGCCCGCGCCCGTGGAGCCGACCACGGCGACCGTCCGCCCCGCGGGAACGGTCAGATCGAAGCGGGGCAGCACCTCACCGCCCGTGCGGTAGGAGAAGCTCACCCCGTCGAAGACCACCTCGCGGCCCGGGTGATCGCCCGCGAGCGGCGGCAGTTCCCGAGGCTCCAGGGCCTCGGGGACGGTGGGCGTCTGGGCCAGCAGACCCGCGATCTTCTCCAGCGAGGCCGCCGCCGACTGGTAGGAGTTGAGGAACATGCTGAGCCGGTCGATCGGGTCGTAGAGCCGTCGCAGATACAGCACCACCGCGGCCAGCACACCCAGCGCCAGGCTTCCCGACGCGACGCGGTAGGCGCCCCACAGTACGATTCCGGCCACGGCGGTGTTGGCGACCAGCCGGGACCCGACGACGTAACGCGCGTTCTCCAGCATCGCGTTGCCGTTCGTGCGCCGGTGCTCGTGGTTCAGCTTCCCGAAGACCTCGTCGTTCACGGGCTCGCGGCGGAAGGCCTGGACGGGACGGATCCCGTTCATCGTCTCCGCGAACTTCACGATGACCGCCGCGATCGCCGTCGACCGCGAGGCGAAGATCACCGCCGCCCGGCGCTGGTAGAGCCGCACCAGCAGGTACAGCGGGACGAAGGACAGGACGGCGGCGGCGCCCGTACCGAAGTCCAGCCACAGCAGCATCAGGGAGATGGAGACGAAGGAGAGGACGACACCGATCAGCTCCTGGAGGCCCTCGCTGAGCAGCTCCCGCAGCGACTCCACATCGGTCGTGGAGCGGGAGATCAGCCGGCCCGAGGTGTACCGCTCGTGGAAGTCCACGCTCAGCGCCTGCGCATGACGGAAGATCCGGCCGCGCAGGTCGAGCAGCACGTCCTGGTTGACCCGCGCGGAGGCCCGGATGAAGGCGTACTGCATGGCGCCCGCACCGGCCGAGCAGAGCGCGTAACCGAGGGCCACCGCGATCAGCGGCCCGTAGTCCTCGTCCCGGAACGCGGGCACCCCGCTGTCGATGGCGTACGCCACGAGCAACGGCCCTGCCTGGACCGCGGCCTGCTGGACCAGCAGGAACAGCGCCGCGATAACGACCCGCCCCCGCATCGGCCTCAGCAGCGAGAGCAGCAGCGCGCGCGTGGCGCCGCGCGGGGCGGGCAGGTCGTCACGGTCGAAGTCGTCCCCGGGCCGCTCGGCCGGTGCGCCGGCCGCCGCTTCCGGAGAAGCCCCCGGATACCTGTCGTCGCTGTCGCCCGGCTCGGTGGGCCGGCCCGTCGTGGTGCTGGTCATCGAGTGCTGCTCTCCTTGGCAGGGGCGTGCCCGCCCGGAAGGTACAGGTCCTGGCCGGAGTCCCCCGTCGCGGGCGGAGGGGGCACATCGTTCGGCCCCTCGCCGTCCGGGACACCCGCCCCGGACATCAGCCAGGCGTACTCGGCGTTGCCGCGCAGCAGTTCCTGATGGGTGCCGACCGCGCTGATCCGGCCCTCCGACAGCAGGGCCACCCGGTCGGCGAGCATCACGGTGGACGGGCGGTGCGCCACCACGATCGCCGTCGTCTCCTCCAGCACGCGACGCAGCGCCGCCTCGACCAGGGTCTCCGTGTGCACGTCCAGCGCGGAGAGCGGGTCGTCGAGCACCAGGAAGCGCGGCCGTCCGACCACCGCCCTGGCCAGGGCGAGACGCTGGCGCTGCCCGCCGGAGAGGCTGAGGCCCTGCTCGCCGACCTGGGTGTCGATGCCGTGCGGCAGGTCGTGGACGAAGTCGGCCTGCGCGACCGACAGGGCCCGCCGCAGCTCCTCCTCGCTCCCGCCGCCCGCGCCCATCAGCACGTTCTCCCCGACGCTCGCCGAGAAGAGCGTCGGCTCCTCGAACGCCACCGACACCAGCTCCCGCAGCCGTTCACGCGGCATGGCGGTGATGTCCTCGCCGTCCAGCGTGATCCGCCCCGATGTGGCGTCGTGCAGCCGGGGGACGAGCGCGGAGAGGGTGGTCTTGCCGGAACCCGTGGCCCCGACCAGCGCCATCGTCTCGCCGGGCCGGATCCGCAGATCGATGCGGCTCAGGACGGGGACGGAGTCGGCCGCCGCGTCCGGGTAGCGGAAGCCGACGCCCTCGAAGACCATGCCGCCGGCCTCGGGGCGTTCGTCCGGGGCGGCGCTCCCGGCCACGGCGGTGTCCTCCTCCTCCGCCACGTCCATCACCTCGAAGAACCGCTCCGTCGCCGTCGCCGACTCCTGGCTCATCGCCAGCAGGAAGCCGATCGACTCGACCGGCCAGCGCAGCGCCAGCGCCGTGGAGAGGAAGGCGACCAGGGTGCCCGCCGACAGCCCGCCGTCCGCGACCTCGATCGTGCCGAGCACCAGCGCCGCCCCGATCGCGAGTTCGGGAATCGTCGTGATGAGGGCCCAGATGCCCGCGAGCAGCCGCGCCTTGCCGAGCTCCGTGGTGCGCAGCCGCTCGGACAGCGCCCGGAAGGCGAGGGCCTGGCTGCGGTGCCGGCCGAAGCCCTTGATGATGCGGATGCCGAGGACGCTCTCCTCGACCACCGTCGTCAGGTCGCCCACCTGGTCCTGGGCCTTGCGCGCCACCACCGAGTACTTCGTCTCGAAGACCGAGCAGAGGATCACCAGGGGCACGACCGGGACCAGCAGCACCAGGCCGAGCGTCCACTCCTGGAGCAGCAGGATCACGAAACCGACGAGGATGGTGGTGGCGTTGACCAGCAGGAAGGTCAGCGGAAAGGCCAGGAACATCCGCAGCAGCATCAGGTCCGTGGTGCCGCGCGACAGCAGCTGACCCGAGGGCCACCGGTCGTGGAAGGCCACCGGCAGCCGCTGCAGATGCCGGTAGAGGTCGGCCCGCATCGACGCCTCGACGCCGGCCAGCGGACGCGCCACCATCCATCGCCGCACCCCGAACAGGACGGCCTCGGCGATCCCCAGCAGCAACAGGAACAGCGCACCGAGCCAGACCCCGCCCGGGTCCTGGTGGGCGACCGGGCCGTCGACGATCCACTTCAGTACGAGCGGGATCACCAGGCCGAGACACGAGGCGACGATCGCGACCAGCGCGGCACCGAACAGACGGCTCCGTACCGGCTTCACATACGGCCACAGCCGCAGCAGGGTCTGTGCGGCGGACCGGTCCTTGGGCTCTGCATGTTCTTCGGGCATCAGGGGTGAGCCTACGGTTCACGACTGACATCGCTCATGTGGTTTTCCCCCATCCGGAAGGTCGAGGGTGCCGGGTCGTAGGGAGGCATCAACCGATCGGATGATGCCGGTTCGAGCGCGTTGACGGATGCCGCGAAGGGCCCCGCGCCCGGGATGCTCACCGGTATGGCAATCATCGAAGTCAACGGGGTGAGCAAGACCTACGCCGGCCGCCCCGTGGTCGACGGGGTGAGCTTCTCCGTGGACGAGGGGGAGATCTTCGGCATCCTCGGCCCCAACGGCGCGGGCAAGACCACCACCGTCGAATGCGTCGAGGGCCTGCGCGTCCCCGACGCCGGTACGGTCCGGGTCGCCGGACTCGACCCCGTCGCCGACCACGACCGCGTGACGCTCCTGCTGGGCGCGCAGCTCCAGGAGAGCGAACTCCAGCCGAAGATCACCGTGGGCGAGGCGCTGGAGCTGTACAGCGCCTTCCACCCCCGCCCCGCCGACTGGCGCCCCCTGGCCGAACGGCTCGGGCTGCACACCAAGCTCACCACCCGCTTCGCCCGGCTCTCCGGCGGCCAGAAGCAACGCCTCTCCATCGCGCTCGCCCTCGTCGGCAACCCGGGAGTCGTGGTCCTCGACGAGCTGACCACCGGACTGGACCCGCGCGCACGACGCGACACCTGGCAGCTGATCGAAGAGGTGCGCGACAGCGGGGTCACGGTCCTGCTGGTCACCCACTTCATGGAGGAGGCCCAGCGCCTCTGCGACCGGATCGCCGTGATCGACAGGGGCAGACTCGCCGCCCTGGACACCCCGTCCGGACTGATCGCCCTGGCCGGCAGCTCCACGGCCATCTCCTTCACACCCTCCGAGCCTCTCCCGGAGGCCGAGCTGGCCGAGCTGCCCGGTGCGACCTCGTACGGGACGAAGGACGGCCGGATCGCCATCAACGGCACCGACGAGACCGTCAACGCCGTCATCTCGCTGCTGGCCCGGCTCCGCATCACCGCACACCGGCTCCGCGTCGCCGAAGCGACCCTCGACGACGCCTTCCTCGACCTCACCGAGCACCCCGGCCCCGCGGACGAGCGCGGCCTGACAGAACAGGCGGTCTGAGATGGCCACGGCGAACACCGTCCCGACACCCGCGACCCGCGCCGCCTCCGCCGGCCCGATGCTCGCGGTCCTGAGGTCCGAGGCCCGGCTCTTCCTCCGGGAACCCGGCAGCCTGTTCTGGATCCTCGCCTTCCCGACCGTACTGATGACGATCCTGGGCCTCATCCCTTCCTTCCGGGAGCACGACGACGCCCTCGGCGGCCGCCGCGTCATCGACCTGTACGTCCCCGTGGCCGTACTGCTCGCCATGATCATGGCCGGCCTCCAGGCGATGCCTCCCGTACTCACCGGCTACCGCGAACGCGGCATCCTGCGCCGCATGTCCACCACCCCCGTGCGGCCCTCCGCCCTGCTCGGCGCGCAGATCGCCCTGCACGGCGCCGCGGCGCTCGGCTCCACCCTGCTGGTGATGGCTGTCGGCCGGATCGCCTTCGGCGTACGGCTGCCCGGACAGCCGTACGGCTATCTGCTCGCGCTGCTGCTGGCCGTCGCCTGTGTGCTGGGGCTGGGCGCGCTCGTCTGCGCCGTCTCGCGCACCACCAAGATCTCGGCCGCCATCGGCTCGGTCGTCTTCTTCGTGATGATGTTCACCGCGGGCGTGTGGGTGCCGGTGCAGACCATGCCCGACACGGTCCGCCGCATCGTCCAGGTCACCCCGTTCGGCGCGGCCTCCCAGGCACTGGACCGCGCGGCCACCGGCGCCTGGCCGAGCTGGGCCTACCTCGGGGTGGTGGCCCTGTGGACCGTTCTGGCGGCGGTGGCCGCGATCCGCACGTTCCGATGGGAGTGACCGGGACCGGGCAGACTTCACCCATGAACACGGGGGGCGCGGGGGAGACGACGGCGGAGCAGTGGTGGGAACGGTTCTTCCGGCACGGACCGTACGCGCTGCTCGGCCTGGCCACCGTGGTCTCGGCCGTGACCAGCGGGCTCATCATGTCCCGCACGGAGGTGTACGCCGCCGCGGTGCTGTTCCCGGCCGCGCTCGGGCTGCAGCTCCTGTGGAGCCGCGCCCCGGCCGAGCAGGGATCACGCGCGGCCCAGTTCCACTTCATCGTCCGCACCCTGCTGGCCTTCGGGCTGACCTGGTGCAACCCGTTCTTCTCGATGTACGCGGTGGTCGGCTACTTCGACGCGGGCCGGCTCCTTCCGCGACGGCGCATGCGGGCCGGGCTTCTGGCCACCGCCGTCATCATGGCGGGGTCGCAGTCCGGCAGCGGCCTGCCGCCCACCACCCTCATGAACTGGGTCGTCTTCGCCATCGTGCTGGCCGTGCACGTCAGCCTCACCATGGTCTTCGCGCAGATCGGCAACCGGGAGGCCGAGCAGTCCCGCACCCAGACCGACACCATCACCGCGCTGGAGTCCGCCAACGCCCGCCTCGAACAGGCACTGGCGGAGAACGCCGGCCTGCACGCCCAACTACTCGTGCAGGCACGGGAGGCGGGGGTGGCCGACGAGCGGAGCCGGCTGGCGGCCGAGATCCACGACACCATCGCCCAGGGGCTGACCGGCATCATCGCCCAGCTCCAGGCCGTCACCTCCACGGCGGAGACCGACCCCGTCCTCGCCGGGGAACACCTCGCCCGGGCCTCCGCGCTCGCCCGGCACAGCCTCGGCGAGGCGCGTCGGTCCGTTCACGATCTCGTACCGTCCGCGCTGGAGCACGACGACCTGCCCGGCGCCCTGGAGAAGACGGTCACCACCTGGTCGCAGCGGACCGGGGTCCGGGCCGAGTTCACGGTCACCGGCACCGCCGAGCCGCTGCACGACGAGGTCGGCGCGACCTTGCTGCGCATCGCCGAGGAGGCCCTGGCCAACGCGGCCCGGCACGCCGGGGCTTCCCGGGCGGGCGTCACCCTGTCGTACATGGGCGACGAAATATCGCTGGACGTACGCGACGACGGGCGCGGCTTCGACCCGGCCGCGCTGCCGCCGTACCGGGGCGCCGGCGGATTCGGGCTCGGCGGCATGCGGGCGCGCGCCGAACGCATCGCGGGCACGGTCGAGGTGGAGACCGGCCCGGACCTCGGCACGGCGGTCTGCGCCCGGGTCCCGATGGTCCGCCACGGCTGAGGCGCCGCCCGCCCCGGCACAGTAGGTTGGACCGCCATGGACCGGGAACCCGCGCGCGTCATCACCCTGATCGTCGTCGACGACCACCCCGTCGTACGGGACGGACTGCGGGGCATGTTCGCGTCGGCGGCGGAGTTCCGGGTGCTGGGCGAAGCGGCCGACGGCGTCGAGGGCGTCGACATGGCCGTCCGGCTCGACCCCGACGTCGTCCTGATGGACCTGAGGATGCCGGGGGGCGGCGGAGTCGCGGCGATCAGCGAACTGACCAGGCTCGGCGCCCGTTCCAAGGTCCTGGTCCTCACCACGTACGACACCGACTCCGACACCCTGCCCGCGATCGAGGCGGGCGCCACCGGTTATCTGCTCAAGGACGCCCCGCGCGACGAACTCTTCACCGCCGTCCGCGCCGCCGCCGACGGCCGCACCGTCCTGTCGCCCGCCGTCGCCTCCCGGCTGATCTCACGGGTGCGCACCCCGGTCGCACCCGGCCACGAGGCGCTGTCCGCTCGGGAGCGCGAGGTGCTCCGGCTCGTGGCGAGGGGGACGTCGAACCGTGAGATCGCCGCCGAGCTGTTCATCAGCGAGGCGACCGTGAAGACCCACCTCACCCACGTCTTCGCCAAACTGGGCGCCAAGGACCGCGCCGCCGCCGTCGCGGTGGCCTACGAACGCGGCATCCTCGGCTGAGGCATCGCGTCACGACCTCACCCGCAGCAGCAGCACCGACCGCGCCGGCACCGTGAAGTCCGCGCCGCCGGCGTGGACGGTGCCGGGGGCGGCGGACTGGTCCTCCCGCGAGGTGTCCAGGACCAGTTCGTACGCGTCCGCCCACGGCGGCCCCGGCAGCCGGAAGTCCGCGGGCCGGTCCCCGGCGTGCAGGACCGCCAGGAAACTGTCGTCGCTCACCTGCTCACCCCGGGCGTCGCGGCCCGGGATGTCGCGGCCGGAGAGGTACAGCCCGACCGTGGCGGCCGGTGCGTACCAGTCCTCCTCCGTCATCTCCGCCCCCTGCCGGGTGAACCAGGCCAGATCCCGCAGCCCGTCGGGTGCCTGGGCCCGCCCGGAGAAGAACGCCCGGCGCCGCAGCACCGGATGGGTGTGGCGCAGCGCGAGCACCCGGGCCGTCAGCTCGGTGAGCTCCCGCCACTGCGGCTGTTCCAGCAGCGACCAGTCCACCCAGCCGATCTCGTTGTCCTGGCAGTAGGCGTTGTTGTTGCCGCCCTGGGTACGCCCCATCTCGTCGCCCGCGACGAGCATCGGCACCCCCGTCGACAGCAGCAGCGTGGTGAGGAGGTTGCGCAACTGGCGGCGGCGCAGCGCGTTGACGCCGTCGTCGTCGGTCTCTCCCTCCGCCCCGCAGTTCCAGGCCCGGTTGTCCGAGGTGCCGTCGCGGTTGCCCTCGCCGTTGGCCTCGTTGTGCTTGTGCTCGTAGCTCACCAGGTCGCGCAGGGTGAAACCGTCGTGCGCGGTGACGAAGTTGACCGAGGCGTAGGGCCGCCGGCCGCCCCACGCGTACAGGTCGCTCGATCCGGTCAGCCGGTAGCCGAGGTCCCGCACGTCGGGCAGGGCGCCGCGCCAGAAGTCCCGGACGGCGTCCCGGTACCGGTCGTTCCACTCGGTCCACAGCGGCGGGAAGGCTCCTACCTGGTAGCCGCCGTTGCCGACGTCCCAGGGCTCGGCGATCAGCTTCACCCGGCGCAGGACCGGGTCCTGGGCGATGACCGCGAGGAAGGGGGAGAGCATGTCGACGTCGTGCATCGAGCGGGCGAGCGCCGCCGCCAGGTCGAAGCGGAAGCCGTCGACGCCCATCTCGGTCACCCAGTAGCGCAGTGAGTCGGTGATCAGCCGCAGCACGTTCGGCTGCACCACGTGCAGGGTGTTGCCGCATCCCGTGTAGTCCGCGTAGCGGCGGGCGTCGGGCTGGAGCCGGTAGTAGCCGCGGTTGTCGATGCCCCGCAGTGACAGCATCGGGCCCAGTTCGCCCGCCTCGGCCGTGTGGTTGTAGACGACGTCGAGGATCACCTCGATCCCGGCGTCGTGCAGGGCGCGCACCATCCGCTTGAACTCGCCGACCTGTCCTCCCGCCGTGCCGCTCGCGGAGTAGCCGGCGTGCGGGGCGAAGTAGCCGATCGAGTTGTAGCCCCAGTAGTTGCGCAGCCCGCGCCGCAGCAGATGGTCCTCGTGGGCGAACTGGTGCACCGGCAGCAGTTCCACGGCCGTGACCCCAAGGCGCCGCAGATGGCCGATGGCCGCGGGGTGCGCGAGACCGGCGTACGTGCCCCGCAGTTCCTCCGGGATGCCGGGGTGGCGCGCGGTGAAGCCGCGGACGTGCAGTTCGTAGATGACGGAGTCGGCCCACGGCGTCTTGGGCCGGCGGTCCTCGGCCCAGTCGTCGTCGTCATGGACGACCACCCCTTTGGGGACGTACGGAGCGGAGTCCCGTTCGTCGCGCACGGTGTCGGCGACCTGCTGCTGGGGCCAGTCCCTCACATGGCCGTACACCTCCGCCGGAAGGGTGAAATCGCCGTCGACGGCCCGGGCGTACGGATCGAGGAGCAGCTTCGCCGCGTTCCACCGCGCGCCCGTCCACGGATCCCAGCGGCCGTGCACCCGGTAGCCGTAACGCCGGCCGGGCCGCACACCGGGCACGAAGCCGTGCCAGATCTCGTGGGTCAGCTCGGTCAGCGCGAGACGGGTCTCGGTGCCGTCCTCGTCGAAGAGGCAGAGCTCGACGGCCTCCGCCCCGCCCGCCCAGAGGGCGAAGTTGGTGCCCGCGACCCCGTCGGGGCCCACTCTGAAGCGGGCGCCCAGGGGTGTGGGGGCCCCCGGCCACACGGCGGGAGGGCGCTGCGCAGGCTCGGTGGACCGCCCGGATCCAGCGGCGCCCACCCGCTCCACCGCCGCCCCGGACGGCCCCGTGTCCGCCCTCGGCACTGCCTCCTGCTCGGCTGCGCTCGACACCTGCTCGCCTCCCGCGGCTCGTGGGACCGGCACCGGAATGGGGGGCGTGCGGCGTCCCGGCCGCGGCTCCCCGAGTGTGGTCGTCCCCTCTGTTCTGCCCACGACGGGGCCCGCACTCACGTTTCCCCCGGCCCGCCCCCGTCGTTGGGGGGACGTGAACCACGTAGCGAAGAAGGCAGGAGCGAGCCCGGCGACCGTGACGGCCCGGTGGGGACTGCTCTCCGTACTGGCCGTACTGGCGGTTCTGACCGGCTGCTCGGGTACGAACTCGATCATCGGCGGGAAACCCCGCTCGCCGCAGGAGGCCATCCGGATCACCCCCCGGGACGGGGCCGACGACGTCGCGCCGGACACCCGGGTCGAGGTGAAGGTTCCCGACGGGCGGCTGGAGAGCGTCGAGGTGACCCGGATCGAGGACGCGCAGCAGACCGAGGTGCGGGGCCTGATCGCGAAGGACGGGCGCTCCTGGTCTCCGCAGGGAGGGTCCGCCCGGCTCGGGCTCGCCGCCAAGTACAGCGTCGACGCGGTGGCCGTGGACCGGGCGGGGCACCGTGCGGCCCGCCACACCACCTTCACCACGGCGGTCCCCGAGCACCGCTTCATCGGGTACTTCAAGCCGGAGAACCGGTCGACGGTCGGCACCGGCATGATCGTCTCCTTCGAGTTCAACCGGCCCGTCAGCCGCCGCGCGGCCGTGCAACGGGCCATCCGGGTGACCGCCGATCCCGCGGTCGGGATCGCGGGTCACTGGTTCGGCGACAAACGCCTGGACTTCCGCCCGGCCGCCTACTGGCAGCCGGGCACCGAGGTGACCGTCGAGGTGGGGCTGCGCGATGTGGAGGGGGCGCCGGGGGTGTACGGCAGCCAGCGCAAGACGGTCCGGTTCACCATCGGCCGGGAGCAGGTGTCCCGGGTGGACTCGGCCGCGCACACCATGGAGGTGCGCCGGGACGGACAGCTCGTCTCCACCGTCCCGATCACCGCGGGCTCCCCGACGACGACCACGTACAACGGCCGGATGGTGGTCAGCGAGATGCACGAGGTGACGCGGATGGACGGGCGGACCGTCGGCTTCGGCGGCGAGTACGACATCAAGGACGTCCCGCACGCCATCCGGCTCACCGAGTCCGGCACCTTCCTGCACGGCAACTACTGGTCCGACGAGGACACCTTCGGCTCGACCAACGTCAGTCACGGCTGCATCGGGCTGCGCGACGTCCAGGGCGGCAGCGGCTCCACCCCGGCCGGCTGGTTCTTCGACCGGACGCTGATCGGGGACGTCGTCGAGGTCGTCAACTCCAAGGACAAGAAGGTCGCTCCGGACAACGGCCTGGGGGGCTGGAACATGGACTGGAAGCAGTGGAAGGCGGGTTCCGCACTCCGCTGACTCCCGGGGGCGCACCCCCTGTTCCCTCATCGACGGCGCGGCCGCTTCGGCCGCGCCGTCCGGCGTACCGGCCCCGCGGCGGCGGCACCCCGCACGACCAGGCGAACTCCTGCGAGGAGTTGGGACGGAACGGTGACATTCCTGAGGAGATCTGCCCGCGATCAGTGTGATTATCTTTCGCTGAGCGCGCATGTGCAGCGTGCGGGGGTGGGAGCCTGCGGGTTCCCTGGGGCCTTGGCGGGACCAGGCCGTGTGAGGGGAGACGACCACATTGAACGGGCAGCCGATATCGGGGGCATCGGCCGGGGCGGACAGCAGGCGACGAGGGCGTGGGGCCACCGGACTGCTGGCTCTGGTGCTGGGTGCGCTGCTGTTGCTGGTGACGGCGTGCGGCGGGGGAGACAGCGGCAGCGGGAGCAAGGGCGGCAAGGGGGGCGGGTCGGCGAGCGCGGACACCAGCGCCTCGCAGGCCGTCGTGAACATCGTGCCCAAGGACGGTGCCGATTCCGTCGCCACGAGCGGGGCACTGAAGGTCTCCGCGGATCAGGGGAAGCTGACCACGGTCAAGGTCTCCGACCCGAAGGGGGCCGACGTCCCGGGGAAGATCGCGGCCGACGGCACGAGCTGGGAGCCCGACCGGCACCTGGCCTCGGCGACCAAGTACAAGGTCCACGCGGTCGCCAAGGACGCGAAGGGCCTTGAGTCGGCGAAGGACACCACCTTCACCACGCTGGTGCCCAAGAACACCTTCATCGGGCAGTACACCCCGGAGGACGGTTCCACGGTCGGCGTCGGCATGCCGGTCTCGATCCACTTCACCCGGGGCATCACCGACCCGGAGTCCGTCGAGAAGGCCATCGAGGTGACGGCCGAGCCCGCCGTCGCGATCGAGGGCCACTGGTTCGGCAACGACCGTCTGGACTTCCGTCCCGAGGACTACTGGGCCGCGGGCACCAAGGTGACCGTGAAGCTCAACCTCGACGGCGTCGAGGGGCGCCCCGGGGTCTACGGCAAGCAGGCCAAGACGGTGTCGTTCACCGTCGGCCGCCGGCAGGTCAGCACGGTCGACGCGAGTTCGCACCGGATGAAGGTCGTCCGCGACGGCAAGCAGATCAAGGACATCCCGATCTCGGCGGGAGCCCCGGCCACCACCACGTACAACGGCCAGATGGTCATCAGCGAGAAGCTCCGGGTGACCCGGATGAACGGTGACACCGTGGGCTTCGGCGGTGAGTACGACATCAAGGACGTGCCGCACGCGATGCGCCTGTCCACGTCGGGCACCTTCATCCACGGCAACTACTGGGGCGGCTCGGGCATCTTCGGCGCCACCAACACCAGCCACGGCTGCGTCGGCCTGCAGGACGCGCGCGGCGCCGGTGACCCGAACACCCCGGCTGCCTGGTTCTTCAACAGCTCCCTCATCGGCGACGTCGTGATCGTCAAGAACTCCCACGACGACACGATCCAGCCGGACAACGGGCTCAACGGCTGGAACATGAGCTGGTCGGAGTGGACCAAGTAGGTCCCGGCGTACGGAACACGGAACGGGCCCGGCGCTGTGACCAACAGCACCGGGCCCTTCGCCGTCAGCGCCGGCTGAGACCGACCGGCAAGCAGGGGGCGGCTCGCGGGGCTGGGCACGCCCATCTGCGGCGTTGTCGTCAATCACCAACGCTCCGCGTTGCAGCTGCACGCACCCGGCCCCGCTCCTCTTTCCACCCCCACTTGCCGGTCGGTCTAACCTGCTGCTCATGACCGTAACCCTCGAAGTAAGCGGCGGCGTCGGCACGATCCGGCTGGACCGTCCTCCGATGAACGCCCTGGACATCGCCACCCAGGACCGGCTGCGCGAGCTCGCCGAAGAGGCGTCCCGGCGCGACGACGTGCGCGCCGTTGTGCTCTACGGCGGCGAGAAGGTGTTCGCGGCCGGCGCGGACATCAAGGAGATGCAGGCGATGGACCACCCGGCGATGGTCGTGCGGTCCAAGGCGCTGCAGGAGTCGTTCACCGCGGTGGCCCGGATTCCCAAGCCGGTCGTCGCCGCCGTCACGGGATACGCGCTCGGGGGCGGCTGCGAGCTGGCCCTGTGCGCGGACTTCCGGATCGCCGGGGACAACGCCAAGCTGGGGCAGCCGGAGATCATGCTCGGGCTGATCCCGGGCGCCGGAGGCACTCAGCGCCTCGCCCGCCTGGTGGGCCCGGCCAAGGCCAAGGACCTCATCTTCACCGGCCGTCATGTGAAGGCCGAGGAGGCCCTGTCCATGGGGCTGGTGGACCGGGTGGTGCCCGCCGCCGAGGTGTACGAGCAGGCGCACGCCTGGGCCGCCAAGCTGGCGACGGGCCCGGCGCTCGCGCTGCGCGCCGCCAAGGAGGCGGTCGACGCCGGGCTGGAGACGGACATCGACACCGGCCTCACGATCGAGCGGACCTGGTTCGCCGGACTGTTCGCCACCGAGGACCGGGAGCGCGGAATGCGCAGCTTCGTGGACGAGGGTCCGGGCAAGGCCAAGTTCCTCTGACCGAACGCAAGTTGGGAACGGCTGGGCGTGCGTTCATCCGTGTGGGCGGATTAGCTGAGCCTTAAGGCAACCTTAAGGCTCAGCCTTCCGTATGCCGTGGCAAACCCGCTCGGGCCTGGCATCCGCGCAGGTCAGGGTGGGTATCCGGTGGTGCATTCTGCCGGTGGCATATGCCCGCAGCCCGCTACGGAAGGCCTGATTCCGGGTCAGGGATTCCCGCGGAACGGTCACGGAGCGCCCGCTGTGCGGCCATGATGGTGTCCATGGCGGGCCTGGAGGGTGTGGAGCAGCCGCGACAGCGCAGCAGCGCGACAGCGGCACGGAGGATGCCGGCCGTCGAGGACGAACAGGCGTTCAAGGCGCTGGAGTTGTTCGGGAATCCGACGGAGGACGAAGTCCGGCTGCCCTCCCGCCCGGAGTCCGCCGCCACCGCCCGCAGGATCACCTCCTGTGTCGTGCTGCACCAGTGGGCACTCTCCCCGCAGACCGCCGAGCACGCCGTGCTGCTCGTGTCCGAACTCGTCGGGAACGCTGTGCGTCACACCGGTGCGAGGGTCTTCGGGTTACGGATGATGCGCCGTCGCGGCTGGATCAGGATCGAGGTGCGCGACCCCTCGCGCGGGCTGCCGTGTCTGATGCCCGTCCAGGAGATGGACGTCAGCGGCCGCGGGCTCTTCCTGGTCGACAAGCTCTCCGACCGCTGGGGCGTCGACCTGCTGCCGCGCGGCAAGACCACCTGGTTCGAGATGCGTACCTCGGACCGCTGACCGGCCGAGGTGTGGACCCCCCTGTGCGCGGACGCACAGAAGCCCCCGGACCGGCCGTGGTGCGGCGCTTTCGGGGGCTTCTGTGTGTGGGGCCGTGAAATGGGGGGTGTGTTCACGGCCGCTTAAGACGACCTGGCCCGGGTCGATGGGGGTCGTGTCACCGACTATGACAGACGGACGAGTCCCTAGCCAAAGCCGCAAATCGGATGATTCTTGCCCATGAGTGGATAATTCTTCGATGAATCACAGGTGTGATGGGTCACTCGCCTGGCAAACGGAGAATGTATAGCGGATTCCCTGAGTGATTCATTGATCATCCAAGGGGTGGACGTGCGCATCCGTGTGACCTTCGATCGCCATCATGGGTCAATTGTTATTTTCCGGACATCACGCACTTAGTGTTCTGCGCATGAACGCCCCCGACAGACCGGTGCACCGCCGCAGCGCCCTGCGCGCAGGAGCCGGGGCTGCCCTGGCGGCCGCCCTCGCCGCCGGGTGCGCGGACCCGGACACCCCCGGTACGCCGGCGAAGCCCTCCACCCGCCCGGCCCCGGAGAGGCTCGCCGCCACCACCGGCGCGCACGCCCCCGCGCCCGCCCCGCACCGCATCCCCGGGCAGCCCGCGCAGATCGACCACGGCCCCCGCGACCGGGCCCGCGTCGCGCTCACCTTCCACGGCCAGGGCGATCCCGCCGTCGCCCGGACCGTCCTGGGAGAGGCCGAACGCGCCGGGGCGAGGGTCACCGTCCTCGCGGTGGGCAGCTGGCTGGACGAGCACCCCGAGATGGCCCGCCGCATCCTCGACGGCGGTCACGACCTCGGCAACCACACCCAGCACCACGTCGACATCTCCACGATGGACGAGACGCGGGCGTACGCGGAGATCACCGAGTGCGCCCGGCGGCTGCGCCGCCTCACCGGCTCCATCGGCACCTGGTTCCGGCCCTCGCGCACCCGGTACGCCACCCCTCTCGTCCAGCGGCTCGCCGTCCGGGCCGGGTACCCGCACGTCCTCTCGTACGACGTGGACTCCCTCGACTTCACCTCGCCCGGTGCCGCGGCCGTCACGCGCAAGGTGGCCGGCGAGATCCGTAACGGATCAGTGGTGAGCATGCACTTCGGCTATGCGGACACGGTCGCCGCGCTGCCCCTCCTCCTCACCGAACTCGACCGCCGCCGACTGCGCGCGGTGACGACCACGGAGCTGCTGACCTGATGCCTCCCTCCACCCCACGCGCCGCGGCCCTGCTCGGGGGCGTCCTGCTCGCCGTGCTCACCGCCTGCGGCACTCCCGCGGACAAGGCGTCGTCCGACGCACCCACCGACGCCGCCGCCCCGCCCGGCAGGCCCGAGCGCGTCACCCCGCCCGCGCCCCCGGGACTGCCCGGGATGCCGCCGGTGCTCGATGCCAAGAACGTGTACGCGGCCGACGCCCCGGGAAAGCTGTCGCCGGTCGTCAAGGACTTCCCGTCCCGGGTGTACGTGCCCAACACCAACTCCAATACCGTGTCGGTCATCGACCCCGCCACGTACAAGGTGATCGAGACGATCCCGGTCGGCCACCAGCCGCAGCACGTCGTCCCGTCCTGGGACCTGAAGACGCTCTGGGTCAACAACGACATCGGTGACAGCCTCACCGCCATCGACCCGGCGACCGGGAAGGCGGGAAAGACGGTCGACGTCTCCGACCCGTACAACCTCTACTTCACACCGGACGGCACGTACGCCATCGTGATGGCCTCCATGGACCGTGAGCTCGTCTTCCGGGACGCCCACACCATGAAGACGGCCAAGACCGTCCCGGTGAGCTGCGCGGGTGTCAATCACGCCGACTTCTCCGCGGACGGCCGGTACTTCATCGTCTCCTGCGAGTTCTCCGGCGAACTCCTCAAGGTCGACACGGCGAAGATGGAGGTCGTGGGGCAACAGAAGCTGCCGTTCGAGGGCGCGATGCCGCAGGACGTCAAGCTGTCCCCCGACGGCAGCACCTTCTACATCGCCGACATGATCGCCAACGGTGTGTGGGTGCTGGACGGGAAGAAGTTCACCACCCCCGAGCTGCTGCCCACCGGCAAGGGCTGCCACGGGCTCTACGTCAGCCGGGACGCCAAGGAGATGTACATCTCCAACCGCGGCGAGGGCTCGGTCTCCGTGTTCGACTTCGCGAAGAAGAAGCTGGCGAAGAAGTGGCACCTGCCGAACGGCGGGAGCCCGGACATGGGCGGGGTCTCGGCGGACGGCAAGGTCCTGTGGCTGTCCGGGCGTTACGACGCCGAGGTGTACGCGATCGACACCACCACCGGCAAGCAGCTGGCCCGGATCCCGGTGGGCAGCGGCCCGCACGGCCTCGCCGTCTACCCGCAGCCCGGCCGCTACTCGCTCGGCCACACCGGCGTCTTCCGCTGAGGCCGCTCCCGGTGGCTCAGCCCGCGACCAGCAGGGCCTCCGAGCCCACCGGCCGGTAGCCCGCCGCCTGGAACGTCCGCACGCTGCGGGCGTTCCCCGGCGACTGCTGGGCCCACACGACCGTGCCCGGCACCAACTGCCGGGCCGCTCGCGCCAACCGCTCGCCGAGCCGATGTCCGCGCGCCTCCTCGGCCACCTCGATCGCCGTCTCCCAACGGCCCGCGACCCCGCGGCCGAGGATCAGCACCCCGCCCTCGGTCCCCCAGACCCGCACCTCGTCACGGAACTTCATCGCCCGCGCCACCCGGGGGTGTTCCGGGTCGCGGAGCTCCCGCAGGTCCAGTTCCGGGGTGCCCGGCAGGGCGGGGGCGACCGTGAGGAGGTCGATGGTGTTCATGTGCCGGCCGGTCCGGGCCAGCAGGGCGCCCAGGAAGTGCGGATTCATCGTCGCGGCGAGCGCGTCCCCGGGGGCGGCGGCCAGCGTGTCACGCACCCATGCCGGGTCCTCGTCGGTGAAGACCACCGAGTGCGCGGTGAACGCCAGCACCCCGGCGTCCCGTGCGTTCGGCTGCCCCACCACGGTCGTCGACCCGTCCGGCGGGGGGAACCGCCCGTGCGCCGCGGCGTCCAGGATCTGTGCCAGTGCCTCACTCATCGCGTTCCGCGCTCCCGCTCGGGCCACCGGCCACCGGGCGGTGGACGGCCCACCCATGATCGACGACCGGCCGCCGCCGGGGCCATCCGTCGCGCCCGTTAATCTGACCTCCGTCAGACAGTCATACGAAGGGGCGGAAAAGTGGCGGACATCGAGTCGGCGCGCAAGGCATTCGAGCGGTACGACCTGAACGGCGACGGGCTGATCTCGGCTGTCGAGTACAAGAGCGTCATGGCTCAGCTGGGTGACCCCTACGTCACCGAGACGGTCGCACAGGCCGTGATCAACTCCCACGACGCGAACGGGGACGGGCTCCTCACGTTCGACGAGTTCTGGGCCGCGCAGAACTGACGCCCAGGACCCCCGGCCGACGGGCCGGGGGGCCGCGGGACGGCACGGCGGGGCGCGTTCAGGAGACGGCCGGGGCCAGCGGGTCCGCCGTGCGGACGGCCTCGTCCGGGGTCGGAACCGCGTCCGCCGAGCGGAAGGCCTCGTCCGGGGTCGCCACCGGGCCGAACACATCGTGCAGCCGGCCGGCCCGCAGCAGGCGCAGGATCCGCGGGCAGCCGCACACGAGCCAGAACCGCCCTTCGCGGTCCAGCACGCGTCGGCGGGCCCGGCACAGCAGCGTCAGCCCCGAGCAGTCGAGGAAGCTCACCTCGGTCAGGTCGACCACCAGCTGGGGTGAGCCGTCCGACGTCGCGCCGTCCAGGGCGGGTGCGATGAGCGCGGCGGTCGCGATGTCGATCTCGTCGCGCAGCGCCACCACCGTGCGTCCGTCCCTGCGGTACACCCGGCCGCACGGCTCGGGCAGCAGGGCCGTCACGGGGGTTGCCGTGGGGGCCGGCGTCTCGGTCATCTGTGCCTCTCCTCGCAGCGCCGGGCCCCGCGGACGTGCCGGGGCCCGCGTGACAGTCGGTGGGGGGACGGTCGGTGAGGTGACAGTCGGTGAACCTAACCCGAAGGTCCGGCAGGCGGCGACGAAGAAACGTTCGCGCATTCCTCAATGCCTTCTTCCGGGTGAACGGCCGCTGTTTCCATGGACAGGAACAGGCGATTGGTGTGGTTGTCGTTCAGGGAAGGGGGCAGGGGCAGCGGCCCCGTCCCGTGTGCCCGCACCAGTCCGCCGCAGGTCCACTTCCATCGTGCTCGCCGTGTCACGCCCCCTCGGGGTGGCCGGTTCGGGCGGCACGGCTTTCCGGCCGCTGCGGAGCGACCGGAAGGCCGCGTGTCGTATCGACAACAAATGGCCTGAACTCGCTGCCCCGTGTGGGCACTTGTACGGCGTGCGTCCCGTCAGGCGGCGAAGTTGCGGGACATGGAGCCCTGTTCGTCGATCTCCATGAGGTCGGGGCGGGTGTAGCGCTCCGCGCGTGCGTGGTAGTCGAAGTCGCCCCGGACGAGACCGCGGTAGTCCCTCACGCACCGTTCCAGCGCGGCTCTCGGGGGCCCCTCGATTCCCGCCGCCTCCATCTCCTCGGCCAGTTCCTTCTCCGCCCGCTGCACCCGGTCGGCGATGCGGGACAGCAGAATCCCGGCCTCGTCGACGGCTTCCTGGAGTGTGCCGCCGCGGTCCCGCTGGATGAGCCGGACGGTGTTGTGCTCGTATCCGAGCAGGGCCTCCTTCTCGAAGGAGCAGATATCGTTGCAGAGCCCCGAATGGTCGGCCACCGCATTGCGCAGGGCGATATAGGCGGGAAGGCTCCGAGCGGATTCCGGAAGGTCGATGTCCGCCGTGATTTCGTGCAGATCGAGAAACGGCTGCATGGCCACCGAATCGCGGCGGTGCTTCACGAAGTCCGCCGTGCTCGGAACGTGCCCGGCGGCCCGGTCGACGGCCTCCGCGTAGTACGTCCACAGCCAGGCCGCCGTGTCACGGCGGAACTGCCGGACCCAGTGCGCCGGCCTGCCCTCACAGGTCCGGACCAGCAGTTCGTCCAGGGCGCGTTCCATGGGGCCGCCCGGTGCCCGCGCGCCGTCGAGCACATCCACGAGGCGTGCGATCGCGCTCTCGCACACCTGCGGATCCCGGCCGGCCGGGCCGTCGTCGAACTCGTCGTCGACGAGGAAGGCCCAGAACAGCCACTGGCAGAAGAGGTCGAGGTGTTTCTGTGAAGCCTCGGGAAATATGAGCGATATCCACAGTTCGGGACGGGTCCGGATCATTTTCTTTCGGGCCACCGGTGACAGGACGAGATCAGTGGCCGCCGCCCATTCCCAGGCGGCTTGTTTGGTCTGCTCGACTCCCGGATGACATCCCGCGCTTTCGAACGGCATGTGGAATTCGGGAAGCGCCAACTTGCTCATGGTGCACCTCGTCTGAACGGTACGAACAGGGAAGGGGGATGCGCGGAGAGCCGCGCACGCACAGGCCGGAGCGGCAGTCGGTGCACGCGGGTCCGTCGATCGGCGCTTCGACGAAGCCGTGTCATGGGGGGACGACTGTCCGCACCGGCGTCGTGCACGGGCGGCACGGCCCTGGTCCGGCGGCGGCGGAGAGCGCCGCGGGAGTGGATCAGGGCCGGCGGGGTGGACGGTCGCAGCGGGCGACCCGTGGCACTCCGCGTGCGTCGTGGCCGGGCCGGACGGCCGGATCCCGCCGAAAAAGCGTCACGGGAGGGGCGGCTGTCATCGCTGTCCTCTTTCCTCCGCAGGGCCGGGCTGTCGACGCGGGGCCCCGCAGGGCCCAGGGCAGCGCACCGCCTGGCGTGCACGGCGATGGCGTCACCACTCGTCACGACCAGTGAACTCCCAGTATGCGGAGGAGGGAAGCCGCTTGTGACTGAAAATGTGTGTTCGCCATGAACAACTGCTCGGTTATGAGCAGTTGGGGCACTCCTGGGTGGGACGGGGCGGGAGACCGCGGCCACACTTCTGGCCGATTCGCCTCCGGCCGGGGCCGGTTCAGCCCGGCAGTGCGTCGAGCCAGTCCGTCAGGATCGAGTTGACCTCGTCGGGCCGCTCCTGCTGGATCCAGTGGCCGCAGCCGTCCAGGATGTGCGACGCGGCCAGGCCGGGCAGCGTCGTCGGATACGCGGCGATGGCGTCGGCCAGCCAGGTGGTGGAGGCGTCCAGGGAGCCGCCGAGGAAGAGCGAGGGCTGGCTGACGGGTGCGCCGTCGAAGTCGGCGAGGTCCTCCCAGTCCCGGTCCATGTTCCGGTAGCGATTGAGCGCGCCGCTCAGCCCCGTACGCTCGAACTCACCCGCGTAGAAGTCGAGTTCGGCCTCCCCGAGCCAGCTGGGACGGCCTGCGGGGAACCGTTCGCGGAGCGTCCCGCCACGGGTGGCGAAGTGCGGGTCCGGCGCGTCGGGTGCGGGCATGGTGTCGGCGGAGAGCGCGGCGTAGAAACCGGCGAGCCAGCCGCGGACGTCCGGTTCGATCTCGGTCTCCGCCCGCCCGGGCTCCTGGAACCGCGAGACGTAGAACTCCTCGTCCCCGCCCATCCCCGCGAAGACCTCGCTGGGGCGCGGACCACCGCGCGGGCTGTACGGCACGCTGAGCAGCCCGACCGCCCTGAAGACGTCCGGCCTGACGAGGGCGGAGTTCGCCGCGATCGTCGCCCCCCAGTCGTGGCCGACCACCACCGCGCTCCGCTCGCCGAGTGCGTGCACCACGGAGACGTTGTCCTCGACCAGTTCGAGCATGCGGTACGCGGCGACGTCCCCGGGCCGGGAGGAGCGACCGTAACCGCGCACGTCCACGGCGACCGCCCGGTATCCGGCGGCTGCCAGCGCAGGCAGTTGGTGGCGCCAGGAGTACCAGGACTCGGGGAACCCGTGCACCAGCAGCACCAGGGGCCCCGTGCCCTGCTCCACCAGGTGGATCCGGCCGGCCGGTGAGGGCACCAGACGGTGCGTGGGGTCGGGGGCGGAGTGGGGCTGTCGCGACATGTTTTCCTCCACGGCTGTCGGCCTGCGCGGGTCCGTACCGGGCGCCCGGCCCGGGCCATGAGCATCTGACGCCCGCAGGACCGCGTGCGAGTTCTGTTGCCGTATCGGCAAACGGACGGCCCGCGCACCCTTCGCGCGGGCGCGAGCCGTCCTTGCGCGCCGGTCAGTTGTAGCCGAAGCCCGCCGGAAGCGGGGACTGCCGGAACAGGCGGTCCGGGACGGCACCGGCCAGGGCGCGGTAGCCCGCCAGGTTCAGATGGAGATGGTCACCGACGTCCAGCGAGGGACGCAGCGCACGGGGGCTCTGCGGATCGCGGGCGGCCCGGTCGAAGTCGATCACCTCGTCGAAACGGCCGCTGGTGCGGATCCAGGTGTTGACGGACTGCCGGGCGCCCTCGCGGAAGCCGTCCGGGTCGTCGTACCCGGTGTTGCCGCCGAAGGGCGTCAGTGTCGCTCCGTACACCCGGATCCCCAGGGCGTGGGCCCGGGTGATGATCTGGTCGTACGCGGCGATGACGTCGTCCGCCGTCCGCTTCTGCGCGGCGGGCGTGGCGGCCGCCGTCCCGATGTCGTTGACGCCCTCGAAGACGATCAGCCGGTCGACGCCGCTCTGGGCCAGTACGTCCCGGTCCAGCCGGGCCAGCCCGTTCGGGCCCAGGCCGTCGTCGAGCAGGCGGTTCCCGCCGGCCGCCTGATTGACGACCGAGGTCCGCACCGGACCGGCGCCGGCGGCCAGTCGCTCCTGCAGCACGTCCGGCCAGCGGTCGTTCCCGTTGGTGGTGGACCCCCGGCCGTCGGTCAGGGAGTCGCCGAGCACGGCGGTCGCCGAGGTGGTGCTCCTGGACCAGGCCTCGACGCCGCTGAGGAAGTACCAGTGGTCGGTGGTGGTCGCCCCGGGGAGATCCGGGTCCTGGACGTGGTCTCCCGCCCGGAGGTACGAGGTCGTACGGGAACCGGGGTGGGAGGTGATGGCCGTGGACGCCTGCCCGGTGGCCAGGTAGACGGTCGCCGTCAGGTTGGAGCCGGGTGCGAGCCGGAAGTCCAGCGGATCGGAGACGGCTTGCGCCCCGGCCGGGACGGTCACCGAGGAAGCGCCCCCGAAGGTCACCCGGCGCGTGGTCCCCTCCCGGATGGCTCCCGTACCGGCCCGCCCGTCCAGCGGCAGCGCCACGGACACCTTCGTGAGGGGCAGCGCCGCACCGCCGAAGGCGTTGGAGAACCGCAGCCGGATGTGGTCACCGCCCGCCGAGACGTGGACGGTCTGCCGCAACGTCGTGTCCGTGAGGACCGAGTCCTCCTGGGTGAACGGGGCCGGCGGCATGTTGGACGGCTCGGTGAGCTGCGGCATCGATGTCCACGCGGCCACCCAGTGCGCGTCGCGTTCCTCGGGCCCGGGCGCGTGAGCCGTCCGCGCCGGTCTGGCGGTCTCTCCGGCACCGAGCGCGGGCGTGACGGCGGCGAGTGAGGTGAGGAGCGCCCCTGCGGTGATCAGGCTGATGAGCGACGATCTTCGGTTCATGGATGTGTTCCCTCTGTGCGGTGGGGAAACGGGATGACACGCAAAGCGTCCACGTACGCGGATGGCATCCCCATCCATGCGCCCGCCGGACCACGCGGCAGGCTAGTCCGTCCGATAGTTGCGGTCAATCATTCGAAATGTTTCGGTCTCTTCGTCGGCGGCCAGGGCGCCGACGCCTACGCGGAAAGACTCGGCGCATGGCCCGATCGTCCCGTGATGCATTCCGTATCGGGTGTCCGGACCGCCTGATTGTCGGCGCGGCCAGCCCTTTCCGGCGTGCCGGAAGACGCCCGGACGGCCCCGCCGCTCCGGTGGCCGCGCTCGACGGACACGACCTGGTGCTGCGCTACGGCGGCAAGCCGGTCGTCCACGGCGTCTCGGCCGCCCTGGAACCCGGCCGTGCGACAGCCCTCGTGGGGCCGAACGGCAGCGGGAAGTCCACGCTGCCGCGCGCGCTCTCCCGACTGCATCAGCTGAACGGCGGCCGGGTGACGCTCGGTGCCCCCGAGGGACAGGCCGAGCGTGACGCTGCCCTGCCCACCTCCGTGAGTGCGCCCGAGAGGTCACTCTGTTCTCCCGGTCGAGGCCCGCGCCCCAGGGGCTGACGGCCGCGGAGGTCGTGGCGTTCGGACGCCACCCCTGCCGGCGCGGCTTCGCCGGGCCGACCGCCGACCAGGACTTTCCGTCGCGTGTGCGGGGAAGGCCCTGGCAGCGCTGAGAGACACAAAAGCACTGGTCAGGGCCTACAGGCTCAGCACTCGATGATGTTCACCGCGAGCCCGCCCCGCGCGGTCTCCTTGTACTTGACGCTCATGTCGGCACCCGTCTCCTTCATGGTCTTGATGACCTTGTCGAGGGAGACCTTGTGGCTGCCGTCGCCGCGCAGGGCCATCTTCGCCGCGGTGACGGCCTTCACCGCCGCCATGCCGTTGCGCTCGATGCACGGGATCTGGACGAGGCCGCCGACCGGGTCGCAGGTCAGGCCCAGGTTGTGCTCCATGCCGATCTCGGCGGCGTTCTCGACCTGCTCCGGGGTACCGCCCAGGACCTCGGCCAGCGCGCCGGCGGCCATGGAGCAGGCGGAGCCCACCTCGCCCTGGCAGCCGACCTCGGCGCCGGAGATGGAGGCGTTCTCCTTGAACAGCATGCCGATGGCGCCGGCCGCCAGGAGGAAGCGGACGATGCTGTCGTCCTTCTCGGCCTCGGTCGCGCCGCCGGCCGCGAAGTTCATGTAGTAGTGCAGCACCGCCGGGATGATGCCGGCCGCCCCGTTGGTCGGGGCGGTGACGACGCGGCCGCCCGCGGCGTTCTCCTCGTTGACCGCCATCGCGTAGAGGGTGATCCACTCCATCGCGTGGGTCTGCGGGTCGCCCTCGGCGCGCAGCTGGCGGGCGGTGTTCGCCGCGCGGCGGCGGACCTTGAGGCCGCCGGGGAGGATGCCCTCGCGGGACATGCCGCGCGAGACGCACGCCTGCATGGCGCGCCAGATGTCCAGCAGGCCGGAGCGGATCTCGTCCTCGGTGCGCCAGGCGCGCTCGTTCTCCAGCATCAGGGAGGAGATCGACAGGCCCGTGTCCCCGGCGAGGCGCAGCAGCTCGTCGCCGGTGCGGAAGGGGTGCTTGAGGACGGTGTCGTCGAGGACGATCCGGTCCTCGCCCACCGCGTCCTCGTCGACGACGAAGCCGCCGCCGACCGAGTAGTACGTCTTCTCCAGGAGCGGGGCGCCCTCGTGGTCGTACGCGAAGACCGTCATGCCGTTGGCGTGGTACGGAAGCGCCTTGCGGCGGTGCAGGATCAGCTGCTCGTCGAAGTCGAAGGCGATCTCGTGCATGCCGAGGAGGTTGATCCGGCCGGTGGCGCGGATGGCGTCGACCCGGGCGTCCGCCGTTTCGACGTCGACGGTACGGGGGGACTCGCCCTCCAGGCCGAGCAGGACGGCCTTGGGGGTGCCGTGGCCGTGCCCGGTGGCACCGAGCGAGCCGAAGAGTTCGGCGCGTATCGAGGCGGTGTGGGCCAGCAGGCCCTCGTTCTTCAGCCGGCGCGCGAACATACGGGCCGCGCGCATGGGGCCGACCGTATGGGAGCTGGACGGGCCGATGCCGATCGAGAACAGGTCGAAGACCGAGATGGCCACGGGGTGACTCCTAAGGGGTTGGTAGACGCCGTTGTCTGCCGGGTGGTGCGGTACGGGCGGGGTGGGCCCGAAGAGCGAGGACAAGGGAGCGGGGGCAAGGGATGGGGCACCGCGCTCACTGTTCAGTGTGCGTGGTGCCCCGCCCGTATGTACAAATGCGCCGGTTCGACTACTTCACACCGGGGTAAAGCGGGAACTTCTCGGCGAGCGCGACGACGCGGGCCTTCAGGTCGTCCGCGTCGTAGGACGGCTTGAGGGCGGAGGCGATGATCTCGGCGACCTCGGTGAAGTCCTCCACCTGGAAACCGCGGGTGGCGAGCGCCGGCGTACCGATCCGCAGACCCGAGGTGACCATGGGCGGCCGCGGGTCGTTGGGGATGGCGTTGCGGTTGACCGTGATGCCCAGCTCGTGGAGCCGGTCCTCGGCCTGCTGACCGTCCAGCTCGGAGTTGCGCAGGTCCACCAGGACCAGGTGCACGTCCGTACCGCCGGACAGGACGGAGACGCCGACCTCGGTGACGTCCGCCTGCACCAGGCGCTCGGCCAGGATGCGGGCGCCGTCCAGGGTGCGCTGCTGGCGCTCCTTGAACTCCTCCGTCGCCGCGACCTTGAACGAGACCGCCTTGGCCGCGATCACGTGCTCCAGCGGGCCGCCCTGCTGACCCGGGAAGACCGCCGAGTTGATCTTCTTGGCGAGCTCCTGGGTGGAGAGGATCACGCCGCCGCGCGGACCGCCGAGGGTCTTGTGCGTGGTGGTCGTGACGACGTGGGCGTGCGGCACCGGGTTGGGGTGCAGGCCCGCGGCGACCAGACCGGCGAAGTGCGCCATGTCGACCATCAGGTACGCGCCGACCTCGTCCGCGATGCGGCGGAAGGCGGCGAAGTCCAGCTGGCGGGGGTAGGCGGACCAGCCGGCCACGATCAGCTGCGGCTTGGACTCCTTGGCGAGGCGCTCGACCTCGGCCATGTCCACGGTGCCGGTGTCGTCGACGTGGTACGGGACCACGTTGTAGAGCTTGCCGGAGAAGTTGATCTTCATGCCGTGGGTCAGGTGACCGCCGTGGGCCAGGTTCAGGCCCATGATCGTGTCGCCCGGCTTCAGCAGCGCGAACATCGCGGCGGCGTTGGCCTGCGCACCGGAGTGCGGCTGCACGTTCGCCGCCTCGGCGCCGAAGAGTGCCTTGATGCGGTCGATCGCGATCTGCTCGACCACGTCGACGTGCTCGCAGCCGCCGTAGTAGCGGCGGCCGGGGTAGCCCTCGGCGTACTTGTTGGTCAGGACGGAGCCCTGGGCCTCCATGACCGCGACGGGAGCGAAGTTCTCCGACGCGATCATCTCGAGGGTGGACTGCTGACGGTGGAGCTCGGCGTCGACAGCGGCGGCGACGTCCGGGTCCAGCTCGTGGAGGGAGGAGTTGAGAAGCGACATCAGGTGGTCCCTTGGGTCTCAGTTACCGGAGAACGCGGTGTACTCGTCGGCGGAGAGCAGGTCCTTCGGCTCCTCCGCGATACGTACCTTGAACAGCCAGCCGCCCTCGAACGGAGCGGAGTTCACCAGCGACGGGTCGTCCACGACGTCCTGGTTCGCGGCCGTGACCTCGCCGGTCACCGGCGAGTACAGGTCGCTGACCGACTTGGTCGACTCCAGCTCGCCGCAGGTCTCGCCCGCGGTCACCGTGTCGCCGACCGCGGGGAGCTGGACGTAGACGACGTCACCGAGCGCGTTGGCCGCGTGCTCCGTGATACCGATCGTGGCCACGCCGTCCTCGACGGCCGACAGCCACTCGTGCTCCTTGCTGTACCGCAGCTGCTGGGGGTTGCTCATGACCTGAATTCTCCTGTACGCGGGGGAGTGCTGATGAACGGTGGTCTTACGGTGTGAGACAGGACTGCGTCACGTACGCAGTACCGGATCCGCCTGCGGTGCTACTTCTGCCGCTTGTAGAACGGCAGGGCCACGACCTCGTACGGCTCGTGGCTGCCCCGGATGTCCACGGCGACGCCCGTGGTGCCGGGCGTGGCGTGGGCGGCGTCGACGTACGCCATGGCGATCGGCTTGCCGAGGGTGGGCGAGGGCGCGCCCGAGGTGACCTCGCCGATGACCTGGCCGTCCGCGACGACCGGGAAGCCGGCGCGCGGCACCCGGCGGCCCTCGGCCACCAGGCCGACGAGCTTGCGGGGCGGGGCGGTCTCGGCACGCTCGGCGGCGGCCTCCAGGGCCTTGCGGCCGACGAAGTCGCCCTCCTTCTCGAACTTCACGACCCGGCCCAGACCGGCGTCGAACGGCGTCAGCGCCGTCGTCAGCTCGTGCCCGTACAGCGGCATGCCCGCCTCCAGGCGCAGCGTGTCGCGGCAGGAGAGCCCGCACGGGATCAGGCCGCGGGAAGCACCGGCCTCGGTGAGGGCCTTCCACAGCTGCTCGGCGTGCTCGGGCGCGACGAACAGCTCGAAGCCGTCCTCGCCGGTGTAGCCGGTACGGGCGATGAGCGCGGGGACCCCGGCGACGGTGCCGGGCAGGCCGGCGTAGTACTTCAGGCCGTCCAGGTCGGCGTCGGTGACGGCGCCCAGGATGGCGGGGGACTCGGGGCCCTGGACGGCGAGCAGCGCGTACGCGTCGCGGTCGTCACGGACCTCGGCGTCGAAGCCCTCGGCGCGGGCGGTCAGCGCGTCCAGCACGATCTGCGCGTTGCCGGCGTTGGCGACGACCATGTACTCGGTCTCGCCGAGCCGGTAGACGATCAGGTCGTCCAGGATGCCCCCGTCCTCGGCGCAGATCATCGTGTAACGGGCACGGCCCACGGAGACGGTGCCGATGTTCCCGACGAGCGCGAAGTTCAGCAGTGCCAAGGCCTGGGGACCGGTGACGGTGATCTCGCCCATGTGCGAGAGGTCGAAGAGCCCGGCCTTCGTACGGACGGCGTTGTGCTCGTCGCGCTCACTTGCGTAGCGCAGCGGCATGTCCCAGCCGGCGAAGTCGGTCATGGTCGCGCCCAGCGAACGGTGCAGGGCGTCGAGGGCTGTGAGGCGGGGGGTGGTGGTGCTCATGGATAAGGCTCCCAGGGCATGACGACGAGGACGATCCCTCCCCATCTGTCATCGGAACCTGAGAGGTTCGCCGAGAGACCCCGCAGGGGTTCGGCTTGCACCTTGGGTGGAGCCGCAGGGCGGCTCGCTTTTCAGATCTGCCTCATCCACGCGGTACGGGGCCTGAGAGATTCAAGGGAGGATCTTGCTCCTTCGGCGCCCGGCACGGGGGCCGGGACTCTCCCGCGCGGATTCGAGCGGCCTTTATGCAGTTGACGGGGGTCATCATCGCACGCATTGCGGGAGAGTGGGGGGCCGGTGCCGATGCCGGTTTCCCACGGGTTCCGGCGGGTCGGAAGGTTGTGCCGCATTACCTTTTCTTTACACTTCTTGAGCAGGTGTGGGTCAGCCGACAGGGGGAGGGCGATGACGTTGCAGCGGTACGCGACGACCGCGGGGGTCGCGCACGGCGCACTGCCCGCGCAGCCGGGGGCGCCGGCCAGGGAGACGGTCGGCCCGCACGCCCCTGTCGTACGGGACCTGCGGGCGCGGGACGGACGCAGCCCGCGCAGCCTGCACTTCGCGGCGGGCGACGTGGTGGTCGTCTCCGGACTGCCCGGCAGCGGCAAGTCGACCCTCATCGCCCGGGCCGTCTCGGCGCACGCCATCGACTCCCAGGACACCAGGGACCGCTGGGCGGCCCTGCTGCCCCGCTTACTCCCGTACGCCTTCTACCGCCCGCTCGTCCGCGTCGCCCACTACGGGGGGCTGTGGCGCGTGCTGCGCTCCGGCGCCTCCGTCGTCGTCCACGACTGCGGCACCCAGGCATGGGTGCGCGGCTGGCTGGCCCGCGACGCCCGGCGCCGCGGCCGCACCCTGCACCTCGTGCTGCTCGACGTCACCCCGCAGGCGGCGCGCAAGGGCCAGCGCGAGCGCGGGCGCGGAGTGTCCGGATACGCGTTCGCCCGGCACCGCAGGGCCGTGGGGCGGCTGCTGCGCGACACCGAGTCGGGCCTGCTGCCGCTCGGGTGCGCCTCGGCGGTGCTGCTGGACCGGCAGGCGGCGGGGCTGCTGACGCGGATCACGTTCGCAGACGCACAGAGTGAGGCCTGAGGGCGGGCTGTCCGATGGCTGGACGTCCGCGTGCGGCCGGCGGCCGACCGGGGAAGCGGCGTTAACCTCTTGCTGCACGAGACCTGGTGTGAGGGCTTGCCGCACGACCTGGGGCGAGAGAGGGAGACAGTGGACATTCCGGCACCGGCCCGGACCCATCCGCAGGGCGGATGGCCGGCCAACGAGCTCGAAGAAGTGCTGAGCGCATCACTCGGCAGCCCCGAGGCGGGCGGCCGGCTGGTGGAGGTGCTCGGCCGCAGCCACCTCTGGGTGCCGCTGCCCAACGGCGGTTCGCCGGACGCCACCGACCTGGATCTGCCGACGCTGGAGGTCGAGGGCGCTGTGTACGTCCCCGTGTTCAGCTCCGAACAGCAGTTCCTCGCCTGTGTCGGCGCGCACATGTCGTTCACCGTGGCCCCCGCCCGCGAGTTCGCCCGGGGTCTGCCCCCGCAACTCGGCATCGCGGTGAATCCGGGCGGCGCGGTCGGCGTGCCGCTGCCGCCGCCCGCCGTCGCCGAACTCTGCCGGGCCGGCCGCACCCTGCTGGACGGACCGGCCGGCGGCGGCCGCGTCCGGCTGTACGAGCCGGACTGGCAGCAGGAACCCGTCGACTTCCTCTCCGCCGCGGCCGGGGAGTTCGAGGAGAGCGGCGTCGTGCTCAGTGCCCGGCGCGCCCTGGCCAGCATCGAGGGCGGCGACCCCGTCCTCTTCGTCGGCGTCGAGTTCTCCACCTGGGACGGAGCCGGGCGCAACGCCCCCATGGACGCCCTGGGGCGGGCACTGGGGCGCGTCGAGGTGCCGTGGCCGGTCAACCTGGTGCTGCTCGACGTCACGCAGGACCCCGTCGCCGACTGGATGCGCGCACGGGTGCGGCCCTTCTACCAGCGCGCCGCCGAGTAGCGCCGGGGCGACCGGCCGGGCGCCGGGGACCCACGGCCGCGGCCCACGGAGTCAAGTCGGTGTCAGGGCCGCCGCATAAGCTGGTTTGATGGCTGGTGCTCGGCACCGCGCCGCCCCGAGAGCCCCGGGAACGGCAGGCCGACACGTTGGATCGAAGAGGGGCGGGACCCAGGTGAGTGCGTCAGGCACCGCGGCGGCCGGGCAGGTCGAGCAGATGCTGCGACAGGTGACGCCCGGGCGCTACGACGCGTACGAGGCACTCCTCCAGGCGCTGGCGGCCGACCGGATCTGGATGCTGCTGTGGCACGGCCGGGCCGGCTCGCCCGACGCCCAGTACGGCAACATGGAGATCGACGGCCTGGGCTACGCCCCGTGCGTCACCTCCGCCCAGGAGCTCTCCGCCAGCGGCTGGAACCGGGACCACGAGGTCGTGGGCGGCCGTGACATCGCCCGCGCCCTGTTCCCCGACCGCTGGGGCATCTGGCTGAATCCGCACGCCCAGGGCGGCGGCGTGGGCATCCCCTGGCTGGACCTGCGCCGGATCGCCACCGGCCTGGACCGGATGCCCGCCGGTCCGCTGCGGATCAGCGACCCCGCCATCGAGATCCCGCAGTTCTACGCCCAGCTCACGCAGAACGCCCACCGCACCCCCGCGATCCGCTCGCTGCGCCGCGCCTGGGTCCAGCCCGCGCTCGGCGTCCCGTACCTCGCCATCGGTCTCGATCTGTACGACACGAGCGGCCCCTCCGTCGACGCCGTGCGGGCGATGATGCAGCAGTCCATCGGCGCGGTCCCGGAGGGCCTCCCGGTCTCCACGGTCGCGATGGCCGATGAGTACGACCCGGTCACGATGTGGCTGCGCGCCAACTCCCGGCCGTTCTACGACCGCGAGCCGCACGCCCCGGCCGGCCGTGGTGCCGCCGTCGCTCCCAGTTACGGCTACCCCCAGCCCCCCGGCCCCGCCCCGCGCGCCTACTAGGCCCTCCCGGGGTCCGGCCGCGTACCGGACAAACGACTCCCCGGCGGACAAGACATCCGTCGCGGTCACCCAAATAGCCACCCAATGACGCGCGTTGGGTGTCATGTCCGTTCTGGTGGATTAGCGGCCGAGTAGTCCGCTCACTCGATCAAGCTGTCCGGATAACGGAAGCTCACTGACCGCATCACGTTTGAGCAAACATTCCCCGTCAGGTCTGGCGGGTGATCGCAACGGCGTTGAAGACTCCCGGCTAGTGGGGATCGTCGGTCCCTTGTACGAGGTTGCACCGGCGGTCATTTCACAGACGCATTCATCGCACCGAAAACATCAGCCGCAGCATGCACCGCGGCTGACACGCGCCAGGCCGTCACCGCGGCGAGTAAGGGCCGGCCACCGCCGGCGGGAGGGGTCAGAGGCACTGTGACCGCACCGATCGAGACCACCGGTTCGGCTGCCGAGGCGCAGCCGGAGGCAGTACTCACGGGAGTCAAACAGAGCCAGATCGAAGGCCGTTCGCTCGGGCAGATCGCCTGGACGCGCTTCAAGCGCGACAAGGTGGCAGTGGCAGGCGGCATCGTTGTCATCCTGTTGATCCTGCTCGCCGTGCTCTCCAAGCCGATCCAGGCCGTCTTCGGACTGGACCCCAACGAGTTCCACCAGGACCTCATCGACCCCGCGCTGCTCGCGCCCAAGGGCGACTGGGGCGGCATCAGCTGGAGCCACCCGCTCGGCGTCGAGCCGCAGTACGGCCGCGACATCATGACCCGCATCATCGAGGGCTCCTGGGTGTCCCTGGTCGTCGCGGTCGGAGCCACCCTGCTCTCCGTGGTGATCGGCGTCTTCATGGGCGTGGTGTCGGGCTTCTACGGCGGCTGGGTGGACACCTTCATCAGCCGCATGATGGACACCTTCCTGGCGTTCCCGCTGCTGCTCTTCGCGATCTCCATCTCGGCGGCGCTGCAGGACGGCGCGTTCGGCCTGGAGGGGCTGCCGCTGCGGATCGCGGTCCTGATCTTCGTGATCGGCTTCTTCAGCTGGCCGTACATGGGCCGCATCGTCCGCGCCCAGACCATGAGCCTGCGCAATCGCGAATTCGTCGAAGCGGCACGGTCGTTGGGCGCCCGCGGACCCTTCATCCTCTTCCGGGAGCTGCTGCCGAACCTGGTGGCGCCCATCCTGGTCTACTCGACGCTGCTCATCCCCTCGAACATCCTCTTCGAGGCGGGTCTCAGCTATCTGGGTGTCGGTATCGCGCCGCCGCAGTCCTCCTGGGGCGGGATGCTCACCAACGCGATCGACTTCTACCAGAACGACCCGATGTACATGATCGTGCCGGGCGTGGCCATCTTCGTCACGGTGCTGGCGTTCAATCTGCTGGGAGACGGGCTGCGTGATGCGCTCGATCCTCGTAGCAAGTAGTGCCCGGGTGCTCGTCACAACGTCGTGCGACAAGCCACGGCAACCATCGATTGAGGGGGATTTCCTCAGGTGAAGACCAGAAAAACGACAGCGGTGGTCGCCACAGCTGTGGTCCTGATGCTCGGAGCGTCCGCGTGCAACGGCTCCAAGGACGACAACGGCGGCGGTAAGGGCGGCAACGGCGGTTCCGGTGCCACCGACGCCGCGCTGACCTCGATCGTCAACAAGTCGGACAAGAAGGGCGGGACTCTCAAGCTGGAGATGTCCGACGAGCCCGACTCGCTCGACCCCGGCAACACGTACTACGGCTGGGTGCAGAACTTCGCCCGCCTGTACGGCCGCACCCTGACGTCCTTCAAGCCGGCCGCCGGCAAGGACGGCCTGGAGGTCGTCCCGGACCTCGCCGAGGGCCTCGGCAAGTCGAGCCCGGACGCGAAGACCTGGACGTACACGCTGAAGAAGGGTCTCAAGTACGAGGACGGGACCCCGATCACCTCGAAGGACGTCAAGTACGCCGTCGAGCGCTCCAACTTCGCGCCGGAGGCCCTGTCCAACGGCCCGACGTACTTCAAGGCCCACCTCCTCGGTGGCGACAAGTACAAGGGTCCGTACAAGGACAAGAACCCGAACGGCATCGCGTCCATCGAGACGCCGGACGACCTCACGATCGTCTTCAAGCTGAAGGACGCCTTCGCGGACTTCGACTACCTGGCGACGTTCTCGCAGACGGCCCCCGTGCCGGCCGCGAAGGACAAGGGCGCCGACTACGTGAAGCACATCGTGTCCTCGGGCCCGTACAAGTTCGAGTCGTACGACGAGGGCCGCGGCGCGACCCTGGTCCGCAACACGAACTGGGACCCGAAGACCGACCCGATCCGCCCGGCCCTGCCGGACAAGGTGACGGTCCGCTTCAAGGTCAAGCAGGAGACGGTCGACAACAACCTGCTCTCCGACAACATCACGGTCGACGGTGCCGGCACCGGTGTCGCCCCGGCGACCCAGCCGAAGGTCCTCACCAAGGCCGACCTGAAGAAGCAGACCGACAACTCGTACGCGGGTGCCACCTCGTACGTCGGTCTGAACGTCAACGTCGCCCCGTTCGACAACATCCACTGCCGCAAGGCCGTGCAGTGGGGCATCGACAAGGCGTCGATCCAGGCCGCCCAGGGTGGCGACCCCAAGGGTGACGTCGCGACGACGCTGCTGCCGCCGACGGTCAACGGCTACGCGAAGTTCGACCTGTACGAGTCGGCCGGCCACAAGGGCGACGAGGCCAAGGCCAAGGACGAGCTGAAGCAGTGTGGCAAGCCGAACGGCTTCGACACCAAGATCTCGGCCCGTTCCGACCGCCCCGCCGAGATGGCCATGGTCACCGCGGTGCAGGCCTCGCTGAAGAAGATCGGCGTCAACGCCGAGATCAAGACCTTCCCGGCGGGCAAGTACTTCCAGAACTTCGCGGGCAACCCGAGCTACGTGCACGCGAACAAGCTCGGCATGATCATGAGCGCCTGGGGTGCCGACTGGCCGACCGGCTTCGGCTTCCTGGACCAGATCATCAACGGCTCGGCCATCAAGCCGTCCGGTGGTAACAACGTCCAGGAACTGAACGACCCGAAGATCAACAAGATGCTCAACGACGGCATCGCCAACACCGATGACGTCGCCCGCGCCAAGGCGTGGGGCGACATCGACAAGGCCGTCGCCGAAGGCGCGACCGCCGTGCCGCTGATCTACCGCAAGAACCTGCTGCTCCGCCCGGTGTCCGCGACGAACGTCACGGTCACCCAGGCCTACCTCGGCATGTACGACTACGTGCTGATGGGTTCCGCCAAGTAGGAACGGCCCCGCCTCCCGGGCCGCGCACGCGGCCCGGGAGGCGGCCTCCGGACCCCCCAGAATTGTCCTGAAAGGCAGGTGAAGGCACGGTGTCCGACCGCACGGGTAACCCCCGGCGAGGAGATACCGGCGCCGGATAGCTGTGGCTGCGTACATCATCCGACGCGTCTTCGGCGCGGTACTGCTGCTGTTGATCGTCAGCGCAGTCACCTTCGCGATCTTCTTCCTCGTCCCCCGACTGGCCGGGCAGACGATGGACCAATTGGCGGCCCAGTACGTGGGCAAGGACGCCAATCCGCAGTCCATCCTCGCGGTCAAGCAGAACCTCGGCCTCGACCAGCCGCTGTACATCCAGTACTGGCACTTCCTCAAGCAGTTGTTCGTCGGCGCCGACTTCCAGTTCGGCCCCGAGGCCACCCACTGCGGCGTGCCGTGCTTCGGCTACTCCTTCAAGCGCCACGTCGAGGTCTGGCCCGAGCTGACCGCGCGCATTCCGGTCACGTTCTCCCTGGCCATCGGTGCCGCGGTGATCTGGCTGATCAGCGGTGTGGCCATCGGTGTCATCTCCGCGCTCAAGCGGGGCTCGATCCTCGACCGCTTCTTCATGACGATCGCCCTCGCCGGCGTCTCCCTCCCGATCTTCTTCACCGGCATGCTCGCGCTGGGTGTGCTGACGGTGCAATGGCCGATCTGGGAAGGCGTCAACTACGTGGCCTTCACCGACAGTCCACTGGACTGGGCGTGGAACATGCTGATCCCGTGGTGTTCGCTGGCCTTCCTCTACTCCGCGCTCTACGCCCGCATCACCAGAGCCGGGATGCTGGAGACGATGGGCGAGGACTACATCCGTACGGCCCGTGCCAAGGGCCTCAGGGAGAGCAAGGTCATCGGCAAGCACGGTCTGCGGGCCGCGCTCACCCCGATCGTCACCATCTTCGGCATGGACTTCGGTCTGCTGGTCGGCGGCGCCGTCATCACCGAGACCGTGTTCTCCTTCCCCGGCCTCGGCCAGTACGCCATCAAGAGCGTGCAGGAGAACGACCTGCCGATCGTGATGGGCGTGACGCTCGTCGCCGCCTTCTTCATCGTCATCTGCAATCTGCTGGTGGATCTGGTGTACGCCGCCATCGACCCCAGGGTGAGGCTTTCGTGACCGAGGTTTCCAAGGCACAGACCGCGGTGGTGGGAGAGCCCGCCACCGCCGCGCGGGCCGGCAGCGATGACGCCTTCCTCTCCGTGCGGGACCTGCGCATCCACTTCAAGACCGACGACGGCCTGGTCAAGTCGGTCGACGGTGTCAGCTTCGACGTGAAGCCCGGACAGACCCTCGGCATCGTGGGCGAGTCCGGCTCCGGCAAGTCCGTCACCTCGCTCGGCGTGCTCGGTCTGCACCGCACGGCCCCCAACGCCCGTATCTCCGGCGAGGTCTGGCTGGACGGCGAGGAGCTGATCGGCGCGTCCGACGACCGGGTGCGGGAGCTGCGCGGCCGCAAGATGGCCATGATCTTCCAGGACCCGCTCTCCGCGATGCACCCGTACTTCTCGGTCGGCGCGCAGATCGTGGAGGCGTACCGGGTCCACAACAAGGTCAGCAAGAAGGTCGCCCGCACCCGGGCCATCGAGATGCTCGACCGCGTCGGCATCCCCGAGCCCCACAAGCGGGTCGACTCCCATCCGCACGAGTTCTCCGGCGGTATGCGCCAGCGCGCCATGATCGCGATGGCCCTGGTCAACAACCCGGAACTGCTCATCGCCGACGAGCCGACCACCGCCCTGGACGTCACCGTCCAGGCGCAGATCCTGGACCTGATCCGGGACCTGCAGAAGGAGTTCGGCTCCGCCGTCATCATGATCACCCATGACCTCGGGGTCGTCGCCGAGATGGCCGACGAGCTCCTGGTGATGTACGGCGGCCGGTGCATCGAGCGCGGTCCGGCGGAGAAGGTCTTCTACGAGGCCCAGCACCCGTACACCTGGGGTCTGCTCACCTCGATGCCGCGCATCGACCGCGAGCAGACCGAGCGGCTGATCCCCGTCAAGGGCCAGCCGCCGTCGCTGATCAACGTCCCCTCCGGCTGCGCCTTCAACCCGCGCTGCCCGTACGCGGACATCCCCAAGGACAACCTCACCCGCACGACGCGTCCCGAGCTGGAACTGGTCGGCGACGGCCACTTCTCCGCCTGCCACATGGCACCGGAGGAGCGGTCCCGGATCTGGACCGAAGAGATTGCGCCGAAGCTGTGAGCGAGGCGAGTGATGTGAGCGACGTGAGCGAGAAGAAGGATCCCCCGGTGCTGGAGAAGGACGTGAAGATCCCGGAGCAGGCGACCTCCACGCGCGAGCCGCTGCTCAGGGTCGAGGGCCTGGTCAAGCACTTCCCGATCCGCAAGGGCCTGCTGGGACGGCAGAGCACCTCGGTCAAGGCCGTCGACGGCATCGACTTCGAGGTGTACCCGGGGGAGACCCTCGGCGTCGTCGGCGAGTCCGGCTGCGGCAAGTCGACGATGGGCCGGCTCATCACCCGGCTGATCGAACCGTCGGGCGGCAAGGTCGAGTTCCAGGGCCGGGACATCACGCACCTGTCCATGGGGAAGCTGCGGCCGATGCGCCGCGACGTCCAGATGATCTTCCAGGACCCGTACTCCTCGCTGAACCCGCGGCACACGATCGGCACGATCGTCAGCGCGCCGTTCAGGCTCCAGGGTGTCGAGCCCGAGGGCGGTCTGAAGAACCACGTCCAGGAGCTGCTGTCGCTGGTCGGGCTCAGCCCCGAGCACTACAACCGCTACCCGCACGAGTTCTCCGGCGGCCAGCGCCAGCGCATCGGCATCGCCCGCGCGCTCGCCCTGCGCCCGAAGCTGGTCGTCGCCGACGAGCCGGTCTCGGCGCTGGACGTGTCGATCCAGGCGCAGGTGGTGAACCTGCTGGACGACCTCCAGGAGGAGCTCGGCCTCACATACGTGATCATCGCGCACGACCTCTCCGTCATCCGCCACGTCTCGGACCGCATCGCGGTCATGTACCTGGGCAAGATCGTCGAGCTGGCCGACCGCAAGTCGCTGTACGCGGCGCCCATGCACCCGTACACCAAGGCCCTGATGTCCGCGGTGCCGGTGCCGGACCCGCGGCGGCGCGGGGCGAAGAGCGAGCGCATCCTGCTCAAGGGCGATGTGCCCTCGCCGATCTCGCCGCCCAGCGGCTGCCGCTTCCACACGCGGTGCTGGAAGGCGACGGAGATCTGCAAGACGCAGGAACCGCCGCTGATCGCGCTGAAGACGGGCCACCAGGTCGCCTGCCACCACCCGGAGAACGCCGAGGACCAGGCGCCGGGCCAGCAGGTGCTGGCCGGGGCCCGGGAAGCGGTCGAGCTGGTCTCGGTCGCGAAGGCGGAGCCGGTCGCGGAGGCGGACGCGGAAGCGCAGTCCGACATGGAGGCCGAGCCGGTCGCGGAGGCGGAGCCCGACGCGAAGCCCGACGCCGCAACACCCTCGGGAGCCTCCGAGGACAGCCCCAAGGAGTAGTACCGGCACAATTGCCCGGTGCTCAACGAACTGTTCACGCCCTCCGTCCAGCATGCGCTCGACATCGTCGGAATCTTCGTCTTCGCGATCTCCGGCGCTCTGCTCGCCGTACGCAAGAACTTCGATGTCTTCGGCATCGCGGTGCTCGCCGAGGTGACCGCGCTGGGCGGGGGGCTGTTCCGTGACGTGATCATCGGTGCGGTGCCGCCCGCCGCCTTCACGGACCTCGGGTACTTCACCACCCCGCTGCTCGCCGCCGGCCTGGTCTTCTTCCTGCACCCGCAGGTCGAAAGGATCCAGCTCGGTGTCAACGTCTTCGACGCGGCCGGCCTCGGGCTCTTCTGCGTCACGGGGACGGTGAAGGCGTACGACTACGGCCTCGGGCTGACCGCGTCCGCGGCGCTCGGCCTGACCACCGCGGTCGGCGGCGGTGTACTGCGCGACGTGCTGGCCAACGAGGTGCCGTCGCTGCTGCGCTGGGACCGCGACCTGTACGCGGTGCCCGCCATCGTGGGGGCGGTCATGATCGTGCTCTGCATCCGCTTCGAGGCCCTCAACGCCTTCACCAGCGGCTGTGCGGTGCTCACGGCGTTCGCCCTGCGGTTGCTGGCGTTGCGCTATCACTGGCGGGCCCCGCGCGCCTACAACCGGCGCTCCGCGGCGGCGGACGAGGGATAGTGCCGCGGTTTCCGTCGGCTCCTGAGCCGAAGAAAAAGCTACCGCTCAGTAACGCTATCGATGTACGGTGCTTGCATGGCACAGGCAGCAACGCAGGCGGCACCGACCGCCCAGGCATCCATCGGTGACAGCGAGTTCGACCGGGACACCGCCGTCACCCTCCGCGAGGAAGGCGTCTACGACGCCGAGCTCTCCGCGGGCTGGACGATCATCCACGCCGTCAACGGCGGCTATCTGCTGGCCATGCTCGGCCGCGCCCTCGGTGAGGCGCTGCCGCACACGGACCCCTTCTCGGTCTCCGCGCACTACCTCACCGCGTCCGTCCCCGGCCCCGCGGTGATCCGCACCCAGACCGTCCGCAGCGGGCGCACCCTCTCCACCGGCCAGGCCTCCCTCTTCCAGTACGCCGAGGACGGCACCGAGGTCGAGCGCATCCGGGTCATCGCCACCTACGGCGACCTGGACGCCCTGACCGACGACATCCGTACGTCGGCCCAGCCTCCGGCCATCCCGCCCCGCGAGCAGTGCCTCGGCCCGAGCGACGGCCCCGCCCCGATCCCCGGCAGTTCCGCCATCACCGAGCGGCTCGACATCAAGCTCGACCCGGCGACCATCGGCTGGGCCATCGGTCAGCCCTCCGGCAAGGGCGAGATGCGCGGCTGGTTCGGGCTCGCGGACGGCCGCGACGCCGACCCGCTCTCGCTGCTCCTCACCGTGGACGCGCTGCCGCCGACATCGTTCGAACTCGGGCTCAAGGGCTGGACGCCGACCATCGAACTCACCACCCACATCCGGTGCCGCCCCGCCCCCGGGCCCCTGCGTGTGTCCATCACCACCCGCAACCTGGCGGGTGGCTTCCTGGAGGAGGACGCGGACGTCTGGGACAGCGCGGACCGACTGGTCGCCCAGTCCCGCCAACTGGCCCGCGCCCCGCGCAGCTGACGCCCGCACCGCCCGGCGCCGGGGGATGCTGGAGCGGTGAAATCCGACCGGCTGCTCTCGATCCTGCTGCTGCTCCAGACCCGTGGGCTGGTGCCCGCGACCGAGCTGGCCGAGCGCCTCGATGTCTCCGTACGCACCATCTACCGGGACGTCGAGGCGCTCTCCGCGTCCGGCGTGCCCGTCTACGCCGAACGCGGCCGCCACGGAGGCATCGCCCTGCTGCCGGGCTTCCGCACCGACGTCACCGGACTGACCGCTGACGAGTCGCGCGCCCTGTTCGTCCTGGCCGCGGACGGCGCCCACGCCGCGCTCGGCCTCGACGAGGCGATCGGCTCCGCCCTGCGCAAGGTGATGGCGGCGCTGCCCGCTCCGCACCGTCCCGCCGCCGAGCTGACCAGCCGGCGGATCCTCGTCGACCCGGTGCGCTGGATGCGCGGCCGGCGCACCGCCGTCGACATCGGCGACCTGCACGACGCCGTGTTCGCCGACCGTCGGCTGCACCTGCACTACCGGCACAGCGGTACGCGGGCCGTCCGCACCTACACCGTCGATCCGTACGGCCTGGTGGTGAAGGCGGGCGTCTGGTACCTGGTCGCCGACCGCGACGGGGAGCCCCGGCTCTTCCGCGCCGACCGGGTGCGGGAGGCCGCCCTCACCGGGGACCCGGTGATCCGCAGGCCCGGCGTGGAGCTGGCACAGGTCTGGGAGGAACTGCGGCAGCAGGTGGAGCAGCGGCAGGGCCGGGAGACCCTGCGGGTGCGGGTCCACCGCTCCCGGCTCGACCTCTTCCTGCGGCTGCACACGGGCGTGCTCACGGGGGAGCCGAGACCCGAGGACGGGGACGGGTGGGTGCGGGCCGAACTCGCCGTGGAGTCGGTGGAGTGGGCGCGCTCCCTGCTCTCCTTCGGCCCCAACGTCGAGGTGCTGGCCCCGCCCGAGGCCCGCGCGGTGCTCGCCGCACACGCCGCCGCGGTCATGGCGCTGTACGGGGAGCCGGGGCCGGGGGAGTGCGCAGGAAGCGGCTGAGCGCGGCGGTCAGTTCCGCGGGGGCGTCCTCCTGCACGAGATGGCCGGCTCCGTCGATGATCCGCAGCTCGCTGCCGGGGACGAGGGCGGCCAGTTCGCGGCCGCGGGCGACCGGGATCCAGGTGTCCTCGGCGCCCCAGCAGATCAGCACCGGCAGGGCGAGCTCCCCGTAACGGTGCTGGATCTCGTCGGTGAACCGCTGGTCGTTCTGGCTGATCTGCCGGTAGAAGGCCGCCTGCCCCGCCCCGGTGCACCAGGGCGCGACGAGCCGGTCCAGGACCGCCGGTGGCAGCCCGGGGCCGCTGGCGGAACGCACGTACTCCCGCACCAGCGCCCGGTGCAGCGCGGGCGTCAACTGTCCGAAGACCTCCGGGTGTCCGCCGAGCAGCCGGTACGTGGGAGAACCCCAGGGCCCCAGTGCCACCGGGTCTACCAGGGCGAGGCAGCGGTAGCGGGCGCCGTGCAGCAGGTGGGCTCGCAGGGCGACGCAGCCACCGAAGTCATGGGCGATCACGGCGGGTTCGGACAGCTCCCAGTGACCGAGGAGATCGGTGAGGACCCGGGCCTGGGAGCCGAGCGAGACGTCCTGGCCGTCGAACTGTGCGGAGTCGCCGTACCCGGGCAGATCCCAGACGAACACCCGATGGTCCTGGGCCAGTGCCCGGGCCACGCCGCGCCAGACGTACGACGAGAAGGGTGTGCCGTGCACCAGCACGACGGGCGGCGCTTCCGCGTTTCCGAGGGCTGCCCAGCGGACCTCCCCGGCGGAGCTGTGGAACGTACGGTCCAGGGCCCATGCGTCGTCGCTCATGAGGGCAGCCTAGGGCGCTCCGTAAGCCGATGAAGGGGGTGGCGGCCCGTCCAGCCAGTGCAGGCGGCCGAGAGTGACCAGCCGCAGGCGGCGCCGGGCGACCCGGGCCACCTGGGCGGCGCCCTCCGGGCCGGCGTCCAGCATGGCCGAGGCGGTGATCACCATGTGGTCGACGTAGAGACCGCCCAGCATCAGCAGATCCTCCTCGTTCCAGCCCCGTGACTCGGGCTCGTCCGCGAGCGCCGCCGCCACCTCCTCGGCGAACCGCCCCAGCTGCGCCGCGATGGCCTCGCGGACCGGGCCCACTCCGCCGTGCTGCTCGCGGGCGATGAAGAGGAAGTGGGCGGGCTGCGCGCGGACATGGCGCGTTATCAGGTCGACACTGCGGTCCAGCCGGACCTCGCTGTCCCCGGTCTCGGCGAGGATCGCGCCGATCATTCCGTGCAGGCTGCCCAGCGTCTGCTCGACCAGGGCGACGCCCAGCGCGGCGATGTCGTCGAAGTGCCGGTAGAAGGCCGTGGGCGTGACACCCACGGCTCGTGTCACCTCGCGCAGCCCCAGGCTGCTCAGGCTCTGGTGCTCCAGCAGCCCGAGGGCGGCGTCCAGGAGTGCCTGCCGTGTCTTCAGCTTCTGGGTCTGGCGGATGCCGGCGGTGTGACTCATGCCATTCAGTAAACAACTGTTCTCCGGAGCGGGGAAGCGGGGTGCGGGTCTAGACTGACAAGTCAGTGAACACTCGTACTCCCAATCATGGAAAGGCTGACCATGATCGTCCTCGTCGCCGCCCTGCTCCTGCTGGGGATCGTGCTGGGAGCGGTGGCCCAGATCCCGCTTTCGCTTTCCCTGGCGCTGGGCGTCCTGATCGGCTGCTGGCTGCTGGTCTTCGCCGTACGCGAGCGGGCGGGTGCGCGTCGCCGTTCCCGGTGACCGCCCGCACCTGCGCCAGGCCGCCCGTCGCACCGCATCCCGACCCGAAGGAGTCCGCACCATGACCCTCACCGCGTTCGCCCGCCGCTCCGAGACCGCCGCCCGGCCCCCCGTCGGCGACACCACCGCCCCGGTGGGCCCGTCATCGCCGGCCGCCCCGGTCAAGCGGTCCACCCGGGACGCGGACGGTCTCGCCGTCGCGTCCTTCGTGCTCGGCCTCGTGGGCCTCCTGGTGATGAATCTGCTGCTCGGCCCGATGGCCATCGTCATGGCGATCATCGCGCTGACCCGCTCCACCGCCCGTCGCGGCCGCGCCCTGCTCGGGCTCGCGCTCGGGGTCGCCGACCTGGTCATCCTCGCCTTCCTCGTCACGGGAGACGGCGCCGTCGCCTGGAACTTCGGCGGCTGACAGAGCCCGCACACCGACCCGGCCCCACCGGATCGGGCTCCGGAGCGGGACGGTCCGGACGGGCCTTCAGCGGTGCGCGGGCCCCGGGACCCGATGCGCCCGCCGTACGCCCCGCCGCGGGCTCGTAGAATCGAGCCCACCATGGCTTACCTCGACCACGCCGCGACCACGCCGATGCTGCCGGAGGCGATCGCGGAGATGACCGCGCAGCTCGCCGTCACCGGCAACGCGTCCTCACTCCACGCCGCCGGGCGCCGGGCCCGCCGTACCGTCGAGGAGTCCAGAGAGACCCTCGCCGACGCCCTCGGCGCCCGCCCCAGCGAGGTGGTCCTCACCTCCGGCGGCACCGAGTCGGACAACCTCGCGGTGAAGGGCCTGTACTGGGCCCGCCGCGACGCCGACCCCCGCCGCACCCGGATCCTGGCCAGCCCCGTCGAGCACCACGCGGTGCTGGACGCTGTCGACTGGCTCGCCGAGCACGAGGGTGCGACCGTCGAATACCTCCCGGTCGACCGGTACGGCCGCGTCCACCCCGAGGCGCTGCGCGAAGCGCTGGCCCGTCACCCCGACGACGTCGCGATGATCACCGTGATGTGGGCGAACAACGAGATCGGCACGGTCATGCCGGTACGGGAACTGGCCGAGGTCGCCCGCGAGTTCGACGTCCCCATGCATGCCGACGCGGTACAGGCCTTCGGGCAGCTCGAAGTCGACTTCGCCCGCTCCGGACTGGCCGCGATGACCGTGAGCGCGCACAAGATCGGCGGCCCGTCCGGCGTCGGCGCACTGCTGCTCGGCCGCGAGTACACCCCCGTGCCCGTGCTGCACGGCGGCGGGCAGGAACGCCATGTGCGCTCCGGCACGCTGGACGTGCCCGGCGTCGCCGCGTTCGCCGTCGCGGGACGGCTCGCCGCCGACGGGCGCGCGGACTTCGCCCGGCAGATCGGCGGACTCCGCGACGAGCTGGCCGCGGCCGTCCTGGCCCGGGTCCCCGACGCGATCCTCGGCGGCGACCCGGCCCCGGGGGGCCGGCTCCCGGCCAACGCGCACTTCACCTTCCCCGGCTGCGAGGGCGACTCGCTCCTGCTGCTGCTGGACGCCCAGGGCATCGAGTGCTCCACCGGCTCCGCCTGCACGGCCGGGATCGCCCAGCCCAGCCACGTCCTGCTGGCGACGGGCACCGATCCGGACCTGGCCCGCGGCACCCTGCGCTTCTCGCTGGGCCACACCTCGACCGAGCAGGACGTCGAGGACGTGGCGCGGGCGATCGGCCCGGCGGTGGAACGGGCGAGGACGGCGGGGCTGAGCTGACGGGGGCCGGGCGGGCCGGGCCCCCGCCTCAGGCCTTCGCCGCCCGCACCAGCTTCATGTACCGGCCCCAGTCCCAGTGCTTCCCCGGGTCCGTGTGGTCGGCCCCCGGCACCTCCACATGCCCGATGACGTGCTCGCGGTCCACCGGTATGTCGTACCGCTCGCATATCGCCGCGGTGAGCCGGGCGGAGGCCCCGTACATCGCGGCGGTGAAGCCCTGCGGGCGGTCCACGAAGCCCTCGTGCTCGATGCCCACACTGCGTTCGTTGTAGTCGCGGTTGCCCGCGTGGAACGCCACGTCCAGCTCGCGGATCATCTGCGTCACATGACCGTCCTTGCGCACCACGTAGTGCGCGGCGGCCCCGTGCCCCGGGTCCTGGAAGGCCCGGACCGCGCTGTCGAAGCCGCCCTGTGTGATGTGGATGACCACGCGGTCGATGTCGTAGTCGTCGGGGCGGTCCGCCCGCCGCCAGTTCGCCTCGGAGGCCGCGGTCCACGTCGCCCGCGCGTAGTCCACCTCGCCCGGCTTGCGCGGCTTCTCCACGCCGGGCAGCCGCCACCAGGCCCGCTTCAGCTGGTCCCGCGCCAGCGTCGCCGTGCCCGCCGCCGTGACGACGCCGCCGATCAGCACCGCGCGCCGGCTGATGCCGCTGCCGGTACCCGATCCCGCGGGGCCCTTGGCGCCCGCCGTCCCCTTGCTCCCCATGTGAGCGACAACGCTTATCCGCGAGCATTCGGTTCCCGGAGCCCCGTACCCTGGGGGAGCTATGACTCAGACTTCCCAGCGCCCCCTCCGTGTGCTCGCCGCCATGTCGGGCGGTGTCGACTCCGCCGTGGCGGCGGCCCGCGCCGCCGAGGCGGGCCATGACGTGACCGGTGTGCACCTCGCCCTGTCGGCCAACCCGCAGTCCTTCCGGACCGGGGCCCGGGGCTGTTGCACGATCGAGGACTCCCGCGACGCCCGCCGTGCCGCGGACGTCATCGGCATCCCCTTCTACGTCTGGGACCTCGCGGAACGTTTCCGCGAGGACGTCGTGGAGGACTTCGTCGCCGAGTACGAGGCGGGCCGCACGCCCAACCCGTGCCTGCGCTGCAACGAGAAGATCAAGTTCGCGGCCCTGCTCGACAAGGCCCTGGCGCTCGGCTTCGACGCGGTGTGCACCGGCCACTACGCCACCGTCGTGCTCGCCGAGGACGGCAGCCGCGAGCTGCACCGCGCCTCCGACATGGCCAAGGACCAGAGCTATGTGCTGGGCGTCCTGGACGAGCGCCAGCTCGCCCACGCCATGTTCCCGCTCGGCGACACCCTCACCACCAAGGACGAGATCCGCGCCGAGGCCGAGCGCCGCGGTCTCGCCGTCGCCAAGAAGCCCGACAGCCACGACATCTGCTTCATCGCCGACGGCGACACGCAGGGCTTCCTGGCGGACCGCCTCGGCGGCACGGCGGAGGGCGACATCCTCGACGAGTCCGGTACGAAGCTCGGCACCCATGACGGCGCCTTCGGCTTCACCATCGGCCAGCGCAAGGGCCTGCGCATCGGCCACCCGGCCGCCGACGGCAAGCCGCGCTACGTCCTGGACATCTCGCCGGTGAACAACACGGTGACCGTCGGTCCGGTCGAGGCCCTCGACGTCACCGCCCTCACCGCGATCAAGCCCCGCTGGTGCGGCACCCCGCCCTCCGGCCCCGGCACGTACACCGCCCAGCTGCGCGCCCACGGCGGCGAGACCGAGGTGAGCGCCGAGCTGGTGGACGGGACGCTGAGCGTCGAGTTCGCCGAGCCGGTACGGGGAGTGGCCCCGGGCCAGGCGGTCGTGCTGTACGACGGGACGCGCGTGGTCGGGTCGGCGACGATCGCTACGACGGTGCGGCGGGAGACGGCCGCGGCCGCTTCCGACTGAGTGCCCCTAGCCGGTCTGTGGCGCGCCGTAGGAGAACCGGTGCCCGGCGAAGTCGGCGACATGGATGAACCCGATGCGCTGGTAGAGGGCGTTGCTGGTGGGGTTGTCCGGGTCCGTGAACAGGACGACGTCCGTGGCGCCCGCGGCCAGGGCCGCCCTGCTCGCCTCGGCCGTCACGGCTCCCGCGTAGCCATGGCCGCGGAGGCGGACCGGGGTGTAGACGGGGTCCACGCGGACCATGCCGCCGACGAGCGAGGTCGCGGCCGCCATCGAGACGGGGATGCCGTCCGGGGTCTCCCAGAACGTGAAGTGCCGGTCGCCGAAACGCGAGTCGTCCCAGGACTCGGCGTCGATCAGATCGATGGAGGGCTGCTCCCCGACATCGACGCAGAACTCACGGCACCAGCGCACGACTTGCTCGCGGTCCCCGCCGCCCGCCGTGCGCCCCTGGCCCTCCGGCCGCGGCAGCGGGGGAGTGAGCGTGCCGAGACGGTAGAGATGCGTGCGCCAGAAGGGCAGGGACACCGCCCCCGTGTGCCGCCGCCACGACTCGGCGAAAGCGCCGGCGGTGTCCTGGTCGGCGATGACGTGGGCGGGGAGAGGCCGAGGTCCGCCAGCTGGGCGGCGAGCGCGCCGGTCCGCTCGGGGGACAGGGGCGTGAGACCCGGGCGGCCACGCGGAGTGAGGTAGAGGATCGCGACGACGCTGCCTCCCGACTCCAGCCGGCCGAACACGGCGGCTTCGGCGTCGTGGCCGACGGCCCCTTGTGTCCGCAGCTTCTCGATGTCCGTCAGGGGCGTGTTGTGCAGTGCGGGGCGCGAGTGCAGGAAGTCTCCGGCTCGGGCGAGGAAGTCGTCAACGTCTTGGGTGAGGTGCCAGCCGTCCGGGAGCATGCCCCATGATCTCGGACGGCTGGCGCCAGATGCAGCCCCCTATGCCCGCGCGGCAACGCCCGACCCCTGTACGGGTGTGACCGCGCGGGGTGCTCGGCCCCCGGCAGGGCGTCCGCCGGCAGCCGGGTCGACGCCCTCGTGGTGGCCGGGGCCGGGCGCGGCGAGGCCCGCCCCGCTCATGGCCGGCTCTACGGCGCCCGGACCGCACCGGACGGTGACTTCGCGGGGGGCGCGGTCAGCCCGGCGGTCACGAAGGCGATGACGGTGGCCGCGCGCGGGAACGGGGCCGCTGCCCTGGGCGGCCCGGCGAGCGGCCGCCCGTACGTTTCCAGCACGAGGCTGAACGCCAGCCCGCAGCGCTCGGAGACCTCGTGCACCGACAGCTCCGGCAGTGTGCGGCCGATCATGACCTCGAACGGGGCGGGCAGGAACTGCGCGGAGACGTGGGTGAGCTGCCCGGTCGGCAGGGCCGCCCGCGCGAGCAGGTGACAGAGCATGCGGCCGTCCCCGGTGCTCACCAGTTCCGCGAAGGGCTCGACGAGAGCGACCACCAGGTCGCGCACCGAGGGCGCGGCGGCCGGGCCGTGCAGCAGCTGCGCCATGCGGTCCGTCCACAGAGGCCGTAGCTCTTCCTCCAGGAGCGCGGCGATCAGTCCCTCCCGCGAACCGAAGTGGTAGTGCGCCGCACCGGGATTGAGGCCTGCCTCCATGTTGATGGCGCGGACGGACACCTGGTCGGGCGACTTCTCCAGGAACAGCTTCTTTGCCGCGTTCAGGAGTCTCTCGCGGGTCGAGGCATCGGGTTGCCGGCTCATGCGCACATTGCAGCACAGACCACGGCGACACTCCAATCACTGATTGAGTTATGTTTGAAACGTGAGGCCGCGAGAGTCGCGACCCCTTGCAGAGGAGCAGCGCCATGGGCACCATCGTCGTCACCGGATCCGCGTCGGGCATGGGGGCGGCGAGCGCCGAACGGCTGCGCGCGTCCGGCCACCGGGTGATCGGCGTGGACCTGCGTTCCGCCGATGTCGTCGCCGACCTCGGCACCCCGGCAGGCCGGCAGGGCGCGATAGCCGAGATCCTCGAACTGAGCGGCGGTGTCCTGGACGGCGTGGCCGCCGTCGCCGGCGTCGGACCGAGCATGCGGGACACGGCCGCCGTCGCGTCGATCAACTACTTCGGCCCCGTGGAACTGCTGAACGGAGTGCGCGGGGCGCTGGAACGCTCGGACGCCCCGCGCGCCGTCGTGATCAGCTCGAACTCCGCCAGCACCGTCCCGATGATCGATGACGCACTGGTGGAGCTGATGCTCGGCGGGGACGAGGAAGCCGCCCGCGCGCACGCCGCGACCGCGCAGAGCGCGATGCCGGCGGCGCTTCTCGAACAGAGCCCCAGCATCTCCGCCTACGCCACGTCGAAGCTGGCCCTCGCGCACTGGGTCCGCCGCACGGCGGTCACCCCGGAATGGGGCCGCAAGGGCATCCTGCTCAACGCCATCGCCCCCGGTGCCGTCCTCACGCCCCTGATGACGGGCTCCACGGGCGCCGACAAGGACTTCGACCCGGACTCCTTCCCGACCCCCATGCCGCTGGGCATCTTCGGTCAGCCGGACGACATCGCCTTCTGGGTGGAGCAGTTCCTGCGCCCCGAGGCCCGCTTCACCACGGGCGCCGTGCTGTACGTCGACGGCGGCACGGACGCCGCGATGCGCCCGACGGCCCAGCCTTCCGCCCTGCGCCGCTGACCGGGGGCGTTCCCCCAGGGCGGCGGGCTGAAGGGCCGGGGCTGGCACGCCCGGTGCCGGCGTCATAGGCTGCACGTGCGGATCGTCCGCATGCGGTGTACGTACGACGGGGTCAGCCTCCCCGTCCTGTCGGGAGGCCGAGGGTGCTACTGCGTTTCCGGGTGGCGAATCACCGCTCGATCCGCGATGAGTGCGAGCTGTCGCTCATCGGACCGGATCACGGTGACGGCAACGCCCGAGTGACCGGACTCCGTCACGACGGGCACGAGGTCTCGGCCCTCCCGGTCCTGGGTATCTTCGGCTCCAATGCGGCGGGCAAGAGCAACATGCTCAGCGCACTGTCCGACATGCGCCATGCGGTCCGGACATCCTTCGCCGACTGGACGAAGTCGCCCGGCGTGCCGCGCGAGCCCTTCAAGCTCGACCCCGCGTGCGCGGAGGAGACCAGCCTGTTCGAGGTCGACCTCTCCCTCGGCCGCAGCGCTACCCGCTTCACGTACGGCTTCGAGCTCTCGGACGAGCGCGTCGAGGCCGAATGGCTGCACGCTTACCCCGGGGGCAAGCGGGAGACCTGGTTCGACCGCGAAGCGGGGCGTCCCGAGGAGGAAGGCGGGGAGTTCGTCTTCGAGGGCGATGGCTTCACCGGGAATCGCGAACTCCTGGAGTCCGTCACGCGGCCCGATTCCTTGTTCCTGTCCACCGCCGCCACCCTGAACGACCGCCAACTCTCCTCGTTGCACCGCTGGTTCCTGGACAACCTGTGGCTGGTCACACCTGGTGAAGATGTCGGACACCGCACCAAGTGGACGCTGGACCTCATCGAGCAGAACGCGAAGGACGGGTACCGCGAGCGGGTCCTGCATCTGCTGGCCGCCGCCGATCTCGGCGTCACCGGCATGGAGGTCGACCCGGAGACCGGAGCCGTCAGGCTGCGGCACCGCACCGGAGACGGAACCGACACCCCGCTGGACTTCCTCACTGAGGAGTCCTTCGGCACCCACGCATGGTTCGCCTTTCTCGGGCCGATGTTCACCGTGCTCGACAAGGGCGCGGTGCTGCTCGTGGACGAGCTGGACTCCTCCCTGCACCCGACACTGGCGGCGGAGGTCGTGCGGATCTTCCAGGACCCGAAGGCCAACCCGCGCAACGCCCAGCTCATCTTCACCACGCACGACGCCACCCTCCTGGGCAGCGAGGTGCTGGACCGGCCACTGGGCCGCGACCAGGTCTGGATCGCGGCCAAGGACCGGTCGGGCGCGACGGAGATCTATCCGCTGACCGCCGCCCACCCGAAGGACGGCGAGAACCTGGAGCGCGGCTATCTGCGCGGGCGTTACGGCGGCGTGCCCCGCGTCAGCGCGGGCGAGATCGCCCGCGAACTGTCCTGGCAGGAGGAGAAGGCAACAGCGTGAGTACGCGGGGCGGGCAGCAGGGACAGCACGGTGCCGAGGAGCAGGCGGACGAGCCGCCCCGGCGGAAGCGTAAGAGCCGCAAGGGCGAAGAGAAGCCCCTCGTGGCTCCCGCGCCACCGCCTCCGGCTGATACGCGGGCGCAACGCGTGCTGTACGTCGGCTGCGAGGGCGAGTCCACCGAGCCGGACTATCTCAACTACCTCAACGAACGCTTCGGGGACGGCAGCCTCACCGGCGGACGGCGGTTCCGCATCCAGCCGGTGTTCGCCAAGAACGGGATGACGCCGGCCAGGGCGGTCGCCAAGGTCCAGGAGAAGGCGGAGGAGGACGAGGCATGGGCCCTCTTTGACAGGGACCAGCACCACGACATTCCCGAGGCGCTGGAACTGGCGGCTGAGACGGGCACCGAGGTCTGCTTCTCGCACCCTTCGTTCGACCTGTGGTTGCTGCTCCACTTCCAGGCGTTCGGCGGCAAGCGCAGTGGGAGCAGCAAGGACGTGGTGGACGCGTTGCGGCAGGCGGACCCGGCCTTCAAGAACTTCGACAAGCGGAATGACAAGAGCGTCAAGGACGGGCGTCGTGAGGCACTGAAGAAGAAGGAGTCAGCCGCCGTCCGTCATGCGCGGAGCATGGTCGACCAGTGCGAGCACAGCGCCAGGTGCAAGGTGAAGTCCACCCGGAAGGACCGTTACCAATGGGTCGGCGCCCCCGAGCGCCCCGATCCTCTGATCCCGCACTCGGGCCACGCCGCCGACTGCCCGGTCCTCGACCGCGACCCGTCCACCGATGTCTGGCGGCTGCTGGTGAGCCTCGAAATCGTGGACGCCTGATCGCTCGGGAGGCAGCCCGATCGGACCATCGGTCCTCACCGGATCCGAGGGCCGTCTACGCTTCCCTGAGCATCCCGATCCGCTCACCGTACGTACGAAGGAATGGCGCGTGGCCAGAATCACCTTGCCCGAGCTCGAACGGCACCTGTATTCGGCCGCCGACATCCTGCGGGGTCGGATGGACGCCTCCGAGTACCGGGACTACATCTTCGGGATGCTCTTCCTGAAGCGCGCCTCGGACGAGTTCCAGCCGGAGTGGGAGCGGGTGCACCGCGAGCACCTGGAGCGGACGAAGGACGAGACGAAGGCGCTGACGAGGGCCAACGACCCGGATTCGTACACCAGCGTCTTCTACGTCCCGCCCCGGGCGCGCTGGTGGAACGGCCCCCACGTCGACCCTGCGGCCCCGGACAATCCTGCGCCCGGCATCCAGAACCTCACCGACAAGGTCGGCGAGCGGCTCGACCAGGCGATGGTCGCGCTGAGCGAGGGCAACGAGCGTCTCGCCGGTGTGACCACCCACATCAGCTTCAACGAGGTCGTCGGCACCAAGCCCCGCTTCACCGATGCCGAACTGTCCCAGCTGATCCGCCACTTCACGCTCTACCGGCTGCGCAACGAGGACTTCGAGTTCCCCGACATGCTGGGCGCTGCCTACGAGTATTTGCTGGGAGAGTTCGCCGACTCGGCCGGGCAGAAGGGCGGGGAGTTCTACACCCCGCGTGCTGTCGTACGCATGATGGTCCGACTCGTCGACCCGAAGGCCCAGGAGTCCGTCTACGACCCGTGCGCCGGCTCCGGCGGCATGCTGATCGCGGCCCGTGAGCATGTGGAGGAGCACGGTGAGGACCCGACGCACCTCTCGGTCAACGGCCAGGACAAGAACGGCCCCTCCTGGTCCATGGCCAGCATGAACATGGTGCTGCACGGCATCAGGGAGTTCGACCTCAAGCACGGTGACACCCTCACCGAACCGCTGCATTTCCAGCCGGGTACCACGCAGCTGCGCCGGTTCACGAAGGTCCTCTCCAACCCGCCGTTCTCCCTGAACTACGACGCCTCTCTGGTCAGGAAGGCCGATGAAGACCACGGGAAGCGGATGAAGCACTGGGCGCCGGAGGGCGGCAAGAAGGCCGACCTCATGTTCGTCCAGCACATGGTGGCGGTGCTGGAGGAACGGGGCGTCGCGGCGATCGTCATGCCGCATGGGGTGCTGTTCCGGGGCGGCAAGGAGCGCGACATCCGCGAGCAGCTCCTGAGGGACGACTGCATCGAGGCGGTCATCGGCCTCGGTCCGAACCTGTTCTACGGGACGGGCATTCCGGCCTGCGTGCTGGTGCTCCGCCGCCCGCACCGCAAGCGCACGGGCCGGGTGGGCAAGGTTCTCTTCATCAACGCCGACCGGGACTTCACGGTGGGCCGGAACCAGAACGAGCTCCGTCCGGAGCACGTCGAGAAGATCGTCACCACGTACGAGCAGTGGCGCCAGATCCCCCGGTACTCGTGCGAGGTCGAGGTGGAGGACCTACTGGCGGCGGAGGCCAATCTCAACATCCGCCGCTGGGTGGACAACTCGCCGCCCGCCGAGCCTCAGGACGTACGGGCTCATCTGTACGGCGGGGTCCCGGTGACCGAGGTCGCGGACCGGGCGGAGCTGTTCCGTTCGTTCGGTGTGGACGCGACGGAGCTGTTCGCGGTAAGGGACGGCGACCCGGACTACTACGACTTCCTGCCGGAGGGACCGGACGCGACGGCGGCCCGCATCCCGTGGCTGGCGGAGAAGAAGAAGTCCGAGCTGGACGAGGTGTACGCCGGGTGGTGGGAGGCCCACGCGCCGCTGTTCGCGGGGCTTGCGGCGGACCGTGAGCTGATGAAGCTGCGGAGCGGGCTGCTGGACTCGTTCAAGCGGGACATCGGCGCCGTCGGCGTGATCGACGAGTTCACCACGGCCGGCATCATCGCCGACTGGTGGGCCACCAACCGCTACGACATGAAGGCGCTGGCCGCGGGCGGATTCGAGCGGGTGCTGACGGGGTGGGTCGACTCGGTCGAGGCGATCGTCGAGCCGGTGATCCCGGACGACGACAGCACGACCCGTAAGACGACGGTCACGGCACTCGACCGCCGCCGCGCCATGGACCAGCCCGTCGTGCGCGTGTTGATCCCGGAGTTCCTGGACGCGGTGACGACGGCGGACAAGACGGTCGCCGAGGCGGATGTGGCGTACAAGACGGCGCTGGAGGCGCTGGCCGAGGCGAAGGGGCCGGTGCCGGCGGACGGGGACGAGGACGCGGCTGCGGAGGACGCGGACGGAGTCGAGCCGGAGGAGGACGCCGCTCAGGTGGCCTCGGCGGAGGAGATCGCCGTGCTGGCCGATGATGTCGCGGCCGACAAGAAGGCCCTGGCGGCGGCCAGGAAGAAGCGGAAGGGCTTGGACGAGGTGTTCCTGCCCCAGCTGCGGGCCGCGCGGGATGTGGTGAGGGACGCGGAGAAGGGCGGCCCGGAGCGGGTGGTCCTGGAGGTGCTGGACGGTGACCTGTCCGGGCGTCTGGACTCGGCTGCGGCCGGGCGACGGCGCGAGTTGGTGGCGGCGTTCCGTGGGTGGGCGGACAAGTACGCGGTGTCGCTTGCCGACCTGGAGGCGGAGAGCGATGGGGCTGCGGGCGAGTTGGGAAAGTGGCTGGAGGAGCTGGGCTATGCGCGTTGAGACTGAGCGCAAGCGCGCCTCTCTGTCGGCTGGCTGGCGGCGGCTGCGACTCGCAGATGCGGGACAGTGGCGGTCGGGCGGGACTCCCAGCACGTCGAACGCTGCCTACTGGGACGGTGATATCCCGTGGATCAGTGGCGCAAGCATGAAGGACTTCCACGTCACGGACTCCGCACGCCGCCTTACCCTGCTAGGCGCGAAGAACGGGTCGAGACTGGCTGAACCGGGTACGACACTATTCGTAGTGCGGGGCATGAGCCTCAAGTCGGAGTTCAGAATCGGTGTTGCTGAGCGGCAGGTGGCATTCGGACAAGACGTCAAGGCCTTGATCCCCGCCGACGGCATTGATCCCCATTTCCTTGCTTACGCGATCCGGGTTCGTACGCCGGAGATCCTGAGCATGGTCGAAGAGACCAGCCATGGCACAGGCCGTTTGGACACTGCACGCCTCAAGGAACTGGAAATCGGCGTCCCGTCGATGGACGAGCAGCGGCGAATCATCGCCGTGCACGCCGCCTTCGAGCGACGGATCGGCGCCCTGGAACAGGTGCTGAGCAAGCTGGACGTTGCGCGTGAGGCTCTGTCTGCCCAAGCTCTGGGTGATGGCCAAGGGGAGGGCTGGCCCCGTCGACCCCTGGATGAGGTAGCCGCAGTGGCCGCAGGGGTGACCCTTGGATCCGAGCCTGTTGGTGAGGGGACTATAGAGCTCCCGTACCTTCGCGTGGCAAATGTGCTAGATGGTCGCATCGACACTGCGGAAGTGAAGTCGGTCCGAATTCTCCAGGCGCAGCGCGAGCGGTTCGCTCTTCGCAAAGGAGATCTGCTTCTCACCGAAGGTGGAGACCTGGACAAGCTGGGGCGAGGCGCGGTCTGGGACGGGCGTATCGACGTGTGCTTGTACCAGAACCATGTTTTCCGCGTTCGATGCGGCGCGCGGATGTTGCCGGACTTTCTTGCCTTGTATACATCGTCGGCCGAGGGGCGGTCCTACTTCCAGCGTGTGGGTAAGCAGACGACCAATCTGGCCTCGATTAACTCGACGCAGGTAAAGAAGATGCCCGTCCCTGTGCCGCCGATTGAGGAGCAGGAGCGATTGCTGAGCCCGATTCGTTCGGTACGTAGCCGGATTTCGGTGATCGAGCGGCATATCGCGAAACTGCGGGTGGTCCAGCAAGGAGCTGTCGAAGACTTGCTTGGCGGGAAGACAAGCGCCCTGTCGCAGCGGCAGGTTGCCCCGACTAGCTGAGGCCACTTTTCTCGGCCTTCAACCCGCGCACGAGTGCGCGCAGCGCAGCCCGGCTTGTCGTCAGGACGGAAGCCGGGCTGTCGCTCTCCCGGAGCGCGATGCCTTCCGTTTCAGGCCAAGCGGCAACCTCGACGCAGTTGTTACCGCCCCCGCCGCAGAACGACGAGCGCTGCCAGTCATTTTCTGTCACAGCACGACCCCTTACAGTTCGCGGGCGATCGACCGGATGAGGTCACGCGACTCATCCGGCGGGAGGGCTGAACCCTCCATCAGGTCCAACAGCGAACGGTAGTTTCCCAGAGGTGTCGGTGCATCAACGAAGTGGCCGCCGAATGATGTGTCGAGCTGAACGGTGTCGAGCTGAGTGACCGGCCCCTCGGCGTACAGGATCGACTGGCCGGCGCCGTGGAAGGCACCTGCACGAAACGGGATGACCAGCAGGATCACGTGGGGAAGCTCGGAGGCTTCCACCAGATAGCTGAGCTGCCGGCGGGCGACTTCACGTCCCCCGAACTCAAGTCGCAGGGCGGCCTCGTGGATGATGCCGAGGTACGGAGTCGGGGTCTCGCCGGTCACAACGGCCTGACGGCTCATCCGATGGGCCACGCGGAGCTCAACCTCCAGCCTGGGTAGTTGAGGCACCGTGAACTCGAAGATCGCTCGCGCGTGTTCCTCGGTCTGGAAGAGGCCTGGCAGGTGCACGGTCTGAGCTGTCCGGATGCGCGTCGCGAAGTGCTCGATCTCGGAGACGTCCAAGTGGCCTTCCGGGAGCTTGCCCCGGTACTCGTTCCACCAGTGTTTGGTGCGTCGCCCCGCCGCCATCGCCGCGAGGGCGTCGATCAGCTCGGTGTCTCCGCATCCGTAGTGACAGGCGATCTGTCGCACGCGGTCAGCGCTCAGGCCAGTACGTCCGGCCTCGATATTGGACACCATGGTGCGGTCCGATCCCAGGAGCGTCGCGGCTTCCTGGATCGATATACCCGCTTGATCACGCATGCGGCGAACTTCAGTCGCCAAGCGACGCTGACGGCCAGTGGGCGCGTTACGTGGGGCCATGGGTCCTCTCTCGTATCCCTGCACAGTCTCGCAGGCCTTGGGTTCTGCGGTCCAACACGGGAAAGACACTCACTCATTCGTGGAAATCGACTCACATGTGAGTGATTGTGCTCTAGCTTATGACCTGCGCCACACGCCTCCGGGTGCGGAAGCGCACCGATCCACCCTGCCTACCCGGGAAGCAGGCCAGGACCGGCATTGCCACCGCCACTCGCGGCCCGCCAACCGCAACCACCCCTGGCGCAACCCCACTTCACCCACCCACTCGCACCCCAGGAGGTGCCCGTGAGGACCAAGCCCACCCCGACCCCCACCGCCCCGTACGACGACGCCCCGTACGCGCCCCACCCCGCCCCCATCCCCTTCGCTGACCCCTGGAGCTACGAACTTGTCTTCCCTCATGACCCGCGCGGCCCCCGTATCGCCCGCACCACCCTCCGGGCCGTCCTCGGGGCGCACGAACTGACCGAACTCAGCTACCGCGCCGAGCTGTTGACCTCCGAGCTGACCACCAACTCCGTGCGGCACTCCCAGGGGCACGCCGGGGTGCGGCTCCAGTGGCGGCATCCGGTGCTCAGGGTCAGCGTCTGGGATCTGAGCCCGGACCTTCCCAAGCCCTACAGGCTGGCCGTCGGTGCCGAGGCCGAGGCCGAAGCGGGGCGGGGCATGGCCATCCTCGAACTCGTCGCCGACCGCTGGGGAGGCTGCGCCATAGGGGAAGGGGAGTTGGGCTCGGGCGGCAAGACCGTCTGGTTCGAGCTGGCGCTCACCGGCTGACCGCCGTCCCCGCTCGGCAGCCCCGCCTCCGCCCCTGGTCGATCCGGCCCCCGCCGGTAGAGTTCCGCGTACACCCATACGGGTGCGGGTGGGACGTACGGTGACGGGCGCGCGGGGAGACCAGGCATGGGGCAGCCGGAGTACGACAAGACCGAGAAGCCGCTGACCAGGCAGCTGACCGCCATGGGTTGGACGCACCTCGAAGGCGGCCCGCCACACGGCACGGTCACCGAGCCGGGCCCCTCCGGGCGGTCGAGCTTCGAGCAGGTCGTCTACGCGCAACGGTTCCGCGACGCCGTGGCCCGGATCAACCCCGGACCGCACGGCAAGACCTGGCTGTCCGACGCTCAACTGGATCACCTCCTCGCCCGGGTGCTGGGCAAGGCGCCGGGATTCGGAAGCCCGGGGAGGGGTGTTGCGGGCAACCTCGATGCGACCGAGCTCCTGCGCAAGGGGATCCCCTCCCGGACCGTCCCCGGCTGGACCAAGGGTCAGCCCGAAAACATCAACCTGGTCGACTGGGACGGTGAGTTCGAGAACGGAAACGACTTCCTCGCCGTTTCGCAGTTCCGGGTGGAACGCAAGAACGCCGAACCCGTCATCCCGGACATCGTCCTGTTCGTCAACGGTCTCCCCTGGGTCGTCATCGAGTGCAAGGCGCCCCTGGTGTCGGCCCGGCGGGAACAGCGCGCGGCGCTGGACGCGGCCGTCGAGCAGGTCATCGGCTACGCCGGTGTGGACGCGCCCCAGCCCGTCGCGGAGTTCGTACGCTTCGCTCAGGTGCTGATCGGAACGGACCGGGACCACGCCGAGCTCGGCACCGTCACCGCCGACTCGCTGCACTTCGCCCCCTGGCGCACCACTCTGCCCGCCACCGAGGAGCAGGTACGCGAGGAGGCGGGCAGTAGCCGCGGCGCCGTGCTCAGTGACCAGGAGGTCTTGGTGGCTGGCGTGCTGAGACCGGCCCACCTGCTCTCCCTGGTCCGGGACTTCACCACGCAGGCCGGGAGCGGTCCTCGTACCGTCAAGATCATCGGGCGCTACCCGCAGTTCAAGGCCGTGCACAAACTGGCCCAGCGCCTGCTGGAACGGCGCAGGAAGATCGATGCCGGTGAGCCGGTCGACCAGCGGGGCGGAGTCGTCTGGCACACCCAGGGCTCGGGCAAGAGCCTCACCATGGCCTTCCTCGTCCGGCATCTCCGCAGCACAGCCGGGCTCAAGAACCACAAGGTCGTCGTCGTGACGGACCGGCTCGACCTGGAGAAGCAGATCCGGGGGAGTCTCGCGTCGAGCAACCAGAAGATCTACCGGGCGTCCAGCGTGGCGCAGGCGCGCAGCTACCTCGCGGTGCCCGTGCCCGACCTCGTACTCGTCACCCTGCAGAAGGCGCGCAGAGACGACACGGAGTACGACGGCCGGGAAGAGAAGCTTCCCGAGGTGGACGACGACGGCCACCTTTACAACAAGGCGGAGAACACGAGCTCCGAGATCGTCGTCCTGATCGACGAGGCCCACCGGGGGCAGGCCCAGTGGCAGCACGCGCGACTGCGTGCCATGCTGCCGAACGCCATGATGGTCGGCTTCACCGGAACCCCGATTCTCAGCGAGGACCGGAAGACCACCGAGGACATCTTCGGCCCGTTCGCCGACCTCTACACCCTGCGCGACGCCGAGCGGGACGGTGCAGTGGTTCCTGTGCGCTACGAGGCGTACAGCGTCCCGCTGGAAGTGATCGAGAAGGCGGCACTGGACGCCGAGTTCGACGAGAAGGTGCCCGAGGACCCCAAGCAGCGCGAGCGCGTCCTGGAAAAGTTCGCGCGGCGCAAGGAGATCCTCGAAGCGCCCTCCGTGATCGAGGCGAAGGCCGACTACATGCTGCGGCACTGGGCGAGGAACGCGCTGCCCGACCGCTTCGGCGCCCAGCTCGCAGCCGTCTCACGACTCGCGGCCGTCCGCTACCGGGACGCCCTCCTCGCGGCACGCGACCGTCTGGTGGAGCGGATCGACGCCCTCGATCCGGCAGACGTCCACGATCCGATGGCGGCCTTCCATGCCGAGGCGGAGAAGCGCGAGCTGCTGGACCTGGTCGCTCACCGGGACCTGCTCCGGTCCATCGATGCCGCCGTGGTGATCTCCGAAGCTCAGCCGAACAGCGGGCGCAAGGACCCCAGGACATGGAAGTGCTGGACCTCGAAGTCACAGCAGGACGGCTACATCGAGCGCTTCCAGAAGGGCCTCGGTGACCCGTTCGCCGCTGCCGATGACCCCGCGTGGAAGGTGTCCGCCCACGGGACCTCGGCTTCCGGTCTTGGCACGCCCGGCGGGGCGAGGGAGGAGTGGCACCCGGACGGGCAGCAGCCGGATCCGCCGGTGAACGAGAGCGAGAAACCGGGCGAGGGCCCCATGGCCTTCCTGGTCGTGCAGTCGATGCTGCTCACCGGCTTCGACGCCCCCGTCGAGCAGGTGCTCTACCTCGACCGCGCGCTGTCCGGTGCGGGGCTGCTCCAAGCGGTCGCCCGCACCAACCGCCCGTACCGGAACAAGCGTTGGGGGCAGGTGGTCGACTTCATCGGGATCGGCCCGGAGCTGGCCCGTTCGCTCGGGGAGTACGAAAAGGCGCACCTTCGCGAGCTGTACGGCTACGACACGTCCGTCGACCACCTCGACAAGAAGACGTTCACGGGCGGCCAGCCGGTCCGGGACCGTCTGCTGCTCCAGGCCGACGCGGCTGCCGACGCCCTGCTCGCGGATCTGCATACCCATGTCTCCGGCTTCCTGGACCGGCTGGGCATCACCTCCCTCAAGGCGGAGGAGCAGCGCGAGGACCTGCTGGCCGCGCTTGAGGACCCGTTGCTGCGCGCCGATTTCGACGAGCTCGCACGTGACTTCCTCGGCGCCCTCAACGCCGTACTGCCGCGCCCCGAGGCCCTGAAGTACGAGGCGTTCGCAGGGCTCCTCGGCGAGGTCCAGTACCTGGCCCGCCGCCGCTACCTCGACGGCCGTGACGACTTCAGTCCGCGCCGCTACGGTGCCAAGATCCGGCAGCTGATGGCACGGCACCTGAAGGTGACGAACATCGAGCAGCGAGTTCCTCCCATCGAGCTCACCGCCCCCGACTTCATGGAGCGGGTCAACGCGAACAGTGATGCCCGTACCCGGGTCTCGTACATGTCCAGCTCGGTGAAGGTGCGCATCGCAGCCGAGATCGGCTCCGACCGAGCCCGCTATACACGCTTCAGCCGACGCCTCGACGAGATCCTGGAGCAGATGCGGGACGACTTCGAGAAGGCCGCCTCAGAGCTCACTCGGCTGGTCGGCGACATGAACGAGAACGAGGCCGTGGAGGCAAGCGGTCTCGACCCGTGGACCGAGCGGCCGGTCCACGGACTGCTCGTGCAGGAACTGGAGGAGGGTGCACTGACTCCGCCGGGTGCCGACCTGACGGCAGCCGCCCGCGCTCTCACCGTGGAGATCGCCGGGCATGTGCGCTCACCGGACATCGTGCACCTGGCGGATACGAGGGACCGTGTCCGCAAGCACCTTCGGGACAGTCTGGAGAGGCATGTCTCCCTGGACTGGGAGGACACCGGCCCGCTGGCCGGACTCCTGGTGGAACTGGCCGTCGAGCGCCGTGACGACTTCCTGCGGTACGGGGAGCGTAATGAGCGCTGAGTGAGGGGCGTCGCCGGGAATCCGTGTTGTCGGATGGTAGGAATGCCCCGTGAGTACTCCCGTCCACCAGGCGATCGCGGCACTCCCCGTGCCCGGGGAGTGGACGTGGCAGGTCGTCGTAAGGCCCCGACGGCGCACGCTGGGCATTGAGGTCGACGAGAGCGGCGACGTCCTGTTCGCCGTACCGCCGAACGCGGACCCGGCCGCCGTCGCACGGGCCGTGCGGACGAGGCTGCCACGCCTGGCGCGCGAGGTACGGGACAGGCGCACGAGACCGGACGAGCCAACCAAGGAACTCGTCGGCGGCACAGGCTTCAGCTACCTGGGACGACGCCACCGTCTGAGGCTCCTGCCCCCGGGAGAGGGTGGCCGGGTGAGGCTGTACCGGGGATGGCTGGAGATGCCCAGGCCTCGCACGGCAGACGAAGGCGCACGCCGGATCGCCCAGTGGTACGAGGCGTGCGGCACCCGGTGGCTTTCCGGGCGGCTGCCCTCGTACGCATCACGCGTCGGACTGCCGACTCCCCGCGTCGAGGCCCGTGACCTGGGCCCCAGGTGGGGGGCGCTGGGACAGGACGGTGCCATCACGGTGCACTGGGCGGTGCTGCAATTGCCGCCCTCGTTGGTGGACCTCGTCCTGGTCCACGAACTCTGCCACCTGCGCGCACCCGGTCATGGAGTCGCGTTCCGTCGGCAGCTGAGACTTGTGTTCCCGGACGTCGACGCCCGGGAGACACTGTTCGGTGATGCCGAACCAGCCCTGTGGCGTGGGGCGATTCGGTGACCTCGCATCGCTGAGGAGCATCGTCCGGCCCCGCACGGCAGCGCCCGACCCCTGTACGGGCGCAGCCGCGCGGGGTGCTCAGCCCCCCGGCCCGCCCGTGCGTTCTCAGGACGCCTGGCGTACGTACACGTCCCTGGTGAAGAACTCCGCCAGCACCGGTGCGACCGCTTGCGGCGCCATCTCCCGCGTCTGTCCCGTCAGAGTGCGGTGCCGGCCCCTGGGCAGCGCGTCCGCCAGCACGCGGCTCGACGTCCGGGCGTTGGCCGGGCTGAAGCCGCCGCAGACCACCAGGGTCCGCGCCGTCACCGAGGCGAACCGCTCCACCGGAACCGCGCCGTCGCCCAGCACCGCATCGTCGTACGCCAGGGTGTGCGCCACGGATTCCAGGGTCCGCCACAGCGGCGCGCTCCGCATCCTGGCGACCATGTCGGCCGCGACCCCCGTCACGGTCAGGAACAGCTCCACCGCCCCGCCCCGGTCCCCGGCGGACAGCAGCCGGTGCAGCCGGGCCGTGCAGTCGGCCTTGAACAGCAGGCCAGCGGCGCCCGGGGTGTACGGCGGCTCGTGCACCGCGAGCCGGGCGACCGGGAGCCCGGCCGCCTGGGCCTCCAAAGCCAGCGCCCCGCCGGCCCCGATCCCGTACACCGAGGGCCGCCCGCCCACCACCTCCGCGAGCGCGGTCAGGTCCTCGATCTCCCGCTCCACCGCGTACGGCGACCCGTCACCGCTGGCGCCACGGCCGCGCCGGTCGTACGTGATGACCTCGAAACGCGGCGCGAGGAGACGGGCCAGCGGGGCCTCGGTCTCCGCGGTGCCGAGTGCCCCGCTCACCAGGATCAACGGTGGTCCTTCGCCCCGGCGCCGGTAGGCGATCAGGGTGCCGTCGCGGGAAAGAGTCTTCTCCATGTGGTGGTGGACTGCGGGGCTCCGGGAAACTCATCGCTTTCCGCGAGAACTTTCCGAAGTTTCTCTTCTCCGCGGCTCACAGCGGTGTTTGGCGGGGCGTCAGCCGCTCAGCCGGTCAGCGTCTCGGTGTCGTAGAAACAGAAGTGGTCCTTGATCCCGGCCACTTCGTCCTTCGGCTCCGGGTACGCCCAGACCAGGTCGGCCGCCCCCGGCAGCGACCAGTAGGAGGCGTCCCCCTTGAACGGGCAGTGGGTGTGCGTGTCCGACGGCGTCAGCAGTTCCGTACGGACGTCCTCGGGCGGCAGGTAGTAGCGGACCGGACAGCCCGTCTCGCGCAGCACGAGCGGGCGGCGGCTCTCGGCGAGCAGTACGCCGTCACGGACCACGCGCACGTGCTCGGTGCCGGGCTCGACGGTGATGCGGTGTCCTCGGGTGGCAGTCATGTTCTGTTCAGCCCCAACGTCCGCCGGATTCTTCCCCGGATTCCGCACGGCCGGTGGCGGGATCTAACGTGGCCGTCATGAAGATCTGCGTTTTCCTCTCCGCCGCCGACCTCGACGACCGCTACACCGTGCCCGCCCGCGAGTTCGCCGAACTGATCGGCCGCGGTGGGCACACCCTGGTCTGGGGCGGCTCGGAGAGCGGGCTGATGAAGGTCGTCGCCGACGGTGTGCAGGAGGCGGGCGGGAAGCTGGTCGGGGTGTCGGTGGACTTCCTGGCCGCGAAGGCGCGGACCGACGCGGACGAGATGGTGATCGCGCGGGACCTCGCCGAGCGCAAGGCGCTGCTGCTGGAGAAGTCCGACGCGATCGTGATCATGGTCGGCGGCACCGGCACGCTCGACGAGGCCACCGAGATCCTGGAGCTCAAGAAGCACGGCAAGCACACCAAGCCGGTCGTCCTGCTCAACACGGCGGGGTTCTACGACGGTCTGCGCCAGCAGTTCCGGCGCATGGACGACGAGGGCTTCCTGCCGCTCCCGCTGACCGACCTGGTCTTCTTCGCCGAGGACGGGGTCGGCGCCCTGGCCTACCTGGAGGAGTGGGCCGGCCTGCAGTGATGTGCCGCCGGTGAGCGGGCGGGTGCGACGATGGGGGCATGTCCACTCACCTCATCACCGGTGCCGGTTCCGGCATCGGCGCAGCCGTCGCCCGTCGTCTCACGGAGCGCGGGGACGAACTCGTCCTGCTGGCCCGTGACGCCGGCCGCGCCAAGGAACTGGCCGCTCTCCACCCCGGTGCCCGCACGATCGTCGGCGACCTGTCCAACCCGGACCGGCTCTCCTGGGCATTCGGCCAGCAGACGATGCCGGAGCGGCTCGACTCGCTGCTGCACATCGCGGGCGTCGTGGAGCTCGGCCGCGTCGGCGAGCTCACCCCCAAGGCCTGGCACTTCCAGCTCAACGCCAACCTGATCGCCCCGGCCGAGCTGACCCGCCTCCTCCTGCCCCAGCTCCGGGTCGCCCAGGGCCACGTCCTCTTCGTCAACTCCGGCGCCGGACTCGCCGCGCACGCCGAGTGGGGCGCCTACGCGGCGAGCAAGCACGGACTGAAGGCGCTCGCCGACTCGCTGCGGCACGAGGAGCACGAGAACGGGGTCCGGGTGACGTCCGTCTACCCCGGACGCACCGCCAGCCCCATGCAGGAGAAGGTCCACCAGCAGGAGGGCAAGGAGTACGACGCCTCCCGCTGGATCGACCCGGAGTCCGTCGCCACCACGATCCTGATGGCTCTCGACCTGCCGCGCGACGCCGAGGTCAACGACCTCACGGTGCGTCCCGGCCGCTGACGGCCCTGGTGGGGATCTGCCGCTGACCGGGCGGGGCCGGAATCGGCCGCTGACGGTCGCGGCGCCGGACGGCCGTAGGCTTCCCGCGTGAGCGAGAAGAGCAAGTTCAGGGATTGCCCGGCCACCGGAATCGGCTCGATGCCCGGAGGGGACGCCCGGGAGGCGGCCAAGACCGTCACCGGCTCCTTCGGGGACGGCCAGGGCGTGCCCCACCTGGCGGAACTCCCCGCGCGCGGCCCCGGCGCGGACATGATCGGGCGGACCATCGGGCTGCTCGTCGAGATGTACGGACACGTCGAGCCCAGCGGCTGGCGCATCAGCGACCGGCCGGGGCGCGACACCCGCCGGGCCCGGTCCTGGCTCGGCGAGGACCTCGACGCGCTGGAGGAGTTCACCCAGGGGTACGAGGGCCCGCTCAAGGTGCAGGCCGTCGGGCCGTGGACGCTGGCCGCCGCGCTGGAGCGCCGGAGCGGCGAGGCCGTCCTCGGTGATCCCGGCGCCTGCCGCGACCTGGCGGGCTCACTCGCGGAGGGGCTGCGCGACCACCTCGCCGAGGTGCGGCGCCGGATGCCCGGCGCACGCGTGATCCTCCAGCTCGACGAACCGTCGCTGACCGGGGTCCTGCTCGGGCGGATCAGGACCGCGAGCGGCTACCGCACCTACCGGTCCGTGGACCGCCAGGTCGTGGAGGACACCCTGCGCGATGTGCTGGGCGTGGCCGGGGACGCCGCCACCGTCGTGCACACCTGCGCCCCCGACGTCCCGTTCGCGCTGCTGCGCCGGGCCGGGACCGACGGGATCTCGTTCGATTTCTCCCTGCTCACGGAGCGTGAGGAGGAGGCGATCGGGGAAGCGGTCGAGGGCGGGACCCAGCTGTTCCTCGGGGTCGTGCCCGGCACCGACCCGGCCTCGGGCGGATTGTCGGACCCGGGCGGTAGCGTCATGGGTGTCAGGACGCTGTGGCGCAGGCTGGGGCTGAATCCGGGGACTCTGACCGAGTCCGTGGTGATCACTCCCTCGTGCGGTCTCGCGGGTGCCTCGCCCGCGTACGCCCGTGCCGCGCTCGCCCACTGCGCCCGGGCCGCGAAATCGCTCGCAGACAACCCTGAGTAACGGGGTAACTGGGTAACGGGAGGACGGGACGATGACCGGCGAACAGCAGACGTCACTGCCGGGTGCACAGGAGACGGCGGTGCCGACGGAGGCCCGGGAGCGGCACACGCTCCTGGCCGAGCAGGTCGAGGAGCACCGCTTCCGCTATTACGTGAACGACCAGCCGGTCGTCAGCGACGCGGAGTTCGACCGGCTGATGCGTGAGCTGGAGGCACTGGAGGACGAACACCCGCAGCTGCGCACACCCGACTCGCCGACCCAGAAGGTGGCCGGGCCCTACCGGACGGCATTCACCTCCGTCGCGCACCGCGAGCGGATGCTGTCCCTGGACAACGCCTTCGACGACGAGGAGCTGGCCGCCTGGGGCGAGCGGATCGCCCGGGACGTGGGCTCCACCGGCTACCACTTCCTGTGCGAGCTCAAGATCGACGGCCTCGCGGTCAACCTCACCTACGAGCACGGCCTGCTGACCCGGGCCGCGACCCGCGGCGACGGACGCACCGGCGAGGACATCACGCCCAACGTCCGCACGATCGCGGAGATCCCGCACCGGCTGAAGGGCGACCGCATCCCGGAGCTCGTCGAGATCCGGGGCGAGGTCTTCTTCCCGATGGAGGGGTTCGAGGAGCTGAACGCCCGGCTGGTCGAGGCCGACGACAAGCCCTTCGCCAACCCGCGCAACGCGGCGGCCGGTTCGCTGCGCCAGAAGGACCCCAAGGTCACCGCCACCCGGCCGCTGCACATGGTGGTCCACGGCATCGGCGCCCGCGAGGGCTTCGACATCGACCGCCTCTCGCACGCCTACGAGCTGCTCCACGAGTGGGGCCTGCCCACCGCCAAGTACAACAAGGTGGTGGACTCGCTCGCCGGGGTGCGGGAGTTCATCGCGTACTTCGGCGAGCACCGGCATTCCGTGGAGCACGAGATCGACGGAGTCGTCGTCAAGCTCGACGAGATCCCGCTCCAGGGCCGGCTCGGCTCCACCTCCCGCGCACCGCGATGGGCGATCGCGTGGAAGTACGCGCCGGAGGAGGTCAACACCAAGCTCGTCAACATCCGCGTGGGCGTGGGCAGGACCGGCCGCGTCACCCCGTACGGCCAGGTGGAACCGGTCGAAGTGGCAGGCTCCGAGGTCGAGTTCGCGACCCTGCACAACCAGAACGTGGTGCGTGCCAAGGGCGTCCTGATCGGCGACACCGTCGTGCTCCGCAAGGCCGGGGACGTGATCCCGGAGATCCTCGGCCCGGTCGTGGACCTGCGGGACGGCACCGAGCAGGCGTTCGTCATGCCCACGCACTGCCCCGAGTGCGGGACGGAGCTGAAGCCCATGAAGGAGGCGGATGTCGACGTCCGGTGCCCCAACGCCCGCTCGTGCCCGGCACAGCTGCGGGAGCGCGTCGCCTATCTGGCGGGCCGCAAGTGCCTGGACATCGACCACTTCGGCTTCGTCGCCGCCGCGGCGCTGACCAGGCCGCTGGAGCCCGCCGATCCACCGCTGCGGGACGAGGGCGACCTCTTCGGGCTGACCGTCGAGCAGCTGCTGCCCATCCGCGCCTATGTCCGCGACCCGGACAGCGGACTGCCCAAGCGGGATCCGAAGACCGGCGAGGAGAAGACCGCTCTGGTCTTCGCCAACCAGCAGGGCGAACCGAAGAAGAACGCCGGCGCCATGCTGGACTCCATCGCCGCGGCGAAGGAGGCCCCGCTGGCCCGCATCCTCACCGGGCTCTCCATCCGCCACGTGGGGCCGGTCGCCGCCCAGGAGCTGGCCCGCCAGTTCCGGTCCATGGACCGCATCGAGGAGGCCACCGAGCAGGAGCTGTCCGACGCCGACGGGGTCGGCCCGATCATCGCCGCCTCGGTCAAACAGTGGTTCGCCGAGGAGTGGCACCGCGAGATCCTGCGCAAGTGGCGCGAGGCCGGCGTGCGGATGGAGGACGAGGGCGCCGGTGAGGACGAGGGGCCGAGGCCGCTCGAAGGGCTCACCGTCGTCGTCACCGGCACGCTGACCGGGCACACCAGGGACGGCGCGAAGGACGCCCTGCAGAGCCGCGGGGCGAAGGTCACCGGTTCCGTCTCGAAGAAGACCTCGTTCGTGGTGGTCGGCGACAACCCCGGCTCGAAGTACGACAAGGCGATGCAGCTGAAGGTGCCCGTGCTGGACGAGGACGGCTTCGGGGTCCTGCTCGAACAGGGGCCCGACGCGGCGCGCGAAGCCGCGGTCCGGCCCGAGGAGCAGGAGGGGGCGGACGGGCGCGCCGCCGGAGGGTGAGACGGGTGTGACACACCGTCGGATTCACCCGATCGGCGCATAGCAGATGCTGACGGGTGGTCGGTTCGCATTCGGGCAAGAGCGGTAGACCGCTGCCCCTGGACGCCCTCGGCGGCCTACTGTTGGGAGATGCGCCCGCGGTACCCGGCCACCGCGCGGGACGGGGCGTGGTGGCACGGAGCGGAACCATCAGGTGACATCGGCACCGCCGGCTGTGAGAGGGACGGAATGAAACCGACCGAGAACGCCGCACCGGTGTCGCGGCTGCAAGGTTTCGCCGGCCTCACGCCGAAAGTGGGCGCCGTCGTCGTGGCCCTCGCCACGGTTCAGCTCGCGACCGGCTTCTACCGGACCTTGAGCAGTGGTCACGCCCTCTTCCCGGACGGGCGCGCCGGCTGGTCGCTCGCCGTCCTCACCGGGATCGTCGTGGGGCACCTGGTCGCGCTCGGCCGCGACCGCTGGTGGGGCGGCACCGGTTCCGGCGCCGCCCTCACCCTCGCGGTGCTGCTCCTCTACGGCTGGGTGCCCGCGGGCCTCGTCAGCCTGGTCGTGGTCGTGCTCGTCGGCGTGGCGCGGCGGCACCGCTGGTGGCAGGGGCTGCTGCACGGGGCGGTGGACATCCTGGGCGTGGGGGCGGCGGCGCTGGTCATGGCGGCGTTCGGCGAGGTGCAGACCGTCGAGGCCCCCTGGCAGCCACTCGACTGGGGCATCGACGCCGTCCCGGAGGTGCTGCTCGCGGCCTCCACGTACCTGCTCGTCACCCGCGTCCTGCTGTGGTACTCCCGGGCCCAGCAGGGCGGCGGGCTGCCGACGGTCGCCCGTACCGCGCTGCTGCGGCAGGGACTCGTCGCCGTCGCGCTCCTCGGCATCGCCCCGCTGATCTGCGTCGTCGCGATGGCGATGCCCGTCCTGCTGCCCCTCTTCGCGGTCCCGCTGATAGCGCTGGACTCCACGCTCTGGATCGCCCGTGCCCGGGCGGAGGAACAACTGCGGGACCCGCTGACCGGACTGCCGAACCGGCAGTGGCTCCTTGAGCGGACCTGGACGGCGCTGGAGGAGGCCGAGAGCCTCGGCAGCCGCGTCGGACTCGTCCTGATCGACCTCGACCGCTTCCGGGCGGTCAACGACACGCTCGGTCACCTCGCCGGCGACCGGCTGCTGCTGCAGATAGCGGACCGGCTGCGGCTCGCCCTGCCACGAGGCGCGGAAGCGGCCCGGCTCGGCGGCGACGAGTTCGCCGTCCTGCTGCCGACCGCGGACTCCACCACCAGTGTCCAGCGCGTCGCCCGCCACCTGGTGGCCGAGCTGTCCTCGCCACTGGACCTCGACGGACTCACGCTGGTGCTGGAAGCCAGCGCGGGCGTCGCCGTCCACCCCGACCACGCGCTGGACGCGGAGGGGCTGCTGCGGCGTGCGGACGTGGCGATGTACCAGGCCAAGCGTGACCGGACGGGCGTGGAGGTGTACGAGTCGAAGCGCGACAGCAACACCCCGGACCGGCTCGGCCTGCTCGGCGATCTGCGGCGCGCGCTGGACGCCGGGGAGGTGGAGCTGCACTACCAGCCGAAGGTGCGCTTCGACGGTCAGGTGGCCGGCCTGGAGGCGCTGGTGCGCTGGGTGCATCCGGAGCGGGGGAGGGTCCCCCCGGACGAGTTCATCGCCATCGCCGAGTCCTCCGGGCTGATGCCGCACCTCACGGAGTACGTACTGGAGACGGCGCTCGCCCAGGTCGCCCGGTGGCGGGCCCAGGGCCTCTTCGTCCCGGTCGCGGTCAACGTGTCCCCGCGCGATGTGCACACCCCGGGGTTCGCGGGCGGCGTCGCGGCCCGGCTCGCCCGGCACGGCGTTCCGGCCGGGGCCCTGCAGCTGGAGATAACGGAACATGTGCTGCTGGAGGACCCGCAGCGGGCCGCGGACACCCTCGCGGGACTGACCGGGCACGGCGTGAAGATGTCCCTGGACGACTTCGGCACGGGGTACTCCTCGCTCGTCCACCTGCGCCGGCTGCCGGTCAGCGAGCTCAAGATCGACCGGTCGTTCGTCGCCCGGCTCGCCATCGACCACGAGGACGCCGAGATCGTCCGCTGCACCATCGACCTGGCCCACTCGCTCGGTCTGCTGGTCGTCGCCGAGGGCGTCGAGGACGACGAGACGTGGGAGCGGTTGCGGGACCTGCGCTGCGACGCGGTGCAGGGCTGGCTGGTGGCGGCCGCGATGCCGCCCCAGGAGACGACGGCCTGGCTGCGGGCGCGCGGCGAGCACGGATGGCGGCGGCCGGCGGAACTGGCGGCGGCAGCGGCAGCCGCGGCGGCGGCGGCGAGTGCGGTTGCCGCGGGTGCGGCCGCCACGGTGACACCCGAGCTGGAGCAGCGGCCGTCCGGGCGGGCGGTCGACTCGCGGCCCGCGACGACCTGAGGCGGGGAGCGGCGGGGCGCGGGCTGCGGTGTGGTGACCGGAGGCGCCCGGACGGCCGCTGCGTCCTCAATCGCCGGACGGGCTCGGTGTGTCTGGTGGCGGCCTGTCCTTGAGCGCCGCACGCACGTCGCGGCACGGCCCGCGGCCGCTTCACCGAGCGGGCGTCCCCCGGGTGGCCGCACCCGGTGCGGGCGACCCCATAGGATTGGGCATCGGCGGCACGTTGCCACCTGCCCCCGGCCAAAACCACACACCAACCCCTGAGGATCGCTGCATGCCTGGCATCACGCGCGAGGAGGTCGCCCACCTCGCCCGGCTGGCGCGTCTGGAGCTGAAGGGCGAAGAGCTCGAGCACTTCGCCGGTCAGCTCGACGACATCATCGGCGCGGTCGCCCGCGTCTCCGAGGTCGCCGACCAAGACGTACCGCCGACGTCCCACCCGCTGCCGCTGACCAACGTCATGCGGGCGGACGAGGTCCGCCCGTCGCTCACCCCCGCGCAGGCGCTCTCCGGCGCCCCGGCCCAGGAGCAGCAGCGTTTCAAGGTGCCGCAGATCCTGGGGGAGGACTAAAAGTCATGACGGACATCAGCACCATCATCAAGCTCACCGCAGCCGAGATCGCCGCCGGGATCGCCTCGGGCGAGTTCACGGCCGTCGAGGTCACCGAGGCCCACCTGGCCCGGATCGAGGCCATCGACGAGAAGGTCCACGCCTTCCTGCACATCGACCGCGAGGGCGCGCTCGCGCAGGCCCGTGCCGTCGACGCCAAGAAGGCGGCCGGGGAGAAGCTCGGCCCGCTGGCCGGCGTCCCGCTCGCGCTGAAGGACATCTTCACCACCGAGGACATGCCGACCACCGTCGGCTCGAAGATCCTCGAAGGCTGGGTCCCGCCGTACGACGCGACCGTCACCAAGCGGCTGAAGGCCGCCGACGTCGTCATCCTCGGCAAGACCAACATGGACGAGTTCGCCATGGGGTCCTCCACCGAGAACAGCGCCTACGGCCCGACCGGCAACCCGTGGGACCTCACCCGCGTCCCGGGCGGTTCCGGTGGCGGCTCGTCCGCCGCGCTGGCCTCCTTCGAGGCGCCCCTCGCCATCGGCACGGACACCGGCGGCTCCATCCGCCAGCCCGCCGCCGTCACCGGCACGGTCGGCGTCAAGCCCACCTACGGCGGCGTCTCCCGCTACGGCATGGTGGCCTTCTCGTCCTCCCTCGACCAGGGCGGGCCCTGCGCCCGTACGGTCCTGGACGCGGCCCTGCTGCACGAGGCCATCGCCGGACACGACCCGCTGGACTCGACGTCCATCGACGCCCCGGTCCCGCCGGTCGTCGAGGCCGCCCGCAACGGCTCCGTACAGGGCATGCGCGTCGGTGTCGTGAAGCAGTTCTCGGGCGAGGGCTACCAGGCCGGTGTCGTCCAGCGCTTCAACGAGTCGGTCGAGCTGCTGAAGTCGCTCGGCGCCACAATCGTCGAGCTGGACTGCCCGTCCTTCGACCTCGGCCTCTCGGCGTACTACCTCATCGCGCCGTCCGAGTGCTCCTCGAACCTCGCCCGCTTCGACGCCATGCGCTACGGCCTGCGGGTCGGTGACGACGGCACGAGGTCCGCCGAGGACGTCACCGCGCTCACCCGCGAGGCCGGCTTCGGCGACGAGGTCAAGCGCCGCATCATCCTCGGTACGTACGCGCTGAGCTCCGGCTACTACGACGCGTACTACGGATCGGCCCAGAAGGTCCGCACCCTGATCACGCGGGACTTCGAGAAGGCGTTCGAGCAAGTGGACGTCATCGTCTCGCCGACGACGCCCACCACCGCCTTCCCGATCGGCGAGCGCGCCGACGACCCGATGGCGATGTACCTCGCGGACCTGTGCACCATTCCGACCAACCTGGCCGGCAACGCCGCCATGTCGCTTCCCTGCGGCCTGGCGCCGGAGGACGGCCTGCCGGTCGGGCTGCAGATCATCGCTCCCGCCATGAAGGACGACCGGCTGTACAAGGTCGGAGCCGCCGTCGAGGCCGCCTTCGTGGAAAGGTGGGGGCACCCGCTGCTTGAGGAGGCTCCGTCGCTATGAGCGCAATGGCTAAGAAGGCCAAGAACTTCAAGAAGTCCAAGTCCGGCGTCTACATGTCCCTGGGCACCACCGCCTTCGGCGCGCTCAGCGTCGTCAAGCAGGCGAAGATGGCCCGCCAGGACAACGACACGCTGCGGCTGATCGACGCCGCCGTATCCGCCGCCGCGATCGTGACCGGACTCGCGATCCTCTACCGCGAGCTCAAGCGTCTCGGCGACGACGACGTCCTGCTGGGCTGAGAGGGAAAGTTTCAGTGACTGTCATTGACCTGGAGTCGTACGAGGACGCCCTCGCGACGTACGACCCCGTCATGGGCCTCGAAGTCCATGTCGAGCTCGGCACCAAGACCAAGATGTTCTGCGGCTGCTCCACCGAGCTCAAGCAGGACGCCAACTCGCAGACCTGCCCGGTCTGTCTCGGACTGCCCGGCGCGCTGCCGGTCGTGAACGAGATCGGCGTCGAGTCCGCCATCAAGATCGGTCTCGCGCTGAACTGCGAGATCGCCGAGTGGTGCCGCTTCGCCCGGAAGAACTACTTCTATCCGGACATGCCGAAGAACTTCCAGACCTCCCAGTACGACGAGCCGATCGCCTTCGACGGCTATCTGGACGTCCAGCTGGAGGACGGGGAGATCTTCCGGGTGCAGATCGAGCGCGCCCACATGGAGGAGGACACCGGCAAGTCGACGCACGTCGGCGGAGCCACCGGCCGCATCCACGGCGCGTCCCACTCCCTGCTCGACTACAACCGCGCGGGCATCCCGCTCATCGAGATCGTCACCAAGCCGATCGAGGGAGCGGGCGCACGCGCCCCCGAGGTGGCCAAGGCGTACGTCACCGAGCTCCGCGAGCTCATCAAGGCGCTCGGCGTCTCGGACGCACGCATGGAGATGGGCCAGATGCGCTGCGACGTGAACCTGTCGCTGCGCCCGCACGGCCGCGAGGCGTTCGGTACCCGCTCCGAGACGAAGAACGTGAACTCGCTGCGTTCCGTCGAGCGCGCCGCCCGCTTCGAGATCCAGCGCCACGCCGCGGTGCTGAACTCGGGCGGCACGATCGTGCAGGAGACCCGGCACTTCCACGAGGAGGACGGCTCCACCACGGCCGGCCGCATCAAGGACAACGCCGAGGACTACCGCTACTTCCCCGAGCCCGACCTGGTGCCGGTCGCCCCGGCCCGGGAGTGGGTCGAGGAGCTCCGCAAGGGGCTGCCCGAGCTGCCGCGGCTGCGCCGCGCCCGGCTCAAGGAGGAGTGGGGCGTCTCCGAGCACGACATGCAGTCCATCCTCAACGCGGGCGCCGTCGACCTGATCGTCGCCACGACCGAGGTGGGCGCTCCGTCGGACCAGGCCCGCAAGTGGTGGATGGGCGAGCTGGCCCGTAACGCCAACGAGACCGGCCGCGCCCTCGACGAGCTGGGTGTCACGCCCACGCAGGTCGCCAGGGTCGCCGAACTCGTCGCCAAGGGCGACCTCAACGACAAGCTGGCGCGCCAGGTGCTGGAGGGCGTCCTCGCGGGCGAGGGCGACCCGGACGCCGTCGTCGAGAAGCGCGGTCTGAAGGTCGTCTCCGACGAGGGGGCGCTGTCCACGGCCGTGGACGAGGCCATCGCGGGCAACGCCGCCATCGCGGACAAGATCCGCGGCGGCAAGGTGGCGGCCGCCGGTGCGCTCGTCGGCGCCGTCATGAAGGCCACCCGTGGCCAGGCGGACGCGGCGCGTGTGCGCGAGCTGATCCTGGAGAAGCTCGGCGTCGAGGGCTGAGTCCCTCCCGTACGACCGCTAAGGGGCGGTGCATCCGGTTCTCCACCGGGTGCACCGCCCCTTCGCGCGTGCCGTGCGAGGTCACTCGACCGCAGCAGCTCCGTCTGCTCGCACCGTTTCGCGCCGAGGCGCGCGGCACTGCTCGATGGTGATCGTGGTCCTGGAGTCCAGGACCTTGACGACGAGGGTCGTGGACGCTCCCGCCGTACGGCGGTGCGCATGTCGCTCATATGTGGACCTGATCCCTGTGAGTAAGGCCACGAATGGGGCAAACGATCACAACCGGCTGTCAGAGTGACGGTGCTCAAGGTCATGCGTTCTCACACGGACGGTTCCGCCGAACCGTGGGGACCACGAACCCGCAGGGAGTACGTCCCTTGGCTGCCATCGCCCGCTGGTGCGTCACGCACCGTCTCCTCGCCGTCCTCATCTGGCTGCTCGCCCTCGGCGGCACGGCGGCGGCAGCGGGGTTCGCGGGTTCCGCCTACTCCAACGACTACGAGGCCCCTGGCACCGAGTCCGGGCGCGCGGCCGCACTGCTGAAGGACGGCTTCACGGACCTCGGCGGTGACACCGACACCATCGTCTGGCACACGGACGACTCCACCGTGCGGGCCGCCGACGTCACACAGAAGATGACCGCCACCCTGCATGCCGTCGAACGGCTGCCCGGTGTGGGAGCGGTCAGCGGACCGTACGCGGACCCCGGTTCCGGGCAGATCAGCGCGGACGGCCGGACTGCCTACGCCACCGTCACCTTCGACCGGCAGGCCGACGACGTACCGGTCGGGCAGGTCCACGCCGTCGTCGACACCGCGAAGGCCGCCGCGGGCGAGCACCTCCGGGTCGAGTTGGGCGGCTCGGCCATAGCCCTCACCGAAGCGCCGGCCGCACACCTCAGCGAGGCGGTCGGGGTGGCCGTCGCCGCCGTCGTGCTCTTCCTCGCCTTCGGCTCGCTCGCCGCCAGCCTCCTGCCGATCGCCACCGCCCTCGTCTCGGTCGGCACGGCGTACGCGGGCATCGTGCTGCTCGGTCACCTGATGACCGTCGCCGACTTCGCCCCCATGCTGGGCATGCTCGTGGGGCTCGGCGTCGGGATCGACTACGCGCTCTTCATCGTCACCCGGCACCGCAGAGGGCTGCGGCGCGGCATGACCGTACCCGAGGCGGCGCAACACGCGGTCGCCACGACCGGGCGCGCCGTCGTCTTCGCCGGGGCCACCGTCTGCATCGCGCTGCTCGGCATGCTGATCCTGCGGCTGAGCTTCCTCGACGGCGTCGCCGTCGCCGCCTCGCTCACCGTGGTCCTGACCGTCGCCGCCTCCGTGACCCTGCTGCCCGCGCTGCTCTCCCTCATCGGCATGCGGGCACTGAGCCGGCGCGAGCGCCGACGGCTGGCCGAGTACGGCCCGCAGCCCGCGTCGGTCACGGGCTTCGCCGCCCGCTGGTCCGCCTTCGTGGAGCGCCACCCCAAACTGCTCGGCGCCCTCGCCGCCGCGGGCATGCTGGTCCTCGCGCTCCCCACCTTCTCGCTCCATCTGGGCAGCTCCGACCAGGGCAACAACGCGAAGTCCTCGACCACCCGACAGGCGTACGACCTGCTCGCCGACGGATTCGGCCCCGGGGTCAACGGCCCGCTGACCGTGGCCGCGCACCTGGACGGCGCCGACGACCGGCTCGCGATGGACACCCTGCCCGCGACGCTGCGCGCCACCGACGGGGTGTCCTGGGCCTACCCGGTGACGTACAACTCCAGCGGCGACACCGCGTACGTCACCGTCGTGCCGGACTCGGCCCCGCAGTCCCGTCGGACGAGCGAGCTCGTGGACCGGCTGCGGACGGACGTCCTGCCCGAGGCGTCCGAGAACACGTCACTCGAAACCCATGTGGGCGGAGTGACGGCCAGCTACGACGACTTCGCGCAGATCATCGTCGGCAAACTCCCGCTCTTCATCGGCGTCGTCGTGGGACTCGGTTGTCTGCTCCTGCTGATGGCGTTCCGGTCGATCGGCATCCCGCTGAAGGCCGCGGCGATGAACGTGGCGGCGGTGGCCTCCTCGTTCGGCGTGGTCGTGGCGATCTTCCAGTGGGGCTGGGGCAGCGAACTGCTGGGTCTCGGCAGTGCGGGCCCCATCGAGCCCTTCCTGCCCGTGATCATGGTGTCCGTGCTCTTCGGCCTCTCCATGGACTACCAGGTGTTCCTGGTCGGCCGGATGTACGAGGAATGGCTGGAGACCGGCGACAACCGGCGGGCGGTCCGGGTGGGTCTGGCCGAGACCAGCCGGGTGATCAACTCGGCCGCCGTGATCATGATCTCGGTCTTCCTCGCCTTCGTACTCAGCGGCGACCGGGTCATCGCCATGTTCGGCATCGCACTGGCCGCGGCCGTGGCCCTCGACGCCTTCGTCCTGCGCACCCTGCTGGTTCCCGCCCTGATGCACCTGCTGGGCGGTGCGAACTGGTGGCTGCCCGGGTGGCTGGACCGGCGGCTGCCGCGCATCAGCATCGAACCGCCCGGCCGCGGGGTACCGGGTGCGAAGATCCCGGCGGCGTCGGCACGAGCGAACGAGGTCGCACAGCGCGTGCACTGAACGGTGCGCGGAACACGTCCGAGGCCGGGCGGGGACGGGCGTTAAGAGGGTTCTCATCTGCCCCGCCTAGCGTGCGGAAGATGAACTCCACCACCCCCACTCCTCCCACCGCTCCCGTCGCCGAGGGCGACGGCGAGCCGAAGACCACCGAGAAGGCGACCGCTGACAAGACCGTCGCGAAGACCGCCGACAAGCCCGTGGAGAACACCGCCGAGCAGGATCTCGACCCGGCGCAGGACCTCGACCCGGCGCAGGACCCCGACCTGGACGATCACGAGGACGACAAGGAGTCCTCGGGCCTCGCCACCGCGGCCGCGGCCGTCGTGGCCGTCGGGCTCGGCATCGTCTCCCTCAGCGGCGCCTGGAGCGGCCGGGTCGCCGCCGAGCGCGAAACGCTGATCGGGCAGTTCAAGACCTCGTCCGGTGCGTCGGCCGGCCGGCAGATCTCCGAGATCTACGGCGACGCGTGGCACGCCACCGCTCTCGTCAACGGCCTCTTCGGACTGCTCGCCCTGCTCGTCGGCGTCTACGTCCTGGTCCGGCCGGCGTTCGGCGCCCCGTCCTCGCACCCGCAGCCGGGCTGGATCCGCGCGGTCGCCAAGGGCGGAATCGCCCTCGGTGTGCTGGGCGTGCTGATCGCCGTGTGCATGTACTTCGACCTCATCGTCGCGCTGCCGACGGCGCCCGCCGCGGCGGGCTAGGGCGCCTCCCGGGCACCCCACGGGCCCCTCGGTACGCCGCCCCACCGTGCGGCCTAAGGCATCCGCGCGCACCGCGGCCCTGGCTGTGCGGTGGTGTGAGGACCTCCCTAAGGCCCCCGGCCGTCACAGATGCGGCACTCGCCCGATGCGGCGGCACCCCCTGGGGGACGACAGTGGTGACACGGCAGAAGCACTGCCGCCACCGAGGCCCAACGGGCCAGTCCCCAGGGGGAATCACCATGTACGAGCTGGAACTCCACAAGATCATGGCAGCCGAACTCATCCGCCGCGCCGACAACGATCGGCTCGTCCGGGAGGCCCGCCGTGCCCGCAGGGCGGCGCGCCTCTCCGCACGCCAGGAGCGCGGAAGGACGGTGAGTGCGGACAGCGGCCGGGAGCGGTTCGCGCACGCTGCGTAAGGGCGGACGGTCGTGCCTGTCCGGCTTCCCGGCTCCGCGCTGTCGGACCCGTGTGCGATGCTCGGCGACGTGGAGACCAGGTCAGTCAGTCCCGTGTTCGTCGGCCGCGCAGGTGAACTCACCAGGCTCACCGACGCGCTCGCCCGCGCCACCGCCGCCGGCACCGCCCCGGCCGGCGGTGGCGGCGAGCCGCAGGCGCTCCTCGTCGGAGGCGAGGCGGGCGTCGGCAAGACCAGGCTGGTCGAGGAGTTCCTCGCGGTGGCCGTCCGCCGCGAGGCCGTCGTCGCCGTCGGCGGCTGCGTGGAGATCGGGGCCGACGGCCTGCCGTACGCCCCCTTCTCCACCGCCCTGCGCGCCCTGCTCCGCACCCTGCCCGAGGAGATGGCCGCGGCCTGCGCGGGCCAGGAGGGCGAACTGGCCAGGCTCCTTCCGGAACTCGGCGAGGCCGGCCGCGACCCGGCCGACGAACACGGCACCGCCCGCCTCTTCGAGCTCACCGCGAGGCTGCTGGAGCGCATCTCCGCGGACCGCCCCGTCGTGCTCGTCCTGGAGGACCTGCACTGGGCCGACTCCTCCACCAGACACCTGCTCGCCTACCTCTTCCGTACGCTGCGCAGCGGCCGCCTCGTCGTCGTCGGCACCTACCGCGCCGACGACATCCACCGCCGCCACCCGCTGCGCCCCCTGCTCGCCGAGCTGGACCGGCTGCGTACCGTGCGCCGCATGGAGCTCGCCCGGTTCAACCGGGCCGAAGTCCGCCGCCAGCTCACCGGCATTCTCGCGGGCACGCCCGAACCCGCCCTGGTGGACGAGATATTCGAGCGCTCCGACGGAAACGCCTTCTTCGTCGAGGAGCTCGCCTGCAGCCTGGAGTGCGGCGACGGCGGGGGGCTGCCCGGTTCCCTGCGCGACCTCCTCCTCGTCCGAGTCGAGGCCCTCTCCGACGACGCCCAGAAGGTCGCCCGCATCATCGCCGAGGGTGGATCCGCGGTCGAGTACGAACTGCTGGCCGCCGTCGCCGGCCTCGCCGAGGACGAGCTCATCGAGGCCCTGCGCGGAGCCGTCGGCGCCAATCTGCTGCTCACCACCCCGGAGGGCAACGGCTACCGCTTCCGGCACTCCCTGGTCCGCGAAGCCGTCAGCGACGACCTGCTCCCCGGCGAACGTTCCCGGCTCAACCGCCGTTACGCCCAGGCCCTGGAGGCCGACCCCACGCTCGTCCGCGCCGGGGAACGCGCCACACGCCTGGCCAGCTACTGGTACGGAGCGCATGATCCGGCCAAGGCCCTGCCCGCCGTACTGAAGGCCTCCGTCGAAGCACGCCACCGCAACGCCTACGCCGAGCAACTACGGCTGCTGGAGCGGGCCATGGAACTGTGGGACGACGCCCCGGAGGCGATACGCGGCACGCTCCGCCCCATCGACTACGCCGAGGTCTATCCGGCCTGCGGCCGCGACGGCTCGGCCCCGCTGAGTCACCTCGACCTGATGGCCGAAGCCACCGTCGCCGCGCGCTTCGGCGGCGAGCGCGAACGGGCCCTCACCTTCTGCAAGAAGGCCCTGCGCATCCTGGAGGGCGAGGACGACGCCCTGCGCGCCGCCTGGTTCTGGGTCCAGCGCTCCCGCCTGGTCCAGGATCTCACCCGGGGCGACGGCTGGGACGAACTGGCCACGGCGGAGGAACTGGTCCGCGGCCTGCCCCCGTCGGCCGTGCACGCGGACGTCCTGACGAGCGTGGCCGGCTGGGGCGCCCTGCACCGGCCCGGTGCCCAGACCCTCACCGCCACGGACCGGGCCGTGGAGTACGCCCGACTGGTCGGCGACGAGTACATCGAGCTGCAGGCACGGCTCACCCGGGGCTGGCTGAACGCCGACGCCGGATCCGTCGACGAGGGCATCGCCGAGCTGTACGCCGTCCGTGACCGCGCCGACGAGCTGGGACTCGTCGGCGTCATGGGCCGGGCCGCCATCAACCTCCCCTCCACCCTCGAAGCCATGGGCCGGTCGCTGGAGGCGGTGGCCGCCGCCGACCACGGCATCAAGGTCTGCCACAGCCACGGTGTCGCGGACATGGAGGCCTGGGCCCGTACCAACCAGGCGATGTCCCTGTTCTCCCTCGGCCGCTGGGACGAGGCCCTCGCCACCACCGAGGCCGCCTCCCGCCAGGCGCTGTCCCGGAAGTCTCAGGCCCTGGTCGCCGCCCGTCGCACCGAAGTGGCGCTGGCGCGCGGGGACCTCGCCGAGGCCGAAAACCAACTCGCCCTCACCAGGAAGGGCTTCGGCTCCAATGATCCTCAGCCGCAGCACTTCATCAACATCGTCCGCCACACCCTCACCATCGCCGTGCAGCAGGGCAGCCTGCCCGAGGCGCGGGCGGCCTTCGAGGCCCAGGCGGCGACGGGCTTCCCGCCCGGCACCCAGCGGTACGCCTTCCCGCTGCTGCACGTCGTCGCGGCGGCGGAGGCCGACGCCCGGGGGCTGCCCGCCACCGAACCGGGCCGGCCGGGCATCCTCGCGCTCGTGCGGACCCACCTCAAGCGGCTGCCGACCCTCGTCCCGATATGGGCCGCCTACGGTGTGCTGATCGACGCCGAACTGGCCCGGGCCGAAGGCCTCGACACCCCGGACCACTGGTCCCGCGCCGCCCAGGTCTTCGCCCCGCTGCACCGTCCGTACGAGCTGGCGCAGATCCGCCACCGCTGGGCGGAGGCCCTGCTCATCGCCTCCGGCGACCGCGCCGCGGCCACCACCCTGCTGCGCGACGCCCACGGCACCGCCGGGCGCCTCGGGGCGCGTCCGCTCACCGAGACCATCGAGCTGCTGGCGGGCCGCGCCCGCATCACCCTCACCGAGCCCGACTCCGCTCACGGTTCGCCGGGCTCCGGCGACGCGGTCCCGGTGGCCGTGACCGTCCCGGACCACGGCGACGAGCAGGGCGGGGGAGGCCCCGGTCACTCCGAGGAACAGCTCAGGGCCGCGGCGGCGGCCGCCGTGGAGTCCTTCGGGCTGACCCCGCGCGAGCAGGACGTGCACCGGCTCGTGGCCGCCGGTCACACCAACCGCAAGATCGCCGAGGAGCTCTACATCTCACCCAAGACCGCGAGCGTGCACGTCTCCAACATCCTGGCCAAGCTCGGCGTCACGGGCCGCGGCGAGGCGGCCGCACTCGCCCACCGGCTGCGGCTGTACCGGATGCCGAAGGACTCGTAGAACCGCGGCCCGGGTGCCGCCAGGGGCGCGATCAGCCCGCGTCGCCGTCGGCGCCCGCACCGTCGTCGCCGGATCCGCCGCCCCCGTCCGCGTCACCGCCGTCCTCGGAGGCCGGCCCCCGGTCACCCGCGTCAACAACCCTGCGGGTCAATACACCTAGCGCACATCGACCACCAGGATCCTGTCGTCTCCCGGCTTCGGGGTGCCACGGGTGTCCGTCTCGCTCGTCACGAGCCAGAGTCTGTTGCCGCCCGCCGCGAGCACGGTGCGCAGACGGCCGTACTTCCCCTCGAGGAACGACTGGGGTGCCGCGAGAGGTTCCTTGTCCGGCGTACCGGACAGGGGAATCCGCCAGAGCCGCTCACCGCGCAGACCGGCCATCCAGATCGAACCCTTGGCGAAGGCGATCCCGCTCGGGGACGCCTCGGACGTCTTCCACTGTGCCACGGGATCGATGAATCCGGCCTTGCCCGCCTTGCCCTCGGCCTCCGGCCAGCCGTAGTTCCCGCCCGGCACGATCCGGTTCAGCTCGTCCCAGGTGTCCTGGCCGAATTCGGCCGCCCACAGCTGCTTGTGCCCGTCCCAGGCCAGGCCCTGCACATTGCGGTGACCGTACGAATACACCACGGAGTCGGCCTGCGGATTGCCGTGCAGCGGCTCACCGTCCGGAGTCATCCGCAGGATCTTGCCGGCCAGGGACTCCTTGTCCTGCGCGCGGCCGTCGTCGCCCGTCTCACCCGTGCCGGCGTAGAGCATGCGGTCCGGGCCGAAGGCGATCCGGCCGCCGTTGTGGATGGCGCCCTTCGGGATGCCCCGCAGGATCGTGTCCGGTGCGCCCAGCAGCTGACCGGGGGTGGTCCCGTCCTCGTCGTAGAGCATGCGGGCGATGCGGTTGTCGGAAGCGGTGGTGAAGTAGGCGTACACCAGATGGTCCGTGCCGTAGTCGGGGGAGACCGCGAGGCCGAGCAGCCCGCCCTCGCCGGCCGCCGCCACCCCCGGCACGGTGCCCAGCAGCGTCTTCTTCCCGCTCCTGGCGTCGATCCGGGTGATCGTCCCCTTGTCGCGCGAGGACACCAGCAGATCGCCGTCCGGCAGCTTCGCGAGACCCCATGGCGAGTCCAGACCCTCCGTGAGCGTCGACACCACCTTCACCGAGCCTTTGGCGGGCGGCAGATCGGCCGCGGGACGCGAGGCCGACGGTGACGTCGACGGGGAGGCCGCCCGGCCCGGCGGGGTGGCGTGTGAACCTGCCGGTGAACTCGCCCCCCGGCCCGCGGTGCTCTCGGCCCCCTCCTGCGAGGAGCACCCCGCGGCGAGCATCAGGGCGCCCGCCGCCAGTGCGGCCACCGCCCCCCGCCGCGCACCGCGACCACTCCCGCGGGGCGTCGCGCGACGCCCCACCGGCTCCCGCACAGATCCGAACCTCGCACCGCGCACAGCACCGACCCCTTCGACGACCGCCTGTCCACTGTTCTTACACCGCGGCCGGGCCCAGGGTTCCCGAAGCCCGTGGACTTTCTCGCTCGGCGATCAAACTTCACACGACGAGGGCGGTGTACGGGCGTTCAGTCCCACGACTCCCGCGCGGCCGGAAGCCGGTCGATCTCGTGGAGGTCCCGGTCCGTCAGCGTCAGCCCGGCCGCCCCCGCGTTCTCGACGGCCCAACGCTCCCGCTTGGTCCCCGGCACCGGAACGATCTGGGGCCCCTGCCGCAGCACCCACGCCAGCGCCACCTGCGCCGGCGTCGCCCCGTACCGCTCCGCGATCCGCCGCAGCCCCACCACCACCGGCTGGTTCGCGGCCATCATCTCGGCGGTGAAGCGAGGATGCCTGGCCCGCAGGTCCTCCGGCTCGAAGCCCTGCCCCGGGGTGAGCGTGCCCGTCAGATAGCCGCTGCCCAGCGGCATCGCGGCCAGTACCCCGACCCCGCGCGCCGCACACCACGGCACCAGGGCCTCCAACGCCTGCGGGGACCACACGGAGAGTTCCGCCTGCACCGCGCTCACCGGAAAGACCTGCTGGACCCGCTCCAGCTGCCGGATCGTTTCGTCATGGGTCCGCGCGCCCCGACGGCGGGCGGCCCGGGCGCCGACCGCGCACAGCCCGAGGGCCCGCACCTTGCCCGCGGTCACCAGCTCCGCCATCGCGCCCCAGGTCTCCTCGACGGGCACCTCGGGGTCGGCGCGGTGGAGCTGGTACAGATCGATCACATCCGTCTGCAGCCGCCGCAGCGAGGCGTCGCAGGCCCGCCGCACATAGCCGGGACGGCCATTGGCCACGATGTGCTGATCGCCCACCAGCAGACCGCACTTGGTGGAGAGGAACGCCTGCTCACGCCGCCCCTTCAACGCCCGCCCCAGCAGGTGCTCATTCGTGAACGGCCCGTACATGTCGGCGGTGTCGAAGAGGTCGACGCCCGAGTCGAGTGCCGCGTGCACCGCCCGCAACGCCTCGTCACCACGCTGCCGCGAGGCGCTGTACGCCCAGCTCATCGGCATGCAGCCGAGGCCGATCGCGCCCACGGCGAGCGCCGCCGCACCGAGACTTCTGCGCTCCAACTCCCCGAACCCTTCCTCGCACCGCACCCCCAAAACTAACCTCTGCGTCCCACCGGGCTTCGCATAGCCTCCTGACCATGACTTCCACCACGCGTTCCGCCGATGCCCCCGACGTATGGCTGCCCTTCGAGGCGGAATCGATCGAGGGACTCCCCGAGGGTCTCAACTACCGCTTCTGGGACGGCGGGCAGGACTTCCCCGCCGACCCCGCACACTGCGCCTTCTACGTCGTCCCCTACATGAAGGGACCGGCGGTCGCGGTCCGTCCGCTCGACGGCATGAGGGGCGTCCAGGTCGTGCAGACGCTCTCCGCCGGCATCGACCATGTGGAGCCGGGCCTCGGGCTGTTGCCCGCGGGCGTACGGCTCTGCAACGCCAAGGGGGTCCACGAGGCGTCCACCGCCGAGCTCACCCTCGCTCTCGTCCTCGCCTCGCTGCGGGGGTTCCCCGGATTCGTGCACGGCCAGGACAAGGAGGAGTGGCGGTCCGGCTTCTACCCGGCGCTCGCGGACAAGTCCGTGCTGATCGTCGGCTACGGGTCGATCGGCGCCGCCATCGAGGACCGGCTCGCGCCGTTCGAGTGCGCGCGGGTGGCGCGCGTCGCGCGCTCCGCACGGACAACCGCACGCGGGCCCGTACACACGCTCGACGATCTGCCCGCGCTGTTGCCCGAGGCCGACGTCGTCATTCTGTCGACCCCGCTGAACCCGTCCACACAGGGGCTGGTCGGGGCGGACTTCCTCGCCGCGATGCGGGACGGGGCGCTGCTGGTGAACGTCGCCCGCGGCGGTGTGGTGGACACCAAGGCCCTGCTGTCCGAACTCGAGTCCGGTCGGCTGCGCGCCGCCCTCGACGTCACCGACCCCGAACCGCTGCCTTCCGGCCACCCCCTCTGGCATGCTCCGAACGTCCTCATCACTCCGCACGTCGGCGGCAGCACCTCGGCCTTCCTGCCGCGCGCCAAGCGTCTGCTCGCCGGACAGCTCAGCCGTTTCGCCGCGGGGGAGCCCGTTCACAACGTCGTACGTACCACCGGATGAACACGCTACGGGCACGTTTCGTATCCCTCCGTGCCGACAACTCCGCTGGTCGTCACGGAGAGTAGAGGAACTATGTCCCTCTGTGACGAGTCTGGTGTATCGTCCCGAAAGGGGGGTTGCGCCGTGGAAGGGACGGCGCCCGGGGAGGAAGCCACACGCGAGGGGGCGACGGGCGATGTATGGCCGATGGGCGAACGATCCGACACGGCGGGGCGGCCGGCGGCTGCCGCCGGCGCGTCCGGTGCGCCGGCGCCGCAGCCGTCCCGCGACGTCGGGGGCACCCCGGTGAGCGCGCCGGCGAGCGCCCGCGCGGCATTCCTGGCCCGCCGGGCGGCTGTGGGCCGGGCGCCCGCGATGGCCCCGCGCATCCTGCTCGCCCTCGTCTGCGGGGGATACGCGGTGGGTGCGGCCGTGGGCTGGGGCTCGGGGCGACTCGCGCTGTTCATGGGCGACTTCGGCCTGAGTGCGGCCGCTTTGGTCGCCGCCGTCTCCTGCTTCCTGTACGCGCGCTCGGCGGACAACAGGTTCCGGCCGGCCTGGCTGCTGTTCTCGCTCTCCTCGCTCATGGCGGCGGCGGGCAACGGGGTCTGGGGCTGGTACGAGTTCGTGCGCGAGGCCCAGGTGCCCAGCCCGTCCGTGGCCGACCTCTTCTTCCTCTGCTTCGCGCCGCCCGCCATCGTCGGCCTGCTCGTCCTCGCCAAGCGCCCCGTCACCCGGGCCGGCTGGGTCTGCCTGGTCCTGGACTCCTGGCTGATCGGCGGATCACTCCTCACGCTCTCCTGGAGCCTCGCCCTCGCCCACACCGCCCACGAGGCGGACGTCGAGGGCGCCAGCGTGGCCCGGGCCGCCCTCTCGCTGGCCTATCCCCTCCTGGACATCGTGCTGGTGTCCATGGTGCTCGCGCTGCACTTCCGGCGCTCCAGCGTCAACCGCGCCGCGGTGAACACCGCCATCGCCGCCCTGGCCCTCACCGTCCTGTGCGACGCGCTGTTCACCTCGCCGCTGCTGCGCCAGAGCTACCAGTCGGGCCGGTTGCTCGACGCCGGCTGGTTCGCCGGGTCACTGCTCCTCGCGTACGCCCCCTGGGGCGTCGCCCGGGACGAGGACGACACCGACCGGCAGTGGTCCGCGTCCTGTACCACCAGCCGTCCCATCTCCGGTTCGCTCGCCGCGCTGACGCCGTACCTCGCCGCGGCGGTCTGCACCCTGGGCATCCTCTACAACGTCATCGAGGGCCGCCGGGTCGACCGCATCGTGGTCTTCACCGGGTGCACGGTGGCGCTCGCGCTGGTCGTCCGGCAGGGCATCATGCTCGTCGACAACATCGCCCTCACCCAGGAACTGGCCCAGAAGGAGAACCACTTCCGTTCCCTGGTGCAGGGCTCCAGCGACGTCATCATGATCGCCGCCCCGTCCGGCACGCTCCGCTACGTCAGCCCCGCGGCCGCCGGGGTCTACGGGCGCGAGGCGGACGACCTCGTCGGCGCCGAGCTCGCCTCGATCATCCATCCCGACGACCTCGGCGGGGTGGTCCACGAAGTGCGGAGGTTCCTCGCCGCCCCGCCCGCCGAGGAACCCACCACGCGCATCGAGTGCCGCTTCCGCTCCGGCACCGGCGAGTGGTTGAACGTCGAGTCCACCGTCAACCGCCACCAGGGCGGCCTGATCCTCAACAGCCGCGACGTGACGGAACGGGTGCGTCTGCAGGCCCAGTTACAGCACAACGCGGAGCACGACCCGCTCACCGACCTGCCCAACCGCGCGCTCTTCACCGACCGGGTCCGCAGGACCCTCGGCGGCCGCCGGGCGGGCGACGCGGGCACCGCCGTGCTTTTCATCGACCTGGACGGCTTCAAGGCCGCCAACGACCGGCTCGGCCACCAGGCCGGCGACGAGCTCCTGATCCAGGCCGCCCGCCGCCTCCAGGAGTCCGTCCGGACGGGGGACACCGCGGCCCGCCTCGGCGGGGACGAGTTCGCCGCGCTCATCGTCGGCGACGGCGGACGTGACCAGGCGGCCCGTGAGTACCAGGTCCACGAGATCGCCGACCGGCTGCGCCTCACGCTCTCCCAGCCCTATCGCATCGGCGCCGGCGAGGTCCGCGTCACCGCCTCCATCGGGGTCGCCTTCGCCGAGCCCGGCATCACCCCCACCGACCTCATGCGCAACGCCGACCTCGCCATGTACCGCGCCAAGGCGGGCGGCAAGGACCGCGTCGAGCTGTACGCCCCGCAGATGCAGGCCGAGGTGGTGCGCCGCTCCGAGCTGGCGGCCCGGCTGCGCACCGCCCTGCGCGACGGCGAGTTCGCGCTGCTGCACCAGCCCGTGGTCCACCTGGCCAGCGGCACCGTCGCCGCCGTCGCCGCGCAGGCCCGCTGGCGTTCGGCCCAGGGCATCCTCTTCACGCCCGCCGAGTTCCTGCGCGTGGCCGAGGACAGCGACCGCACGGCGGAACTGGGCCGCTGGCTCCTCGAAGAGGCCGTCGAGCAGGCCGCCGACCGGGCCAGGGCCGGCCACCAGGTCTCCGTCGCCGTCCGGCTCTCCGCCCGCAGACTGCTGGACAAGGGCATGCCGTTCGGCTCCGTCGAGGCGCTGCTGACGCGGTACGGGCTGCCGTCCGGAGCCCTGATGATCGAGGTCGCCGACAGCGACCCCCGGGTCTCCTTCGATGACCTCGAACAGCGGCTGGTCGCCCTGCGACGCCTCGGCGTACGGATCGCGCTCGACGGCTTCGGCAGTGGCTACGCCGCGATCAACGCCCTGCGCCGGCTCCCCATCGACGTACTGAAGCTGGACCGCGGCCTGGTGGAGGGCGTCGTCGAGTCCGCCCGGCTGCACAAGATCACCAGCGGGCTGCTGCGGATCGCCTGCGACCTCGGCATGCAGTCCGTGGCCGACGGCGTCGACGTCCCCGAACAGGTCCTCGCCCTGCGCGCCATGGGCTGTACGCACGGCCAGGGCATGGCCTTCTCCGGGCCGCTGGACGAGTACCGGCTGCGCCGCGCCCTGGTCCGCGGCGAGTTCCCGGTGCCCGGCACCCCGGCCGTCCAGCCGGTCCTGGCGGGTGGCTCGATCCCCCTCCTCACCGGCTCACATGCTGAGACGCCCGTCCCACCCACTTGACACGTCGAGTGCGTCGGAGAGAGGGTCAATGCCATGCGCACCCGAATTCTCGTACTTGGAAAGCGCGTCGGCTGAAGCAGGGTCTCTCGATGACACTCTGCAGACCGCACCGACGCGCTCCCCTCGCCTGCCTCACGGCACGAGGGGTTTTTTGTTGCACCGGCACCAGTCAAACCATCGCAAAACACTCGCAAAAACCCTCAGCTTCGAGAAGAGAATGCCGATGACCGAGCAGGCCACCGGGGGCCACCATCCCCAGCCGCGGGCCCGTAACGGCGGACCGTCCTCCGCCACCGTTGAGCACCTCACGGGCGCGCAGTCGCTCATCCGCTCTCTCGAGGAAGTCGGGGCCGACACCGTATTCGGCCTCCCCGGCGGCTGCATCCTGCCGGCGTACGACCCGCTGATGGACTCCACCCGGGTGCGCCACGTCCTGGTCCGCCACGAGCAGGGCGCGGGTCACGCGGCCACCGGTTACGCGCAGGCCACCGGCAAGGTCGGTGTCTGCATGGTCACCTCGGGCCCCGGTGCCACCAACCTCGTCACCCCGATCGCCGACGCGGCCATGGACTCCGTGCCCATGGTGGCCATCACCGGCCAGGTGGCCTCCGGCGCCATCGGCACCGACGCCTTCCAGGAAGCCGACATCTGCGGCATCACCATGCCGATCACCAAGCACAACTTCCTGGTCACCCGCGCCGAGGACATCGCGCACACGATCGCGGAGGCCTTCCACATCGCCTCCACCGGCCGTCCGGGCCCCGTCCTCGTCGACATCGCCAAGGACGCCCTCCAGTCGCGGACCACCTTCAGCTGGCCGCCGGTCATGGACCTGCCCGGCTACCGCCCGGTGACCAAGCCGCACGCCAAGCAGATCCGCGAGGCCGCGAGGCTCATCACCCAGGCCAAGCGCCCGGTGCTGTACGTGGGCGGCGGCGTCATGAAGGCCGGTGCCACCGCCGAACTCAAGGTGCTGGCCGAGCTCACCGGAGCGCCCGTCACCACCACGCTGATGGCGCTCGGTTCCTTCCCCGACAGCCACCCGCTGCACGTGGGAATGCCCGGTATGCATGGTTCGGTCACCGCCGTCACCGCGCTGCAGAAGGCCGACCTGATCGTCGCTCTCGGCGCCCGGTTCGACGACCGGGTCACCGGCAAGCTGGACAGCTTCGCCCCGTACGCCAAGATCGTCCACGCGGACATCGACCCGGCGGAGATCGGCAAGAACCGTGCCGCGGACGTCCCGATCGTCGGGGACGCCCGTGAGGTCATCGCCGACCTCGTCCAGGCGGTCCAGGCCGAGCACACCGAGGGCCACACCGGCGACTACGCCGCTTGGTGGAAGGACCTCAACCGGTGGCGCGAGACCTACCCGGTCGGCTACGACCTGCCGGAGGACGGCAGCCTCTCGCCGCAGCAGGTCATCCAGCGCGTCGGTGAACTCGCCCCGCCGGACACGATCTTCGCCGCGGGCGTCGGCCAGCACCAGATGTGGGCCTCGCACTTCATCCAGTACGAGCAGCCCGCCACCTGGCTGAACTCCGGCGGCGCGGGCACGATGGGCTACGCGGTCCCGGCCGCGATGGGCGCCAAGGCCGGCATGCCGGACCGCACGGTCTGGGCGATCGACGGCGACGGCTGCTTCCAGATGACAAATCAGGAGCTCACCACCTGCGCGCTCAACAACATCCCGATCAAGGTCGCCATCATCAACAACGGCGCCCTCGGGATGGTCCGCCAGTGGCAGACCCTCTTCTACAACCAGCGGTACTCCAACACCGTGCTGCACTCCGGCGCCGACACCGACGGCAACGCGGCCAAGGGCACCCGGGTGCCCGACTTCGTCAAGCTGTCCGAGGCCATGGGCTGCTACGCGATCCGCTGCGAGGACCCGGCCGACCTGGACAAGGTCATCGCCGAGGCCAACTCGATCAACGACCGGCCGGTCGTCATCGACTTCATCGTCCACGAGGACGCCATGGTGTGGCCGATGGTCGCCGCCGGCACGTCCAACGACGAGGTCATGGCAGCCCGCGGTGTCCGCCCCGACTTCGGCGACAACGAAGACGACTGAGAGACAGAGAGACCGACTCCATGTCCACCAAGCACACGCTCTCCGTCCTGGTCGAGAACAAGCCCGGTGTCCTCGCCCGGATCACCGCCCTGTTCTCCCGCCGCGGCTTCAACATCGACTCGCTCGCGGTCGGTACCACCGAACACCCCGACATCTCCCGCATCACCATCGTCGTGAATGTCGAGGACCTGCCGCTGGAGCAGGTGACCAAGCAGCTCAACAAGCTGGTCAACGTCCTGAAGATCGTCGAACTCGAGCCGTCCGCTGCGATCCAGCGCGAGCTCGTCCTGGTGAAGGTCCGCGCCGACAGCGAGACCCGCTCCCAGATCGTCGAGATCGTCCAGCTGTTCCGCGCCAAGACCGTGGACGTCTCCCCGGAGGCCGTCACGATCGAGGCGACCGGCGGCGCCGACAAGCTGGAGGCGATGCTCAAGATGCTGGAGCAGTACGGCATCAAGGAGCTCGTCCAGTCCGGCACCATCGCCATAGGGCGCGGCGCGCGCTCGATCACCGACCGGTCCCTGCGCGCCCTCGACCGCTCGGCGTGACACACCCCGGGTCCGCCGCGCCGCTCGCATGGCGAGACCCGAAAACGTATCTGACGCACCCCGCCGTACGGTGGGACGCAACACCTGCACACCAAGGAGAAGACCCAGTGGCCGAGATGTTCTACGACGACGATGCCGACCTGTCCATCATCCAGGGCCGCAAGGTCGCGGTTCTCGGCTACGGCAGCCAGGGCCACGCCCACGCGCTGTCGCTGCGCGACTCGGGTGTCGACGTCCGTGTGGGTCTGCACGAGGGCTCCAAGTCCAAGGCCAAGGCCGAGGAGCAGGGCCTGCGCGTGGTGACCCCCGCCGAGGCCGCCGCCGAGGCCGACGTCATCATGATCCTGGTTCCGGACCCGATCCAGGCCCAGGTCTACGAGGAGTCCGTCAAGGACAACCTCAAGGACGGCGACGCGCTGTTCTTCGGCCACGGTCTGAACATCCGCTTCGGCTTCATCAAGCCGCCGGCCGGTGTCGACGTCTGCATGGTCGCCCCCAAGGGCCCGGGCCACCTGGTCCGCCGCCAGTACGAGGAGGGCCGCGGCGTTCCGTGCATCGTGGCCGTCGAGCAGGACGCCTCGGGCAAGGGCCTGGAGCTCGCCCTCTCGTACGCCAAGGGCATCGGCGGCACCCGCGCCGGCGTCATCAAGACGACCTTCACCGAGGAGACCGAGACCGACCTGTTCGGTGAGCAGGCCGTCCTCTGCGGTGGCACCGCCGCGCTGGTCAAGGCCGGTTTCGAGACCCTGACCGAGGCCGGTTACCAGCCGGAGATCGCGTACTTCGAGTGCCTCCACGAGCTGAAGCTCATCGTGGACCTCATGTACGAGGGCGGCCTGGAGAAGATGCGCTGGTCGATCTCGGAGACCGCCGAGTGGGGCGACTACGTCACCGGCCCGCGGATCATCACCGCCGACACCAAGGCCGAGATGAAGAAGGTCCTCACCGAGATCCAGGACGGCACCTTCGCCAACGCCTGGATGGCCGAGTACCACAACGGTCTGCCCAAGTACAACGAGTACAAGAAGGCCGACAGCGACCACCTGCTGGAGACCACCGGCCGCGAGCTGCGCAAGCTCATGAGCTGGGTCAACGACGAGGACGCGTAACTCCGGTGTCCGGACGGGCGGCCATCCCGCCCGTCCGGGCATCAGCCCCGCTCAACCCGCTGGAAGAGGCGGCGTCGTACGTGTGTACAAGTCGTCCAGCCTCTTGTGGGTGATCCTGCCGACGGGGCGCAGTGTGCGTCGTCGCGCATGACTACACTTCTCCACACATACACGCGTCAGGCCCACAGTGTCGTGCGTCTTCCACGCGGCAAGCCCCTCCACCGCCTGCGGCCGTCGGGACGGCCGTCCGCACTGGATCTGTGAGGACTCACGTGAGCTCGAAACCTGTCGTACTCATCGCTGAAGAGCTGTCGCCCGCCACGGTGGACGCCCTGGGACCGGACTTCGAGATCCGGCATTGCAACGGCGCCGACCGCGCCGAGCTCCTCCCCGCGATCGCCGATGTCGACGCCATCCTGGTGCGCTCCGCCACCAAGGTCGACGCCGAGGCCATCGCCGCCGCGAAGAAGCTGAAGGTCGTCGCCCGCGCGGGCGTCGGTCTGGACAACGTCGACGTCTCCTCGGCCACCAAGGCCGGCGTCATGGTCGTGAACGCACCGACCTCCAACATCGTCACCGCCGCCGAGCTCGCCTGCGGTCTGCTCGTCGCCACCGCGCGCAACATCCCCCAGGCCAACACCGCCCTCAAGAACGGCGAGTGGAAGCGCTCCAAGTACACCGGCGTCGAGCTGAGCGAGAAGACCCTCGGCGTCGTCGGCCTCGGCCGCATCGGCGTCCTGGTCGCCCAGCGCATGTCGGCCTTCGGCATGAAGATCGTCGCGTACGACCCCTACGTCCAGCCGGCGCGGGCCGCGCAGATGGGCGTCAAGCTCCTCTCGCTGGACGAGCTGCTGGAGGTCTCCGACTTCATCACCGTGCACCTCCCCAAGACCCCGGAGACGCTCGGCCTGATCGGTGACGAGGCGCTGCACAAGGTGAAGCCCTCGGTGCGCATCGTCAACGCCGCGCGCGGCGGCATCGTCGACGAGGAGGCGCTCGCCTCCGCCCTCAAGGAGGGCCGCGTCGCCGGCGCCGGTCTCGACGTGTACACCAAGGAGCCCTGCACGGACTCCCCGCTGTTCCAGTTCGACCAGGTCGTCTGCACCCCGCACCTCGGCGCCTCCACGGACGAGGCCCAGGAGAAGGCGGGCATCGCGGTCGCCAAGTCGGTGCGTCTGGCACTGGCCGGCGAGCTCGTGCCGGACGCGGTCAACGTCCAGGGCGGCGTCATCGCCGAGGACGTCCGTCCCGGGCTGCCGCTCGCCGAGAAGCTGGGCCGGATCTTCACCGCGCTCGCGGGCGAGGTCGCGGCCCGCCTCGACGTCGAGGTGTACGGCGAGATCACCCAGCACGACGTCAAGGTGCTCGAACTCTCCGCGCTCAAGGGCGTCTTCGAGGACGTGGTCGACGAGACCGTGTCGTACGTCAACGCCCCGCTGTTCGCGCAGGAGCGCGGTGTCGAGGTCCGCCTCACGACCAGCTCCGAGTCGCCCGACCACCGCAACGTGGTCACCGTCCGCGGCACGCTGGCCGACGGCCAGGAGATCGCGGTCTCGGGCACACTCGCCGGTCCCAAGCACCTCCAGAAGATCGTCGCGATCGGTGAGCACGATGTGGACCTGGCGCTCGCCGACCACATGGTCGTGCTCCGGTACCAGGACCGTCCCGGCGTCGTCGGCGCGGTGGGCAAGATCCTCGGCGAGGCCGGGCTGAACATCGCGGGCATGCAGGTGTCCCGGGCCGACGTGGGTGGCGAGGCGCTGGTCGTCCTCACCGTCGACGACGACGTCCCGGCGCCGGTGCTCACCGAGATCTCCTCGGAGATCGGCGCGGCCTCGGCCCGCTCGGTGAACCTCACCGGCTGATATCTCGCGGCACAGCACCCGGGCTCCCGTACCCGGCATGTAGACGTACGTCTTACACAAACGTCTGCCTGCCGGGTACGCTGCTGTCATGGGACATCGTGAGGATCTGCTCGAAGGCGCCAAGCGCTGCCTGCTGGAGAAGGGGTATGCCCGGACGACGGCGCGCGACATCGTGGCGGCCTCGGGAACGAACCTCGCCTCCATCGGCTACCACTACGGCTCCAAGGAGGCCCTGCTCAACCTCGCCTTCCTCAAGGTGACGGAGGAGTGGGGTGACGTGCTGACCAAGGACGGCGACGCGGCCGAACCGGTCCAGGACGTGCCCGCGGCCCCGCTCGACCAGTTCCGCGAGACCTGGGAGCGGGTGATCGGGAGCTACGAGCAGACCCGCGCCGTCTGGCAGCTCCAGATGGAGGTCATCTCGCGGATCGACTCCGACCCCGAGCTGCAGAAGGCCCTCGCCGGCCCGCAGCGCGAGGGTCGTAACGGACTGGTCGAGAACATGCTCGGCATCGATCCCGAGGCCGAACCCGAGAAGGCCCGGGTGGCCGGCCTCTTCTGCCAGGCACTGCTCGCCGGCGTCATGGTCCAGTGGCTGATGGACAGCGAATCGGCGCCCTCGGCGCAGGACCTGACGGACGGCCTGAAGGCGGTCCTGGAGGGCCGGAAGCAGCCTGGTCAGGGCGCCGAGTAAGAGGGATCGATCCGTCACATCGGGGCCCCGCCGCTCACGTTTCGGCGGGCCGGCCGTGCCTGCCCCTGGGCTCCGGCTCCCTCTTCGGCCTCAGGGCCCCACCTCTCTGACCGCCAATGGCGCTCAGAGCCGCGACGCCTTCAGCGCCATGTGCAGCAGCAGCCGGTCCTCCCCGTCGTTCAGGTCGAGCCCGGTGAGCTGGTGGACGCGGGAGAGGCGGTAGTAGAGCGTCTGGCGGTGGATGCCCAACTCCGCTGCGGTCCGGGACGCCTGGCCCGCGCAGTCGAGGAACACCTCGGCCGTGCGGGCGAGTTCGCGGTGCGGTGGGGTGAGGAGCGTGCGGACCGCGGGGTCCGGCGGTGCGCCGGGGGCGAGGGCGGCCAGCAGGCGGTACGGGCCGATGGCCGACCACTCGGCGACCGGGCCGAACCGTGTCTCCGCCGCTGCCGCCCGGGCCGCGGCCGATGCCTCGTGCCAGGCGTCGGCCAGCTCGGAAAGGCCGCGGCGCGGGACCGAGAGCCCGGCGGTGGAGGCCGTCCCCGCGCCGGTGCGCAGGCGGTCGGCGGCGGTGAGCGCGGGGTCCAGGACGTCGTGCGACCGCAGGCGGACCAGCGCGGCCAGGGCCGGGGCCCCCGAGCCTCCCGGGAAAGGGGCGCCGGACAGGGCCGCCGCGGACGGCACCGTGCGCACGGACGGCGGGTCGTCCGGCCAAGGGGTCACGCACACCACGGTGTGCAGTCCTTCGGCGTCCGGCCCGAGCGCCTCGGCGAGTGCGGACACCGCCATGTCGCGCTGCCGGCCGCGTCCCGCCGTGAGGACCGCGCCGAACTCGCGGGACAGGTCGGCGCCGGCCCGCGCCTCGTCGGAGAGCAGCATCCCGATCCGGGCCGCCACGTCCATCGCCGCGTCGAGCTGCTGGTCGGTCGGCCCGGGGTCGGCGTCCAGCAGCCATACGTAACCGAGCACGACACCCCGATGGCGCACGGGAAGACAGATCCGCTCCCGGTAGACACCGGCCTCCGGGGCAGCCGGGATGCGGACGGGGCCGGTGGCTCGGGTGATGCCGAAGTTCTCGAACCAGGCGCGGACCGCCGGGGTCGAGCGGCGGGTCAGGATCGAACGGGTGCGGACCGGGTCCATCGCCGTGTCGTCGTCGCTGTCGTGTGCCCCGAAGGCGACCAGGCCGAAGTCCCGGTTCTCCAGCGTCGCGGGGACGCCGAGCAGCGCGGAGATCTCGTCGACCAGCTCCTGGTAATCGCCCTTCACCCGCCCATTCTCGCACCCCTTCAGACATATGTCTGAGATCCAGGGCACGGATGCGTGACAGCTGTCGATGGCACAGGATCGGAGGGATCCTTAGATTTCACGGTGGTTCTCCGTGCTGTACCGCCTCTGTTCCCTCTCGGGTACGTGTGGCGGTCCGGCCTTCGTCCGTACTTTCCGTGGAGGTGCCCCGTGCTGGGTCCCGTGATTCTCGCCGCGTCACGCAGCGACAAGATGCGCCGTTTCATCTCGGCAGCCCCGGGCACCAAGCAGGTCGTCGACCGGTTCATCGCCGGTGAGACGGTCGAGCAGGTCGTCCCGATCATCGAGGACGCCACCGGCAAGGGCCTCGAAGTCACCCTCGACGTGGTCGGCGAGGACATCACCACCCCCGAGCAGGCCGCCGCCGCGCGGGATGCCTACTTGGAGCTCGTCGACCGTCTGAGCGCCCTCGACCTGGGCACCAGGGCCGAGATGTCCATCAAGCTCTCCATGTTCGGCCAGGCGCTGGAGAACGGCCACGAGCTGGCCCTCGCCAACGTCCGCCCGGTCGTCGAGGCCGCCGCCGCGATCGGCACCACGGTCACCCTGGACGCCGAGGACCACACCACCCTCGACTCGATGTTCGCCATCCACGAGGAGCTGCGGAAGGACCACCCGCAGACCGGCTGCGTCATCCAGGCCTACCTGTTCCGCACCGAGGACGACGCCCGCCGCCTGGCCGCCGCCGGCAGCCGCGTGCGCATCGTGAAGGGCGCCTACAAGGAGCCCGCCTCCGTCGCGTACCAGGACAAGGCCGAGATCGACAAGGCGTACGTCCGCATCCTCAGGACGCTGATGGAGGGCGAGGGCTACCCGATGATCGGGTCCCACGACCCCCGCCTGATCGCCATCGCCCAGGAACTGGGCCGCACGGCCGGCCGCAAGCTCGACGAGTACGAGTTCCAGATGCTGTACGGCATCCGCAGCGACGAGCACGTCCGGCTCGCGGCCGAGGGGCACCGCATGCGTGTCTACACCGCGTACGGCACCGACTGGTACGGCTACTTCATGCGCCGCCTCGCGGAGAAGCCCGCCAACCTGCTGTTCTTCGGCCGCTCCATCCTCACCAAGGGCTGAGCCCCCTTCCCCCCTACTTAAGGAGCCACGGAACCCATGGACGCTGTCACCCAGGTCCCCGCGCCGGTCAACGAGCCGGTCCACTCCTACGCCCCGGGCTCCCCGGAGCGCGCCCGCCTGGAGGCGAAGCTCAAGGAGCTCAGCCAGAACCCGATCGACCTGCCGATGACCATCGGCGGGGAGAAGCGGATGGGTGGCGGCGAGCGCTTCGACGTCGTCCAGCCGCACAACCACAAGGCCGTCATCGGCACGTTCGCCGGCGCGACCGAGCAGGACGCCCAGGACGCGATCGACGCCGCCCTCGCCGCCGCCCCGGCCTGGCGCGCGATGGCCTTCGACGACCGCGCGGCCATCATCCTGCGCGCCGCCGAGCTGCTCTCCGGCCCCTGGCGCGAGACGCTGGCCGCCTCCACGATGCTCGGCCAGGGCAAGACCGCCCAGCAGGCCGAGATCGACACCCCCTGCGAGCTCGTCGACTTCTGGCGCTTCAACGTGCACTACGCACGCCAGATCCTCGCCGAGCAGCCCCCGGCCAACTCCCCGGGCGTGTGGAACCGCATGGACCACCGCCCGCTGGAGGGCTTCGTCTACGCGATCACGCCGTTCAACTTCACGGCCATCGCGGGCAACCTGCCCACCGCCCCCGCCCTCATGGGCAACGTGGTGGTCTGGAAGCCGTCCCCCACGCAGACCCACGCCGCCGTGCTGCTGATGCAGCTCCTGGAGGAGGCCGGTCTGCCCAAGGGCGTCATCAACCTGGTGACCGGCGACGGCATCGCCGTCTCCGAGGTGGCCCTGAACCACCGCGACCTGGCCGGTATCCACTTCACCGGCTCGACCCCCACCTTCCAGCACCTGTGGAAGACGGTCGGCAACAACATCGCGAAGTACCGCACCTACCCGCGGCTCGTGGGCGAGACCGGTGGCAAGGACTTCGTCGTCGCGCACCCGTCGGCCGACCACGCGATCCTGAAGACCGCGCTGACCCGTGGCTCCTTCGAGTTCCAGGGCCAGAAGTGCTCGGCGTCCTCGCGCGCCTACGTCCCGGCCTCCATCTGGAACTCCGGTTTCAAGGAGAAGTTCGCGGCCGAGGTCGACTCGATCACCATGGGCGACGTCACCGACCTGTCGCACTTCATGGGTGCCGTCATCGACGACCGCGCCTTCGCGAAGAACAAGGCCGCCATCGACCGCGCCGCCGCCGACCCGGCGTGCACGATCATCGCCGGCGGCACGTACGACGATTCGGTGGGCTACTTCGTCCGCCCGACCGTCATCGAGTGCAGCGACCCCGAGAACGAGGTCTTCACGACCGAGTACTTCGGCCCGATCCTCGCCGTGCACGTCTATGAGGACGAGAAGTACGACGCGATGCTGGAGCAGATGGAGTCGGTCTCCGACTACGCGCTCACCGGTTCCGTCATCGCGGGCGACCGCGCGGCGGCCGCGTCCACGATGGAGAAGCTGCGGTACGCCGCGGGCAACTTCTACATCAACGACAAGTCCACCGGCGCCGTCGTCGGCCAGCAGCCCTTCGGCGGTGGCCGCGCCTCGGGTACGAACGACAAGGCGGGCGCCCCGCAGAACCTCCAGCGCTGGACCCTGACCCGGGCCATCAAGGAGACGCTGGTCCCGCCGACCGAGTACACCTACCCCCACCAGGGCTGAGACCGGCGGGGTGCCGCCCCCCGGCACCCCGCCCCGAACTCCGCCTCCCGACCGGTTCCCCTGCCGGCCGGGGGGCGGTTTCCATGTCGGGTGCGGCGCGCTCAATGCCGTACGGGAGCAGTACCGCGTCCGCGCGATGTGCGACCTGGACCTGCCGAGGCGGCCGGTCGCTCAGCCCCACCCGTGCACGATCATCGACAGCCCCGCCGCGAACCCGCCGCCCAGCAGCACCAGGTAACGGCCGTACTGGCGGCGGTGGCGGCGCAGCAGCAGGCCGAAGCCGGCGAAGGCGAGGCCCACCGTCAGGGTGCGGGAGCCGCGGGCCGCCGCCGACGCGGTCAGCCAGTCGGCCGCGGGGACACCGGCGCGGCCCGCCTCGGCGCCGTACACCTTGAACGGGATGCCGTTCCACGGCTGGTGGCGCACCGCGGACGCACCCTCCAGGGCCAGTTCGTGCCGGACCTCCGCCCGCATCCGGTCCGTCGTCAGCGGCGCGGGCAAGTGGATGCCCGCCGAAGCCAGCTGGAGCGCCAGCAGGCCGCCCGCCAGGCTGCCGGCCAGCGCGCCCAGTGACATCTTCAGGGCCGCGCGCGGCACCGCCACGCACACCGCGCCCAGCAGCAGCTCCGGCATCAGCGGCCAGCTCAGCGCCTCCGCGAACGCCCAGCAGAACGCCAGCGGCACGCCCCAGCGCGAGGTGACGACCCCCGCGACCCGGCGCCGCGTCGCGGAGTCCCTCAGCGGCTCGGCGGACGTACGCGCGTGCAGGGCCATCACCGCGTCCCGGGCCTCGTCCGGCGACACGGCCGACGGCAGCGGCTCACCGATCGTCACCCGGACCAGCGCCGACCGCAGCCGCCCGTGCTTGGGCAGCAACCGGTCCGTACCGGCGATCCCCACCGGCACCACCGGCACCCCCGCCTCCTCGGCCAGCACCAGCGCGCCCCGGTGGAAGGAGCCCAGCGCGCCGTCCTCGGCCCGGGTGCCCTCGGGGAAGAGCACGACCGCCCGGCCCGCCCGCAGTTCACCCGCCATCGTGAGCAGGTCCTCCATCCCGCCGCCGCCCCGCCGCACCGGGAAGCCGGCCGCCAGTCTGCGGCAGATCCGCCGACGCCACGGGGAGGCGAACCAGTAGTCGGCCGCCGCCCCGATCGCCGGGCTGTGCCGGGCGTCGAGCGCCGCGAGAAGCGCCGCGGTGTCCGCGTGCGAGGAGTGGTTGGCGACCACCACACAGCCGCCGCGCGGCAGCCTGCCGCGCCGCTCGACCCCACCGGTGAGGCTCAGTACGCCCCACCACAGCCCGCGCCGGAGCGCTGCGGAGACACGTGAGCGGCGCGGGAGCACGGCTCGGGCGGGGAGGTTCAGGAGCGTACTCATCACGTCATCACCGTCGCCAGGAGAAGGGCCACCAGCAGGGAGTCGATCCGGTCGAGGAGGCCGCCGAAGCCGGGCAGCCAACTGCCCGCGTCCTTGACCCCCGACTCGCGCTTGACCATGGACTCGATCAGGTCCCCGAGGACACAGCCGCCGATCACCGCGGCCCACAGGGGGAAGCTGAACTGGCCGAGCACGAGCAGGAGTCCGGCCGTTGCGACGGCCGCGCCGAGCACGCCCGCCCAGGTCTTGTTGGGGGAGAGCGGCGACAGCGGCCGGGCGAGAGGGCCGTTCCGGCCCAGCGCCGTGCCCCCGCACCAGGCGCCGACATCGCCGAGCGCCACCGCCAGGCCGACCGCCACAGCCGTCTCGCCGAGCGTCACCAGACCGGTCAGCGCGACGGGGATCCACAGCAGCCCGAACGCGGTGCGGGCGGTCCGGGTGAAGCCCGTCCGGTCGTCCCCGGCCAGCACCGACGGCAGCGCGGCGGCGACCAGCAGCAGCGCCGCCGCCCGCGTGTCCAGGAGATGCGGAGCCAGCCAGGCCAGGGCCGGGAGGGTGACCGCGGCCGCCGCCAGCACCATGTGGTCGCCGCGTCGCAGCCCCGCCATCCGGACGAACTCACTCGCGGCGATCACCCCGAGCCCGGCGGCCAGCGCGTACGTACCGCCGCCGCCCAGGAAGTAGGCCCCCAGGAAGACCGGCGCGACCAGGGCCCAGGTCCGCCACCGCCTGCGCAGTTCGGCCCGCATCCGCACCTTCGAGGGAAGGACCGCGACCGCGACGCCGCCCGCTCCCAGCACACCCGCCACCAGCGGCACCGCCCGCGCGGCCGCCTCCTCGGCGATCAGTACGGCGCTCATGCCAGCTCCCTCCAGAGCCCGGCCAGCCGGAGTGCCGCCGTGAGCAGCGAACCGGCGGCGATCACGATCAGTACCGGTACGGCCCAGCCGCTCGCCGCGGCGACCACGACCAGCAGGCAGCGCTCGGTCTTGCCGACCGGTCCGCCGTTGCGCCGGGAGGCGCCGGCCGCGGCCCCGGCCAGTGACACCCAGGACGGCAGCGTCGCCGCGAGCGCGGCCACCGCCACCAGCCACAGCGGGGCGAGGGCCAGGAACCCCGCCAGCACGACCAGGTCCGCGACCCGGTCGCCGAGTTCGTTGAGCACCGCACCGCGCCTCGTCGTACGGCCCGTGTCACGGGCCAGAGCCCCGTCCAGGTTGGCGAAGGCGAGCCGGGCCGCGAGCAGCGCGGCGACCGGCAGCGCGGCGATCCCGGTGGGCAGCCAGGCGAGCGCGGCCGCGCCGCCGGCCGCGGCGACGACACCGGCGGCGGTGAGGGTGTCGGGCGACACCTCGCGGCGGACCAGCGAGGCGCGGACGCCGGAGAGCCGGTTCGCGTACCAGGGCTTGAGAGCGTAGAGGCCGTTCATGGGGACAACTGTCGTGCGCCGCGGCATTCTTCGACACGGGGCAGGTACTCAGACGGCGGCTGAGTATTCCGGTGGCAGCGCGGTGCCCGCGGGCGTCGAGGGAGGCCGAGGGTGGCGGAGCGGTGCTCTCGATGGTGTCCCGTGCTCCCGGTAGGGCGGTTGCGCCGGGACGGTCACTCGAAGGAGCACCGGACACGGTCGGGGTCACCGCTCTCGGCCCGGAGCGCCCGACCCGGTCCGTGGGCCACACCACCCTCCCTGAGCAGGCACGATCGCTCGCCGGGCGGGCGCTCAGCAGGGAGCTGAGAGTGAGCGAGGGGTGGGCGGGCGTAAACCTCCGTCTCAGATAGTAGGAAGTCCGAGTAATTGTGGAGACAGACCGGCGCGGCTGTTCTAGCTTTGTAGGAGCCGAACGTCTCGCTGGAACCAGCGACTGGCGTTGTGAGTGCGCGCCCTGATGCAGGTAACCCCTGCGGCGCCTGCTCCCGCCCCTTCCGGCACCTCGAAATCACCGATCTCGAAATCAGTGTTCACGCTGTTCCGATCTCGAAATCCTCGCGATCTCAAGGAGTCGATCCACCATGGCCGAGACCACTGTCCGCCGCCGCGTCCGTCACACCCACCGCCCGACCGAGTCGGAGCGGCAGAATGCCGCCGCCGCCCTGCAGCGCGCCCTCGACCGCAGGGACAACGGCGGTTCCACCGGTCACTGAACCGGGCCGTTCGCCAGTCTGTACCCGGTCGGCCGCGCTCAGCCGCGGCTGATCTCGAAGTGGTCGATGCGCTCGCCGGACTCGGCGAGCGCGGTGACCTTCATCCGCGCGTTCCGTCCGGGCTCGACCTCCACCGCGAGGAACGAGAAGCCGGTGTAACGCACCCGCGACCACTCCACGGTCTCGACGGCCCTGCCGCCGCCCTTGACCGAGTGGTACGTGTCCACGCTCTCCCGGTCCGCGACATGTCCCTCGTAACTGTCGGGCGCCGGGAAGTCGTACAGCGCCTTGCCCGCGCCGCCCGCCGTGACGTACACGATGCCGTCCCGCGTCGGGTCGGTGCGCTCGCCGATCGGTACCGTGCGCCGGACGGTGTTCCGCAGGATCGCGTCGGTGCGTTCGTAGACGTGGTTGTGCCCGTTGATGACCAGGTCCACCTGGTGCTTCTCGAAGAGCGGCACCCAGGCCTCGCGCACCCCGCCGTCCGAGGCGTGGGCATTGGTCGTGGAGAAGGCGCAGTGGTGGAAGAAGACCACCAGGAAGTCGATGTCGTGGCGCGCCCGCAGCTCGCCCAGGCGCCGGTCCAGCCAACGCGTCTGCTTGCCGCCGCTGATGCCGAAGTTGGCGGGGATCTCGTACGAGACGTCGTTGGCGTCGAGTGCGATCACGCCGACGTTGCCGTGCACGAAGGAGTACGCCCCGGGCTGGTTCACCGGGTCCGGGCCGTTGCCCGGCAGGGTCCAGCGGGCGTTCTGGCCGCCGTAGCCGTCCGGCGAGTACCAGGCCTCCATGTCGTGGTTGCCGGTCGTCACCATCCACGGCACGGTCTTGGCGACCGTCTCCGTCTGCGCGAGGAACTGGTCCCAGGTGCGCGCGTCGTAGGTGTCGCCGCTCTGGCCGGAGCCCGACGGGTCGGCGTAGCAGATGTCGCCCGCGTGCAGGTGGAAGGCGGGGTTCTGGCCCAGGATCAGCTGGTCGTTGCCGAGCGCGTGGTAGCTGACGCCCTGGTCGCCGAAGGCGGTGAAGGTGAAGGAGGCGGCGCGCGACGGCGCCGTGGTGAAGGTGCCGAGCGTGCCCAGGTTGCGGGTGTCGGCCGGGTCGAAGCCGTCGTGTCCGACACCGTAGTAGTACGTCGTCCCGGGCTCGAGGCGCTCCAGGGCCGCGTGCACGTAGTACTGCTCGGCGGCCGCGATCCTGCCGTCGTTCAGCCGCGGCGTGGTGAGGTGGCGCACCTCGGCGTCGATCTTCCGGCTCAGCGCCCACGGCTTCAGGCCGACCCGGATGTACGGGCGGCGCACCGCGAACGGGACCTGCCAGGAGACCGTCATCTGCGACTTCGGGTCGGCGCCGTAAGCCAGGTGCCGCCCGAAGGGCGCGACCAGCGAACCGTCCACCCGGGTGGTGCTGTGCGAGGTGAGCACCGACGGTGCCGCGGAGGCGGGGGAGGCGGCGAGCGAGGTGCCGAGACCGGCGCCGGCCACGGCGGCGGTCGCCACACCCGTACGCAGTACACCGCGTCGCGTCAGCCGGGTGCGGAGGTAGTCGTGCTGCTCGGCCATGCTCATGCGGTCGGCGAGCTTCTCGGGGATGCCGAAGCGGGGGATGTCCATGAGCGACAAGGTGCACCCGTTTCCTGACGGCACTCCGTCGGGTAGGTGAACGGTACACGTACAGCTGCCCATGTGTCCGTATGGTGGACGCCACGTGTCATGGGATGGGACGCGCAGTAATGTGCCGGACATGTCTCGCAGCATCAATCTCGCAGTGATCCCTGGTGACGGTATCGGCCAGGAGGTCGTGACCCAGGGCCTGAAGGTCCTCAACGCTGTTCTCCCGCAGGACGTGAAGCTGGAGACCAAGGAGTACGACCTCGGCGCCCAGCGCTGGCACCGCACCGGTGAAACCCTCCCGGACGCGGAGCTGGAGGCCCTCAAGGGTCATGACGCCATCCTGCTCGGTGCGATCGGTGACCCGTCCGTGCCCTCCGGCGTTCTGGAGCGCGGGCTGCTGCTGAAGCTGCGCTTCGCCTTCGACCACTTCATCAACCTGCGGCCGTCGAAGCTGTTCCCGAACACGGCGACCCCGCTGGCCGGCAGCCCGGACATCGACTTCGTCGTCGTCCGTGAGGGCACCGAGGGTCCGTACACCGGCAACGGCGGTTCGCTGCGCACCGGTACGGAGCACGAGGTCGCCACCGAGGTCAGCCTCAACACGGCCTTCGGCGTCGAGCGCGTCGTCCGCGACGCCTTCGAGCGGGCCGCCGCCCGCCCGCGCAAGAAGCTGACGCTGGTCCACAAGAACAACGTCCTCGTCTACGCGGGCCACCTGTGGAAGAACACCTTCGACAAGGTCGCGGCCGAGTACCCCCAGGTCACCACCGACTACCTGCACGTCGACGCGGCGACGATCTTCTTCGTCACCCAGCCGGAGCGCTTCGACGTCATCGTCACCGACAACCTCTTCGGTGACATCCTCACCGACCTCGCCGCCGCCATCTCCGGTGGCATCGGTCTGGCCGCCTCCGGCAACATCAACCCGACGGGTGCCTTCCCGTCGATGTTCGAGCCGGTCCACGGCACGGCCCCCGACATCGCGGGCCAGGGCAAGGCGGACCCGACCGCCACGGTCCTCTCCGTCGCCCTCCTCCTGCGTCACCTCGGCTACGAGGCCGAGGCCGTGCGCATCGAGGACGCCGTCTCCGCCGACCTCGCGGAGCGAGGGGGGAACCTCCCAGGCCTTTCGGGCTCTGGGGGAGGGACCGCTCGTACCACCGACGAGATCGGCGACGCGCTCGCGGTACGCGTAGCGGGCTGACCCGACGACTGCCTCACGAAGCCGCCGGGTCGCACACGCACCCGGCGGCTTCTCCTGTGCGGCCCCGGGTGTCACCATCGAACCCTGGACCGCATCCACGTCATTTCGTGCACGGCACCCCGCGAGAGATAATCGAACGGGACCGTGGCTCGCCACGAAGCTCGGACGTCCTAGCACCTGCCCCGCAGGAGCTGACGCGGGCGTGGTCCTACACACACAAAACCGGTGAAGGACACGTACTCATGACGACGCCCACGATCGAGCTCAAGCCCTCCTCGAACCCGCTGTCCGATGCGGAGCGCGAGGCGATCCTGGTCAAGCCCGGCTTCGGCCGCCACTTCACCGATCACATGGTGACGATCAAGTGGACCGAAGGCCGCGGCTGGCACGACGCCCAGCTCGTCCCGTACGCGCCGCTGTCGATCGACCCGGCCAACATGACGCTGCACTACGGCCAGGAGATCTTCGAGGGCCTCAAGGCGTACCGCCAGCCCGACGGCACGGTCGCCACCTTCCGCCCCGAGGCCAACGCCGAGCGCTTCCAGCGCTCCGCGAACCGGCTGGCCATGCCGGAGCTGCCCGTCGAGACGTTCGTCGCGGCCTGCGACGCGCTCGTCCAGCAGGACGCGGCCTGGGTGCCGCAGCACGGCGGCGAGGAGTCGCTGTACCTGCGCCCGTTCATGATCGCCACCGAGGTCGGGCTCGGTGTCCGCCCCGCCAACGAGTACCTCTTCCTGGTCATCGCCTCGCCGGCCGGCGCGTACTTCCCCGGCGGTGTGAAGCCCGTTTCCATCTGGCTCTCCGAGGACCGCGTCCGCGCCGTCCCCGGCGGCATGGGCGACGCCAAGACCGGCGGCAACTACGCCGCGTCCCTGCTGGCCCAGGCGGAGGCCGCGGCCAAGGGCTGCGACCAGGTCGCCTACCTCGACGCAGTCGAGCACAAGTGGGTCGAGGAGCTCGGCGGGATGAACCTGTACTTCGTGTACGGGAACAGGATCGTCACCCCCACCCTGACCGGCTCCCTGCTCGCGGGCATCACCCGTGACTCGCTGCTCAGGCTCGCCGCGGACCTCGGCTACGAGCCCGAGGAGAGCCGTGTCTCCATCGACCAGTGGCGCGACGACACCGCGAACGGCACCCTCACCGAGGTCTTCGCCTGCGGCACCGCCGCCGTCATCACCCCCGTCGGCATCGTGAAGAGCGCGGGCGGCGAGTGGGCCCAGGGCGACGGCACGCCGGGCCCGGTCACCCTGCGGCTGCGCGAGCGCCTGCTGGACATCCAGCGCGGTGTCGCCGAGGACACCCACGGCTGGATGCACCCGCTCGGCTAGTCACACCTCTCGTACGGAGAAAGGCCGCGCCCCGCCGGGCGCGGCCTTTCTCCGTACGAGGGTTTGGAGCAGCACTCGAATCATCACGCCCAGGCTTCCATTTATCCCTGCCTCCTGGTTAGAGTGCTGCTCTAACCAGGAGGTGTGACGATGCGACTGACCCCGACCGAGCGCGACCGGCTGCTGCTCTTCGGCGCCGCGGAACTGGCCCGCGCCCGCCGGGCCCGCGGTCTGCGGCTCAACGTCCCCGAGGCCACCGCCCTGATCGCGGACACCGTCTGCGAGGCCGCACGCGACGGGCGACGGCTCGCCGAGGCGATCGAGGCCGCGCGCCGCGTGCTGGGCCCGGACGACGTGCTGCCCGGGGTCGCCGACGTCGTCACCGAGGTCCACGTCGAGGCCGTCTTCGACGACGGGTCACGGCTCGCCGTGGTCTCCCGGCCGCTGGGCGCGGGCCTCGGCGACGAAGCGCCCGGCGCGGTCGTGCCCGGACCCGCCACACCGGAGCCCGTGCCCGCGGTACGGCTGGGCGTCCGCAACACCGCGACCGTCCCGGTCTCCGTGACCTCGCACTTCCACTTCTTCGAGGCCAACCCGAGGCTCGACTTCGACCGGGCCACGGCCTACGGGATGCGGCTCTGCGTCCCCGCGGGGTCCTCCGTCCGCTTCGGGCCGGGGGAGCACGTCGAGGTGGGCCTCGTGCCCATCGGCGGCGACCGCGTCGCGATCGGGTTCGCCGGGCTGGTCGACGGCCCGCTCGACGTCCCCGGCGCGCGCGAGGAAGCGCTGCGGCGCGCTGCGGCCTGCGGATACCTGGGGGCCACGCGATGAGCATCGACCCCCACGAGTACGCCTCCGTGCACGGCCCGCGCGCCGGTGACCGGGTCCGGCTCGGCGACTCCGGGCTGACCGTCCGGGTCGAGTCCGACGCCCAGAAGCCCGGCGACGAGTTCCTCGCCGGCTTCGGCAAGACCGCCCGCGACGGCCTCCACCTCAAGGCCGCCGCCGTCCGGGAGACCTGTGACGTGGTGATCAGCAACGTGCTGGTCATCGACGCCGTGCAGGGCGTACGCAAGGTGTCCGTCGGCATCCGCGAGGGCCGGATCTCCGCGATCGGCCGGGCCGGGAACCCGGACACCCTCGACGGGGTGGACGTCGTCGTCGGCACCGGGACCTCCATCGTGTCCGGCGAGGGCCTCATCGCGACCGCGGGCGCCGTCGACACCCATGTCCACCTGCTCTCGCCGCGGATCATGGAGGCCTCGCTCGCCTCCGGCGTGACCACGATCATCGGCCAGGAGTTCGGCCCGGTCTGGGGCGTCGGCGTCAACTCGCCCTGGGCCCTGCGCCACGCCTTCAACGCGTTCGACGCCTGGCCGGTCAACATCGGTTTCCTGGGCCGCGGTTCCTCCTCCCATCAGGCGCCGCTCGTCGAGGCGCTCGCCGAGGGCGGGGCGTGCGGCTTCAAGGTCCACGAGGACATGGGCGCCCACACCCGCGCCCTGGACACCGCGCTGCGCGTCGCCGAGGAGTACGACGTCCAGGTGGCCCTGCACAGCGACGGGCTGAACGAGTGCCTGTCGGTCGAGGACACCCTGAGCGTCCTGGAGGGTCGGACCATCCACGCCTTCCACATCGAGGGCTGCGGCGGCGGACACGTCCCCAACGTCCTCAAGATGGCCGGTGTGCCGAACGTCATCGGCTCCTCCACCAACCCCACCCTCCCCTTCGGCCGGGACGCGGTCGCCGAGCACTACGGGATGATCGTCTCCGTCCACGACCTGAAGACGGACCTGCCCGGGGATGCCGCCATGGCCCGGGACCGGATCAGGGCGGGGACGATGGGCGCCGAGGACGTGCTGCACGACCTCGGGGCCATCGGCATCACCTCCTCCGACGCCCAGGGCATGGGGCGGGCCGGTGAGACCGTCCGCCGCACCTTCGCCATGGCCGGGAAGATGAAGGCCGAACTCGGCCCGATGGAGGGCGACGGGCCGGGCGACGACAACGCCCGGGTGCTGCGGTACATGGCCAAGCTCACCATCAACCCGGCCATCGCGCACGGCCTCGCGCACGAGATCGGCTCCATCGAGACCGGCAAGCTCGCCGACATCGTGCTGTGGCGGCCCGAGTTCTTCGGCGCGAAGCCGCAACTGGTCCTGAAGTCCGGCTTCCCCGCCTACGGTGTCACCGGCGATCCCAACGCCGCCACCGACACCTGTGAACCCCTCGTCCTCGGTCCGCAGTTCGGCGCCTACGGGGCCACCGCCGCCGATCTCTCGGTCGCCTTCGTCTCGCAGGCCGCCACCCAGCTGGGGGCGGACGCCATGCCGACCCGCCGGCGACGTGTCGGCGTCCGGGGCACGCGTGGCATCGGCCCCGCCGACCTGCGGCTCAACTCCCGTACCGGGACGGTCGACGTGGACGGACACAGCGGTCTCGTCACTCTGGACGGCGACCCGCTCCGCTCCGAACCCGCCGAATCGGTCTCCCTCAACCGGCTCTACTTCCTGTAAGAAACGACCTCCAAGGACCCGACCCGCCGTGACCTTCCGCATGCCGCCCGAATGGGCCCCGCACGAACGCACCTGGATGGCCTGGCCCGGCCCCAACCCCACCTTCGACACCGCGGCCGAACTCGACGGGGCCCGGCGCGCCTGGGCCGCCGTCGCCCACGCCGTCCGCCGCTTCGAACCCGTCACGATGGTCGTCGGCCCCGGCCAGGAGGACGGTGCCCGGGCTCTGCTCGGCCCGGACATCGAGCTGGCGGTGCGCCCGCTGGACGACGCCTGGATGCGCGACATCGGTCCCACCTTCGTCACCGACGGCCATGAACTGGCCGCCGTCGACTGGACGTTCAATGGTTGGGGGGCCCAGGGCTGGGCCCGCTGGGAGCAGGACCGGCACATCGCCCGCTCCGTCGCCGAGCTCGCCGGCGTCCCCGTGCACGGCTCACCGCTCGTCAACGAGGGCGGCGCGATCCACGTCGACGGCGAGGGCACCGTCCTGCTCACGGAGACCGTCCAGCTCGGCGGGGAACGCAATCCCGGCTGGAGCCGCGCGGACGTCGAGGCCGAGGTCCACGCGCGCCTCGGCACCCGGAAGGCGATCTGGCTGCCCCGCGGTCTGTCCGGCGACTACGGCACGTACGGCACGCTCGGCCATGTCGACATCGTCGCCGCCTTCGCGCGCCCCGGCACCGTCGTCGCCCACGTCCAGCCGGACCCGGCCCATCCCGACCACGAGATCACCCGGGAGACCGTCCGCGTCCTGCGCGCCGCCACCGACGCGCAGGGGCGGCCGCTGGAGGTCGTGGAGGTCCTGGCGCCCACCGTGCTGAGGGCCGGCGGGGAGTGGGTCGACTACTCCTACATCAACCACTACCTCTGCAACGGCGGCGTCGTCCTGTGCGCCTTCGGCGACCCGCGCGACGAGCTCGCCGCCGGGATTTTCCGCCGCCTCTTCCCCACCCGTACGGTGACTCTCGTCGACGCCCGCGCGATCTTCGCCGGGGGCGGCGGCATCCACTGCATCACCCAGCAGCAGCCGAAGGTCTGAAACCGTGCCCTCCGCCCCGCGCAGTCGCCACACCGCCCCGCCCCGCGAGGACGTGCTCGCCGCCGTCATGGCCACCGTCGCCGCGCGCGGCCTCGACGGCCTGACCATGGCGGCTCTCGGCCGAGAGGTCGGCATGAGCAGCGGCCACCTCCTCTACTACTTCCGCACCAAGGACGAACTGCTGCTCCAGACCCTCGAATGGAGCGAGAACCGGCTCGGGGCCGAGCGGCGCCGGCTGCTGTCCGGGCCGGGGACGGTCCGCGAACGGCTCGACGCGTACATCGCCCTCTATCTCCCCGAAGGCCCCCGCGACCCGCACTGGACGCTCTGGCTGGAGGTCTGGAACCGCTCGCGCGACGCCGGCGACGAGGCCCGCGCCCGGCAGGCCGCGATCGAGGGGGCCTGGCACCGCGACCTGGTGGCCCTGCTGGCCGAGGGCGGCTCGCGCGGGGAGCTGCGCCGGGTCGACGCCGAGCGTTCCGCGACCCGGCTGCGCGCCCTGCTGGACGGCTTCAGCGTCCATGTGGCGGTCGGCCTCCCCGGGACCTCTCGGGACCAAGTCCTCGAAAGGGTGGCCGAGTTCATCGGTGAAACCCTGGCCGCGGCGGCTGACGTCACCCGCCCGTGAACACAACGCACTTAAGTACGCGTGATCGTTGCGCCCTGCACCCTTGTTGGGGTTCCGGTGGATCGGGCACGGTGGCCGACCATGGGACGAGAGCAGTGGAAGAAAATCTGGGTCGGCTCGGCCGGCAACATGGTCGAGTGGTTCGACTGGTTCGTGTACGCGACCTTCGCGGTGTACTTCGCGGATGCGTTCTTTCCCGAAGGCAACGAGACCGCCAACCTCATGAACACCATGGGCATCTTCGCCGTCGGCTTCTTCATGCGGCCGGTCGGCGGCTGGCTGCTCGGCAGGATCGGTGACCGCAGGGGCCGCAAGGCCGCGCTCACCCTGACCGTCACCCTCATGTCGGCCTCCGCGGTCCTCATCGCGGTCGCGCCGACCTACGACGTCGCCGGGTACGGCGGTGTCGCCGTGCTGATGGTGGCCCGGCTGCTCCAGGGCCTGTCCGTCGGCGGCGAGTACGCGGCCAGCGCCACGTACCTCACCGAGGCCTCCGCACCCGAGAAGCGCGGCTTCGCCTCCAGCTTCCAGTACGTGTCCATGACCGCCGGACAACTCGTCGGTCTCGGCCTCCAGATCCTCCTGCAGCGCAACATGTCCGACGCGGCGCTGCACAGCTGGGGCTGGCGCATCCCGTTCGTCGTCGGCGCGCTCGGCGCCGGCATCGTCTTCTACCTGCGCCGCTCCATGCTGGAGACCGAGGTGTACGCCGAGTCCGGCGCCGCCGAGCAGCAGGACCGCGGCACGCTGAAGGTGCTCTGGCAGCACCGGCGCGAGGCGTTCCTCGTGATGGCGCTGACCATGGGCGGCACCGTCGCCTACTACACGTACACGACCTACCTCACGAAGTTCCTCTCCAAGAGCGCCGGCATGGAGAAGTCCACCGCCTCGCTCGTCAGCTTCTGCGCGCTGTTCGTCTTCATGTGCGTCCAGCCGCTGGCCGGGATGCTGTCGGACCGGATCGGCCGCCGCCCGCTGCTGATCACCTTCGCGGTCGGCTCGACCTTCCTGACCGTGCCGATCATGACGATGCTCAAGCACGCGGACACCTTCTGGCCCGCGCTCGGCCTCGCGCTCCTCGCCCTGCTCGTGATCACCGGCTACACCTCGATCAACGCCTGCGTGAAGGCCGAGCTGTTCCCGACCGGCATCCGCGCCCTCGGCGTCGGTCTCTCGTACGCCGTCGCCAACGCGCTGTTCGGCGGCACCGCCGAGTACGTGGCGCTGTGGTTCAAGAACGCAGGGATCGAGTCCGGCTTCTACTGGTACGTGGCGGGCTGCGCCGCCGTCTCGCTCGTCGTCTACCTGACCATGCGCGAGACCCGCGACATCGACCTGAACCGCGTCGCCGCCGTGCGGGCGGGGGAGAAGGCCTCGCCGTCCGGGGCGACGAGCGTCACGCCCGCATCCTGAGACGGGCCGGGCACGGAAGCGGTCCTGTGTCAGACTGCTTCCGTGTCCTCGTTCGTCATGATTATTGGCAACAGGCGCGCCGGTCCGCAGTGATCGTCCCGTACCACCACGTACGGCACGGCCACCGTGCCCCAGACCCGCGCGCAGACCTCTCGCACCCGCGAGGGGTTTTTTGTTTTCCGGCCCTCACCACCGGCCGGGACGAGGCACGCGGGATGATGGGGGCAAGTGGAGTCAGATCGTCCGGATCCACTCATCCGACAGGAGTCAGACCAGCATGACCACCAAGGCCAAGCCCACCGACGACAGTTTCCATGTCTTCGACACCACGCTGCGCGACGGTGCCCAGCGTGAAGGCATCAACCTGACGGTCGCGGACAAGCTGACCATCGCCCGGCACCTGGACGATTTCGGCGTCGGTTTCATCGAGGGCGGCTGGCCGGGCGCCAACCCCCGCGACACCGAGTTCTTCGCGCGCGCCCGGCAGGAGATCGAGTTCAGGAACGCCGAGCTGGTCGCCTTCGGCGCCACCCGCCGCGCCGGTGGCAAGGCGGCCGAGGACCCCCAGGTCAAGGCGCTGCTCGAGTCGGGCGCCCCGGTGATCACGCTGGTCGCCAAGTCGCACGACCGCCATGTCGAGCTCGCCCTGCGCACCACGCTGGAGGAGAACCTGGAGATGGTGCGCGACACCGTCTCCCACCTGGTCGCCCAGGGACGCAGGGTCTTCGTCGACTGCGAGCACTTCTTCGACGGCTACCGCGCCAACGCCGCGTACGCCAAGGACGTCGTCCGGGCCGCGTCCGAGGCCGGCGCCGACGTCGTCATCCTCTGCGACACCAACGGCGGGATGCTCCCCGCCCAGGTCCAGGCCGTCGTCGCCACCGTCCTGGCCGACACCGGCGCCCGCCTCGGCATGCACGCCCAGGACGACACCGGCTGCGCCGTCGCCAACACGCTGGCAGCCGTCGACGCGGGCGCCACGCACGTCCAGTGCACCGCCAACGGTTACGGCGAGCGGGTCGGCAACGCCAACCTCTTCCCCGTCGTCGCCGCGCTGGAACTCAAGTACGGCAAGACCGTCCTGCCCGAGGGCGCGCTCGCCGACATGACGCGCATCTCGCACGCCATCGCCGAGGTCGTCAACCTCACGCCCTCCACCCACCAGCCCTACGTCGGCGTCTCGGCCTTCGCGCACAAGGCCGGGCTGCACGCCTCCGCGATCAAGGTCGACCCGGACCTGTACCAGCACATCGACCCCGCGCTGGTCGGCAACACCATGCGGATGCTCGTCTCCGACATGGCGGGCCGCGCCTCCATCGAGCTCAAGAGCGTGGAGCTCGGCATCGACCTCGGCGGCGACCGCGAGCTCATCGGCCGGGTCGTCGAGCGGGTCAAGGAGCGCGAGCTCCAGGGCTACACCTACGAGGCGGCCGACGCCTCCTTCGAACTGCTGCTGCGCGCCGAGGCCGAGGGCCGGGTACGCCGGTACTTCCGCATCGAGTCCTGGCGCGCCATCGTCGAGGACCGCCCCGACGGCACCCACGCCAACGAGGCGACCGTGAAGCTGTGGGCCAAGGGCGAGCGCATCGTCGCCACCGCCGAGGGCAACGGCCCGGTCAACGCCCTCGACCGGGCACTGCGCGTCGCCCTGGAACGGATCTACCCGCAGCTCGCCAAGCTGGAGCTGGTGGACTACAAGGTCCGCATCCTGGAGGGCCGCACCGGCACCGACTCCACCACCCGGGTCCTGATCACCACGGGTGACGGCGCGGCCGACTGGTCGACCGTGGGCGTCGCGGAGAACATCATCGCCGCGTCCTGGCAGGCGCTGGAGGACGCGTACACCTTCGGTCTGCTGCGCGCGGGGATCGAGCCGACCGAGTAGGCCGGTCCGGCACGCACGCGCCCGGACCGCGGACCGGCTTCCCGGCCCGTGGTCCGGGCGCGTGCGGCCAGGTCCGGTCTGGAGTTCCGACGCCGCGCGGGAACTCCAGACCGGACCTAAGGCTGGAGGTGCCACTTCTGGTTGGCCGCCCCGGTGCACGTCCAGATCTGTGTACGGGCCCCGTTCGCCGTCGACCGGTCGGTCACGTCCAGGCACTTGTCCGCCGCCGTGTTGACGATGTCGCCCGTTGAAGCGTTGTACGTCCAGCGTTGTGCCCCCGAGCCGTTGCAGGTGTACAGCTGGACCTTCGCGCCGTTCGCCGTGGAGCCCGAGGACACGTCCAGGCAGGCGCCGAGCGTACGGATGGAGCCGTCGCCCCGCACCGTCCAGCGCTGGTTGGCGCCGCCGGTGCAGTCCCAGAGCTGGACGGGCGTGCCGTCGGCGCCGGTGTTGCCCGTCGCGTCCAGGCACTTGCCGCCCGGGCCGGACAGGGCGCCCGACGGGGCGTCCGCACCCGACTGCGTCCCCGACCAGGTGAAGGTGGCCGATGTGCGGGCCGGGAGGGAGTAAGTGAACTTCTGGCCGCCCCAGTTGACCGTCACCTGCTGGGCGGAACCGCCACCGTTGTACGCGATCAGCGCCTTCGAGCCGTCCGGGTTGCGCCAGGCGACGTTGGGCACCGTGGAGCTGGCGGTGGAGGAGATCCGGGAGGCGCCCGGGCGGACGAACTTCGTCAGGTGGCCCATCGTGTAGTACTCGATCGTGTAGTCGACCTGTCCGCTCCTGCTGTCTCCGTCGTGCACGGTGATCAGCCCGTCGCAGGTGCCGCAGCCGCCGTTGTGCGGGCCGCGGTTCTGGTCCACCGCGAGCGACCACTTGGTCACCGACTTCGCCCAGTTGCGGGTGTAATCGATGATGTTCATCATGTCTTCGCGCTGCTGGTCGGCGATCCAGGTGCCGCCCGAGTGCTCCGTCTGGAAGGCGTCCATCGACGGGTACCGCTCGTGCACCGTCGTCTGCTTGGCGATGTCACCGCCGTAGCCGTGCCAGGCCACCCCGCCGAAGTTGGGGTGGTCGCGCACGGCCGCGTCGTCCACGGTGGCCGCCGCGTACGCGTCGTAGGTGTCCCAGTTCCAGTCGTGCGCGAGCACCTTGGTGGCGAGGCCCGCCGATGCCAGCTTCGGCAGCAGCTCGCTCTTGGTGAAATAGGCCAGGCCGGAGCCGTTCCAGCTCATCGAGGGATAGCCGCCGCAGCACGTCGGCTCGTTCTGCGCGGTGACGTAGTCGACCGGCACGCCCTGGTCCCGGTAGGCCTGGAGGTACCTCACGAAGTAGTCGGCGTAGGCGCCGTAGTTCTCCGCCTTCAGCCAGCCGCCGTTGAGCTGCCCGTTGTCCTTCATCCATGCCGGAGCGGTCCACGGGGACGCCACCGTCGTCAGCGCCGGGTTGAGCTGCTTGGCCTGTTTCGTCAGCGGCAGCACATCCTCCAGATCGTGTGCGATCGAGAAGTGCGCCAGGGAGGGGTCGGTCTGCCCGGCGGGCATGTCGTCGTACGTGTATCCGTAGCGCGCCAGGTCCGAACCGCCCATCGGGTTGCGTACGAACGACAGCCCGATGCCCTCCGTGGGCGAGAACAGCTTCTTCATCGTGGCGTCGCGGGTCGCCTGGCTCAGGGCTCCGCTGCTCTTCATCAGGTACGCGGCGGTGTCGGTGAACGAGGCGCCGCCGCCGGTGAACGTCTGGTAGCGGGTGTTCTCGTCGACCGTGATGTTCGTGCCGCCGCCCCCGTTGCCGCCGGCGAACGCGACCGGGGTCTGGGCCTCCAGCCCCCGGGTGACATGACGGCCGCCGGAGTCATCGGTGGTGGTCAGGGCGATGTTCACCGTCTCGCCCGCGGCCTGCGCGGCGGTGGACGAGAGCCCGGTGAGGCCGGCGGTCGCGAGCACTGCGGCGAGCAGCGCCCTGGCCGCCCTTCCTGAACGGGTCATGGCTGATGCCTTCCTCGGCGGGAGCGTGGGGGGACGTGCCGTCGGACGAGACGGGAGTGAACTGCTCTTACGTGCCCACGTCAAGAGCTTGTGCGTTCATGACTTGAACGCAAGGGTCAATTCCGGCTGCCCGGAATATGGGTACGGACCAATCTCGGCGTGAAGTATTGACGGCCCTGTTCCAGGGGGGTTAACTCACGCCACCAACGCCGGTACCGGTTCCGGAACCGGTTGCGGTACCGGTTCCACAGCTGTTCGTTCGCTCTGTCCCGTTGTGTCCTGGAGGCCCCCGATGCGTGTCACCATCGCTGATGTCGCCCGCGAGGCCGGCGTCAGCAAGACGACCGTGTCCCGGGTCATCAACACCAAGGGCGAAGTGGACGGTTCGACGGCCGCCCGTGTTCGTGAAGTGATCGCACAGCTCGGCTACGTACCCAGTTCGGGCGCCGTCGGTCTGGCCCGCGGCAGCAGCCGTACGGTCGGCATGCTGGTGCCCTCGCTGACCTGGCCGTGGATGGGCGAGGTGCTTCAGGGCGTCGTCGACACCGTCGAGGCCGCCGACTACGGGCTGTTGCTCTTCACCTGCAACCGCGGAGCCGAGTCCGTGCAGCGCTTCACCAGCCAGGTGTCGGCGCGCGCCTTCGACGGACTGGTCGTCGTCGAGCCCGAGAACACCCTTGACCACCTCACCTCGCTGCACCGCGCCGGCCTGCCGATCGTGCTGATCGACGATCGCGGCCACCACCCCGAGTTCCCCTCCGTCGTGACCACCAACCACGAAGGAGGCGCGTCGGCCGCCCGCCATCTGCGGGACGCCGGCCGCACCAGGCCCCTGGTCATCACGGGCCCCCAGGACTTCGGCTGCGTACGCGACCGGCTGGAGGGATTCGTCTCCGTCCTGCCGACCGATCTCGTCCACCGCGGAGACTTCACCGAGCGATGCGGCCGGCTGGCCGTCGAGGAACTCCTCGCCTCCGGGACGGAGTTCGACTCGGTCTTCGCGCACAACGACATCACCGCGGCAGGCGTGCTGCGGGCGCTGCGCGCCGCGGGGCGGACCGTGCCCGGCGACATCGCGGTGGTCGGGTTCGACGACATCCCGATGGCCGAGCACACCGAACCCCCTCTGACCACCGTGCGCCAGCCCACCCGGCAGATGGGTGAGACGGCCGCACGGATGCTGCTCTCCCACCTCGGCGGCACGCCCGTACCCGACGCACCGCTCGTGCTGCCCACCGAACTGGTCGTGCGCCACTCGGCGCCCTAGCGCTGCGGCCCCGGCCCGCACGCACCCGCACCACCCGCACCGCCCGTACGTACCCGCACCTCCCGTACCCGGCGCGCCGAGCGCTGCCCGTTTCCGGATCTCCCAGACCCGCCAGTCCCTCCTGGAGTCGCCATGCCCGCACGCCGTCACCACACGCTCAGAGCGGTCGCGCTCGCCACCGCGGTGGTCGCGCTCGCCGCCGGATGCTCGTCAGCCAACTCGAACCGCGACAAGAGCGGCAGTGGCGCCACGGGCGTCCTGAACATCGGCAAGCCGGACGGGCCGCAGACGAACAACAGCAACCCGTTCCTGGCGACCTCGGCGGGCGCCACCCTCGGCTACCGCTTCATGATCTACGAGCCGCTGGCGATGGTGAGCCAGATCCGGCCCTCCGACAAGGCCGACCCGTGGCTGGCGACGGACTGGAAGTGGGACCTCAACTTCACCAAGGTCACCTTCACCCTGAACGACAAGGCCAAGTGGGCCGACGGCAAGCCGCTGACCGCCGAGGACGTCGCGTTCACGTTCGACCTGCTGAAGAAGCACCCGGCGCTCAACGCCGACGGCATCGCGTGGGGCGACGTCAAGGTCCAGGGCAAGAAGGTCGTCCTGACCTTCGAGGACTCGCAGTACGTCAACCAGAACAAGATCATCCAGCAGTTCATCGTCCCCAAGCACATCTGGGAGGGCGTCAAGGACCCGGAGACCTGGCCCAACCGCACACCCGTCGGCTCAGGTCCGTACAAGCTGAAGACCTTCACCCCGCAGACCACCACGCTGACCGCCACCCCGACCTACTGGAAGGGCACGACGAAGGTCAAGGAGCTGCGCTACAGCACCTACAACGACAACAGCGCCGCCACCACCGCGCTGGCCAGTGGCAAGCTCGAGTGGTCGTTCGTCTTCATGCCGAACTACAAGCAGCTGTTCATCTCCAAGGACCCCAAGAACCACAAGCTGTGGTTCCCCTCCGGGCTCGGCATCCACGGACTCTGGTTCAACACCACCCGCAAGCCCTTCGACAACCCGGCGCTGCGCAAGGCCATGGCGATGGTCGTCGACCGCAACGCGATCTACACCCAGGCCGAGGCGACGCTCTACCCGGAGATCACCAACCCGACCGGCATCCCCCTGCCCGCCGGTGAGTCCTTCATCTCGCCCGAGTACAAGAGCGCGACCACGAAGCCCGATGTCGAGGGCGCCAAGAAGGTCCTGGAGAAGGCCGGCTTCACGCTCAGCGACGGCGTGCTGAAGGACCCGGGCGGCAAGGCCGTGAAGCTCACCTTCACCGACCCGGCCGGCTGGAACGACTACATCACCGGCCTCGCGATCATCAAGGACAACATCAAGAAGATCGGCATCGAGGCCAAGGTCAAGACGCAGACGGCCGACGCCTGGACCGCGGACGTGGCCAACGGCAACTTCGACGCCACCCTGCACTGGACCAACAGCGGATCGACCCCGTACGACATGTACCAGAACATCATGGACGGCGCGCTGCTCCAGCCCATCGGCAAGCCCTCCCAGCAGGGCAACTTCGGCCGCTTCAAGAGCACCGAGGCGACCGAGGCGCTGAAGGACTTCGCCGGTGCGACGACCGACTCCGCGCGCAACGGGGCGATGAGCACCCTGCAGAAGATCATGGTCGAGCAGGCGCCGGTGATCCCGACCGCGGCCGCGCCCATCGGGGCCGAGTACTCCACGAAGAACTGGGTGGGCTGGCCCACCGAGGCCGACCCGTACGCCGACCCGCAGCACACCCAGCGCTCGGCGCTGGAAGTCGTGCTGAAGCTCAAGCCGTCGAAGTAGCCGGCTGTTCCAGAACCCAGGGATCCAGGTACCGGCCATGTCTGAACAGACCGAGAAGAACCACGTCGTGCTCGAAGCACGCGGAGTCACCAAGCACTTCGCCGTGCGACGCACCGGCCGCGACCTCGTCGCGGGCAAGCGCCGCAGTGTCCACGCCGTCGACGACGTCTCGCTGCAACTGCGGCGCGGCACCGTCACGGCGCTGGTGGGGGAGTCGGGCTCCGGGAAGTCCACCGTCGCCCGCCTGCTCGCTCAGCTGTATCCGCTCACCGAGGGCGAGATCCACCTGGGCGGCCAGGCGGTGAAGGCCGGACGTGGCCGGTCCTTCCGCAGTTACGTACGACGGGTCCAGCTCATCTTCCAGGACCCGTTCGCCTCGCTGAACCCGGTGCACACCGTGCGCTACCACCTCACCCGCGCGCTGAAGATCCACGGCCGGGCGGGCAGCGGCGAGGCGGAACTGGAACAGAACCTGACCGCTCTGCTGAACCGCGTCCAGCTGACTCCTCCTCATCAGTATCTGGACAAGTTCCCGCACGAGCTGTCGGGAGGTCAGCGCCAGCGCGTGGCCATCGCCCGCGCGCTCGGCGCCGACCCCCAGGTCCTCCTCGCCGACGAGCCCGTCTCGATGCTGGACGTCTCGATCCGGCTCGGGGTGCTCAACCTGCTGGCGGACCTCAAGGACCGCATGCACCTCGCGATCCTCTACATCACCCACGACATCGCGTCCGCCCGCTACTTCGCGGACTCCACCCTCGTGATGTACGCGGGCCGGATCGTCGAGGGCGGTGACAGCGAGACCGTCACCCAGCACCCCGCCCACCCCTACACCCAACTGCTGATCGCCTCGGCGCCCGACCCGGACCGGGTCGTCGAAGAGGAGGAGCAGGAGGAGACCGGCAGCGGCGAACCCCCCTCGCTCATCGACCCGCCGGCCGGCTGCCGCTTCCACCCGCGCTGCCCCAAGGCGATGGAGCGCTGCCGCACCGAACTCCCGCCGCGCTTCGACCTCGACGACGGCCAGTGGGCCGCCTGCTGGCTGTACGACTCCGAAGGCGCTGCGGCGAAGGAGGCTGCGAAGTGAAGTTCCTGCTCCAACGGCTCGCCTTCTACCTGGTCACCGCCTGGGCCGCGATCACCATCAACTTCCTCATCCCGCGGATGATGCCCGGTGACCCGGTGCAGTCCCTCATGGCCCGCTTCCAGGGCCAGCTGGACACCGATGCCATCGCCTCGCTCCAGGCCCTCTTCGGTCTGGACGAGCACCAGTCGATCTGGCAGCAGTACACCGACTACTGGGGGCATCTGTTCGACGGCGACCTCGGCCTGTCCTTCACCTTCTTCCCGACCCCGGTGAGCGAGGTCATCGCCCAGTCGCTGCCGTGGACGCTGGCGCTCGTCGGCATCACCACGCTGATCAGCTTCGTGCTCGGCACCGGGATCGGAGTCTTCGCCGGCTGGCGGCGAGGCTCCTGGATGGACGGTCTGCTGCCCGTCACGACCTTCATCTCCGCCATCCCGTACTTCTGGCTCGGCCTCATCGCGATCTCGCTGTTCGCGGTGAAGTGGCCGCTCTTCCCGGCCGCCGGCGGATACGACAACTCGCTCGTACCCGCCTTCGACTGGCCGTTCATCTCCAGCGCGCTCTACCACGGCGCGCTGCCCGGCCTCACGATCGTGCTCAGCGCCGTGGCCGGCTGGATCCTCGGCATGCGCAACATGATGGTGACGGTGTCGAGCGAGGACTACGTCATGGTCGCCCAGGCCAAGGGGCTCTCCGAGCGCCGGGTGATGTTCGGCTACGCCGCCCGCAACGCGATCCTGCCCAACATCTCCGGCTTCGCCCTCTCGCTCGGCTTCATCGTCGGCGGCACGCTCCTGGTGGAGATGGTCTTCTCCTACCCGGGCATCGGCTATCAGCTCTTCCAGGGCGTGGGAGCCAAGGACTACCCCCTCATGCAGGGCGTCTTCCTGATCATCACGCTCTCCGTCCTCGCGGCGAACCTCCTCGCCGACGTCCTCTACATGCTCCTCGACCCCCGTACCCGAAGGGAGGCGTAGGGACATGGCCGTCACCGCCACAGAGGTCGCCGTACTCGACGCGACCGAGACACCGGCTGCGAGCAAGCGCAGGTTCCGCTTCCTGCGCGGCCGCAAGACCGTCGTCGGACTCGCCATCCTGCTGTTCTTCGTGCTGATCGCCGTCATCGGCCCGTGGATCGCCCCGTACGACCCCGACATGATGGGCAAGGAACTGCTCCAGCCGCCGTCCGGCTCCCACTGGTTCGGCACCACGCAGACCGGTCAGGACGTGCTCTCGCAGATCCTCGTCGGCACCCGCGGCGTGCTCGTGGTCGGCTTCGTCGCCGGCATCATCGCCACGATCCTCTCCGTGCTGATCGGCGTCAGCGCCGGCTTCCTCGGCGGCACCGCCGACGAGGTGCTCTCGCTGCTCTCCAACGTCTTCCTGGTCATCCCCGGACTTCCGCTGATCATCATCATCGCCAGCTTCGTCTCCGACACGGGCGACCTCCTGATCGCGGCCGTCATCGCCCTCACCTCCTGGGCCTGGGGAGCCCGTGTGCTCCGCGCCCAGACGCTCTCGCTGCGCCGCCGGGACTACGTCGAGGCGGCCCGCGCCACCGGTGAGTCGACGTGGCGGATCATCTTCTTCGAGGTGCTCCCCAACCTGACCGCCGTCATCGCCTCAGGCTTCGTCGGCACGGTCATCTTCGCGATCCTCTCCGAGATCACGCTCGCTTTCATCGGCGTCGCCGACATCTCCAACTGGAACTGGGGGACCGTCCTGTTCTGGGCGCAGTCCAACCAGGCCCTCGCCCAGGGCGCCTGGTGGTGGTTCGTCCCGGCGGGGCTCTGCATCGCGCTGCTCGGCATGTCGCTCGCCCTCATCAACTTCGGCATCGACGAATTCGTCAACCCGCGCCTGCGCACCGAGACTGGCGGCTCCCGGAAGGTCCGGATGCGCGTCGGCTTCACACCCGTGGCCCGTACCGAAACGCCCGTGCCCCGTACCGGCACGCCGGCGGCCCGTATCGGATCCGCCGAGGCCGGTTTCACCCCCGTCGCCCGTACCGGTACCTCCGAGAAGGAGACCCGCTCATGAGCGAGCCCGTCCTCACCATCAGCGGCCTCAACGTGGACTACGGGACCGGCGCGGACGCCGTGCACGCGCTCCGCGACATCGACCTCACCCTGCACCGCGGCGAAGTCCTCGGCCTCGCGGGCGAGTCGGGCTCCGGCAAGTCCACCCTGGCCTACGCCGTCACCCGGCTGCTCTCCCCGCCCGGCGTGATCACCGGCGGCGAGGTCCACTACCACCGGCCGGGCGGCGAGGCGCTCGACCTGCTCACCCTGTCGGCGCCCGAACTGCGCGCCTTCCGCTGGCAGGAGCTGTCGATCGTCTTCCAGGGCGCGATGAACTCCCTCAACCCGGTGCACACGGTCCACAGCCAGCTCACCGACGTACTCCAGGCCCACCGCCCGGAGATGAGGAAGCCCGAGCGGACCGCCCGGGCCAAGGAACTGCTCAGCCTGGTCGGCATCTCCGCCGACCGGCTCGGCGCCTACCCGCACCAGCTCTCCGGCGGCATGCGTCAGCGCGTGATGATCGCGATGGCCCTCGCCCTTGAACCCGAGATCGTCATCATGGACGAGCCCACGACGGCGCTCGACGTCGTCATGCAGCGCCAGATCCTGCGCCAACTCGTCAGGCTCCGCGAGGAGCTCGGCTTCTCCGTCGTCTTCATCACGCACGACATCTCCCTCCTCATCGAGTTCTCCGACCGCATCGCGATCATGTACGGCGGCCGGATCGTCGAGGAGGCCGGCGCGGCCGACATCTACCGCGACCCCCGGCACCCGTACAGCGACGGACTGCTGCACTCCTTCCCCGCGCTGCACGGCCCCCGACGCGAACTCAGCGGCATCCCGGGCTCGCCCCCGCACCTGTCCGCGATGCCGGCCGGCTGCGCCTTCCACCCCCGCTGTGCCAAGAAGGTCGAGGGCTGCGACAGCCACGTCCCGGTGCTCGCGGCGCCGGACACGGGCGACGGCTCCCGCTCGGTGGCCTGCTGGCTCCACAAGGGAGCCCCGGCCCCAGCCGCTGCCCGCTCGTAGAGCCGTACGCCACGCACACCACAGGAGAACCATGAACCTCGTCACCCCTCAGGCCTACGCCCGCGAGCTCGCCGCCCAGGCCGTACCAGGTCTGCCCGCCGACTTCCGCTGGGGCGTCGCCACCGCCGCGTACCAGATCGAGGGCGCGGCGGCGGAGGACGGCAGAACGCCGTCGATCTGGGACACGTACTGCAGGGTGCCGGGCATGGTCGTCCGCGGCGAGAACGGCGACGTGGCCTGCGACCACTACCACCGGATGTCCGAGGACGTGTCGCTGATCGCCGGCCTGGGCGTGGACACGTACCGCTTCTCGCTGGCCTGGCCCCGCATCCAGCCCGGCGGCCGGGGCCCCGCCAACGGGAAGGGCCTGGACTTCTACAAGCGGCTGCTCGACGAGCTGGACGCCAAGGGCGTCACCCCGTGGATCACGCTCTACCACTGGGACCTCCCGCAGGAGCTCGAGGACGCCGGCGGCTGGCCGGCCCGCGACACCGCCCACCGCTTCGCCGAGTACGCGGCCCTCGCCTACGACGCCTTCGGCGACCGGGTGAAGCACTGGACCACGCTGAACGAGCCGTGGTGCTCGGCGATGCTCGGTTACGCGTACGGCAACCAGGCCCCCGGCCGGAAGAACCTCGGCGAGGCGATCCACGCCGTCCACCACCTGCTCCTGGGCCACGGCCTCGCCTCGCGGTACATGAGGGAGCAGGCAGCCGCACGCGGCAACGACCTCGAACTCGGCATCACCCTCAACCTGGGCACCGCCACCCCCGAGACCGACAGCCACGAGGACGCCGAGGCCTGCCGCCGCGCCGACGGCCTCGGCGCCCGCCTCTACCTGGACCCCATCGTCAAGGGCGCCTACCCCGGGGACATCGTCACCGACCTCGCCGCCCAGGGCATCGAACTCCCCGTCGAGGAAGGCGACCTGGCGGCCATCGCCACCCCGCTGGACGTCCTCGGCGTCAACTTCTACCGGGGCTCGCTCTTCTCCGGCGTCACCGAGGACGGAGCGACCACGGACACCGACGGACTGCCCGTCACGCGCGTCGTCGAACGCGACCTGCCGCGCACCGCCATGGACTGGGAGATCACCCCCACCGCCCTCACCGACCTGCTGGTCCGGCTGGAGGAGGACTACGGCCTGCCCACGGTCATCACGGAGAACGGCGCCGCCTTCGACGACACCGTCTCGGCCGACGGCGAGATCCACGACGCCGACCGCACCACGTACCTGTTCGACCACATCGCCGCAGTCGCCGCCGCCCGCGCACGAGGGGCCGACGTCCGGGGCTACTTCGCCTGGTCGCTGATGGACAACTTCGAGTGGTCCTACGGCTACGACAAGCGCTTCGGCATCGTCCGCGTCGACTACGACACGCAGGTGCGGACGCTCAAGGACAGCGCCAAGTGGTACCGCGACACCATCCGCCTCACCCGCGGCGCGTAACCGCCCCCAGCCGCCTCGCCACCCTCTCGACCGCACTCCCGTACCCACGTCGCACCCACCGTACGAAGGAGCCGCACATGCCACCCCGCACCCGTCACCGGGCGAGACCCGCGACCGCCGCACTGGCCGCCGCCACCGTCCTGGCCGGCCTCCTCGCCGGGGCCGTCCCCAGCGCGGCCGCGGCCGACGAACCGGCACCCGTCGCCATCGACCGGTTCGAGGGCGAGGTGCCCTTCGCCAACCAGCCGGCCGAAGGCATCTTCACCTGGGGCGGCGACGCCGACGACCCGCCCACCCTCGCCCTGAAGGAGCGCGCGGACGCCCCCGAGGGCGCCAAGGTCCTCGAAGGCACCTACGACATCAGTGGTTACGGCGGCCTCAGCCACGACTACGCCGCCGACCAGCCCGCCCACGACTGGTCCGCGCACAAGGGCATCCGCTTCTGGTGGTACGGGCAGAACACCGCGCCCCTGCCGCCCGGTTCGGGCAAGAAGATCAGCTTCGAGATCAAGGACGGCGGCGCCAACGGCGAGGCCTCCGAGCTGTGGACCACCTCGTTCACCGACGACTGGGAGGGCTGGCACCAGGTCGAGATCCTGTTCGCGGACCTCACCTACCGCGGCGACTACCAGCCCGTCGGCGGCATCGACCAGGTGCTCGGTCTGAACGAGATGTGGGGGTACGCCCTCACCCTGCCGCCCGGGGCCCCCGGAAAGTTCGCCATCGACGGCATGGAGCTGTACGGGAAGGCCGACGCCGCCCTGAAGGCGAGCGTCGTCACCGACGCGGCCGTGCACCCCGTCAAGCAGGGCGAGACCGCGGACATCGACCTCTCCGTCGCCACCACCGGTTCGCTCCCCCTGGACGAGCCCGTCACGGTCGCGTACGAGACCAAGGGCGGCAGCGGCGGGCCGGGCACCGACTACGCCCCGGTCAGCGGCACGTACACCTTCCCCGCGGGCACGGCCTCCGGCACCACGCACCGGGTCTCCGTCACCACGAAGAAGATCACCGGAGCCGCCTCCGCGAAGACGGTCCCGCTCGAACTCACCGTGACCGGCGCCAGGCCGCCGAAGGAGAACCCGCAGGTCGTCATCGACGCCCACGGGCTGCCCTACCAGGACCCGAAGCTGCCCGTGAAGAAGCGGGTCGCCGACCTGCTCGCCCGGATGTCGCCCTCCGAGAAGGCCGGCCAGATGACGCAGGCGGAGCGCAACGCGCTCTCCTCGCAGGGCGACATCGCCACGTACGACCTCGGCTCGCTGCTCTCCGGCGGCGGCTCGGTCCCCACGCCCAACACGGCGGCGGCCTGGGCGAAGATGGTCGACGCCTACCAGTTGCGCGCCCAGGCGACCCGCTTCCAGATCCCGCTGATCTACGGCGTGGACGCGGTGCACGGCCACAACAACGTGATCGGCTCGACGATCATGCCGCACAACGTCGGCCTCGGCGCGACCCGCGACCCGAGGACCGTCGAGAAGACCGGCGCCGTCACCGCCAACGAGGTGCGCGCCACCGGCATCCCGTGGGACTTCGCCCCCTGCCTCTGCGTCTCGCGCGACGACCGCTGGGGCCGCGCCTACGAGGCGTACGGCGAGGACCCGGCCCTCGTGGAGTCCCTGGAGACGGTGATCCAGGGCATGCAGGGCGCCGCGTCCGGCAAGGACCTCCACCGCAACGACAAGGTGCTGGCCACCGCCAAGCACTACGTCGGCGACGGTGGTACGGAGTACGGCTCCTCGACCACCGGTTCGTACCCCATCGACCAGGGCGTCACCAAGGTCACCCGGCAGGAGCTCGAAGCCGTCCACCTCGCCCCGTTCGCCGACGCCGTCAAGCGCGGAGTCGGCACGGTCATGCCGTCGTACTCCTCGCTCGACATCCTCGGGGACGACGAGGGCCCGGTGAAGATGCACGCCAACGCCGAGATGATCAACGGTGTGCTCAAGGACCGGATGGGCTTCGACGGCTTCGTCATCAGCGACTGGCAGGCGATCGACCAGATCCCCGGCGACTACGCGAGCGACGTCCGCACCTCGGTCAACGCCGGACTCGACATGATCATGGTCCCGACGGCGTACAAGGACTTCACGAAGACGCTCCAGGCCGAGGTCACCGCGGGCCGCATCACGCAGGCCCGGATCGATGACGCGGTCTCCCGCATCCTGACCCAGAAGTTCAAGCTGGGCCTGTTCGAGAAGCCGTACGCCGACACGTCCAACCTCGACAAGGTCGGCTCGGCCGAACACCGTGCCGTGGCCCGCGAGGCCGCCGCCAAGTCCCAGGTGCTGCTGAAGAACGACGGCGGTGTGCTGCCGCTGAAGTCCTCGCAGAAGGTGTACGTCGCCGGCTCCAACGCCGACGACATCGGTAACCAGGCCGGTGGCTGGACCGTCAGCTGGCAGGGCTCGTCCGGCAACATCACCCCGGGCACCACGATCCTGTCGGCCATGAAGAAGGACGCCGCCTCGGTCACGTACTCCAAGGACGCCTCGGCCGCCACGGACGGTTACGACGTCGGTGTCGTGGTCGTCGGCGAGACCCCGTACGCGGAGGGCATCGGCGACGTCGGCAACGGCCACGACCTGGAGCTGTCCGCCGCCGACAAGGCCGCCGTCGACAAGGTCTGCGCCGCGATGAAGTGCGCCGTGCTCATCGTCTCGGGCCGCCCGCAGCTGATCGGCGACCGGCTCGACGGCATCGACGCGCTGGTGGCCTCCTGGCTGCCGGGCACCGAGGGCGACGGCGTGGCCGACGTGCTCTTCGGTAAGCGGGCCTTCACCGGGCAGCTGCCGGTGACCTGGCCGAAGTCCGAGTCGCAGCTGCCGATCAACGTCGGCGACGCGGCGTACGACCCGCAGTTCCCCTACGGCTGGGGCCTCACCACGCTGAAGAAGCCCCCGGCCGGTGGCGAGCTCACGCTCGGCGCACTGGCGCTGGCCGCACAGGTCGCGGAGCGGACGGGCCTCGGCCGGACGGACGTGGGCCGGACCATCGTCGGGCAGGCCCGGCTGCTGGTCCAGCAGAAGATCGGCGGCAAGCTGACGGAGAAGGTCTCCAAGCCCTTCGCCGACGCCGACCACCTGCTGCTCACCGGTGATCTGACCGGTGCGGTGGCGAAGCTGAGGGCGGCGTACCGGGCCGCCTGAGGCGAAGCGGGCGGGCGGTGAGGTCTGCCGCCCGCCCGCGTTTCTCACCCGTCCGGGTTAACGTTGAATTATGCGGAACAGGCCGTTCCCCTCTTTCCTGGTCCCGGCGTTCCTCGCGGGACTCCTCCTCCTGCTGTCGGCAGCCGCCCTGCTCCTGGCCCCCGCGGCGCCTGCTGCCCCGGCCGTCCAGGCCGCCCCTGCCGCCCCGGCCGCTCACTCCGCGACCGCCTCCACCGTCGATGACGTCGCCCGGGCCCTGCGCAAGGGCCCGGTGTACGTCGATCCGGCAGCGGCCGGCCAGCTCTCCCGGAGCCAGGCCGACGCCCTGACGAAGAAGATCAAGGACGCCGACAAGCCGGTCTTCGTGGCCGTGCTGCCGCAGAGTTCCGCCTTCCCCGAGGACAGCGTCCTGCGCACCCTGCGTACCGACACCGGGATCACCGGCGTCTACGCGATCCGCCTCGGCGACGGCTTCAACGCGGGCGCCGACCCGCAGGTGATGTCCGTGCAGGCAGTCCAGAACCTCACCGCCGCCGTGAAGGCACCCGGCGCGGACACGTCCGCCGCGACCCAGCTGAACGCCTTCGTCGACCGGGCCGTCGAACAGGCCCGGGGCAGCGCACCCAGCTCCTGGGGCGGCTCCTCGTCCTCCGGCCGGGGCTCCTCGGCCGCCGCGGGCCTGATCACGGTCGGCGCCGTGGTGGTCCTCGGCGGCGCGGCGGCGTACACGGTCGTGCGCCGCAACCGTAAGCGCAAGGAGGCCGAGGAGGAGGCCGCCCTGGACAAGCTGCGGGTCGTCGTGGACGAGGACATCACGGCGTACGGGGAGGCCCTGGACCGGCTCGACTTCCACCCCTCGGAGCCGGGCGCCGACGACACGATGCGCGCCGACTACGAACGCGCCCTCGACTCCTACGAGACCGCGAAGTCCCGTATGGCACAGGCCCGGCACCCCTCGGACGTGCGCGGGGTGACCCAGGCCCTGGAGGACGGGCGGTACTCGCTCACCGTCCTCGAAGCCCGCCGCGCGGGACGCGAACTCCCCGCCCGCCGCCCGCCCTGCTTCTTCGACCCGCGCCACGGTCCCTCGGTGGCCGACGTCCGCTGGGCCCCCTCCGGCGGCACGGCCCGCGAGGTCCCGGTCTGCGGCGCCGACGAGGTACGGCTGCGGAAGGGCGAGGACCCGATGAGCCGCACCGTCGACGTGGGAGACGGCAGTCGCCGCCCGTACTGGGAGGCCGGCCCGGCCTACGGCCCCTGGGCGGGCGGCTACTTCGGCGGCGGCCTGCTCCCCGGCCTGCTGGTCGGCACCATGCTCGGCTCGATGCTCTCCACCCCGGCGTACGCGGGGGAGTACGGCGGGGGCGACTTCGGCGGTGGTGACTTCTCGGGCGGCGACTTCTCCGGCTCCGACTTCGACTCGTCCGGCTTCGGGGGCGGCGGCTTCGGCGACGGAGGCGGCGGCGGCTTCGGTGACGGGGGAGGCTTCGGCGGGGGCGGGGACTTCGGGGGCGGGAGCTTCTGAGTACGCGGGGAAGCGCCGCCGGGTTCGCGATGAGTTCCGGACGGCGTGGCAGTCTCACTTCCCGTACACCTGAACCCGCGGCCCATGAAAAGAGAGCCACATGCGCATCGTCATCAGTGAGTTCATCAGCCTGGACGGCGTCGTACAGGCGCCGGGCGGTGCCGAGGAGGACCTGGACGGCGGCTTCGCCCACGGTGGCTGGTCGCACCCCTTCTTCGACCCGGAGGTCGTGGGCGGCTCCTTCAACGACTCGATGAACGGGGCCGAGGCCCTGCTGTTCGGCCGCCGCACCTGGCAGACGATGGCCGCGGCATGGCCCGAGCGGGCCGGTGATCCGTTCGCCGACCGGATGAACGCGATCGAGAAGTACGTCGTGACCGGCACCCTCGGCGACGACGACCTGACGTGGAGCAACACCGAGCGCATCCCCGGCGAGAAGTTCGCGCTCCGTATCCAGCAGCTGCGCGAGAAGGACGGCGGCGACCTGCTGGTGATGGGCAGCCCCACCCTCGTACGCGGCCTGCTGAGCGAGGGGCTCGTCGACGAACTCCGGCTCGTGATCATGCCGGTGCTGCTCGGCGGCGGGAAGTCGATCTTCCCGGAGGACGGCGGGCTGCGCACGCTGGAACTGGTCTCGCACGCCACGAGCGACGCGGGCGTGCAGGTGTGCACTTACCGGACGGTGGCGAAGGCGTGAAGCCCATGTCGTAGGAGCCGGGCAGCCGGCGCCTGGACGCCGCCGAGGCCCTCGGGGACCGCCTCGGCACCCTCGCCCAGGTCGACCCTCGCCCCAAGGGCCCGGCGCCGGTCCGGCACGCCGACCGTGCCGGACAACCCCTTAAGGTTTGCCCATGGGTTTGACAGCAGGTCACGACGGAGGAGTCCTGCCCGGTCCGACGGCCCCAGCGCAGGGCTGGCAGGCGCCGAGCGCGGTCGAAAGGGGTCTGTACGAGGCGAAGATGCGCGGCGACTGGCCCGCATACTACGACCTCGTCGCCCGGGCCGACCTGTACATGGTGCAGTCGCGGGAGTACGTCGACACGAACCCGGGCAACACCTGCTTCCACCCCTACTGGAACCCGCAGACCCAGACCATGTGCCTGGCCGTCTACACCGGCGGCATGCTGCCGCCGCCCGTCGCCGACCCGGTCTACAACTGCTACGACTTGGGGTGGTTCGCGGAGGTCTGGGCCCAGAACGACCCGCCCTACCTCGTCGTCAACCCCGGCAGCCCCTGCGAGGGCGTCCTGCCGGCCGGACCTGAGGGCCGCGCCCTGTGGCAGCGCCACTCCGCCCCGGTCGAACGGCCGGGGCTGGCCCGGAACGTCGTCCACACCCTGGAGACGGGCGGCCCGCGCAGCGGTCTCGTCGCCTTCGGTCTCGCGGTCGGCGCGCACGTCAACGTGCGCAACGGACACTACTGGAACTCGATGGCCTACCACGGGAGCGGCTACCGCACCGAGAAGCGCACGCTGGAACGCTGGTGGGGCGTCACCACCCGTGAGGACTGGCAGGACACACAGGAACAGCTGCTGCGTGCCGGGATGGTCAGCGGCGTCTGGGAGTTCGTCCTGCAACTGCGCCGCGTCATGGCCCGGGATTTCGCGGGCCCCGTCGACGTCGACCACTGGCGCCAGGCCGCGGTGAATGTGGTGCGCCGGCGCACCGAGGCCGCCACCGAACCCCGCCTGACCGCGGACGGCGTCACCCCGGGCCGCACCGTCACCGCCGCGGAGCTGGAGGGCCAAGTGACCGGCGTGCAGCGGCTGATCGGCCGCATCGCCCGCTACGAGGCGCGGTTCCGCGCCGACGGCCTGCTCCCCGAAGCGGGCTTCGTCCAGAGCGTCGAGGCCTGGGACTACGGCCGGGCTTCCGGGATGGCCCGCTGGGGCCTCGCCGCCCGCCTGTGTTCCCTGCGGGAGGCGGAGGCGGCCGTGGTCAGCGCCGGCCGACTCGTCCAGCTCAACTACCGGTCATGGGAGGACTTCTCGGCCGCCTACGTCCTTGGCCGCTGCCTCCACTTCGACGAAGAGGAGTTCGGCGAGTGGTACGAGACTGCCCTCGCGACCCACCGCGCCCTTACCGGGGACCCGGCCGGCCCGTGGCGCACGCTCCCCTGGACCTGAGGTGGACAGGCAGCCGTGCCGGGGCAGGGCGGGGGCGGGCGGACGGCGCTGCCACGGCCGGCGCCGCACTGCCTCACTCTGTTTCCCGGACCTCCCCGGCCTCGCGCCACTTCTCCAGCCGCTCCCGCCCCGGGAGGTCACCCCGCGCGGTCGCCCACAGCGGGGCCGGCCACGGTTCTTCGTCGCTCTCCGGCCGTCCGAGCGCCTCGCGGGCGCCTGAGGGGTGCGGGGCCGCGGCCCCGCACCCCTTACGACGCAGGCCTCGGGTCAGCTACGGCGGGCGTGGTCGCGTTCGAAGGCGGCGAAGGCCGTCTCCTGGCGCCACTGGGTCGCGGCCTTCGGGTTGTCGGCGAGGTAGCGGACGCAGCGCGCGCCCGGGTGATCGCTGCCGGGCCGGGCATCGGCACAGGCAGGAACGGTGCGGTAGCCGGAGGGCGCGGAACCGGCGGCCCACAGGCTGCGGCCGTCACGGAACGCGTACTCCAGCGAGGCGCGCGCCAGGTCCTTCAGCTCGGTGTAGCCGAGGCGGTACGTCCGGGCGGCGTACTGGTACTCGTGGCTGATGTCGATCCGGGAGACGCCCGGGTCGTCGGTGGACAGCACCACCGGGACGCCGTAGCGGCGGTAGGCGTTGAACGGGTGGTCGGCGCCCGCGATGCCGAGAATCTGCTTGTTGCTGGAGAACGGCACCTCGACCGCGACCTGGCGCCGGGCCATGGTCCGGGCGAGCTGCCGCCAGTCGTCCTCGTGGACCAGGTCGACGCCGTGACCGATGCGCTCGGCTCCGGCGACGAGGACGGCCTCGCGGATGTGGAAGGTCAGGTCCTCGGGCTTGACCAGGCCGGGAGCCAGCTCACCGGCGTGCAGCGTGAGATGGGCACCCGGGTACTGGCCGCGCAGGTACTTCAGCATCCGCATCTGGAGGCTGTAGTTGCTGAGCGCGCTCTCCCCGTCCTCCGGCTGTACGAGGTTGACGGCGACGAACCTCGGGTCGCGCTCGGCCAGCCGCATGCCGACCGCCATCTGCGTGAACACCCGCGCCGGGGTGCTGCCCCGGGAGACCTGGGAGATCCATCGGACGGGCAGCCGGCAGCCCGGATCGGGGCGCGGGGTGTTGCAGTGCGCGGCCTCGCGGAACTCCGCGTTGGCGGCGTCGGCCTCCCGCACCGCCTCGTCGACCACCCGGTCGAGCCGCCCGCCTGCCAGGAGCTTGCGGTGGAACGCCGCCAGGTCGGCGTCGTAACCCACGGCTTCGGCGAGCGCCTTGGCGCTGTCCGAGGCCGGGGTGACCATCGTCTCCAGGTAGAACTGGTTCTGCTTCACCACGGTGTTGGCCACGTTGGCCAGGAGCTTGCCCCGGTCCCACGTCGCCATGCCGAACTTGCCGAACGTGTCGAAGAAGTGGTCGTGCCCGGACTGGTCGGCCGGGAAGTCCTGCATGGACCAGGCCCGGACGATCTGCTGCCGGAAGGCGGCATCTGTCCGCGCGTCTGCGGCGGGCCGCGTACCGGGACCGCAGGGCGGCGCGACAGCCGTCATCGTCGCGTCGATGCACAGCCCCTTCTCGCCCGCCAGCCTGATCAGGTACTCGGTGGTGACCGCGCCGGACAGATGGTTGTGCAGGTCACCCCCCTTGGGCAGCGCCGAGAAGAAGGCCTTCAGCCTCCCGGGCCTGCCCTGCAGCGAATCGAGATACGCGGCGGTCCTGCGCTCGGCCGCGGTCACCACGCGGGGCGAGGCGAACCCGGCCGCCCGCGACGACGCGTCGGCGGGCGACGCGGTCGCGGCCGGGATCGCCGGAAGCAGGGTCAGCACGGTGAGCGCGCCGAGCCCGGCGACGAAGAGGGACTTGGGACGGCGTGCCGTCCGAATGGTTGAGATCACCGCCGAATGATCGCTTCCGGAAGGGCATTTATCCCGTGCACCACCTCCAAGGTGCGGAACGTCCACTCGATCGAGTGCGGGCCCGTGGTGCGTCCGTGCATCGCGACCCGGGTACGACGGCGAGCCTGCCGCCCTGGTGTGCGGGATTGCCCTCATCAACACCGTCAATCGCGTGAGGTCGTCGTCCGGCAGCCCGCCGGCGATCGCACGGCCGGCCGGTTCGGCTGACGAGCGGAGCCTGCCCGCCGCTGCCCGTGCCATCGGTACCGCAAGCGGCGCACTACATTGAGGCGATGGCTGACATGCCCCTGTTCCCGCCGGAGCCCGGCAGCGCCGACGACGTCGTCCGTACATGGGAGGCGCGCGCCGACCACTATCTCCGGTTGTTCCGGCATGAACTGCACGGCAAGCCCTTCGACCTGGATGCCCTGAACGCGTTCGCGGGGCGAGTCGCCGCGGGTGGCAGGGTGTACGACGCCGGCTGCGGACCCTGCGGCCATGTCACGGAGCTGCTGACGGCGCGCGGTCTCGACGTGCTGGGCATCGACCTCTCACCGAGCTGTGTCGCCCTCGCGAGACAGGAGAAGCCGGGGTGCCGGTTCGCGGTCATGGACCAGCGGGACGTCGCGGGGGAGCGGCTGGACGGGCTGGTCTCGTACTACTCGCTGCACGACCAGCCCAAGAGGGAGCTGGCCACCACGCTGACGTCATGGGCGGTGGCCATCCGGCCGGGAGGGCAGTTGCTGATCGTGGCGAAGGAGGGGGCGCACGAGGGTGTCATCGACGATCCGCTCGGCGGCGATCTGCGGGTGTACTGGGCGGAGTTCACGGAGTACGAGCTCCGCGCGGCGGTCGGGGCCGCCGCGTTCCGCATCGACGACTGCACGGTCCGCGAGGCGTACGACGACGAGATCCCGACCCGCCGTATCTACCTGGCGGCGACGCGGACGGGCCTCGCACCGCCACCGAGCCGATCCCGACGTCCGTGATGGTGAGCAACTTGCCCTCGGAGGTGAGGGGTTCATGGGTGGCGCCTTGAAGAAGCCCTTCTGGGCAGACCCGTCAGTTCGGAAACTTCCTTCCCGCTTCGGCCATTCGTACAGCTCAGCAGACCGGAGGTTGGTCTAGTCCACTAACGACGAGGAAAACTATTTACCGAGCGCCTGCTCCTGTGGCTGACTATGACGTGTTCGCGACAATGCGACGCGCGTAGAACATCGCCGAACGCAAGTCCCCCCACGAGCAGGAGGCCGCCATGTTCCCCCGGAGTATCTCCCTCAAGCCCACCCAGAAGAGACTCACGCTGGCCGGTGTCGTCGGCACGAGCGCCGCGCTGCTGTTGAGCCTGATGTCCGGCACCGCGTCGGCAACGCCCCTGCCGGACAACCCCGTGCCGTTGGGCCAGGGATACATGGGCGTCGGTTACCTCCAGGACGGCGAGGACTTCAGGCCCGACGCCCGGCAACTGCACGTCGGCGCTCAAGCGGACGCCAACCTCAAGGCGAACCCGGAGGGCATCGACGTCTCCAAGTGGCAGGGCGGCATCAACTGGAGCTCGGTCCGCGGCGCGGGCATCGAGTTCTCCTGGATGAAGGCGACCGAGGGCCTGACGTACAAGGACCCGACGTTCAGCGCCAACTACCTGAACGCCTACAACGCGGGCGTCATCCGGGGTGCGTACCACTACGCGCGGCCGGACGTCTCCGGCGGCGCGGCCCAGGCCGACTTCTTCGCGAGCAACGGCGGCGCCTGGTCCCGCGACAACCTCACGCTGCCCGGCGTGCTGGACATCGAGGGCACCTGCTACGGCTACTCCCAGGCCGGCATGCGGCAGTGGGTCCTCGACTTCTACAACAAGTACAAGGCCCGCACGGGCCGTGACGTCGTGATCTACACCAGCCCGAGCTGGTGGAACTCGTGCACCGGCGGCTGGAGCGGCATGTCCGCCCTCAGCCCGCTGTGGGTCGCGCACTGGACCTCCGCCGGCAGCCCCAGCATTCCGTCGGGATTCCCGTACTGGACGGTCTGGCAGTACTCCTCCACCGGCTCGGTGAGCGGTGTCTCGGGCAACGTCGACCGCGACCGGTTCGGCGGTGACCGCTCCCGCCTGCTGGCTCTGGCCAACAACACCGCATGACGGTGGACGCCGGAACACGTTGCCCCGTCCCGGGCGCGGCCTCCGCGTAAGGGCACGGGGGCCGGAGCGGCCGTGCCCCGGCCGCTCCGGCCCGCGCCTCCTTCGGGGTCCTCCCCGGCTTCATGACAGTTCGCGAAGGAGTACGTCATGCGCTCGACACCACCTCTCAGCAGGCGCGCCGCGCTGATCGCCGGGACCGCGGCCCTGGCCGCGGGACTGGGGCCGGCGACCGGTTCCGAAGCGGCCGCACGGCGACCCGAGAGCTCCCGCTCCCGCGTCGCCGCCCTGTCCCCCCAGCAGCGCGCCGGGCAGTGCGTCATCCACTCCTACCCGGGCCTCACACCCCCCGCCTCCCTGATCAACGCCATCAAGGAAGGCCGCACGGCCGGTGTGATCTTCTTCGGGGAGAACATCCGGAACCTGACCCAGATCGAGAGCGTCATCCAGTCGATGAACGCGGCGCACGCCTCGTCCCCCGTGCGGGCCCCGCTGCTCCTGATGACCGACCAGGAAGGCGGCCTGATCCGCCGTCTGCCCGGTGAACCCGTCATGTCCGCCAAGGACGTCGGCGCCTCCGTCGACCCGCACCAGTGGGCCGACTTCACCGGCAGCGGCGCGGGGATGAACCTCGCGGGCATCGGTATGAACGTCAACCTCGCGCCGGTCCTCGACGTCTACCGCCGGGACGGCGACTTCACCGACCAGTACGAGCGCTCGTACAGCAAGTCCGCCGCCGCCGTCGCCAGTTGCGGTTCGGCCTTCATCACCGCGCAGCAGGGCGTCGGTGCCGCCGCCACCGCCAAGCACTTCCCCGGCCTCGGCCCCGCGTCCGCGAGCCAGAACACGGACCTCCGCCCCGTCACCATCACCACCTCCGCGTCCACCCTGCGCAGCGTGGACGAGGCACCGTACCGGGACGCCATCGCCGCCGGGACCAAGCTCGTCATGCTGTCCTGGGCCATCTACACGGCCCTGGACGCCGGCCGCCCCGCGGGTCTGTCCCCGGCCGTCGTCGGTGAACTGCGCAACCGGCTCGGCTACACGGGTGTCACGATCACCGACGCTCTGGAGGCCGGTGCTCTCCAGTCCTTCGGCGGTACGTCGCAGCGCGCGGTCACGGCCGCGTCCGCGGGCATGGACCTGTTGCTCTGCTCGTCGCGCAGCGTCTCCCAGGGGGACGAGGCGGTGAGCGCCCTGAGCGACGCCCTGGCGTCCGGTGAGCTCGACGGTACGGCTTTCGACGCCGCCGCCGCGCGCGTCGCCGCTCTCCGCGCCGGGCTGTGACGAGCGGACACTCCCGTCGCTCCGCCCGTCTCGGGCGGCGCACGTCGCGGTGAACCGTTCGACGGCGTCCCAGAGCTCGCCCTCGCGCTGGGGGTCGTAGGACTCCTCCGACGACCGGACCTCACGGGTGCGGTCGACGTAGGACCCGGTCGGCGCCCGGGTCGTACCGATCTCGGTGGCCGCAGACCGGACGCCGTCCAGCGAGCCGAGGTCCGCGGAGACGTACGAGACCGCGTGCCCGCCCGCACTCAGATCTGCGGCGAGCGGCACGCCGGAGGAGCCACGAGAGACGACGAGGAGGTGCAGACCTCGACGCGGTGTGAGGGTCAAGCCCTCGCGGACACCCGCCGCCGGCGCCCGATGCGATTTTGCCGCTTCGGCAAGGATGTTTGCCGCATCGGAGCCCGGCGCGCACCATCTTCCGTAGATGGAGGTGTTTCGCATGAGCGACATGACGCAGACCTACGACGTGGTGGTCATCGGTGGCGGGGCCGCGGGCCTGAGCGGGGCGCTGGCCCTGGGGCGGGCCCGGCGTTCGGTGCTGGTGATCGACGCGGGCAACCCGCGCAACGCACCCGCGTCCCACGTGCACAACTACCTCGGCCGCGAGGGCACACCGCCCGGCGAGCTGGTGGCCGTCGGCCGCAAGGAGGTGGCCGCGTACGGGGCCGAGATCGTCGAGGGTGAGGTCACGGCGGCCGAGCGGCTGCCGGGCGGGGCCGGGTTCCGGGTCGTACGGGGGGACGGGACCGCTGTCACGGCGCGCCGCCTCCTCGTCACCACCGGGCTCGTCGACGAGCTGCCGCCGATCCCCGGCCTCGCCGAGCGCTGGGGGCATGACGTGCTGCACTGCCCGTACTGCCACGGCTGGGAGGTCCGGGACACGGCGATCGGCATCGTGGCGCTGACGCCGATGGCCGTCCATCAGGCGCTGCTCTGGCGGCAGTGGAGCCCCGATGTCACCCTCTTCCTCCACAACGCGCCCGAGCCGAGCGACGAGGAGTACGAGCAGCTCGCCGCGCGGGGCATCGCCGTGGTGGACGGGGAGGTGACCGGGCTGGAGATCGGCGACGAGCGCCTCACCGGGGTGCGGCTGGCCGGCGGCCGGGTCGTTCCGCGCGACGCCGTCGTGGTCCAGCCCCGGTTCACGGCGCGCTCCGGCGTGCTCGACGGGCTCGGGCTGCACGCGACCCCGATGGAGATGGGCGGTCACACGCTCGGTACGTACATCGCGGCCGACCCGACAGGAGCGACGGAGGTGCCCGGTGTGTGGGTGGCCGGTAACGTCGCGAGTCTGATGGAGCAGGTCATCGGCGCTGCGGCGGCCGGGCTGAAGGCCGGTGCCGCCATCAACGGTGACCTCATGGCCGAGGACACCCGTCGCGCGGTCGAGGCTCGCCGCGCACCCTTCTCGGCTGAGGCCGAGCGCCAGGTCTGCGAGAAGACCCTCGGAAACCGCCGTCACGGACTGCAGGAGACACGATGACCACCGACAACACCGCTTCGGGCGCCTCGGACACCTCCGACGCGGGACTCTGGGACGAGCGCTACCGCGAGAGCAAGCGGATCTGGAGCGGAAACCCCAACGTCGCCCTCGTCCGGGAGGTGGAGGGCCTGGAGCCGGGGCGCGCCCTGGACCTCGGGTGCGGCGAAGGGGCCGACGCGGTGTGGCTCGCCCGCTGGGGCTGGCAGGTCACCGCCACCGACATCTCGCGCGTCGCCCTGGGCCGGGCCGCCGAGCACGGGGCCGAGGCGGGGGTCGCCGACCGCATCGACTGGCAGTTCCACGACCTCGGGGTCTCGTTCCCCGAGGGGGAGTTCGACCTGGTCTCCGCGCAGTTCCTGCACTCCATGGGTGACCTGCCGCGCGAGCAGATCCTGCGCCGGGCCGCGGCGGCGGTCGCCCCCGGCGGGGTGCTCCTGATCGTCGGGCACGCCGGCTTCCCGGCCTGGGAGCACAACCACGCGGACGTGGAACTCCCGACCACGGACGAGGTGCTCGTCTCCCTCGAACTTCCCGAGGGGGAGTGGGACGTCCTGGTCAGCGCGGAGCACGAGCGCGTCCAGAACGACCCGGACGGGAACCCCACCACCCGTACCGACAACGCGCTGAAGGTGCGCCGCCGTTGACGAGGGGATGAGCCCCGCGGGGCCCGGCGGCCGGAAGGCCGTGCGGGTCGTTGGCCGGTGCGCGGCGGTAGCCGTCGTCGCGCACCGGGGAGGTTCTCCGGTCAGGCAGGATCAGGCGGAGGGGGCGGGCGGGGCTGACCCGTCCGGGCGTCAACTGCGCCCGGATCGGGGCGCATTCAGGTCGGGACCTGACCTATATGACTTCTAACGTGTTCCTTGCACGGCGAAACAGGAACGACGACAGAAGGCAGCCATCATGACCGTCAGTGAGACGACCACCCACGACGCGGCCGAGGCCCCGGCCCTCACCGGCGAGCGTTCCGACCTGCTGGAGATGCTGGCCAAGCACCGGCACTTCCTCCGCTTCACCACCCGTGACCTCACCGACGAGCAGGCCGGGCTGCGCGCCACGGTGAGCGAGCTGTGTCTGGGCGGGCTCATCAAGCACGTCACCAGCGCCGAACGGAGCTGGGCCAACTTCATCGTGGACGGCCCGGCGGCCATGCCGGACTTCACCGCGATGACCGCAGCCGACTGGGAGCAACGGGCCGACGACATGCGCATGCTGCCCGGCGAGACGCTGGCGGGCGTGCTGGACGACTACGCGGAGGCCGCCCGTCGGACCGACGAGCTGATCGCCACCCTGCCCGACCTGAACGCCACCCAGCCGCTGCCCAAGGCTCCGTGGTTCGAGGGCGCCGCGCACTGGTCGGCACGCCGGGTGCTGATGCACATCATGACCGAGACCGCTCAGCACGCCGGCCACGCCGACATCATCCGGGAGTCGATCGACGGCGCCAAGAGCATGGGCTGAGCGTCCGGCCGGGTGCTGGGGCGACGCCGTACCGGGCGGCGGGTGGCGGGGTGCCGGCTCTTCCCGCCGAGGCGGCCCGCCGGGGACGGACGAGCCGGCGGAATCACCGCAGCGGATCACCACGGCACGACCCAGGACCGGAGATCAGAACAACTCCTCCTCCTGCTCCGGCTCGTCCCGGACGCTCAGTCCCGCCACCCACAGTGGCATCAGACAGTGCGCGACGAACACCGTGGCCAGGACGGGGGCGAGCAGCGTGCCCGCGTCGGCCCGCCCGGTCCAGTGGCCGACGGCGACGACGCCGAAGGCGCTCGCCAGCAGCAGTGTGGTCAGGCGGTGCGCCCGGGCCCGCACCCGGTCCCGCTCCGCCACCTGGCGCTCGTCCAGGACGCGCGTCCTCAGTTCGAGCAGGCCGCGGGTGGCGCCGTTGATCACGCCGGTGGCGACGCACCACGGCAGGAGCAGGGCGAGGAGGGCGAAGGCGGGCCAGCGGTGGTCGGTCGCGTACGCGCCGATGCCGGCGACGAGACCGGCCGCCGTGAGAACCGCGTGGCCCGCGACGGCCGTGCGGCGGCGCGTGGCCGTCGCGTACAGGGCGCTCGCCCGGCCGTCGTTCATGACGGCGAACATGCGCCGGTCGTGGCGCGTGGGTGCCGTCGTACCCGTGGTGGTCATCGCTTCCTCCCGTAGACCTCGTCCGTGAGCGGGCGGAACGGCCGGAGGGAGAACAACGCCTCCACCGGCAGTTCGAAGAACTCGGCGACGCGCAGCGCCAGATCGAGGCTCGGGTTGTACTGCCCGCGCTCGATGTAGCCGATGGTCTGGTAGTGGGCCCCGACCGCCTCGGCCAGTGCTTGCCGCGACACCTTGCGTTCCGCGCGCACCATCGCCAACCTGTTGTGCACCTGCTCGCTCATGTATAAGAAGTACTACATTCTGGCGGAGGGTGGCAAGAGTGGGCATAGCCGCGCTGACCGCGCGGGCGCACACGCCGAGCGCCCGCCGTCCGCCCCGGAAGGGGTGGAGGGCGGGCGCGCTCGGTGCGGGGTGTCGCCGTAGGTCAGGCCTGCGGTGCGGCGGCCTTGATCGCGGAGATGTCGAAGTTCAGCTTCACCTTGTCGCTCACCATCACGCCGCCGGTCTCCAGCGCCGCGTTCCACGTCAGGCCCCAGTCGGAGCGCAGGATGTCCGCGCTGCCCTCGAAGCCGACACGCTCGTTGCCGTACACATCGGTCGCGGAGCCGTTGAACTCCAGGTCGATGGCGAGCGGGCGGGTGACGTCCTTGATCGTGAGGTCGCCGGTGACGCGGTACGTGTCCCCGCCGAGCTGCTCGGCGCCCGTCGAGCGGAACGTCATGAGGGGGAACTTCTCGGCGTCGAAGAAGTCGCCGCTGACGAGGTGGCCGTCGCGGTCGGCGATGCCGGTGTCCACGCTGGCGATCTTGACGTCGATCGAGGCCGCGGAGTTGGCCGGGTCGCTCCCGTCCAGCTTCAGACTGCCCTCGTGCTCACCGAAGGAGCCGCGCACGTTGGTGACCATCGCGTGACGGACGGTGAAGCCGATGCTGCTGTGGGCCGGGTCGATCGCGTAGTCACCGGTGAGGGCGGCCAGGGCGGGGTCGACGGCGACGGTGGTGGTGGCGGGGGCGTCGTTGTTCTTGCGGTTGAACAGAGCCATGGCTCCTCCTCGGGGACGTGATCGAGCGGGCTCGACGTATTTGTTTAACCTTCAACGAGATTCACTGTAGACCCATCTTGTTCAAAGTTCAACATCCATGGCTCCGACTGTTACGGAAGGAGGGTCCGGTGCGGGCGGGTGTTCACTCGACCGTCACCGCGGGCCCTCTGGCGGACGCGCGTAGAACTCGGGCAGTATCGTCCTGCCAACTTTGTCATGCACAGGAGGAGTCCCCCCATGGTGTCCCGTATGACGCTGCGCCCCGTCCTGACCGCCCTCGCCCTGGTCCTCGGGGTCCTCTTCGCCCCCGGAATCGGTGTCGTCGCCGGTACGACGGACGCCTACGCCGTCACCAAGCTCACCCACAGCCAGGCGACCGCCAGATTCAGCTCGTCCGGCATCACCTGGTCGTCCTCCGGCGGCTGCTCCAACCGGAACGTCTCCACCTGCACGTCGTTCGACCAGCTCAACCTGCCGACCGCCCAGGGCGCCCAGACCCTCAAGAGCGCCACGGGCTGCGCGCTCAACATCACCGGCGGTACCGAGACCGGGCACGCCAGTGGCACGTACTCGCACTGGAACGGCTACAAGCTCGACTTCGGCAAGACCACCTGTCTCACCAACTACGTCCACGGCGTGTTCAGTTACATCGGCCTGCGCGGTGACGGCGCGCCCCAGTACAAGTCCGGCTCCGGCAACGTCTACGCCGACGAGGGCAACCACTGGGACGTGACGTACTACAACTGCGGCGGCTGCTGACAGTTTTCGCCCCCGCGCATGACGGCGCCCCCGCCCGTGAGTTCACGGGCGGGGGCGCCGTCATGCGCGGGGTGGCGGTCAGCCCACCGACTCCAGGGCCCGTCGCGCCTGAGCGACGACCTCGGGGTCGGTGACGAAGTGGGTGTCCTGCTCGGCCGACGCTCCGCCCGCGCCGAGCGGTATCCAGGTGCCGCCGAGCCGGCGAGGCGCGCGGGCCTTGGCGGAGAGGTGGACGGAGGCGACACCGGCCGATGCCAGCGCCGGGACATCGGCGGGGCGCACGCCGCCGCCGGCCATCACCTGCACCCCCGGCGCGGCGGTGACCATCGCGGCGATAGCCGCCCGCCCGTCGGCCGCGGCGGGAGCGCCGCCCGAGGTGAGGACCCGGGTCAGACCGAGGGAGGGCAGGAGCGCGGCGGTGGCCACCGGGTCGGCGGACTGGTCGATGGCGCGGTGCAGGGTGACTTCCACCGGGCGGCCCGCGGTGCGGGCCGCCTCGGCGAGGCGGGCGACCGCGACGGTGTCCAGCGCGCCGTCGGCGGTGAGCGCGCCGATGACCACCCCGGCGGCGCCGGAGGCGATGGCGGAGCGCACTTCGGCGACCATGAGTGCGATCTCCTGCGCGTCATGGACGAAGTCGCCGGGCCGGCATCTGATCAGCACCTGGACCGGCAGCCCTTCTGCCGCGACCGCCTCGACGAGCGCGGCCGACGGGGTCAGGCCGCCCAGTTCGAGCGCGGTGCAGAGCTCGACCCGGTCGGCGCCGTTCTCCCTGGCGATGCGGGCGCCCGCCGGTGAGGTGACGGCGATCTCCAGGGCGGGGCGGGCGGTCACTCGTCCTTCCCGGTCAGCGGCTGGTCGGAGGCGGGGATGACGCGGGCCGACAGGTCCGGGTCGGCCATCTCGCGGTCGAACGGGAACATCGGGCGGCGGATGCGGTGGTGGCCCAGACGTACCAGGTCCTGGTCCACACCGCCGGGGGTGAGCGCCATTTTCCAGCCGACCGACATGTCGAAGAGTTCGGGCTCCAGGTAGCCGATCTTCACGATCACGATGTCGGCGCCCCGCGGGTCGAGGCCGAGGCCGGTGAAGTCGTGTTCGTGGTGGTAGGGCTTGCGGAGCTCCGTGAGGATCGCGTACACACTGCCCACCCGGATCACGACCTCGGTCCGGGCGTCGCGGTCGCCGTGCCGGACGGAGTGCACCGTGCCGGTCAGGGTGACCGGGCCCGCGTGCCGGTCGTCGACCTCCGCCCCGGCGGTGACCGTGACGGTGGCGCCGACACCCGCGGCGACGGCCGTCGCGACGGCGGCCGGTCCCGGCACCGAGGCGTAGATGACGGTCGGGCCGTCATCCTCCTGGAACTCCGGGCGGGCCAGCAGCCGGGTCAGGCCCCAGGTCACGTCACCGGAGCCTCCCGCGGTCGGGTTGTCCCCGGTGTCGCTGATGAAGTACGGGCGCTGGTCGGAGCCCAGGGCCTCGTCCAGGATGCCGTCGAAGGTGCCGGTCGGGGCGACGAATTCGAAGTCGTCGCGGGCCTTCCAGAAGCCCTCGGCCAGGCGCTCCGCACCGGCGGACACGGCGGCCCGATCGGTGCCGGTGACCACCACCGCGGCGCGGTTGCGGGGCTCGTCGGCCCAGGCGTAGCCGACCCAGATGGCCGCGTCGGTCACGCCGTCCATGGCCTCGACGTCGTCCACCGCCGCGTACACGCTCCTGGCGGGCTCGATCCGGGTGGAGGTCTGCTCGCCGGCCAGCAGCACCGGTACGGGCACCCAGGCCTTGACCGGACGGTGCGCCCCGGAGACCAGCAGATCCACCAGGTTGCGGACGGCCCGCTCCTTGGTCTCCATGTGGTCCTCGTGAGGGGCCATCCGGTAACAGGTGATCAGGTCGCTGCCGTGGACGAGTTCGCGCGAGACGTTGCCGTGCAGGTCCATCGATGTGGAGACGATGACGTCGGGGCCGACGGTGGCGCGGATGCGTTCCAGCAGGACCGCCTCGGCGTCGGCGATGCCTTCCACGGTCATCGCGCCGTGAATGTCGTACCAGAGGCCGTCCGGGCGAGGCAGCGCGGCGAGCCGTTCGATCAGCTCATCGGTCAGCTCGGCCCAGGCGTCGGCGGTGACGGTGCCTCCCGGCAGCGACTTGCCGACCAGGGCGCCGTGCCAGTCGGCCGCCTCGCGCAGTTCCTCACCGGGGGCCAGGAAGGGGTAGCGGTCCAGCACCTCGGCGCCGCGCGAGGGATGGAAGGCGGCGGCCCGGGTCCGGGCGGGGGAGAAGGTGGAGGACTCGATGCCGAGCCCTGCGATGGCGATGACCGGGCGGGATGCTGCGGTGCGGGATTGCGACATGGCTCCTCGTAGGGGTCGGGCGTCAGAGGTGACGGGGGGCGAGAGTGCCGAACCGGTCGGTTCCGCCCACCTCGTGCAGGGCGTGCGCCAGGGCGCGCTGGAGGGCGAACTGCCCGGCGCCGACCAGCCCGGCGTCGGCGCCGAGCCTGGTCCGCTCGATGGTGAGGTGCTCGGTGACGAGCGGGTGGCAGTTCTCGTAGAGCCGGCTGCGCACAGCGGCGACGAACTGTTCCAGGGTGGAGAGGATGCCGCCGAGGTAGACGGCGTCCGGGTTGAAGAAGTTGACGTTGGCGGCCAGCACCTGGCCCAGGTAGTCGCCGGCCCTGCGGACCGTGCGAGTGGCCGGCGGATCGCCGTCGAGGGCCAGTCGGGCCACGTCCTCGATGCTGTTCACATCCGCCCCCCGCTCGCGCAGGATGCGGACCAGCGCGGCACCGGACGCCACGGTTTCCAGGCAGCCGGTGTTGCCGCAGGAACAGGGGATGCCGGCACCGGCGTCGATCCGGATATGGGTGATGTCCCCGGCGGCGCCGGTCGCGCCGCGGTAGAGGCGCCCCTCGGCCATCACGCCCGCGCCGATCGCGGATCCGGCCTTCACCATGATCGTCTGGGCGTGCCCGTCGAGCCGGACGGTGTGTTCGCCGACCGCCATGCAGTTGGCGTCGTTGTCCACGGCCGCCGGGACGCCGAAGCGTTCCTCCAGCCAGGCGGTGACCGGGAAGCGGTTCCACCCGGGCATCCGCGACGGGCGGACGACCGACCCCGACGCGATGTCCACGGGCCCGGGCAGCGAGAGCCCGACCCCGCGCAGTCGGGCGGGTCCGTGCTGGTCGGCCAGTGCTTCCAGGGCCTCGGCCAGCCGGGGCAGGGCCGCCTCGGGTCCGTCGGCGATCAGGAAGGGGACGGTCGAGACGTCGGTCAGACCGCCGCCCGGAAGCACCACGCCGATCCTGGCGTGCCGGCCGCCGAGGTCGGCGGCGACGGCGAACTCGTCACGGCTCCCGATCCTCAGCGCTTTGCGGGGGCGCCCACCGGTGGAGGAGTGGGTGCCCTCCTCGGCGACCAGACCGCGCTCCACGAGATGCCCCACGGCGAGGGAGATGGTGGAGGCGGCGGCCCCGAGGCGTTCGGCGAGTTCGGCACGTGACGTCGCCTGGCCCGATGCGATGAGTTCCAGGACACGCACGGCGAGGGACGGGGTCCCTTTCGTGGCCTTGCGGTCCCACGCACTTATTCCAGTCATGTACAAAGTTACTTCCGCAACGGGGTATGTGGCGAAGACGATACGCCCGCACTTCGCACAGGGGAACAGTGTCGTGAAGGAAGTACGCCACCCGTAAAATCCCCCATATCCCTCCTAAATGCCCCAAGTAGTCGGAAGAAATGGGGCGAGATGGCTTTTGTCGAATGTGCAGTAACTTACTTGTTATTAATTCTTGTTTGTTTCTTCAACAATGGCGGCGTTAGCTGTCGTGAACGCAGCGCCGACCCTCCTGAGCGGCTGCGGCCGTTTCAATCCGAGGAGAGTCATGATCCTTACCCGCACGGCGACCAGCCGCCGCTGGGCCCTCGCCGCGGGCGTCGCCACCACGGCGGCCGTTCTGCTGTCCGGCTGTTCCGGCGGCGGTACGACCTCGTCCGGCTCCAGCTCGTCGGACAGCATCAACTACGCCCTGCCGGCAAACTTCACGCCGAACTGGATCCTCCCGGTCGGCACCGCCGCTCACCTGAACACCAACAACTCCTCGATATCCCAGTCCCTCTGGGAGCCGCTGATCGCGTACGACGGCTCCACCGGCAAGGTCGGCTGGAACAAGGACAACTCGCTGGCCACCGGCGCCGAGTTCGCCGAGGACAGCAAGAGCGTCTCGATCACCCTCGGTGACCGGCACTGGAGCGACGGCAAGCAGATCACCTCGCGTGACGTGCAGTTCTGGTTCAACCTGGTCAAGGCGAACAAGGAGGACTGGGCCAGCTACAGCCCGGGCAAGGCGCCGGACAACTGGACCTCGCTGAAGATCGTGGACGACACGCACTTCACCATCACGTTCGACAAGGCGTACAACACGCAGTGGATGCTCGCCAACGAGCTGAGCATGATCCGCCCGATGCCGCAGCACGTCTGGGACAAGACCAGCGACGCGGGCAAGGTGTCGGACCTCGACCTCACCCCCGCGGGCGCCAAGAAGGTCTGGACGTACCTCAACACCGCCGCCAAGAAGATCTCCGGTTACGCCACCGACCCGCTCTGGAAGACGGTCAGCGGCCCGTACACCATCAAGTCGTTCTCGACTGCGGGCAAGGTGCAGCTGTCGGCCAACGCCAAGTACGACGGCGGCGGCAAGGCCAACATCAAGACGGTGAACCTGCTCCCGTTCACCACCGCGGACGCCGAGGAGAACGCCCTGAGGGCAGGCACGGTCGACTACGGCTACATCAACGCCACGAACCTCGGCCAGGAAGCGTCCTTCAAGGCCAAGGGCTACACCCTCAAGCCGTGGGCCGGCTGGGCGATCACGTACATGCCCTACAACTTCAACAACCCCACCATGGGCCCCGTCTTCAAGCAGCTCTACGCCCGCCAGGCGATCCAGATGTCGGTGGACCAGACGACCCTCTCCAAGGTGATCTTCAACGGCACCGCCGTCTCCACCTACGGGCCCGTCCCGCAGGGCCAGGCCTCCTCATTCGTCTCCTCGGAGCAGAAGAACAACCCGTACCCCTTCTCCACCGCCAAGGCGAAGGAGCTGCTCACCGGCCACGGCTGGACCGAGCGGAGCGGCACCATGGTCTGCACCGACCCGGGCAGCGGCGACGACCAGTGCGGCGCCGGGGTGGACAAGGGCACGAAGTTCCAGATGCAGGTGCTGTCGCAGTCCGGCTCGACCGTGACCGACAACCTGATGAGCGCGCTCCAGTCGTCCTTCGCCAAGTCGGGCATCGGCTTCTCCATCAAGACCGCACCGGTCAACTCGGTTCTCTCGCAGGCCGGTCAGTGCAACGCCGGCGACTCCGGCTGCAAGTGGCAGCTGTCCTTCTTCGGCAGCGCGGGCAGCTGGTACTTCCCGGCCTACCCGAGCGGTGACGCGCTCTTCGCCACCGGCGGCGGCTCCAACTTCGGCAGCTACTCCAACGCCGCCGTGGACAAGCTGATCAGCGAGACCACCACCGACTCCTCCGACGCCGCCATGCAGAAGTACAGCGCCGCCCTGGCCAAGGACCTCCCGGTGGTCTGGCTGCCGGAACCCGACTACCAGGTCTCCGTGGTGAAGAGCGGTCTCGGCGGCTTCGCCCAGGACTCGCTCGCCAACTTCCACCCCGCCATGTGGAAGTGGACCAAGTGAGACCGGTCGCCGACCACGCGCATCACTGAGCCGAAGCGACCGGAAAACACATGAGCACTTCCTCGTACCTCATCAGGCGGGTCCTCCAGGCCGTCGTGGTGATCGTCATCGTGACGATCGTGGTCTTCGGTCTGCTGCACGCCCTGCCCGGGGGTCCCGCACGCGGGATCCTCGGCCCGCAGGCCACCGCGCAGCAGATCACGTCCTTCAACCACGAACAGGGCCTCGACAAGCCGCTGCCTGTTCAGTACCTCTACTACCTGAACCAGCTGCTGCACGGCGACCTCGGGACCTCGTACACCCTCAACGAGCCGGTGTCCCAGCTCATCACCGAACGGCTGCCGAAGACCCTGCTGCTCACCATCCTGTCGGCGCTCGTCGGCCTGGTGCTGGCGATCCCGCTGGGGATGTGGCAGGCCATGCGGCGCAACAAGCCGGCGGACTACGTCATCACCACGCTGAGCTTCATCGCCTACTCCACGCCCGTGTACTTCCTCGGGCTGATCCTGGTGCTGGTGTTCAGCCAGGTGCTGCCGTGGTTCCCCTCCCAGGCACCGCAGGGCGACACGCTCGCCCAGGTGTTCGCCGAACCGCAGGCACTGGTCCTGCCGGTGGTCGCGGGCGCCGCCTCGATGATCGCGGTGTTCAGCCGCTACATGCGGGCGGCCACCCTGGAGAACCTCTCCGAGGACTACGTCAGGACGGCGCGGGCCGGCGGTTCCCGCTCCCGCGCCATCCTGTGGCGGCATGTGTTCCGCAACTCGCTGACGCCGGTGGTCGCCATGCTCGGGTACTACGTGCCGGTGCTGTTCGGCGGCGCGCTGGTGGTCGAGCAGCTCTTCAACTACCCCGGTATGGGCCTGCTCTTCTGGACCGGCGCACAGTCCTCCGACTACCCGGTACTCCTGGGCTGCGTGCTCGTCATCGCGGTCGCCACGGTGACCGGCACGCTCCTCGCCGACATCGTCCAGCGGGTCATCGACCCCCGAGTGAAGGCAGGCCGGGCATGAGTGCCGTCATCCAGCCGGGCCACGTGCCCGGCACGGCCACCGCCCCCGCGGCGTCCGGCTCCCGCCTCGCCGTCAGGCGCTTCCGGCGCAACAGGCTCGCCGTCGTCGGGCTCTGCGTGGTGGCCGTCTTCTTCCTGTTCTGCTTCGCCGGTCCGCTGGTGTACTCCACCGATCAGACCCACACCATGCTTGAGCAGGTCAACCTCGCGCCCAGCGGCTCGCACTGGCTGGGCACCGACGCGGTCGGCCATGACGTACTGGGCCGGCTCATGTACGGCGGCAAGGTGTCGCTGATCGTCGGTCTCGCCGCGGGTGTCCTGGCCACCGTCATCGGCACCCTGTGGGGCGCCGTCGCCGGCTACGCGGGCGGCTGGGTCGACGCGGTCATGATGCGAATCGTGGACGCGGGGATCGCCATCCCCGCGCTCTTCATCCTGCTGGTGGTCTCGGCCATCACCACTCCGGACCTGACGGGACTGATCGTCATCCTGGGCTTCGTCTCCTGGCTGGTGCCGTCACGGCTGATCAGGGCGGAGACGCTGAGTCTGAAGAACCGCGACTACGTGCTGACGCTCCGGGCCATCGGCGGGACGCACAGCCGGGCCATCACCCGGCACATCCTGCCGAACTCGGTCTCGACCATCATCGTCGCGGCCACCTTCCAGATCGCCGACGCCATCCTGCTGGTCGCCTACGTCTCCTACCTGGGCCTGGGCGTCCAGCCGCCGGCCACCGACTGGGGCGGCATGCTGTCGGCCGGTCTCACCGCCGCCTACTCCGGCTACTGGTGGCTCATCATTCCGCCCGGCCTGGCCATCATCCTGGTGGTGTGGGCGTTCAACGCGATCGGGGACGGGCTCCGCGACGCATTCGACGTGAGGGGACGCGGATGACCGTCACCAAGAGCCCCGCCGTACCGCAGGCCGGGCCGATCCTCGAACTCGACGACCTCGGCGTCGTCTTCACCACCGAGACCGGTGAGGTGCCGGCCGTGCGGGGTGTCTCCCTGCACGTCGAACCCGGCGAGACCCTCGCCCTCGTCGGCGAGTCCGGCTCCGGGAAGTCCACCATCGCGCTGGCCGCGATGGGCCTGCTGACCGGCAACGCCCGGGCCACCGGCAGCGCCGTCATCGCGGGCACCCAGGTCGTCGGCGCCCGTGAGAGCGACCTCGCCTCGCTGCGCGGCCGGACCGCCTCCATGGTGTTCCAGGAGCCGGCCACCGCGCTGGACCCGCTCACCCGGGTCGGCAGGCAGATCGCCGAGGTGATCCGCAACCACCGCGAGGTGTCCGCCAAGGACGCCGCCGCCGAGGCCGTCGGACTCCTCCGCAAGGTCGGCATACCCGAACCGGAGCGGCGGGCCGCGGCCTACCCCTTCCAGCTCTCCGGCGGGCAGCGCCAGCGGGTGGTCATCGCCATGGCCATCGCCAACAACCCGGCCCTGCTGATCGCCGACGAGCCGACCACCGCGCTGGACGTCACGGTGCAGGCCGAGATCCTCGACCTGCTGCGCCGGCTCGCCGCCGAGACCGGAACCGGCGTCCTGCTGGTCACCCACAACATGGGCGTCGTCGCCGACTTCGCCGACCGGGTCGCCGTGATGTACCGCGGCGAGATCGTGGAGACCGGTCCGGTCGAGGACGTGCTCCTGCGCCCCTCCCACGAATACACCCGCCGCCTGCTGGCCGCCGTGCCCCGGCTGTCGGTGGCCGAGGCGGGCCAGGAGGCCCCGGCCGCCTCCGCCGCGGATCCGGACACCGAGCCGGTGGCCGAACTCCGTGACGTCTCCGTGGTCTTCGGCCGCGGCAAGAACGCCGTGCGCGCTCTGGACGGTGTCTCCCTGGCCGTGCACGCCGGCCAGACCCTGGGACTGGTGGGCGAGTCGGGTTCCGGCAAGTCCACCGCCTCCCGGGTCGCGCTCGGTCTGATCGCGCCGAGTTCCGGCACGGTCTCCCTGTTCGGCACCGACCTGGGGCGCTCCGGGCCCCGGGCCCGCCGGGCACTGCGGGCCGGTATCGGCGTGGTCCTCCAGGACCCGGTCGCTTCGCTGGACGCCCGGATGACGGTCGGCGAGTGCGTCGCCGAGCCGCTCAGGGTCCACCGCCGGGGCCTGACCGCCAAGGACCGCCGGAGCAAGGTGGCCGCCATCCTCGACCGCGTCCGGCTGCCGCGCGAACTCGCCGACCGGGCACCCCGGGAGCTGTCCGGCGGGCAGCGCCAGCGGGTCAGCCTGGCCCGTGCGCTGGTCCTGGAGCCCCGGCTGCTGGTCGCCGACGAACCCACCAGCGCGCTCGACGTGAGCGTGCAGCAGGCGGTACTGGAAGTGATCTCCGAGCTCCAGGACGAGCTGGGCTTCGCCTGCCTCTTCGTCTCCCACGACCTGGCCGTCGTCCAGCACTTCGCGCAGCGCGTCGTGGTGCTGCGGGGCGGCCGGATCCAGGAGCAGGGCCCCACCGGAGCGACCCTCCTGCACCCGGAGACCGACTACACGCGCGGCCTGCTGGCCGCCGTACCGGTACCGGACCCGGTGATCCAGCGAGGCCGCAGGGCCGAGCGCCTGGCCGCCCTCTCGGCCGGCCGGACGGAGGTCCAGGCATGAACCCGTACGACCGCAGGCTCTTCGCCGGCGTGGACATCGGCGGCACCACCACGCAGGTGGTCCTGTGCGACGACGACCTGAGCGTCCTGGACCGTGCCGGGACGGTGACCCCGGCGGCTCACGGCGGCCGGGCCATGATCCGCGCGGCTCTGGACGCGCTGGCCCCGCTGCTGGAGCGCACCCCGGGCCGGCTCGTGGGGTGCGGGGTCGGCGCCGCCGGCGTCGTGGACTCCGCCACCGGTCGCATCCTGGTGGCCAGTGACTCCTTCACCGGCTGGGCCGGTTTCGGGGTGACGGACGCCGTCGAGGACGCGCTGGGAGTCCCGGCCTTCCTGGACAACGACGTCAACGCCTTCCTGTACGGGGAGACGTCGGGCGGCGCGGTCCGGGACGAGCCGGACGTACTCGGGATCACCCTCGGCACCGGTGTCGGTGGCGCGCTGTGGAGCGGCGGCACGCTGTTCACCGGCCCGCACGGCGCGGCCGGCGAGATCGGGCACATCCCCGGCTTCGGTGACCTGCTCTGCTCGTGCGGCGGGCGGGGGCATCTGGAGACCCTGGCCTCCGGCCGCTCCATCGCTGCGCGTTACGCGGAGCGCACCGGTCGGCGGCTGACGGCCCGCGAGGTCGCGGGAGCGGCGGAGCGCGGTGACGAGGACGCCCTCGCGGTGTTCCGGGCCGCCGGTGCCGGCATCGCACGGGCGATCGTGATGACGGCGGGCGTCGTCGACATCACGACGGTCGTCGTGGGCGGCGGGGTCAGCCACGCGTGGTCGCTGCTGAGCCCGATCATCCTCGAATCGCTGGCCGCCGATCCGCCGGTCAGCGGTCATCCCGTCCAGCTGGTCAGGTCCGGCCTGGGCGCCGACGCCGTACCGGTCGGCGGCGCGGCACGGGCGCGGCAGGAACTCGGGGTGTGTTCCCCGGCCTGAGGCCGCCCGGTCCATGAGGGAAGCGCCCGCCCCGCTCCGGTTCCGGGAAACCGGTCGCGGGGCCGTCCGGGCCCCGACCTGTGGATGCCCCCATCCGCGTACGCGTGTGCCCCCGTCCTGGAACGCACGGACGGGGGCACACGCGTACGCGGATGGGGGTCAGGACCCCACGGTCACCGTGAAGCGCCTCGGGTTGCCGTCGTTCGCGGCGCCCGAGACGTCGGGCTCGCCGTCGGGGCGGACGTCGTCGTAGGGGAAGGCGTAGCCGATCGGGCTGTTGGCGTGGACGATGCGCGACCAGTGGTTGGTCACCGCACCCTTGTAGTAGTCGGCCACTGTGGTGCCGTTGGGCTGGTCGGGGTGGCTGAGCATGATGGAGCGGTTGAAGCCGGCCGCGAGACGGGCCAGCAGGGCCTTCTTGTCGTCGGAGTCCGCCGGGTTGTTGGTGAACGGCCCGTGGTTGCAGGTGAAGATGTCCTTGGAGACGGGCTTGGTGAACGTGTGCCCGCCGTTGAAGGTCAGGGTGTCGCCGCTGACCCGGCCGGTGAAGACCCCGCGTCCGCCCTGGAGGTCGATCCGCAGGTCGGTCGAGCGGTACTTCTGCCAGACCTCGTCGATCTGCGCGGTGAACAGGTCGCGGAACGGCATCTGGTCCGGCCGGTCGAAGAACGGGGCCATCAGGTTCTGCGGCGAGATGACCCGCAGCACGCTGCCGTTCGAGCCACGCGTGACCAGCTGGTCCCACGGCTGCCCGTCGGCGGCGGCCTGCGCGGTGAGGCCGTCGGCGATCCGCTGCACGGCGCCGTCGGGAAGCGGGGCCACCGTGTGCGTGCTGTCGCCCTCCAGCTTCAGGCCGATGGGCAGTGCCGTCACCAGGTCGACGTAGCTGATGTTCGCGTACAGCTGCTGCGGGTTGAAGGTGAACTCGCAGAACGACCAGGTGCGCCCGTAGTTCGCGTCCGTGGACGTGGCGAAGGCCGGCTCGACCAGGGCAGGACCGGGGTTGAGGTAGAAGTCCAGGGTGTCGTCCCGGACGAAGTAGACCCGGGCGCCGTACATCTGCGGGAGCGTCAGGACCACCGGGGCGCCGCCCGCCGCGTTCAGCGGGATGGCGCAGTCGACCGGGAGCGGGGTCTGCGGCGCGGCGGGGGAGTCGGGGCGGTAGACGCTGCCGTCCCGCCGCAGCAGCACCCATCGGTCGGTGCCCTGCTCATGGCCGGTGACGTAGGCGTTGACGCGGCCGGGCAGGGACTTGTTCTCCAGGGCCAGTTCACAGGTCGCGGCGGAGGCCGACGCGTGCGGACTCAGTGCGCTGCCCCAGAGGGGATAGGTGAGCGCGGTCGCGGAGGCGGCAACGCCGCCGGAGAGGAACATTCTGCGCGAAATCATCAGACGACTCCGGGTGTGTGGGGGGCCGCGGACGGGTGGGCCGTGAGGGGAGGTGGAACGGGAGCGTCCGCGGTGCGCACCACTCTCGCGACGGCCGGGACGGGCGTCAAGACTTGTGACTGAGAGCGCTCTCAAATGAAAGAAGTCTTCACAACTCGACGCAGGTGAACAGTATTTGGCGGGTCGGCCGCTGGATGGCCCGAGTGGTCGCGATCAGGAACTGAACACGGCGGCCACGGTGACCCGCGCACCCGCACTTGGACTTACGCGGCGGGGTTGTTGGACTGGAGAAGCCCTCGGGGCCGCACGTCGTTGACGGTGTCACGACACGGCGACTACGCAGAGCACATGTCGCCAAGATTTACTTCGGTGGGCGCCGCAGCCGCCGCCTCAGCAGCCGTCCTGGCTCTGGTGGGGACCGCCCTCCCCGCCTCAGCCGCCGCCCCCGCCCCCGCCGCGGCCGAAGCCGCCGTCCCGGCGGACGCCGCCGTCATCGGATCGGCGCAGCTCGCCGTCGCCGTCGCCGACGACTTCCCGCGCGTCCTCACGTACACCGACCGGGCCACCGGGGCCACACTGTCCGGCAGCACCCGGCCGGTCACCGCCGTCACCCTCAACGGCACCGCCCATCCGGTGGGGCTCAAGGGCGCCCCGGAGATCACCGCGTCGGCCGCCCGCTACACGCTCGTCTTCGCCGGTCTGCCCGGTGTCGAGATCGACGCCTCGCTCTCCGTCTCCGGACGCGCCACCACCTTCAAGGTCACCGCCGTCCGCGACACCGAGGCGTTCAGGGTCGGCACGATCGACATCCCGGGCCATGACCTCGTCTCCGTCGCGAGCACCGACACCGGGGCCGCCACCGCCTTCACGAAGCTGGACACCGACTCGACGAAGACCGCGGACGTCTTCGCGAAGGTCACCGCCGACACCGAGGCCGACGCCGCGCCGCTCGGCGCCACGTACGCGCTTCTCAACACCGGATCGCTCGCGGCGGCCGTCGAGTCCAACTCCTCGTACGACAAGCCCTCCGGCGCCACCGGCGGCGACGACGCCCGCTTCTGGCACCAGGCCCGCAAGGACGCCGACGGCTCCACCCGCGTCGGTGTGTGGTCCGGCCAGTGGACCTACCGGGGCGCCGGCGCGCCGAAGCCGGAGAGCGGGGAGAACCTGCCCTGGGCGAAGGTCGTCGTCACGCCCGACGCCAACGGCGACAAGGCCGTCGACTGGCAGGACGGCGCCGTAGCCTTCCGCTCCATCGGCGTGGTCGCGCCGGGCGGCAAGGACACCGCGGACCGGGTCATCACCCACATTCCGTTCAACTTCGCCAGCCAGGCCACCCACCCCTTCCTGCGCACGCTCGACGACGTCAAGCGGATCTCCCTGGCCACGGACGGCCTCGGCCAGCTCGCGCTGCTCAAGGGGTACGCCTCCGAGGGGCACGACTCCGCCCACCCGGACTACGGCGGCGACTACAACAAGCGTGCCGGCGGGCTGAAGGACCTCAACGAGCTCCTGAAGGACGGCAGGAAGTGGGGCGCCACCTTCGGCGTCCACGTCAACGCCACCGAGGCCTACCCGGAAGCGAAGGCCTTCGACGAGAACCTCGTCGACAAGTCGAAGCCCGGCTGGAACTGGCTCAACCAGAGCTACTACATCGACCAGCGCCGCGACATCAACAGCGGTGACCTGGCCCGGCGCTTCCAGCAGCTGCGGGACGAGACCGACCGCAACCTCAGCATGCTCTACATCGACGTCTACTACACGCACGGCTGGATCGCCGACAAGACCCTCCAGGCCGTGCAGCAGCAGGGCTGGAACGTCTCCAGCGAATGGTCCGACAAGTTCGAACGCGGCTCGCTCTGGTCGCACTGGGCCAACGACCTCGACTACGGCGGCGCCACCAACAAGGGCCTCAACTCGCAGATCATCCGGTTCATCCGCAACGGCGAGAGGGACGTCTGGAACAACGACCCGGTCCTCGGCCAGAGCGCCATCGACGAGTTCGAGGGCTGGACGGGCGAGACGGACTGGAACGCCTTCTACGACAACATCTGGCAGCGCAACCTGCCCGCCAAGTACCTCCAGCAGCAGAAGATCACCCGCTGGGACGGCAACGACATCGCCTTCACGGGCGGGGTGAGCGGCACGGTCGAGGACGGGAAGCGGACCTTCTACGACCACGGCCGCAAGGTGCTCAGCGGCACCGACTACCTGCTGCCGTGGGACGGCGGCAAGAAGCTGTACCACTACAGCCGCTCCGGCGGTACGAGCACCTGGGCGGTCCCCTCCAAGGCCCCGTACACGGTGTACGAGCTCACGGACAACGGCCGGGTGAAGACCGGCACCGTCCGTCCCGTCGACGGGAAGATCACGCTCAAGGCGGAGGCCGGTCAGCCGTACGTCCTCTACCCGCACAAGGCGCCGAAGGCCGCCGACGCGAAGTGGGGCGAAGGCACCCTCGTCGACGACCCCGGCTTCAACGACGACGAGCTGGGCGACTGGTCCAGGACCGGCGCCGCCGTCCGCGACACCGATGACCAGGGCCGCAACAGCGCGAAGCTCTCCGGGGCCTCTGCCGCCGCGCTCTCCCAGCGCATCACCGGACTGAAGCCCGGCGCGCGCTACACCGCGTCCGCCCGCATCGAGGTCCAGCCCGGGAAGACCCGGCACACCACGCTGTCGGCCGGCGGGAAGTCCGTCGCCGTGGACCGCTCCACCGCGAAGGACTACGTCGCCGCGTCCGACTGGCACGGCACGTACTTCCAGCGCGCGAAGGTGAACTTCACCGCCCCGGCGAACGGACGCACCACCCTGCGCATCGAGGCCGCGGGCGGCAGCGCGGCGACCGTCCGCGCCGATGACGTACGCCTCGTGGCCAACGCCCCCGCCACGAAGGCGGACACCGTCGTCCACGAGGACTTCGAGGACGTCGACCAGGGCTGGGGCCCCTTCCTCAAGGGCGACGCGGGCGGTTCCACCGACCCCCGCACCAGCATCTCCCAGCTGCACGCCCCGTACACCCAGGCCGGGTGGAACGGAAAGCTCGTCGATGACGTGCTCGGCGGCAAGGAGTCCCTCAAGGCCCACGAGGAGAACACCGGACTCGTCTACCGGACCGCCCCCTGGACCGTCCCGATGACCGACGGCCATCGCTACAAGGTCGAGTACGACTACCAGTCCAGCCACGCCGGCGCCTACGAATGGGTCGACGGCTACGACCGGATCACCGCGGACGGCGCACCCGATTCGGTCGAGACCCGGACCACCGCGATCGGCGCCCAGCACACGACCGGGCACTTCACCGAGACCGTCACGGCCGGCTGCGGCGACACATGGACCGGGCTGCGCAAGCGCGGCGACGCACCCGACGGCGCCGACTTCGTCCTCGACGGCTTCACCGTGACCGACCTCGGCGCCGCCCCCGCCGGCGAGCAGGCGGCCTGCGGCACGCTCACCCTCGACCCAGCCGCCGAGACCCTGGAGCCGGGCGCGGCCAACACGGTGAAGGCGAGCTTCACCAACTACGAGGCAACGGCGGCCACCGGCGTCTCGGCCGGCCTCACCCTCCCCGAGGGCTGGACGGCCGAGCCCGCTGGAGCCGTCACCTTCGACTCCGTCGCGGCCGGCGCGAAGGTCACCGCGAGCTGGCAGGTGACCCCGCCGGTGGACGCCAAGTACCAGACGTACGCCTTGGGTTCCGAGGTGTCGTACACCGTCGGCGGTGCGCGGCGGACGCTCGGAGCGCAGACGTCCGTGCGGACCCTGCCCCCGCCGCCCACCACGGACAGCTGGGCCAGTGACCTGGACTGGACCGCCACCTCGAACGGCTGGGGGCCGGTCGAGCGCGACCTCTCCAACGGCGAGACCGGCACCGGCGACGGCACCGCGCTGACCATCGGCGGCACCGTGTACGACAAGGGCATCGGCAGCCACGCACCGGCGAGCATCCGCTACTACCTGGGCGGCAAGTGCACCTCCTTCACCGCCGAGGTGGGCGTGGACGACGTGCAGAAGAGCGCGGGGAGCGTGCAGTTCTCCGTCAAGGCCGACGGTACGGAGAAGGTGAAGTCGCCGGTCCTCAGGGCCGCCGACACCGCCTGGTCGCTCACGGCGGACGTCACCGGCGCGAAGTACGTCGAGCTGATCGCCGGGGACGGCGGCGACGGCAACGGAAACGACCACGCCGACTGGGGCAGCGCCCGCTTCCACTGCGGCAGCTGAACCGCTCCATGAAGGGAAGGGGGCGGGCCGAAGACGGCCCGCCCCCTTCCCGGTCGTAGTAAGCGCGTGCTAGACCAACACCCGTCCGGTCTATACCACTTGCCCACCGGAGGTAGCCCCGTGTCACTCCTGCCCGCCTGGTCCCGCCGCGCCTTCCTCGCCACCGGCAGCGCCACCGCACTCGGTCTGGCGCTCGCCCCGACGGCCCGCGCGGCGCAGGACGAGTTCGAGACGCTCCGGCTCCGCTGGAACGACCTCTCGCTCGGCACCGGCTACGACCCCGCCACCGAGCCGTACGCCTCCAAGCTGGCCGAGACCGGCGAACTCGCCGCGGACTTCCGCTCGACCATGGCCCCGGCCGCCGACTCCCTCTGGGACGGGCACACCTTCGACCCGCCGTCCGGCATCACCTGGAGCTACAACCGGCTGTGGACGATGACCCAGGCCTACGCCCAGCAGGGCACCGGCCACACCGGCGACGCGGGCCTCCTCGCCGACGTCCTCCGCGGCCTCGACCACCTCTCCGCGACGGTCTACAACCCGGCCACGGCCCGGTACGGGAACTGGTGGGAGTGGCAGATCGGCAGCCCCCGCCTGCTCATGGACATCGTCGCCGTCCTCCGCCCCCACCTCGGCGAGGAGCGTGTCGCCGCCGCCTGCGCCGCCGTCGACCACTTCATCCCCGACACCATGCTCACCGACTACAGCGGCACCTCGACCGGCGCCAACCGGGTCGACCTGTGCCGCTCCGTCGCCCTGCGCGGCATCCTCGGCCGGGACGCGGCCAGGACCGCGCTCGCGCGCGACGCGCTCTCGCCCGTCTTCCCGTACGTGACGAAGGGCGACGGTCTGTACGCCGACGGCTCGTTCGTCCAGCACACCTGGGTCGCCTACTCGGGCACGTACGGCCAGGTCATGCTCGACGGCCTCGGCCGGCTCTTCGCCCTGCTGGCCGGATCCACCTGGGAGGTCACCGACCCCCACCGGCAGATCATCCTCGACAGCGTCGAACACGCCTACGCGCCGCTCATCCACGACGGTCTGATGATGGACAGCGTCAACGGCCGTGCCATCAGCCGGGGCCTCCTCAAGAGCGACGAACGCCGCATCATGCGCAGTGACCACTTCCACGGCCAGGGGCTGATCGCCGCCATCGCCCTGCTCGCGGGCGGCGCGTCCGCGGCCGAACGCGACCGGTGGAACGGCATGGTCAAGGGGTGGATCGAACGGGACACCGTCAGCCCGATCCTCGCCGCCCCGCAGTTCGGGGTCGCCGACCTCTCCCGGCTGCGGGCGGCGGCCGCCGCACCCGTCCCGGCCGCGCCCGAACCCGTCGGGCACACCCTGTTCGCCGCGATGGACCGGGCCGTGCACCGCCGCCCCGGCTGGGTCGCGAACCTCTCCATGGCGTCGGAGCGGATCAGCTCGTACGAGTGCGGCAACGGCGAGAACCCGCGCGGCTGGCACACCGGGGCCGGAATGCTCTACTGGTGGCAGGGACGGGACGGCGGCGGCCAGTACACCGACTGGTTCTGGCCCACCGTGGACTGGTACCGGCTGCCCGGCACCACCGTCTCCACCAAGCGCCTCGCCGACCGCGCCGGCGGTGAATGGGGCGAACCCCGCCCGGCCGTGCGGTGGGTCGGCGGCGCCCACGACGGTGAGTTCGCCGCCGTCGGACAGCACGTGAAGGGCCTCGACTCCACTCTGGAGGCCCGCAAGTCCTGGTTCTGCGCGGCCGATACGGTCATCTGCCTCGGCGCGGGCATCACCGCCGCGGACGGGGTCCCCGTCGAGACCGTCGTCGACAACCGCAACCTCGGCCCCACCGGGCAGCAGCGCCTCACCGTCGACGACCGTGAACGCCCCCGCTGGGCCCATCTGGAGGGCCACGGCGGCTGGGTGCTGCCCGGGGGCGCCGCCCTGCACACCCTGCGCGAGGCCAGGACCGGCAGCTGGTCCGACATCAACACCACCAGCTCCACCGAGCGGCAGACCCGCCACTGGCAGACCCTCTGGCTCGACCACGGCACGGACCCGGCCGATGCCACGTACCTCTACCTCCTGATGCCCGGCGCCCCCCGGCGCACCGTCGCCGCCCGCGCGGCGGACGGCCACTGGATGAAGGTGCTCGCCAACACCGCCGCCGCACAGGCCGTCGCCGTGCGCTCGCTCGGGCTGACCGTTGCCAACTTCTGGCAGCCCGGCGCCGCCGGACGCCTCTCCTCGACCGGAGCGGCCAGTGTGCTCGTACGGGAGCGCCGAGGCACCACGGCGGTGCGGGTCAGCGGGCCCGACCGGAGCGGCACACCCTTCGAAGTGGTCTGGGACCGCCCGGTGCGCGAGGTCGTCTCGGCGGACCCGGGCATCGAGGTCCGCGCCACCGGCCGACGGCTGGTGCTCGGTGTGGACCCGGGGACGGCTGGGGCGACCCTGCGGTGTGACGTCCGGTAACCCGTTGGGCGGAGTGTGCGCGCACTCTGGGAACAAGGCGTGGTGCGCGCGTACTCTCGGTAGCTATGGGGGAGTTGAGAGCGGACTGGCGGCTCCGGTTACGCCGCGGCGGTGCGGAGGGGCCCGTGTGCGGGGCCGGGGTGCTCCTCACCCAGGACCGGATGCTGACCTGCGCCCATGTCGTCGGTGAGCGGGATGCCCGGATGTGGGTGGAGTTCGCCGAGAGCCCCGGCATTCCGCCCGTCGGAGCGCGGGTCGCACCGGACGGCTGGCTGCCGGGCCTGGGCGGGGCCGCGGGCGAGGACATCGCCGTGCTCGCCCTGGACAGCCCCCGCCCACAGGCGGCGCCCGCACCGCTGGGCCGTCGGCTGGAGCGCGGCCGGGAGGTGTGGATCGGCGGTTACTCCCAGGCCTTCGACGACGGGATGTGGCTGAGCGGCCGGATCAGCGGACTCCACGGCGACTGGGTGCAGCTCGACGCACGGACCAACGCCGAGGTGGTGCGCCCCGGCTTCAGCGGCGCCGCCGTCCAGACCCGGGGCGCACGGCCGGGGACGGAGGAGGTCGTCGGCCTGGTCGTCAGCTGGCGCGGCGATCTGGAACTGGCCCCGCCCACCGAGAACGACCTGGCGTTCTCGTACATGATCCCCGTCGACCGCATCGCCGAACTCGTCCCGCTGGTCGCCGAACTGAGCGGCCCGGACGGCTGGGACCGGGCCCTGGAACAGCGGCTGCGGCACTGGTTCGCGGGCGGCGAGGAGCCCGCGGTGCGCTTCGGCGTCGTCGCACACGGCACCGGCCGCGACCGCGCCCTCCAGCACCAGCTCCACCGGGCCCACCTCGTCTGCCGGGGCGGCGTCACCCGGCCCGAGGAACTCGTCGAGACCCTCGTGGAGCGGCTGCGCCCGCCCCGCTACCAGCGCAACGCCTACCGTGACTGGCTCCTCGAGGGCGGCGACGCCCCCGACCGCTCGGACGGCGGCAGGCCCGCCGGATCGGGGCCGGTGCTCGCGGTGATCGGCCTGGACGAGGACCCGGACCCGGCCGCCCTGGTGCCGCTGCTGGCCCGCGTCCGGACGCTCGGGTTCCGGCTCCTGGTCATCTTCCGCCGGGCCGACGGCGAGGGGCGGGCCGAGGTCGCGCGGCACCTGCTGGTGCCCGCCCTGGAGGAACGGGCCCAGACGCTGGTGCGCCGGGTCGAACGCATCGAGCGGGAGTGGACCGGACTGCGGGGCATGGTGGAGTCCGCCTCGCTCGTCCCGCGCCCCGCGGTCGACGCGGCGGCCCGCCGCCACCGGCTGCGGGAGGTGGAACTGCTGGCCGACCCGCAGGACCAGCTGGCCGAACTGAAGCTGCTCCTGAGGGAGTTACGCGACGACCTCGACCGGGCGAGCGGATCTCGGCAACCGGAGCAGCCAGGTCCGCGGTTACGTGACGGCCTCGACGGGGCGAGCGGCTCCGGGCGGCCGGAGCCGCCGGGTCTGCCCGGCCCCCGGACCGGTCGCGGCCCGGCGGAGCGCCGATGAGGATCCCGTGCCCGCACCGCCGCTTCACGGGCGCCCCCTGCGGCGGCGCCGTCCAGCAGACCGGCTACTGCGACACCTGCGGCCGTGAGGAGGGGGCGCCCGGACTGCCGCCGCTGCCCACCGAACCCGAGCGGTACGGCCCCGCCGGACTGCTCGAACTCCCGCTGCTGGACCCGGGCAGCCCGGCCGAACGCCTCGCCGCCGCCGAGCAGCCGGTGCGCATCGTGATGACGTGCTCGGCCGACGCGTGCCGCACCTCGTTCGTCCCGCCGCACACCGCGGCCCCGCCACCGGACGAGGGGTACTGCCCCCAGTGCGGCGCCCCGTACTCCTACCGCCCCGAGCTGACGAAGGACGGGCCCCCGCTCCAGGACCAGTACCGCATCCGCGGCCCCATCGCCCACGGCGGCCAGGGCTGGGTCTACCTGGCCGAGGACACCCACCTGGAGGACTTCGTCGCGGTCAAGGGCCTCCTCAACCGGTACGCGGAGCGCGGCGCCGCCCAGGCCGGTGAGGAGCGCCGCAGCCTGGTCGCCATCCGGCACGAACGCATCGTCCAGATCCGCGACTTCGTCAGTACGCGAAACGCCGACGGCACCGTCTCCGGCGGGTACATCGTCATGGAGGACGTCGGCGACCGCACCCTGACGGCCGTCGTCGAGTCGGCCCGCCAGGGCGCCTTCGTCCTCGACATCGAGCACGTCATCACCTACGGGTGCCAGATCCTGGAGGCCCTCGCCCATCTGCACGGGATGGGTTTCCTGTACGGCGACATGAAGCCGTCCAACGTCATCCACCACCTCGACGGCATCAAGGTCATCGACCTCGGCGGGGTCCGCAAGGCGGGGGCCACCGATCCGCCGCCCGTCATCACCCCGTGGTTCGCCGCGCCCGAGACGGACGGTACCGGCCCCCTCACCGTCGCCCACGACGTGCACACGGTCGGGGTCACCCTGGCCGAACTGGCCGGCTGGGCCGTCGGCGACGACGTGCCGGGGCTCGGCATCAGCTCGTTCCGGCTGGCCGTGGAGCGGGCGACGGCCCACGACCCGGAGCGCCGGTTCGGCTCCGCCGAGGACATGGCGGGCCAACTGCGCGGAGTGCTGCGCGAGATCCGGGCCCTGCGGGGCAAGCGCGACCAGCCCGAGCCCTCCGCCTACTTCGGCCCGGCCGTCACCGCGTCCACCGAACTGCTGGGCGCGCGCCTGGGCTCGGTACCCGACTACGCCCACTGGCTGCGCCGCCCGCTGTACGCCCGCCGGGACACGCCCCGGGCACCCGCGCTCGACTCCGGGCTGCCCACCCCGACCGAGATCGCCCGCAGGCTGCCGGTGCCCCGGCCCTACCCGCGGGATCCGCAGGCCGCCCGCTTCGGGGTCAGCAGTTACGACCCGGGACAGCCGCTGGCCCAGCCGGCCCACGGTGAGCGGTCGGTGGAGATCTGCCTGCACAACGCCCGGCTGCTGCTCGGCCAGGACGGCGAGGAGGCACTCGTCGCGGCCCGGGAGCAGGTCCAGGCCGCCGCCGCGATCCCCGGCCCGGGGCCGGTCCGGCAATGGCGGCTCAGCTGGCACTGGGGGCTCGTCGCGCTGCGCAGCGCCGATGTGCTGGACGACCGGCAGCCGATGCTCGAAGCGGCCCTGGAGCACTTCTCCGCCGTGCACCGGGCCCTGCCCGGCGAGTACGCGGCCAAGCTGGCACTCGCGTACAGCGCGGAACAGCTCGGCGACGGCCGGCCGGCCGGGGCGGGCCCCTCGGCGTACGAACTCTTCCGGGCCGTGCACGCCCGGAACCCCTCGCACGTCGGCGCGGCCCTCGGGCTGGCCAGGCTCGCCCTGGCGCGCGGCGACCGGGCGGCGGCCACGGAGGTCCTGGACCTGGTGCCGGACGAGTCGCGCGACCACGCCGTCGCCCGGATCGCCGCCCTCCGTATCAGGGCCGCCCGGCTGGCGACGGGGGAGCGGCCGCTGCCGGGGGAGGCGGAGATCGACGCCTGCCTGAGCGCCCTCGCCCCGGAGCCGGGCACACCGTCCCCGGTGGTCGCGGGCGACGAGGCGGCCTGGCTGCTGCGGACCGAGCTGTACGAGTGGAAGCTCGACGCCGTCCGCGCCGCGGCGCGGGCCCCGCGGCCCCGGGGCGGCCCGCTCCGGATCGGACTGCCGCCCCCGCCCGTACCCGGGGAGCGGGCCGTACGGGCGGAACTGGAGCAGTGCTACCGCTGGCTGGCCCGGCAGCGGCAGGGACCGGCCGAGTACGAGCACCTGATCGACCTGTCGCACGCGGTCCGCCCGCAGACCCGCTTCTGACCCCGTCGCCGCACCCCCGTCCCGTAACCCCTGGAGGTAGTCCGTGGGCGCTGACACCCCCTCGTCCGGGCTGGAGTTCAAGGTCTCCCTGGACGTCCGGCGCGACCAGCAGCCGCACCACGACGCCCGGATCGACGCCCATCTGCGCGTCAAGGCCATCGGCATCGGCCCCCGTGACGAGGTACCGGCCGTCGAACTCGCCGTCGTCCTCGCGCTGGACGTCGCCGCCGGGCGCCGGGAGGCCGCCTCCGCCGCCCTCGCCGCCACACTGCGCGCCCTGCCCGACGGGGCCTCCTTCGCCGTCCTGGGCGGCGCCGACGAGAGCGGGGAGCCGACCCTCTGCTACCCGCTGCGCGGACGGTGGGCCGTGGCCGACACGATGGAGAGGCGCCGCGCCGCGTTCAGCGCGGGCCGGATCGCCCCGGCCGCGCCGGAGCGGCCGCCGCCCGGGTACCCGGCCTGGCTCGCCGCCGCCCGCGCACTGCTCGCCGGGCGCCCGCTGCCGCTGCGCCACCTGCTGCTGATCACCGACGGCAGCGGCCGGGGCCCGGCGGACGACGCCGAACCGGACGGGGGCGGCTGCGCGCTGCAGGAGGAACTCGCCTCCTGCGAAGGCGTGTTCACCGCGGACGTGGTGGCGGTCGGCGGGGACTGGGATCCCGCGCCGCTGCTCGCCGTCGCCGAGTCCCTGCACGGCACCGCCGAGCACGCCCCCGACCGGTTCGCCCCCGCGGTCACCGGGGCACTGCGACGGCTGCGCCGGGTCCGCAGCCCCGAACTGCCCGTCGTGGTGACCGCACGTCCGGCGGTGCGCGCGGTGGAACTGACCGAGACCGCCCCCCGTCAGCAACGCCTCGAACCGGCCCCCCGCCCGCGGGAACAGGTGTGGTTGCCGCACCGGACCGACTTCCCCACCCACCAGTGGGAGCCGGGCATCCGCGACTACCTCCTCACCGTGCACGCCGACGCGAGCACCGACCCGCTCGGCGTGCTGCTGCAACTGGCCACCGTCTCCGTGGGGGACGCCACCACCGCGCTGCTGGTGCGCTGGCTGCCGCCCGGCGTCGCCGTGGGCGCGGGTGCGACCGGCGGCGGGGGCGGCACCCTCCGGGCGATGAACGCCGCCACCCGGATGCGGACCGCCCTCAACCGCGGCTACGCCGCACTCGACCCGATGAGCCGCGACGAGGCCGAGGCGCAGTTCGGCCTCGCGGTCCGGCTCGCCAACGAGATCGGCGCCGCCTGGGTCCTCCAGGACGTGCGCCAGGTGGCCGACATCCTCGACGGCCCGGGCGGAGTGGTCCGGGTCGGCCCGACCGTCGACCGCGGCACCGTGCGCCGGGGACGGCTGCACATCGCCTCGGGCCACGGGCTGGAACTGCCCGGCCCCACTCCGGCGAAGAAGCCGGTGAAGTGCCCGCACTGCCGTCATCCCGCCGGGCCCCGGGCCCGGTTCTGCATCGCCTGCGGAAGGAACCTGTGATGCCGAGCCCGATGCCCTCGCCGGCCCGGTGGGTGCGCGCCTTCCGGGCCCGCCGGGCGAGCCGTTCACGCACCAGGCGGCTGCTGGAGCGGTACCTGGTCGTCATGGTGGTCACCGCGCTCGTCTCGGTGACGGCCCTGCTCGTCTCCTACCGGGAGGTGCAGAACTCCGCGGGCGAGATGCGCACCCGGGGCGCACCCGCCGTACAGGGCGTGGCGGCCACCCAACTGGCCTGGCTGCGCGCCCACCAGGAGGCGCGGCGATCGGTGGAGGGAAAGATCGACACGGTGGTCGGCGCCGGTGCGCGGTACGAGAACCAGCTGTCCGCCGCCGGCCAGGGCCTGTCCCGGCTCTACGACGTGCAGCTCGACGGGGAACACGGCCAGGGCGTCCTGGATACGGTCAACGGCGTGCGGACCTCGTACAGCAGCTCCCTCACGTCCGGCGCCGTCAAGTACGTGCGGGCCGAGGACGACCTGATGCAGCGGGAGAAGTTCCTGGAGGCCGAGACGCTCCTCACCCGGCCCGGCACCGGCGTCGTACCGCGCCTGGACGTCCTCCAGGAGCACCAGATGCGGCGCGTGGACCGGATCAGCTCGCTGGGCACCCTCCAGCAGACCGGCTGGGCGGCCGCCGAACTGGGCCTGCTGGTCCTCGCCCTGACCTGCGTCGGCGCCCTGTGGGTGCTGCGCCGACGCTGCGGCCGCAGTCACGACCCCTGGCTGCTGGCGACGCTGCTGGTGACCGTCGCGCTCGCCGTCGTCCCGCTGTGGGCCACCGTCCACACCCAGGAGCGGCTGGACACCGCCCGCCACCAGCTGGTCGCGATCGAACGACGGGCCCACGACCGCGTGGACCTGGCCGGCTCCCAGACGTACGTCACCGACAACTCCACCGCGCTGCGTGGCCGGCTGGCCGCCCGGAGCTGGCAGAGCTGGACGTACTACGGGGCGCTGGGCGGCGCCGCGCTGATCGTCGTGCTGCCCGCCGTCGGCATCGTCCGGCGCCTCAACGCCGACTACTGGAGGGCCGGATGAACGCGCCCGGCGCCGGGCGCCCCGACGGCCGGACGAACCCGCGCGCCCGCGCGCTCCTGTTCGTCCTCGCCCTGCTCATGACCGCGGCCGGCTGCGGACTCGCCGCCCCCGGCGGCAGCGACGCGGAACCGAAGGTGACGATCCTCGGCCCGTGGACCGACACGCAGGAGCGGCGGTTCAAGGACGTTTTGGACGGGTTCGGTATCCCTTACACCTACCAGGGGACCGCCGCCACCCGCGAGGTGCTGCTCGCCGAGGTCCAGGCGGGCAACCCGCCCGACATCGCGATCCTGCCGGGCGTCGGCGAACTCGTCGAGTACGCGGACGAGGGGCGGCTGCGCTCGCTGGAGGGGCTGTACGAGCCCGAGGAGTACGGGAACCCGTGGCAGCCCGCGGCCAAGGACATCGCCCACCGGTGGGTGCCGCTCAAGGCCGACCTCAAGTCCATCGTCTGGTACCGCGACGGCCAGGCCCCGGCGCCCCGCCCCGCACCCCTGGCCTCGTGGTGCGTGGGCATGGGGGACGACGGCGCGTCCGGCTGGCCCGGCAGCGACTGGATCGAGGACCTCATCCTCCAGCGCGCCGGACCGGTGCTGTACGCGCGCTGGGCGACCGGCGACCTCGAGTGGACCGACGCCCGGGTGGCCGACGCCTGGACCATCTGGGCCGGAATGCTCGCCGGGGACCCGGGCAGGGCCGGTGACATGCTGCTGGCCGACCACCGCGGCCCGGCCGGGGGACACGGACTGCTGTTCGGGGGCGGTTGCGGCCTGGAGCACCAGGGCTCCTTCGCCCGCGCCTTCTACGGGGACCGCAGCGGCCGGGCCGCCTTCGAGGACTCGGCGTCCCTGCTGCCCGGCGGCCCCTATACGCTGAAGGCGCACGAGGTCTCGGCCGACTTCGCCGCGCTCTTCGGCGGCGGTGACGCGGCCCGCGAAGTGATCCGGCGGCTCGCCTCACGCGACACCCAGGAGGACTGGGGCCGCAAGGGCGGGGTGTTCTCGCCGAACGCCGCGGTCCCGCCCAGGAAGGGCGCGGTCGACGAAGAGGTGAGCCGGCGCCTCGCGGACCAGCGGGTGCCGCTGTGCCTGGACGCGTCGGACGTCATGCCGGCGGCGGTGCGGGACGCGTTCTACGAGGCCGTACTGCTCACGATGGCGCACCCCGCGGAGCCGGTGCGGCCGAGGCTGGAGGACATCCAGAAGGTCCAGGACACCCAGCTCCCGGAAACCCCCCGGCTGACGGGGGTGTGTGGCAGACCACAGTGAGTCTTTGTGGGACTCCCACAAATGAGGACGGGTGTGGGCTGGTACTTCGCCTGCATGGCCCAAGGCTTCTGTCAGGCTCCACCAGGAAACCGGGCAGGAGACTGTACAGAGTCGACGGCAGGGTTTTCGAGGTCTGGTTCGTAGGGTCGATACATGACCGTTGTGGACGAAACCCAGGGCGAGCCGAGCGACACCCGTGGCCGTGTGGCGGAACTGCTGGCGCTGCGCGAGCAGGCCCGGCGCGGACCGAGTGACCGGGCGACCGAGGCCCAGCACGCCAAGGGCAAGCTGACGGCGCGTGAGCGCATCGAGCTGCTCGTGGACCCGGGTTCGTTCAAGGAGGTCGAGCAGCTGCGCCGGCACCGGGCGACCGGCTTCGGCCTGGAGGAGAAGAAGCCGTACACCGACGGTGTCATCACCGGCTGGGGCACGGTCGACGGCCGCACGGTCTTCGTCTACGCACACGACTTCCGGATCTTCGGCGGCGCGCTGGGCGAGGCCCACGCCACGAAGATCCACAAGATCATGGACATGGCCATCTCGGCCGGTGCTCCGCTGGTCTCGCTCAACGACGGCGCCGGCGCGCGTATCCAGGAGGGCGTCTCCGCCCTCGCCGGTTACGGCGGCATCTTCCAGCGCAACACCCGGGCCTCCGGTGTCATCCCCCAGATCAGTGTGATGCTCGGCCCGTGCGCGGGCGGCGCGGCCTACAGCCCCGCCCTCACCGACTTCGTCTTCATGGTCCGTGAGACCTCGCAGATGTTCATCACCGGACCGGACGTCGTCAAGGCGGTCACCGGCGAGGAGATCACGCAGAACGGCCTCGGCGGCGCCGATGTGCACGCCGAGACCTCGGGCGTCGCGCACTTCGCGTACGACGACGAGGAGACCTGCATCGCCGAGGTCCGCTACCTCATCGGGATGCTGCCCTCGAACAACCGGGAGAACCCGCCCGTCGTGCCGAGCGACGACCCGGCCGACCGGCGCGGCGACGTCCTCCTGGACCTGGTCCCGGCCGACGGCAACCGCCCGTACGACATGCACAAGGTCATCGAGGAGCTCGTCGACGACGGCGACTACCTGGAGATCCACGAGCGCTGGGCCCGCAACATCATCTGCGCGCTGGCACGGCTGGACGGCAAGGTCGTCGGCATCGTCGCCAACCAGCCGCAGGCCCTCGCCGGTGTCCTGGACATCGAGGCGAGCGAGAAGGCAGCCCGCTTCGTCCAGATGTGCGACGCGTTCAACATCCCCATCGTCACTCTTCTGGACGTACCCGGCTTCCTGCCCGGCGTCGACCAGGAGCACGGTGGAATCATCCGGCACGGCGCGAAGCTGCTCTACGCCTACTGTAACGCGACGGTGCCGAGGATCTCCCTGATCCTGCGCAAGGCCTACGGCGGTGCTTACATCGTGATGGACAGCCAGTCCATCGGTGCCGACCTCACCTACGCCTGGCCGACCAACGAGATCGCGGTGATGGGCGCCGAAGGTGCCGCCAACGTCATCTTCCGCCGGCAGATCGCCGACGCCGAGGACCCGGAAGCCATGCGGACCCGCATGGTCAAGGAGTACAAGGCCGAACTGATGCACCCGTACTACGCCGCCGAGCGCGGCCTGGTCGACGACGTCATCGACCCCGCCGAGACGCGCGAGGTCCTGATCGCCTCGCTCGCGATGCTCCGCTCCAAGCACGCCGACCTGCCGTCCCGCAAGCACGGCAACCCCCCGCAGTAGTCCGCGGCCCGCAGTGACCCTGCGAGGCCCCGCGAAGACCTGCCGAAGAAGACGGAGAAACACCCATGACCACTGCCACCGAGTCCGTGCTGCGCGTCGAGAAGGGTCTGGCCGACCCCGAGGAGCTGGCCGCCATCACCGCGGTCCTGCTCGCCCGCGCCGCCACCCAGCCCTCCGACGCCCCGGCCGCCCACCTCGGCCGCAACACCGCGGGCTGGCGCCGCCTGGAGCGCACCCCGGGCTTCCGCGCCCCCCACAGCTGGCAGGGCTGACACCGGCCGGACCAAGCCGGTCGAGCACCTCCCATGCCCTTCAGGCTGTGGGGGAGGCTGAGACCACAGCACGGCCGAAGGCCGGGCGGCACGCACCACGAGAGGCCCCGCACTCCCAGCAAGGGAGCACGGGGCCTCACGTACATCCGTGAGCGGGCCGCAGGCCCTACCGCAGGCGAGCCATCAGCGCATGCTCCACCAACGTGATCAGCGCACTCTTCGCATCCGCCCGATGCCGCGCGTCCGTCGTGAGGATCGGCGTGTCCGGCCCGATCTGGAGGGCTTCGCGGACTTCGTCGGGGGTGTACGGCTGGTGGCCGTCGAAGCCGTTGAGGGCGATGACGAACGGCAGGCCGCTGTTCTCGAAGTAGTCGACGGCGGGGAAGCAGTCGGCGAGGCGTCGGGTGTCGACGAGTACCACCGCGCCGATGGCGCCGCGTACGAGGTCGTCCCACATGAACCAGAAGCGGTCCTGTCCGGGCGTACCGAAGAGGTACAGGATCAGGTCCTGGTCCAGGGTGATGCGGCCGAAGTCCATGGCCACCGTCGTGGTGGTCTTGTCCCCGGTGTGCGTCAGGTCGTCGATGCCCGCCGAGGCGGACGTCATCACGGCTTCGGTACGCAGCGGATTGATCTCCGAAACGGCACCGACAAACGTGGTCTTACCCACGCCGAAGCCCCCTGCCACCACGATCTTCGCCGAGGTAGTGGAGCGGGCCGCTCCGCCGCTAGAGCTTGCGAAGTCCACTGAGCACCCTTTCGAGCAGTGTCACATCTGGCTGGCCGCCGGCGGACTCGTCGCCGCCGGGCTGGTGGATAGCGACGAGTCCGGCCTCAGCCAGGTCGGCTACGAGGATCCGGGCAACGCCGAGCGGGATCGAGAGCAAGGCCGAGATCTCGGCCACCGACTTGATCTCGATGCACAGCCGGCAGATCCGCTGGTGCTCGGGCAACTGCCCTTGCAACCGGCTCGGATCGGCCGTCGTACTGACCAACGCCTCAATGGCGAGTTGGTAGCGCGGTCGGGTCCGTCCACCGGTCATGGCGTACGGACGAACGAGCGGATTGTGGGCCGCGGGCGCGGCCGGCTCGGGGGCTCGCCGCGGCTGCACCGGCTGAATGCGGGGCTGCTGCGGGGAGTCGTACCGGTGCGGGCGCTGCGGCCGGTGGGGCTGCTGCGGCTGTTGCTGCGGCCAGTCCGAACCCTGACCGTGCTGAGGCTGCTGCGGCCAGTCCGAGCCCTGAACGTGCTGAGGCTGCTGCTGCGGCTGCCCGTACGGCTGGTAAGGCTGCTGCGCGCCCTGTCTGCCGGGTGTGGAGGGGAAGCCGAAACCATTGTCCCCGTGCTCACCCGGAGTTCGCTGGCCACCGTTGAACTGGTGCCCGCCTGGGGGTGTACCCACGATTCCTCCTCCGCCTGCCGGTCCCGATCACAGTGGGTCCGCGCCACCGAACCCTATGGCGCGGTGACGCGAAACGCACTGTCTGTCTACTAGTTAAGAAGACTTCCCTGAAGCTCGGCGCGGAGGTCCGGGGTGAGGACGCTGCCGGCGCGGTCGACCAGAAGGGCCATTTCGTACCCAACCAGACCGATATCGGCGTCCGGGTGTGCAAGAACGGCCAACGAGGATCCGTCGGAAACGGACATGATGAAGAGGAATCCTCGCTCCATCTCCACAACTGTCTGATTCACGGCGCCGCCCTCGAAGATCCGGCTCGCGCCCGCGGTCAGCGAGGTCAGACCGGAGGCGACAGCCGCCAGCTGGTCCGCACGGTCGCGCGGAAATCCCTCGGACATCGCCAGCAGGAGTCCGTCCGCGGAGACCACCACCGTGTGCGACACCCCGGGGGTGTTGTCCACGAAGTTGGTGATCAACCAGTTCAGATTCTGCGCCGCCTGGCTCATCGGGCTCACACTAACGCTCCTGGTGGTAGGTATTACTGGTGTCCGAACCCGCGTTACGTCCCCGCAGCACGCCACGTCGCAGGTTGCTCAACCTGCCACGCACGTCCTCCGGGGCGCGGGAGACCTGGGGGCCGCCCTGCTGGGTCTGTTCGGCCGTGCCCTCGACCAGGTTGGCCTTGGGCACGCGCCGGGGAAGACCGGAGGGGGTGACCCCGCCCGCCTTCGGCTCCCGGAGCTTCTCGGCCCGCTCCCAGCGCTCGTCGTTCGCCGAGCGCCAGTCCTCGGGACCGGCCCCGTCCGCCTGTGCGGGCTGCGGCGGCGGTTCCTCCTGCTGCTGCGCCGACTGAGGCGCGGCGACCGGCTGTTCGTTGCCCCGGCCGGTGGGCTGCCAGTGCTGCTGGCCGCCGCGTCGCGGCAGACCGGCGTCGGTCAGCTCGTGGCCGGAGTTCGGGACGGGTCCCGAAGGGTCGAAGCCTACGGGGTCCTGTGACGGCGCGGGAGCTCCCGGAAGGGAATCGGTCCCGTCCTGCGCCGCCGGCTCGAACGCGCCCTGGTACGAGCCCTGATCAGCCCACTCTTCCTGCTGGGGCTGGGGGGCGTACTGCTCGTCGTAGGCCTGAACGGGCGCCTGGGGTGCCGCGTACGAGGCGTCCTGGTAGCCGCCCTGCGCGTCGTACCCGGGCTGCTCGGCATAGCCGGTGCCACCCTGGTACGGGTCGTAACCGCCTTCGTGCGAGGGCTGCCCGTACTGCTGCTGCTGCTCCTGCTGCCCGAGCGCCTGCTGGGCCTGCTGCGGCTGCTGCGCGTACGGATCGGCGGCGTACGGGTCCTCGCTGTACGGGGCTTCGCCGTACGGGGCCTGCGCGAACTGCTGCTGCGCCTGGCTATGGTCCTGCTGCTGCGGGAAGGGCGGCCGCTCACCGCCGGTCTGCGCCTCCAGCGCGGCACGGCGCTCCTCACGCATCAGCGAGCGGCCCACCGGGTCGAGCTGGGGGGAGTCCGCCGACGGCTCCTCGTAGCGCGAGTCGTCGAAGCCGAGCTCCGCCGCCGTACGCATCTGGGGCTGCTGCGGGGCAGCGGCGAACGCCTGCTCCTGCTGCGGAATGATCGAGGAGACCGTGAAGTCGTCCTGCGAGGGGGCGCTGTCGCCGCCGCCACCGTGGGTGATCGCGTCCGGCAGCATGACCAGCGAGGTGGTGCCGGCCTGCTCGCCCGAGGGACGCAGCTGCACGCGGATGCCGTGCCGGTCGGAGAGCCGGCCGACCACGAAGAGCCCCATGCGCTGGGAGACCGCGGCATCCACCGTCGGCGGGTTGGCCAGCTTGTGGTTGATGTCGGCGAAGTCCTCGGCGGTGAGGCCGATGCCCTTGTCGTGGATCTCGATCATCACGCGGCTGTCGGGCAGCCGGGTCGCGGTGACCCGCACCTTGGTCTGCGGCGAGGAGAACGTGGTGGCGTTCTCCAGCAGCTCGGCCAGCAGGTGCACGAGGTCGGTGACGGACTGGCCGTGGATCTCGGTCTCCGGCACGCCCGAGAGCTCGATGCGCTCGTAGGACTCCACCTCGGAGGAGGCGGCCCGCAGCACGTCCACCAGCGGAACCGGCTGGTTCCAGCGGCGGCCGGGCTCCTCACCGGCGAGGACGAGGAGGTTCTCGCCGTTGCGGCGCATACGGGTCGCCAGGTGGTCCAGCCGGAAGAGGCTCTCCAGCTGGTCCGGGTCGGCCTCGTTGTTCTCCAGGTCGGTGATGAGGGTCAGCTGGCCCTCGATGAGCGACTGGTTGCGGCGCGAGAGGTTGGTGAAGATCGCGTTGACGTTGCCCCGCAGCATGGCCTGCTCGGCCGCCAGCCGGACCGCCTCGCGGTGCACCTGGTCGAAGGCGCGGGCGACCTCGCCGATCTCGTCCTGAGTGTTGATCGGGATCGGCTGGACACGGGTGTCCACCCGGCCCGGGTCGGTCCGGGAGAGCTGGTCGACGAGCGAGGGCAGCCGCTGCTCGGCGATGCTGAAGGCCGCCGTACGCAGCTGACGCATCGAGCGGCTCATCTGGCGGGCCATGAGCCCGGCCAGGACGAAGGCGGCCAGCAGGGCGATGATCACGATCGCGGCGTTGACGATGGCGTCGGTCCGGGCGCTGGTCGAGATGTCCGCGGCCTCGGTCACCGCCTTGTCGACGAGCTCGTCCTCGACCGTGGTGTACCCGTCGAACTTCGCGGTCGCGGCGGCCATCCAGGTCTCGGGGGTGATCCCCTTCGCCTTGAGTTCCTTGGGGTCCTTGCCCAGGCCGATCTCCTGGGCCATGCCGTCGTAGACCGAGCCGTCGACGGTGGGGGGCGTCACGAAAGGAACGCCGGCCGCGTCGGCCTGCTCCTTCGCCGACTTGAGCTTGGCGGCGCCCTCCGCGGCCTTGCCGGCCATGACCGTCTTCAGCCGGGTGGCGTCGGCCTCCGTACCACCGGAGACGAATTCACCGAGGGCGATCTGCTCCAGGTAGTTGTACGAGCCGAATGCCTTGACCTGGTCGTTGAACTTCCCGGACTCCCGGCTGGGCCGCACCAGCAGGTGCATGCCGATGGAGCGCTGAAGCGATTCTGCGGCCTTGGCCAGCTCGATCGCGTACACGGTACGGCCGTAACTGGTGATGTTGCCGGTGCCGAGGCCCAGTTCGTTGCAGAACTCCATGAGGGAGTGCTGGACCTGGGTGTATCCCTCTTCGGTCTTCACCGGGTCCATGGCGGCGGTGTACGCGGCCTTGCGCAGCGCCGGGAGCTTGGGCTCCTCCAGCTTGAACAGCTTGAGGCGGCGCTCCAGACCCTGCTTGGCGGGCTTGTCCTGCACGGCCGTGTCGAACTTCGCCGCCGCCGCGTCGGTGGTGGCCCGGGCCTGGGTGACGACCTCGGAGTCGCGCTTGTTGGACAGCAGCGGCTGAGCGGTGAGGTCACGCTCGTTGAGCAGCGCCTGCCCGTACTCGGCGGCCGCGCGCACGATCAGCGCGGTCTTCTCGGCGTCCTGGGCCTCCCGCCAGGTGTCGAGCGAGCCCTTCACCTGGAAGCCGCCCATGATCAGGCCGACCAGCACCGGGATCAGCAGGATCGCGTTCAGCCGGGTGGGCACCCGCCAGTTGCGCGGGGACAGCCGGCTGGTGCTGCCACCGGCCGGTATCCCTTCGGACACATCGGCGGACGGCACCGCGGTGCGCGACGGCGGGGTGAAGTTGCCCCGTTCCGCCTGCGCCGCAGCGCCCTCGTTGTTACGCCTCACTCGACCAACAACCTCTCGGCGTCGGCACCTACGTTGTGCCGTGTTCGTTCAGGGCCGTACTACTCGGGAGTTTCGTCGAATTGCAGCACGGCTACCGGTCGCGTTCCAAACAGTCGGAATGTGCGATTCCGAGTGGCCCACGCCTCAGATAAAACGGGCATAAAGAACGAGCCCCGTCAAATGACGGGGCTCAGGTGAGCGCAGTGGAACCGAACGTGCGCATCGGGTACTGACCGGGGGGTAATTCTCTCTCGAAACGTTATGAACACAGGGGTGGATCGTGTCAAAGGACACAGTCCACCCCCGTGTGACTAGTGTAATTGTCGTACGGCAATACCGACTTGTGCCTACTTGAGCCGCGCCATCAAAGCGTGCTCCACCAGCGTGATCAGACCGCTCTTCGCGTCACCGCGGTGCCGTGCGTCGGTCGTGATGATCGGGGTGTCGGGTCCGATCTGGAGGGCTTCGCGGACTTCGTCGGGGGTGTACGGCTGGTGGCCGTCGAAGCCGTTGAGGGCGATGACGAACGGCAGGCCGCTGTTCTCGAAGTAGTCGACGGCGGGGAAGCAGTCGGCGAGGCGTCGGGTGTCGACGAGCACGACGGCGCCGATGGCGCCGCGTACGAGGTCGTCCCACATGAACCAGAAGCGGTCCTGTCCGGGCGTACCGAAGAGGTACAGGATCAGGTCCTGGTCCAGGGTGATGCGGCCGAAGTCCATGGCCACCGTCGTGGTGGTCTTGCCGCCGGTGTGCGTCAGGTCGTCTATGCCCGCCGAGGCGGACGTCATCACGGCTTCGGTACGCAGCGGATTGATCTCCGAAACGGCACCGACAAACGTGGTCTTACCCACGCCGAATCCGCCCGCCACCACGATCTTCGCCGAGGTGGTGGCCCGGGCTGCACCGCCACTAGAGCTTGCGAAGTCCACTGAGCACCCTTTCGAGCAGTGTCACATCCGGCGCGCCGCCGGCCTCTCCGTTGCCCGGCTGGTGGATGGCCACCATGCCGGCTTCCGCCAGGTCCGCGACGAGGATGCGGGCCACGCCGAGCGGCATCGACAGCAGGGCCGACACCTCGGCCACCGACTTGACCTCACGGCACAGGTGGCAGATCCGCTGGTGCTCGGGGAGCAGCGTCCCCAGGTGCGCGGGGTCGGCCGTGGTGCTGACCAGCGCCTCTATCGCTAGCTGGTAGCGCGGTCGGGTCCGGCCGCCGGTCATGGCGTACGGACGGACCAGCGGCTGGTCGCCTTCACCTTCGTACGACGCGTGGTTCAACGCGCCGTACGGATCGGGTGAGGCGGGGGGCGGGGTCATGAATCCTCCGGGCGTGACAGCAGGGTGTCGGCTTGCCGTCTGAAGGGGCCGGTGGGGGGCTGTAAGCGGCCGGACGGGCGAGAGATGAGTGCGTTACCTGGGCTAATCGTCTGTGTCACCGGTTCACGGCCGCCTAGTGGAGCAGGCTGCCCTGGAGCTCGGCACGGAGGTCCGGGGTCAGGACCGTGCCCGCCCGGTCCACCAGCAGGGCCATCTCGTAGCCGACCAGACCGATGTCGGCGTCCGGGTGGGCGAGCACGGCCAGTGAGGAGCCGTCCGAGATGGACATCAGGAAGAGGAACCCGCGTTCCATCTCCACCACGGTCTGGCTGACGGCGCCGCCCTCGAAGATCCGGGAGGCACCCGCGGTCAGCGAGGTCAGACCGGAGGCGACAGCCGCCAGCTGGTCGGCGCGGTCACGCGGGAAACCTTCGGACATCGCCAGCAGCAGGCCGTCTGCGGAGACCACCACCGTGTGCGACACCCCGGGGGTGTTGTCCACGAAGTTGGTGATCAACCAGTTCAGATTCTGTGCGGCCTGACTCATCGGGCTCAACTAACGCTCCTGCTGGTGAGTGGGGCCGAGGGGAAAACTGCCGGTAGACGGGCCGTTGTTGGCCTGCCGTCCCTGCTGGATGCCCCGACGGAGATTGGTCAGCCGCCCGCGCACGTCATCGGGTGCACGTGAGACCTGGGGACCGGACTGATGGTTCTGCTGCTGGGCGGTACCCGGCACCAGATTGGCACGCGGGACCCGCCGAGGCAGACCGGACGTAGTAATTCCGCCTGCTGCGGGCTTCTTCACCCGCTCCGCCTGCCGGACGAGTTCGTCGTTCGGCGAGGCGCGCCAGGAGCTTGTGGCGCCGTTGGTGTCACCGGAACCGCGACGCGGTGCGGCGGGAGCGGGACGCTCCTCGGCGGGCTGCTGGGGGAAACCGGGTGCCTGCGGCGCGGCGGGCGGCTGCTGGCCACCCTGCTGCGGACCGTGGAACCAGTTCGTCTCCAGCGTGTCGTAGAGCGGGGTACGGCCGTCACCGGGGCCGGCCGGAGGCAGCGCCTCGGGCTGCTGCGGCGCGGGCGGCCGGAAGTCCCCGCCCGGAACCGGCGCGACGGGCGGACGCGGGGCACCGAAGTCCCCGTTGTCACGGTCACGCTGGCGCGGCGCGGGCCGGCCCTGCCCCTGCGCGGGCTGCTGCCCGAAGTCCGGGCGGGCGAACTGCGCGGTGCTCGCCGGGTCCGGCATCTGCGGCACGGGCCGCTGTTGCGGAGCCGGTGCCGAGAAGTCCGGACGGGCGAACTCGGCGGTGGCGGCGGGACCCTGCCGGCTGTTGTCCATCGGCGGACGCGGGCTGAGCGGCGGCGGGTTCAGCGGCCGCTGGAACTGGCCGGTGGACTCGGGCTCCTCGTGACCGCGGGGCGCGTCGAGCGGGGAGCGCCGCGGTGCGGACGGCTCCTCGTTGCTGCCCCAGCTGGTGGCCTGCGGGCGCTGCGGCTGGGGGTTGCCACCCGGCAGCTCCGCACGCGGACCGCCGACGGGAGGCAGCTGACGGTCGTTCCGGCCGGGCCCGCCGGGCTGCTGGAAGCCGCCGCCCTGGCCGGCCTGGTCCTGCCGGGCGTGCTGCGGCTGCGGGGCCTGACGGCCGGGGCCGCTCTGCTCCGGACGCTTCTGGTCGAACAGGCTGGGCCGGCCCGAGTCCGTACGGCCGGAGCCGTCACCCTGACCGCGGGCGCCGAGGCGGGCGCCGCCGCCGAAGGCACCGGAGAGCCCGCCGCCCTGACGCGGCGGCTCCTGGCGCGAGGCGTCCGGCTGCCGGCCCTGCGGACCGTTGCCGGACAACCCGGGGCTCGGGAAGCCGGCGTCCTGCTGGCTGCCGGGCTGACCGGGCCGGCCGGGCTGACCCTGCTGGTTCTGGGGACGGTTCGAGCCGTCGCGGGCCGGCAGGGCCGCCCGCGGACCGGAGCCCGCGCCGACCTGGCCGCGCGCGGCTCCGGGGCCGGCGGGAAGCGGCCCGCCGGGGGCCGACGGAGAGCTTTCGAGGCCGGTACGGGGCGCGTTGTTGCCCGCGAGCAGCCCACCGGGGGCGGGCTGCTGGCCCGGAGCCTGCTTCGGAGCCGGCTGCTTGTTGCCCTGCGCGACATCGACCGGGAGCATGACCAGCGCGGTCGTACCACCGGAGTCCGAGGGACGCAGCTGGATGCGGATGCCGTGACGCAGCGACAGCCGGCCGACCACGAACAGACCCATGCGGCGGGAGACCGAGACATCCACGGTGGGCGGCGAGGCGAGCCGCTCGTTGATCGCCGCGAGGTCCTCGGGGGAGAGGCCGATGCCGGTGTCGTGGATCTCGACGAGCACCCGGCCGTCGGGAAGCGCGTGACCGGTGACCCGGACCTTCGTCTGCGGCGAGGAGAACGACGTGGCGTTCTCCAGCAGCTCGGCGAGGAGGTGCACGAGGTCGTTGACGACCCGGCCGGCGACCTCGGTGGCGGGCACCGCGGCCAGTTCGATGCGCTCGTACTGCTCCACCTCGGAGGCGGCGGCACGGAGCACGTCGACCAGCGGCACCGGACGGGTCCACCGGCGGCCCGGCTCCTCACCCGCGAGGACGAGGAGGTTCTCACCGTTACGGCGCATACGCGTCGCGAGGTGGTCGAGCTTGAAGAGCGAGGACAGCTGGTCCGGGTCGGCCTCGCGCGACTCCAGCTCGGAGATGAGCGAGAGCTGACGCTGGATGAGGCCCTGCGAACGACGCGAGAGGTTGGTGAACATCGCGTTGACGTTGCCCCGGAGGAGGGCCTGCTCGGCGGCGAGGCGGACGGCCTCACGGTGCACGTCGTCGAAGGCCGCGGCCACCTTGCCGATCTCGTCACGGGAGTGCACACCGACCGACTCGACGGAGGTGTCGACATCCTGCGGGTCCGTCTCCGAGAGCTGCTTGACGAGCTCGGGCAGCCGGTCCTGGGCGACGCGCGTGGCGGTGTCCTGCAGCCGGCGCAGCGAGCGGATCATGGACCGGGCGACGACGAAGGCGCCGACCAGCGAGACACCGAGCACGAGCAGGATGAGCGCACCGGAGATGATCGCTTCGCGCTGGGACTCGTCGCGCAGCTCGCGCGCCTTGCCCTCCATGTCGCTGAGGAGCGTCTCCTCGATCTGCTTCATGGCCTGGATCTTGGTGGAGTCCTGGTCGTACCAGTCCATGTACGAACGCCGCACGCCCGGACCGCTCATGCCGTTGGCGTTGTTGAGCACCTTCTTGGCGTAGGTGTCGGCGGCCTTGATCTCGGGCTGGCCCTCGTCGAGCGTGGAGGTCAGCTCGTCGGCGCTCTTGCCCGTGGTCGTGTAGATCGCCTCGAAGGAGCGGCGGGCCGCGTCCTCCTTGCGCTGCGCCGCGAGACCGAACTGCTGGTCGTTGCGGTCGAGGTGCGGCTCCTTGTCGTTGCCGCCGGGCAGCGCGGCCGCGATGATCGCGCGCTGGACCGACGCGTACTCCTTGGCGGAGGAGAAGGCCGCCAGGGCGCGGGTCCGCTTGATCATCTCGGGGCTGCTGGTCGCCTGCGCCATGTCCTGGGAGAGGCTCAGCAGCGAGGTGATCAGCTGGCTGTAGGCGTCGACGGTCTGGAGACTCGGACTGTTCTTGGCGTACGCCTGCTTGCGGATGTCACGGATCGAGCCGAGCTGCGACGCGATCTGCTGGACGCTGGAGTGGATGCTCTCCAGGGCCTCGTCACCGGTGGTGTCACCGATGTCGGTCGTCGCGGCGAGGAAAGCCTTCTTCGCCCGGTCGGTCTTCTTCCGCGGCTCGGTGACCTTGAAGTCGGTCGCGGCCACCTTGTTGGACAGCGGGCCGGCCGACCGGTCGCGCTCCTCCTGGAGCGCCTGCGCCAGCGAGGTCGCCTGCTTCGTCATCTGGGTCAGCAGCTGCATGTGCTCCAGCTGCTGGATGTCGTTCATGGAGTCGTTGATACGCAGACCACCCAGCGTGGTCGCGGCGACCACGGGGAGGGCGAGCAGGGAGACCAGACGCGTGCTGATGCGCCAGTTGCGCAGAGCCACTCGTGATCCCGTGCTGACCGGACCCCGCGGCTTGAGCGCGGAGACCGGATCGGTCCCACCGCCCGCCGTGACGCCCGGGCGCTGGGAGCGCTCGCCGTTGTCGCCGGCCGCGGCCGGTCCCGGGTTCTGGGCGTGCTGGGGCGAGGAACCGCGGCCGGTCCCGCCGCGCGGCTCCTGTTCCGCCGCAGCGCTGCCATCCCTCTTGAAACGTCCCTGCACTAGCGTCGCAACCTCTGGACCAGGCGTTCTCCCGTCATGAACGGAAGGAACGGTGTCGGCGTCGTGGGGCGTTGTACCGCCCCATGGTGGTCGTGAGTGACCGGCGCTCTTCCCCTTCCCGCCGCCACTCGGCGCTGCGTAGCGCCCCTGCGCGCCGGCTTGAAACCCGCGGCGGTGCGTGGAATTCCAGCACAGTGCCGGATCTCCAACAAGGGCCAGGTACCGGGCTGTGACCTGGGTGACACGTTGTGATGACGGGGTCACAAGTCGTGGACACCGTTCCCCGGCATAACGGGGCATTGTCGGGGAAACGGGGCGGAGCCTCAGCTGTCCCAGTCGGCATGATCAGGAGCGGAATGGATCATTCAGTGATGCAATGTCCCTTTCATCCATCCACGTTCGACGCCCGAATTGGTGGAATTGTCGCGCACTTCGTGAGCAAACTCACAGGATGATCGCCGTCTCTTCCGAGCCTCCGGAGGGAATGGGATGTTTAGCCTGGCGCTTTACAGGGATGGCGAAACCGACAACCGGCGCCCCTCCGGGTGGCGCCCCTACCGACAGGGTCCGTACGGCAGATGAAGACGACGATGATGTTCCGCAACATTGCCAACCCCCGGCGCACCACGCTGGCGCACCTCAAGGACGCCGAAGCGCTGCAGACGCCGGAGCGGCCGGAGCACGCACTCGACCTGCCGACGCAGACGGCCAACCCGCGCCGCACGATCCTGATGACGGCCCCCGCGGCCACCACGGCCGCCGCGGAGTAATCCCGCACGGATCGGCCCCTCACCCGCGTTAGCCTGGAGCGTCAGTCTTCAGCTACCCAGCAAGTGAGGGGCGACAGCAACCCGTGCGCATCGCCAGGTTCTCCATCGACGGCAATGTCGCCTTCGGCGCGGTCGAGGGCGACGGGCCCGATGGTCTCGTCCTCGACATCATCAAGGGCATCCCGTACGCCGACTTCGAGCTCTCCGGGACCAAGGTCCCGCTGAGCAAGGTCCGGCTGCTCCCGCCCGTGCTCCCCAACAAGGTCGTGGCCATCGGCCGCAACTACGCGGAGCACGCCGCGGAGCTCGGCAACGAGGTCCCCGACGTCCCCGTCGCCTTCTTCAAGCCCACCACCTCGGTGATCGGCTCCGGCGACGCCATCGAGTACCCCTCCTTCTCCAACGAGCTTCACCACGAGGCCGAGCTGGCCGTGGTCATCGGCCGGATGTGCCGCGAAGTGCCGCGGGAGCGGGTCAAGGACGTCATCTTCGGCTACACCTGCGCCAACGACGTCACCGCGCGCGACGCCCAGAAGCGCGAGAAGCAGTGGGCCAGGGCCAAGGGCTTCGACACCTCCTGCCCGCTCGGCCCCTGGGTGGAGACCGACCTCGACCCCAGCGACCTCGCCATCCAGGCCACCGTCAACGGCGAGCAACGCCAGCTCGGCCGGACGAGCGAAATGATCCGGAGCATCGAGGACCTGGTCGTCCACATCACGGAAGCCATGACGCTGCTCCCGGGCGATGTCATCCTCACCGGGACTCCCGCAGGGGTCGGACCCCTCCATGTCGGCGACGAGGTCGCCGTCACCATCGAAGGCATCGGCACTCTCACCAACAAGGTGATCAAGCGTGGTTAACGCACCTATCCCCAAGCCCTCGGCTCCGCTCGAGCAGGGGAGGCCCCATCGCGTACGTTTCTGTCCCTCCCCCACCGGCAACCCCCACGTGGGCCTGGTCCGGACAGCTCTCTTCAACTGGGCCTTCGCCCGGCACCACCAGGGCACCCTGGTCTTCCGCATCGAGGACACCGACGCGGCGCGCGACTCCGAGGAGTCGTACGAGCAGCTCCTCGACGCGATGCGCTGGCTCGGTCTCGACTGGGACGAGGGCCCCGAGGTCGGCGGCCCGCACGCCCCGTACCGCCAGTCGCAGCGCATGGACATCTACAAGGACGTCGCCGAGAGGCTCCTCGCCGCCGGCCACGCGTACCACTGCTACTGCACCACCGAGGAGCTCGACACCCGCCGCGACGCCGCCCGCGCCGCCGGCAAGCCGTCCGGTTACGACGGCCACTGCCGCGACCTGAGCGACGAGCAGAAGGCCGCGTACGAGGCCGAGGGACGCACCTCCATCGTCCGCTTCCGGATGCCCGACGAGGCCCTCACCTTCACCGACCTGGTCCGCGGCGACATCACCGTCCAGCCGGAGAACGTGCCGGACTACGGCATCGTCCGCGCCAACGGTGCCCCGCTGTACACGCTGGTCAACCCGGTCGACGACGCGCTGATGGAGATCACCCACGTCCTGCGCGGCGAGGACCTGCTCTCCTCCACCCCGCGCCAGATCGCCCTGTACGCGGCGCTCACCGAGCTGGGCATCGCCAAGTACACCCCCGCCTTCGGGCACCTCCCGTACGTCATGGGGGAGGGCAACAAGAAGCTCTCCAAGCGCGACCCGCAGGCCTCGCTCAACGTCTACCGCGAGCGTGGCTTCCTGCGTGAGGGGCTGCTCAACTACCTCTCGCTGCTCGGCTGGTCGATCGCCGAGGACCGGGACATCTTCGACATCGACGAGATGGTCGCCGCGTTCGACATCACGGACGTCAACGCCAACCCGGCCCGCTTCGACCTCAAGAAGTGCGAGCACATCAACGCCGAACACATCCGCAAGCTGGATGTGAAGACGTTCACCGAGGCGTGCGGCCCCTGGCTGCGGGCCCCGTTCGCCCCCTGGGCCCCGGAGGCCTTCGACGCGGACGTGTTCGCGGCGATCGCCCCCCACGCCCAGACCCGGGTCACGGTCCTCTCGGAGATCACGGCCAACGTCGACTTCCTCTTCCTCGACGAGCCGGCGACCGACGAGGCGTCCTGGACCAAGGCGATGAAGGAGGGCTCCGACGCCCTGCTCGTCACGGCCCGCGCCAACCTCATCGCCGCCGAGTGGAACGCGGAGGCCCTGAAGGCCGCCATCCTCGCCGCCGGTGAGGAGCACGGCCTGAAGCTCGGCAAGGCGCAGGCCCCGGTCCGCGTCGCCGTCACCGGCCGCACGGTCGGCCTGCCGCTCTTCGAGTCCCTGGAGATCCTGGGCCGCGAGCGCACGATCGCCCGGATCGACGCGGCGCTCGCGAAGCTTGCCGCGTAACAGCCGTACGTACGCCGGAGGCCGGGGTTCCCACAGGGGAGCCCCGGCCTCCGGCCGTTCACGACACGCGCGGCGCCTCGCGCGGGCCGTCGGCCGGGGCGCAGAGGGCTTGGAGGCCGTCCTCCTCGGCCTGCGCAGCACCGCAAAGCCCCACGCGCTCGCCGCGTAGCCGCATACGCTGGTGCGCATGCCGATCCGCGCCGTGCTCTGGGACATCGACGACACGATCTTCGACTACTCCGGCGCCGACCGCGTCGGCATGCGCAAGCACCTGGAGACCGAGGGCCTGCCCGAGGGATACGCCTCGCTGGAACAGGCCCTCGACGCGTGGAAGGCCATCACGGACGTGCAGTGGGCACGGTTCGCGGCCGGCGAGGTCGATTTCCAGGGGCAGCGCAGGGAGCGGGTGCGGTCGTTCCTGGGGCGGTGGCTGAGCGACGGTGAGGCCGACAGCTGGTTCGGAAGGCATGCGGGGCACTACGAGGCGGCCTGGGAGCTGTTCCCGGACGCCGTGCCGGTCCTGGACCGACTGGCGGACGGATACCGTCACGCCGTCCTGTCGAACTCCAGCATCCACAACCAGGACCGCAAGCTGCGCAAGCTCGGCGTCCGGGACCGTTTCGAGGTGGTGCTGTGCGCCGTCGAGCTGGGGGTCTCCAAGCCGGACGCGGGCGCGTTCCTCGCCGCCTGTGAGGCGCTGGACCTGCCCCCGGGGGAGATCGCCTACGTGGGGGACGAACCCGACATCGACGCCGCCGGCGCGGTGGCCGCCGGGCTCGCGGGCGTCTGGCTGGACCGGCGGGGGAGGGGCGGGCGCCCCGAACTGGCCCGGATCACGGCCCTCGACCAGCTCCCCGGCCTGCTGTCGGCCGATACCCGTTTTGGAGCGCCGGACACCTTCAGGTAATGTTCTTCCTGCGCCGCCCAAGCGGAACGAAAGATCCGAACGGGAAGCGCGGACAGGGACAAGACCCCCAGGGGTTGCGTTTCAGTGGGCTATGGTGTAATTGGCAACACTACGGTTTCTGGTACCGTCATTCTAGGTTCGAGTCCTGGTAGCCCAGCGCAAGACAGCAAGACAAGTAAGTTGCAGGAACAAGCCCCCGTTGTGTAGCGGCCTAGCACGCTGCCCTCTCACGGCAGTAGCGCCGGTTCAAATCCGGTCGGGGGTACAGATCCTTCCCGCGAGAACACCTGGGTCGCACCCACGTTTTCGATGCAGGATCGCTAGGGCCCCCGTTGTGTAGCGGCCTAGCACGCTGCCCTCTCACGGCAGTAGCGCCGGTTCGAATCCGGTCGGGGGTACTTGAAACACCATGGGCTATGGTGTAATTGGCAACACTACGGTTTCTGGTACCGTCATTCTAGGTTCGAGTCCTGGTAGCCCAGCGCAAGACAGCAAGACCAGCAAGTCGCAGTATCCAAGCCCCCGTTGTGTAGCGGCCTAGCACGCTGCCCTCTCACGGCAGTAGCGCCGGTTCAAATCCGGTCGGGGGTACAACAGAGCAGCAGGCGAAGGCCCTTCACTCCGGTGAGGGGCCTTCTGCTTGTGTGCGTGGGCTATTCGGCCCGCGCGTCTACCGGGGGCGCGCTCACAGCCCGTACCGCCGGGCCGACTCCTCCTCCTGCGCCAGCCGTCGCAGCGCCGCCAGCAGCGGTTCGTGCAGCACCGCGGAGGCGACCGCCATCTCCACCTGCTCGGACTGTGTGGGATACGTCTCCATCATGTCCAGGTCCCGGACCGCCACGGCGTGCATGAGGCGGGCGTGGTCCGCCAGATAGTCGCCCCAGCACGGGTAGCCGAGACGGATCAGGGTGGCCAGGGACGCCACCAGGGAGCGGTGGGAGGGGGAGAGGGCGCCGATCTCCTGCGCGGTGGTCCACCCCAGCCGGTCCAGGAGTCGCTCGACCTCCGCGGCGGCGAGCGCCGTCTCGGGCGCCTGTTCATCCGGCTCGGGACCGTGCGGCAGCGACCAGAGGGCCGCCCCCAGCCGGATCGTCCGGCTCAGGGACGTGTCGTCGGCATGGTTCAGCACCTCGCGCGCCGTGGCGACGGGGAGGCGGCCCACCTGGAGGAGGGCCCGGATCAGTCGCAGCCGGCGCACATGGCCGTCGTCGTACTCGGCCTGTGTCGCGCTCACTCGCTGCCCCGGCGGCAACAGCCCTTCGCGCAGGTAGTACTTGATCGTCGCCGTACTCACGCCGCTCTGCTCGCTCAGTTCCGAGAGCCGCATTCCGTCCCCTCTCTTGCGCTGCCGTTCGGGCAGTGGAACTATCCAATCATTGGATAGTTCCACTCTCCAACGGAGCCTGGGGGCCCGCATGTTCGCTCAACCGATTCCGGGACGGACGACCGCGGCGGCCGAGGGGGATGTGGTCATCCTGCTGATCGGCATGCGCATCAACCACTTCCGGGGCGTTCACCACTGGCTTCCCGTCCTGCTCGCGATGCCGCGTCTGCTGAGGGAGTTGAGCCGGAACAAGAGCCGCGGCCTGCTCGGGTACACGCTGCTGTCCGGCTCGCCGAGGACGTACTACGTCGTCCAGTACTGGGAGTCGAAGGAGAAGCTGTACGCATACGCCCAGGCGCCGGACATGCTGCACCGCAAGGCGTGGGCGATGATCAACCGCAAGGAGAAGAAGTCCCGGCAGCACGTGGGGCTGTGGCACGAGACCTACGTGGTGCCCGAGGGCGGGTACGAGTCCATATACGCGGATATGCCGGCGTACGGACTGGCCGCGGCGACCGGGTCGCTGCCGATCGAGGGGCGGGGCCGCCGTGGGGCGGATCGTTTCGCACACCGCTCGACGGCGAAGTGAGGCGTTGGGCTGAACGGAGTGGGGGCCGCCACGACGCTGGGGCGGCATTGGGGAAAAGCGGAGGCCCGGCGGTTCAGCCCGTGCGGCGCAGCGCCTCGCTCAGCCGGGCGGCCGAGTCGATGACGGCCTGGGCGTGCATCCGGCCCGGGTGGCGGGTCAGCCGCTCGATCGGTCCGGAGACCGAGACCGCCGCGACCACCCGGTTCGAGGGGCCGCGCACCGGGGCGGAGACCGAGGCGACGCCCGGTTCGCGCTCACCGATCGACTGGGCCCAGCCCCGGCGCCGTACGCCGGAGAGGGCCGTCGCCGTGAAGCGGGCGCCCTGGAGGCCGCGGTGCAGGCGCTCCGGCTCCTCCCAGGCCATCAGGATCTGGGCGGAGGATCCCGCCTTCATGGTGAGCGTGGAGCCGACCGGCACGGTGTCCCGCAGGCCGGACAGCCGTTCCGCCGCCGCCACGCAGATACGCATGTCCCCCTGCCGGCGATAGAGCTGGGCGCTCTCGCCGGTGATGTCCCGGAGGTGGGTGAGCACCGGTCCCGCCGTGGCGAGCAGCCGGTCCTCGCCCGCCGCGGCGGCGAGCTCCGACAGGCGGGGGCCGAGAATGAAACGGCCCTGCATGTCCCTTGCCACCATGCGGTGATGTTCCAGTGCCACGGCCAGCCGGTGTGCCGTGGGTCGTGCGAGCCCGGTCGCCGCTACCAGCCCGGCGAGGGTGGCCGGTCCGGACTCCAGGGCGCTCAATACCAGAGCTGCCTTGTCGAGAACGCCGACGCCGCTAGAGTTGTCCATACGACGATACTCGCGTCTCACTCTGTGAAACGCAAGTTCAATTTTCCAGGGAAGTTGCGAACCTGTACGGGCGGCCCCACAACGGCCCGTAGCCACCGCCCCGCACGGGGGTCCGGACGGGGGCGCACCGAATCTCTAGTTGGGCCGGCGACGACGCCGGCCGGAGGGAAAGCGATGGGTAGGACACTCGCGGAGAAGGTTTGGGACGACCACGTCGTCCGGCGCGCCGAAGGCGAGCCCGACCTCCTCTACATCGATCTGCACCTGCTGCACGAGGTGACCAGCCCGCAGGCCTTCGACGGTCTGCGGCAGGCCGGACGCCCGGTGCGGCGCCTCGACCTCACCATCGCCACCGAGGACCACAACACCCCGACCCTCGACATCGACAAGCCGATCGCCGACCCGGTCTCCCGCGCCCAGCTGGAGACCCTGCGCAGGAACTGCGCGGAGTTCGGCGTCCGGCTGCACCCCCTGGGCGACGTCGAGCAGGGCGTCGTGCACGTGGTCGGCCCGCAGCTGGGGCTGACCCAGCCCGGCACGACGGTCGTCTGCGGCGACTCCCACACCTCCACGCACGGTGCGTTCGGCGCCCTGGCGTTCGGTATCGGCACCAGCCAGGTCGAGCACGTGCTCGCCACCCAGACGCTGCCGCTGGCCCGCCCGAAGACGATGGCGATCACCATCGAAGGCGAACTGCCCGACACCGTCACCGCCAAGGACCTGATCCTCGCGATCATCACGCGGATCGGCACCGGCGGCGGCCAGGGCTACATCCTCGAATACCGCGGCTCCGCCATCGAGAAGCTCTCGATGGAGGCCCGGATGACCATCTGCAACATGTCGATCGAGGCCGGCGCGCGGGCGGGCATGATCGCCCCCGACAAGACCACCTTCGACTATCTGCAGGGCCGGGACCACGCCCCGCAGGGCGAGGACTGGGACGCGGCCGTCGCGTACTGGAAGACGCTGCGCACGGACGACGACGCGGTCTTCGACGCCGAGGTGGTCATCGACGCCACCGAACTGGCGCCGTTCGTCACCTGGGGCACCAACCCCGGCCAGGGCGCGCCGCTGTCGGCCAACGTCCCCGATCCTGCTTCGTACGAGGACGCCTCGGAGCGCAACGCCGCCGAAAAGGCTCTGGAGTACATGGGGTTGACCGCCGGGCAGCCGCTGCGCGAGATCAACGTCGACACCGTCTTCGTAGGCTCCTGCACCAACGGCCGGATCGAGGACCTGCGCAACGCGGCCGCGATCCTGGACGGCCGCAAAGTCGCCGACGGCGTACGCATGCTGGTCGTCCCGGGCTCCGTCCGGGTCGCCCTGCAGGCCGTGGAGGAGGGCCTGGACAAGGTCTTCACCGCCGCCGGCGCCGAATGGCGGCACGCGGGCTGTTCGATGTGTCTCGGCATGAACCCCGACCAGCTGGCCCCCGGCGAGCGCTCCGCCTCGACCTCGAACCGCAACTTCGAGGGCCGGCAGGGCAAGGGCGGCCGTACGCACCTGGTCTCCCCGCAGGTCGCCGCCGCCACCGCCGTGCTGGGCCATCTGGCCTCGCCCGCCGACCTGTCCGACGTCCGTACGCCCGCCGGAGTCTGAGAATCATGGAAGCTTTCACCGCACACACCGGCCGGGCCGTCCCGCTGCGCCGCAGCAACGTCGACACCGACCAGATCATCCCCGCCCACTGGCTGAAGAAGGTCACCCGGGACGGCTTCGAGGACGGGCTCTTCGAGGCCTGGCGCAAGGACGAGAACTTCGTCCTCAACCTCCCGGAGCGCCAGGGTGCCTCGGTCCTGGTGGCCGGCCCCGACTTCGGCACCGGCTCGTCCCGCGAGCACGCGGTCTGGGCGCTCCAGAACTACGGCTTCAAGACCGTCATCTCCGCCCGGTTCGCCGACATCTTCCGCGGTAACTCGCTGAAGAACGGGCTGTTGACCGTGGTCCTGGACCAGCAGGTCGTCGACGCCCTGTGGGAGCTGACCGAGGCCGATCCGACGGCCGAGATCACCGTCGACCTGGAGAAGCGCCAGGTCCTCGCGGAAGGCATCACCGCCGACTTCGAGCTCGACGAGAACGCCCGCTGGCGGCTGCTGAACGGGCTGGACGACATCAGCCTCACCCTGCAGAACGAAGCGGACATCGCGGGCTACGAGGCGGCCAGGCCGGCCCACAAGCCCCGTACAATTAACGCCTGAGCAGCGCGTTTCCCGTACTGCGCCCCCTGCCTTCTGGTAGGGGGCGCAGTCGCTTGTTGAGACCCCGTCGGGCGACAACTCGCCCCAGATGGCACAATCGGTGCATGGAACGCGACAGCCAACTCAAGCTTTACGGCCAAGTCGCCGACCAATTGAAGGAAGCGCACTCGCGAGTGCGTGCACTGCAAGTCCCGGAGGGCGTACGGATGGCGCTGAACCGGAAGCTGTTGGTCGTCACGGCCGCGGCAAAGCACGATCTCCCGGGCGCGGCAAGGCGTCTGGACCGTTTGATGAAGGACCTCGATGAGGGCCGATTCCCCGAAGGTGACTGACTCTGCGGAACTGCGCAGCGGTCGACTTCGTTGCGGCACTAGGGTGATTAGCCCGTTTCGTGTTTGATTTGCGGTATATATCTGCCTAACGTGCGAAAAAGCCTGAACAGTTTCGTTCGGGCAATGTCTCCGAAGGGGAAGACGTGAACAAGGCGCAGCTCGTAGAAGCGATTGCCGACAAGGTCGGCGGCCGTCAGCAGGCCGCGGACGCCGTCGATGCGGTGCTCGACGCGATCGTTCGTGCGGTTGTCGCAGGTGACCGGGTTTCGGTCACCGGCTTCGGCTCGTTCGAGAAGGTCGACCGCCCCGCCCGTTACGCCCGCAACCCGCAGACGGGTGAGCGCGTACGGGTCAAGAAGACCTCGGTGCCCCGCTTCCGTGCGGGACAGGGCTTCAAGGACCTGGTGAGCGGCTCGAAGAAGCTCCCCAAGAACGACGTGGCCGTGAAGAAGGCCCCCAAGGGCAGCCTCTCGGGCGGTTCTTCCACCCGTACGACGGCCAAGGCCGCCGCGAAGAAGGCGACCGCCAAGAAGGCCACCGCCAAGAAGGCGGCCACCGCCAAGAAGGCCGTGGCTCCCGCGAAGAAGACCACGGCCACCGCCAAGAAGGCGGCCACCGCGAAGAAGACGTCCGCGGCGGCGAAGAAGACCACGCCGGCCGCGAAGAAGGCGACCCCGGCGGCGGCGAAGAAGACGACGACCGCCAAGAAGGCCGTCGCAGGCAAGACCGCGCCCGCCAAGAAGACCACGGCGAAGAAGGCGCCCGCGAAGAAGACCACCGCGCGCACGACCACGGCCAAGAAGGCCACCGCACGCAAGAAGTGAGGACCGGAACCTCAGGGCTCCTCACACACGCGCCGGGCCGGGCTCCCCTCGGGGAGCCCGGCCCGCGGGCTGTCCGGACCGGTTCAGAAGGTCTGCAGCGTCACCAGGGTGATCCGCAGCCCGGCACCCTCGCCCCGCCCCTCGATCCGCACCCGTTGCCCGGGGCGCAGCAGCCGCAGGCCGCCGGCGTCGAAGGCCGGGGCGTCGAAGTCCACCGGGGTGCCGTCGTCGAGCAGCACGCTGCCGGTGCGGGTCTCGGGGTCGTACGTGTACGAGGTCGCCTGCATGGGCGGCAGCCTATCGGTCCGCCGAGCGAACCCCCGCGGCCCAGCGCCCCGCTGTGTACGGGCCGACGCCCAGCGCCAGCGCCGCCCGCAGATCGTCGCCCGTGTCCACGTCCTGGCGCACCGAATCGATTCCGGTCAGCGTGATCTCCACCGCCCCCGACGCGAGATGCCGGGCCCTGGACGGACCGCCGAAAGCGGGGCGCAATTCCACCCCCGGACCGGCGGAGAGAAATGTCGTTCCGATTCCCGCGGCATCGGTGACGAACGTCCGCGGAAAAGAGGCAGAAATTCCGAGCACGCGTGACAATTCCGTCGGCCGCAGCGCGGGCAGATCGGCGTTGAGCGCCGCGACCGCCGCCCGCGGCCGGGCCGACCGCACCGCCCGCTCACCGTGGGCGAGGGCCGCGTTGAGCCCGGCGGCCGGGGTGTCGGCCACGATCCGGGCCCCGAGCGCCGCCAGCGCCGCCCCGGCCGCCGGGTCGTCCGTGACGACCACCACATCGGCGACCCCCGGGCAGGACAGCGCGGCGGACACGGTGTCCCGGGCGAAGGCCAGGGCGAGCCGCGGCCGCAACAGGGCCCCGGAAGCGGGCGTCAGCCTGCTCTTGGCCCGTGCCAGGGGCTTCAGCGGGACGACCAGTGACCAGGGGCCGGTCGGGTCGGTGTTCGTGGCGGTCTCCCCCTCGATGCGCATGGCCGCCTATTCTCGCCTGCCGGTGCGACAACCCGGAGGGTCGGTCCCGAAGGTGAGGCGTACGGTGTTCTCGACAGAGCAGGGGCCTGGGGCGAGACTTGACCGTCGGTAGTCAGCCAGCAGTCAGCTCCGCAGTCAGGTCCTAAAGGAAGGTGTCCGAGTGTCCCGCCGCAGAATCGGCTTCTGGTACCGCTTGGCGGCGGTCATCGCGAAACCCCCGCTGGTGATTCTGTTCAAGCGCGACTGGCGGGGAATGGATCACATTCCGGCCGACGGCGGATTCATCACCGCGGTCAACCACAACTCGTACCTGGACCCGCTTTCGTACGGGCATTTCCAGTACAACACCGGACGGGTGCCGCGGCTCCTCGCCAAGGCGGGTCTCTTCAAGGCCCCCTTCGTCGGCATGATGCTGCGCGGCACCGGACAGATCCCCGTGTACCGCGAGACCACCAACGCGCTGGACGCCTTCCGGGCCGCCGTCGACGCCATCGAGCGCGGTGAGTGCGTCGCCTTCTATCCCGAGGGCACCCTCACCCGCGACCCCGACATGTGGCCGATGGCCGGCAAGACCGGTGCCGCCCGCGTGGCGTTGATGACCCGCGCTCCGGTCATCCCCGTGGCCCAGTGGGGCGCCAACCTGGCGGTGCCGCCCTACGCCACGGAGAAGAAGGTGCGCCTCTTCCCCCGCAAGACCCTTCAGGTCCAGGCCGGCCCGCCGGTCGACCTCACCCGGTTCTACGACCGGGAGCCGACGCCGGATGTGCTGCGCGAGGCGACCGAGGTCATCATGCTCGCGGTCACCGCGCAGCTGGAGGAAGTGCGCGGCGAGAAGGCGCCCGCCGAGCTCTACGACCACCGCAAGGCCCGGGCACAGCAACGGCGCAAGGCCGAAGGAGAGGGAACCAAGTGACGCACCCCGTAAAGGCAGCCGTCTTCGGAACCGGCTCATGGGGTACGGCCTTCGGCATGGTCCTCGCCGACGCGGGCTGCGAGGTCACCCTCTGGGGGCGCCGGGCCGAGGTCGCCGAGGCCGTCAACACCACCCGTACCAACCCCGACTACCTGCCGGGCATCGAACTCCCCGCCTCGGTCCGGGCCACGACGGACGCCGCCGAAGCGCTGCGCGGCGCCGACTTCGCCGTGCTCGCCGTGCCCTCCCAGACGCTGCGCGCCAACCTCGCCGACTGGGTGCCGCACCTGGAGCCGCAGACGGTCCTGGTCTCCCTGATGAAGGGCGTCGAACTCGGCACCGCTAAGCGGATGAGCGAGGTCATCGAGGACGTCACGAAGGTCTCCGCCGACCGCGTCGCCGTCGTCACGGGGCCCAACCTCGCCAAGGAGATCGCGGAACGCCGACCGGCGGCAGCGGTCGTCGCGTGCCAGGACGAAGCCGTCGCGCGCCGCCTCCAGGCCGCCTGCCACACCCCGTACTTCCGCCCGTACACCAGCACGGACGTGGTCGGCTGCGAACTCGGGGGCGCCGTCAAGAACGTCATCGGGCTGGCCGTGGGCATCGCCGACGGCATGGGACTGGGCGACAACGCCAAGGGCTCGCTCATCACCCGCGGTCTCGCCGAGACCATGCGGCTGGGCGAGGCGATGGGCGCCGACCCGCTGACCTTCTCGGGGCTCGCGGGCCTCGGCGACCTGGTGGCGACCTGCTCGTCGCCGCTCTCGCGCAACCACACCTTCGGCACCAACCTCGGCCGCGGCATGACGCTCAAGGAGACCATCGCCGTCACCAAGCAGACCGCCGAGGGCGTCAAGTCGTGCGAATCCGTGCTCGACCTGGCCCGTCGGCACGGCATCGAGATGCCCATCACCGAGACGGTCGTCGGCATCGTCCACGAGGGCAAGCCGCCGATGGTCGCGCTCAAGGAACTGATGTCGCGCAGCGCCAAGGCCGAACGGCACTGAGAAGCTGACCCGTTCGGCCCCGGACGGCCCCGGCCGCGCTGACGCGACTCGTACCAGCAGGTACGCTCATCGCGATATGAGCAGCGAGAACCTCCCCCAGAGCACGGAGCAGCAGCTCCGCAAGCCGCGTGTGGCCGTCGTGTTCGGCGGCCGCAGTTCCGAACACGGCATTTCGGTGGTCACGGCCGGTGCGGTCCTGAACGCGATCGACCGGACGAAGTACGACGTCCTGCCGATCGGCATCACGACGGACGGCCGCTGGGCGCTCACCGCCGACGAACCCGAACGCATGGGCATCACGGACCGGAAGATGCCCGACGTGGCACAACTGGCCGAATCCGACGAGGGCGGCGTCGTCCTCTCCGTCGATCCCGGCAGCCGCGAAGTGGTCTACAGCGAGCCCGGATCGGTCCCCAAGGCGCTCGGCGAGGTCGACGTCGTCTTCCCCGTCCTGCACGGCCCCTACGGTGAGGACGGCACGCTCCAGGGTCTCCTGGAGCTGTCCGGCGTGCCGTATGTCGGCGCCGGCGTCCTCGCCTCGGCGGTCGGCCAGGACAAGGAGTACATGAAGCGGGTCTTCACCTCCTTCGGGCTCCCCGTCGGGCCGTACGCGGTCGTGCGCCCCCGCGAGTGGGACAACGACCCCGAGGGCGCCCGCAAGCGCATCACGGACTTCGCCGGCGAACACGGCTGGCCACTCTTCGTCAAGCCCGCCCGGGCCGGCTCGTCCATCGGCATCACCAAGGTCGAGGACGCCTCCGGGCTCGACGAGGCGATCGAGGAGGCCCGCCGCCACGACCCGAAGTTCCTGGTGGAGTCGCTGCTGCGCGGCCGCGAGATCGAGTGCGGGGTGCTGGAGTTCGAGGACGGTCCGCGCGCCAGCGTGCCCGCCGAGATCCCGCCGGTCACCTCGCACGATTTCTACGACTTCGAGGCCAAGTACATCGACGCGGCGTCCGGGATCGTGCCCGCCCCGCTCACCGACGAGGAGACCGCCGAGGTCCAGCGGCTCGCGGTCGAGGCCTTCGAGGCCGCCTCCTGCGAGGGACTGGTGCGAGCAGACTTCTTCCTCACCGAGGACGGCGGCTTCGTCATCAACGAGATCAACACCCTGCCGGGGTTCACCCCGATCTCCATGTACCCGCGCATGTGGCAGGAGAGCGGTGTCAGCTACCCGCAGTTGGTCGACCGGCTCATCCAGGCGGCGCTGGACCGGCCGACCGGCCTGCGCTGAGACCCCCCGGAACGGCTCGGGGAGTGCGCTCCGCTCGGGGCGCACTCCCTACAGGCTGCTGGGAACCGTCTTCCTGACCGCCGGGGCGAAGGCCGCCAGCGGGGTCGCGTCGTGCGCGTACGCCGCCGAGAGCGTGACCTCGACGTACGCCTTGCGCAGGGTGGTCGTGAAGCGCGGGCCGTCGTCGTCCCGTTGCTCCAGCAGCCAGTTGACGCCGTTAGCCTCGGCGGCCTTCGCCTGGGAGTCGTCCATCTTCGCGGGGCGCGCGACACCGCAGCGCAGTACGATCGCCCCGTCCCCCCACCCGGCGGTCAGATCCGAACGGGGCGCGGGATCACTGCGCTCCAGACCGGCGACGGAACTCGGCAGCTCCTTGTGCAGTGCACGGCAGTAGGCTGCGGCTTCCGAGGACGGAGTGGGCACCGTGACCGATGCCGACGGATCCGTGGAAGTGCAGCCCACCGCGGCCAGGAGCACCAGGGCCGCGGACGGACCGAGGAGCACGGGGTGGGGAAGCCGGCGGCAGGAAGACGTCACCGGCCCAGCGTAGACGGGGGCTACAGGTGAACGACCGGACAGGTCAGGGTTCGGGTGATGCCGTCCACCTGCTGGACCTTGGCGACCACCATGCGACCGAGTTCATCGACCGTGTCGGACTGGGCCCGCACGATCACGTCGTAGGGACCGGTGACGTCCTCTGCCTGGATCACTCCCGAAATCTTGGCGATGGTCTCGGCGACTGTCGACGCCTTGCCCACCTCGGTCTGGATAAGGATGTACGCCTGTACCACGGAACCTCCAGGGCGGCCACGAGGATCATGTGGGGGAAAGGGACGCCACGTTATCGCGTTGCCCCGGGCCGCGGGGAGACCTGCGGGCCGGATGACGCCCACAGCGTGGCGCACAGCACACACAAGTTGACGTATCTCTTGACAGTACCGACAGCAGTGAACGCCCGCGACCGCAAGCTCGGCGGGGCGGACGGGGGACAGGCATGCCCGTGACCAGCAGGACGGACCGCCCCCGTCGGCGGACACGCTTCACGGCCGGATCGGGCGCCCGGCCGCTGGAGCAGGCCGGACGCCCGTCCGGCCCCATAGATGAGAGGTGAGACTCGGTGAAGGGAACCGTGGGCGAGTTGGGGGAGTTCGGGCTCATCAGAGAACTGACGTCCCGCCTCACCACCACTCCGGCGGTACGGCTGGGGCCCGGCGACGACGCCGCGGTCGTCACCGCCCCCGACCGCAGGGTCGTGGCCAGCACGGACATCCTGCTGGAGGGACGGCACTTCCGGCGTGACTGGTCGACCGCGTACGACGTCGGCCGCAAGGCAGCCGCGCAGAACCTCGCCGACATCGCCGCCATGGGCGCCGTGCCCACCGCACTGCTCCTCGGCCTCGTCGTGCCCGCCGAACTCCCGGTCACCTGGGCCGGGGAGCTGATGGACGGCATCCGCGACGAGTGCCAGGTCGCGGGGGCGGCCGTGGTCGGCGGCGATGTCGTGCGCGGCGACACCATCACCGTCGCGATCACCGCGCTCGGCGATCTGCGCAACCACGAACCCGTCACCAGGGCGGGGGCCCAGCCCGGAGACGTCGTCGCCGTCACCGGCTGGCTCGGCTGGTCCGCCGCCGGGTACGCCGTCCTCTCCCGCGGATTCCGCTCGCCCCGCGCCTTCGTGGAGGCCCACCGCCGCCCCGAACCGCCGTACCACGCGGGCCCCGCGGCGGCCGGGCTCGGCGCCACCGCGATGACGGACGTCAGCGACGGACTCGTCGCCGACCTCGGCCACATCGCCGAGGCCAGCAAGGTCCGCATCGACCTGCGCTCCGGGCTCATCGACATCCCGACCCAGATGTCCGACATCGGGCAGGCCGTCGGCGTGGACCCGCTCCAGTGGGTGCTCACCGGCGGCGAGGACCACGCGATCGTCGCGACGTTCCCGCCCGACGTGAAGCTGCCGGCCCGCTGGAAGGTGATCGGCGAGGTCCTCAACCCCTCGGCGCTGCCGCAGGTGACGGTCGACGGGGCGCCCTGGACGGCCAAGAGCGGATGGGACCACTTCGGCGACATCGAGGACGCCTAAGGGCTGTCCCGTAATCCCTGGATGCACCGCATCTGACGCCGCGCGCTGATCCACCCGGGATTACGGGACAGCCCTTAGCGCCTCTCGTTCGGATCATGCTGGGCTCGATCCGGACGAAGGACCCTGCGGTCCTGTCCGGAGCTCCCCGTCCGCGCCCCGACGCCCGGGAGCTCCGGACAGGACCCAGTAGATTGCCGCGTATGGCCATACCTTCCCCCGTACCGCCCCGCGTGCTCACCGTCGCCGGATCCGACTCCGGCGGCGGTGCCGGCATCCAGGCCGACCTGAAGACGATGCTGGCGCTCGGCGTCCACGGCATGAGCGTGCTGACCGCCGTCACCGCCCAGAACTCGCTGGGCGTGCAGGGCGCCTGGGACCTGCCCGCCGAGGCCGTACGCGCCCAGTACCGCAGCGTCGTGGACGACATCGGCGTGAGCGCGGTCAAGACCGGCATGCTGTCGTCGACGCTGCTCGTCGAGACCGTCGCCGAACTTCTCGCCGGGACGGACGCCCCCGTCGTCGTCGACCCGGTCGGCGTCTCCAAGCACGGAGACCCGCTCCTGGCCGCCGAGGCACTCGACTCGGTCCGTACGAAGCTGCTGCCCGTCGCGACCGTGGCGACCCCGAACCTCGACGAAGTGGCGCAGCTCACCGGCATCACCGTCACCGACGAGACAGGAATGCGGCCGGCCGCGGACGCGCTGCTCGGATTCGGGCCCCGCTGGGTCGTCGTCAAGGGCGGACACCTGCCGGGCGAACCCGTCGACCTGCTCACGGACGGCACCGAGGAACACTGGCTGCGCGCCCCCCGTCACGACAACCGCCACACCCACGGCACGGGCTGCACCCTCGCCTCCGCGATCGCCTGCGGACTGGCCCTCGGCCAGGACGTGCCCACGGCGGTACGGTCCGCGAAGAACTATGTCACCGGTGCGATCATGGCGGGCTTCCCGCTGGGGTCGGGGATCGGCCCGGTCGACCACGCGTGGCGGCTCCGGAACGCCCGCTGACCCGCTGCTCCCGCAGCGCCGCAGGAGCACAGCAAAAAGCCGGTCCACCGAGGTGGACCGGCTTTTTGGGCAACCGGTAAGGCTGCGCTACGACGGGAACGTCAGCGCGCGACCTTGCCGGCCTTGATGCACGAGGTGCAGACGTTGAGCCGCTTCGGCGTCCGCCCGACCACGGCACGCACGCGCTGGATGTTGGGATTCCAGCGACGGGACGTACGGCGGTGCGAGTGCGAAATGCTGTTGCCGAAGCTCGGCCCCTTGCCGCAAACGTCGCAGTTGGCAGCCACGGGTCACTCCAAAACTTCAGATGCACTTACAGTGAATTCCGGCACGCCGGATTCATTGACTGAAGTGGCGGTACCGGGGGAATGTTCCCGACTCTCGTCGGGCAACCGAAGCAGCATACAACGGCTGCGTCGGAGATACGAAACTACCATGGGTGCACAGCCGTCCGCCCCGCCCCTGGACCCGTCCCGGCCGCCCGCCGAGGCTAGTCTGCGGTGCAGCCCGCCGTCCCGGTACGCGCTTCGAGGAGGACCATCAGGTGCCGCAGACCGCCGACGACCTGGACGCCGTCGCGGTGCGTACCTGGTGCTCACTGGCGCTGGACGCACTGGGCCGGGAGCGCGAGGCCATCGACGCGATCAACGTGTATCCCGTCGCCGACGGCGACACCGGCACCAATCTCTACCTGACCGTGGAATCCGCGGCGGCCGCAGTCGAGGCCGTCTTCGCCGCCCACGAGACCGGCACCTCGGCCCCCTCCACCGCCGACGCGGTACGCGCGATGGCGCACGGGGCGCTGATCGGGGCACGGGGGAACTCCGGCACGATCCTGGCGCAGCTGCTGCGCGGCATGGCCGGAGTCCTGGCCGAGGGCACCGGTGCCCGCCGGCTGCGCCTCGCGCTGACCACGGCCGCCGCGTCGGCCCGGGAGGCGGTCGCCCACCCCGTCGAGGGCACCGTCCTCACCGTGGCCACCGAAGCCGCCGCGGCGGCGGGACGGACGGCGGACGGTGCCGGAGCGGGAGCGGTGGTGCGTGCGGCGTACGAAGGGGCGCGCACGGCACTGGACGCGACCCCCGGACAGCTCGCCGTCCTCGGCCGGGCCGGAGTCGTCGACGCCGGCGGACGGGGCCTGGTGGCGGTGCTCGGCGCACTGGTCGAGGCGGTCTCGGGCCGCGCGCCGGAACGGATGTACGAGACACCGGCCACGCCCGTTCCCTCTCTCACCGCGGTCGGGGACTGCCTCGCGGCGGACGATCCCGAGGGCGGCCCGGCCTTCGAGGTCATCTACCTGCTGGAGGCCGGTGACGAGGCCGTGGAGCGGCTGCGGGCCCGGCTCGACGGGCTGGGCGACTCCCTCGTGGTGGTCGGCGGCGACGGGCTGTGGAACGTCCACGTGCACGTCGACGACGCGGGAGCGGCGGTGGAGGCCGGGGTCGACGCCGGGCGGCCGTACCGCATCCGGATCACCCACTTCGCCGCGGACCGGGCGCACGCCCGCCCCGAACCCGCCCAGCGCGCCGTCGTCGTGGTCGTCCCCGGTGACGGCCTGGGCGGCCTGTGCGCGGAGGCCGGAGCGACGACGGTGCTCGCGCGGCCCGGGGAGCCCCCGGCCAGCGGCGAGCTCGTGGACGCCATCCGCCGCGCGCACGCCCGCGAGGTGGTGCTCCTGCCCAACGACGGGGACCTGCGCCACACCGCCGCCGCCGCCGCCGAACAGGCCCGGGCCGAGGGCGTCAGGGTCGCCCTCATCCCCACGAGGGCCGCGGTCCAGGGCATCGCGGCCCTGGCCGTCCACGAGCCGGACCGCAGCTTCGACGAGGACGTGGTCGCGATGACCGCGGCGGCCGGCGCCACCCGCTACGCCGAACTGGCCGTCGCCGAGAGGCAGTCCTGGACCATGGCGGGCATCTGCCAGACCGGCGACATCCTGGGCCTGATCGACGGCGATGTGGCCGTCATCGGCGAGGACGTCCCCGAAACGGCCCGCAAGGTGCTGGACCGGATGCTGGCGGCGGGCGGCGAACTCGTCACCCTGGTCCTCGGCGAGGGCGTCTCCGAGACGCTGGCCGACGCGTTGGAGGCACACGTCCGCGAGGGCTACCTGGCGGTGGACACGGTGGTCTACCGAGGCGGCCACCAGTGCGCTCCGCTGCTGATCGGCGTGGAGTAGCACCACCGTCACCGCCCGCGGATTTCGCGGCTCGGGCGCTGCCCGGCGGACAACTGTCAGTGGCGTGGTGTGCAATGGACCGCGTGTCTGCGTTCGACGAACCCCTCAAGAAGCTGCTCGGTGGCGCCACCGCGAAGGTGATGGCCGAGCACCTCGACCTGCACACGGTCGGTGATCTCCTGCATCACTACCCGCGGCGGTACGAGGAGCGCGGCCGGCTCACGGCGCTGACCGACCTCCCGCTCGACGAACACGTGACGGTCGTCGCCCAGGTCGACGACGCCCGCGTGATGACGTTCAACGGCGGCCGGGGCAAGCGCCTCGAAGTGACTCTCACCGACGGACACGGCCGCCTCCAGCTGGTCTTCTTCGGCCACGGCGTCCACAAGCCGCACAAGGAGCTGCTGCCGGGCCGACGCGCCATGTTCGCCGGCAAGGTCTCCGTCTTCAACCGCAAGATGCAGCTGGCCCACCCCACGTACCAGCTGCTGGACGCGGAGTCCGTCGACGAGGCCGGGGCGACCGAGGCCGTGGACGCGTTCGCCGGCAAGCTGCTCCCGATCTACCCGGCCTGCAAGCAGCTCGACTCCTGGCGGATCGCCAAGGCGGTCGACGCGGTGCTGCCCAGCGCCCAGGAGGCGGTCGACCCACTGCCGCCCGCGCTGCGCGAGGGCCGCGGCTTCGCCCCGCTGCCCGAGGCCCTCGTGAAGATCCACCGCCCGCAGACCAAGGCCGACGTCGCCGCGGCGAGGGACCGGCTGAAGTGGGACGAGGCCTTCGTCCTCCAGGTCGCCCTGGCCCGCCGCAGATACGCGGACACCCAGCTGCCCGCCGTCGCCCGCAGGCCGGTCCCCGGCGGACTCCTCGACGCCTTCGACGCCAAACTGCCCTTCACCCTCACCGACGGCCAGGTCAAGGTCTCCAAGGAGATCTTCGACGACCTGGCGACCGAACACCCGATGCACCGGTTGCTCCAGGGAGAGGTCGGATCAGGGAAGACGATGGTCGCGCTGCGCGCCATGCTGGGCACCGTCGACGCCGGTGGACAGTCCGTCATGCTCGCGCCCACCGAGGTCCTCGCCCAGCAGCACCACCGGTCCATCACCGAGATGATGGGGGAGCTGGCCGAGGGCGGCATGCTGGGCGGCGCGGACCAGGGCACCAAGGTCGTCCTGCTCACCGGTTCGATGGGCATGGCCGCCCGCCGTCAGGCCCTGCTCGACCTGGTGACCGGGGAGGCCGGGATCGTCATCGGGACGCACGCGCTGATCGAGGACAAGGTGCGGTTCCACGACCTGGGGCTGGTCGTCGTCGACGAGCAGCACCGCTTCGGGGTCGAACAGCGCGACGCCCTGCGCTCCAAGGGAAAGCAGCCTCCCCACCTCCTCGTCATGACCGCCACCCCCATTCCCCGTACGGTCGCCATGACCGTCTTCGGTGACCTGGAGACCTCCGTCCTGGACCAGCTTCCGGCCGGCCGCTCGCCGATCGCCAGCCATGTGGTCCCCGCCAAGGACAAGCCCCACTTCCTCAGCCGCGCCTGGGAACGGGTCCGTGAAGAGGTGGAGACCGGTCACCAGGCGTACGTGGTCTGCCCCCGCATCGGTGACGACGAGGACGACGCCGCCAAGAAGAAGGGGAAGAAGAAGGCCGCCGAGGAGAAGGAGAAGGAGGAGGGGGACAAGCGCCCTCCGCTCGCCGTCCTGGAGATCGCCGAGCAGCTCGCCAAGGGGCCCCTGACCGGTCTCCGCGTCGAGGTGCTGCACGGCAGGATGCACCCGGACGACAAGGACGACGTGATGCGCCGCTTCGCCGCGGGGCAGGTCGACGTCCTGGTCGCCACCACCGTCATCGAGGTCGGCGTCAACGTCCCGAACGCCACCGCGATGGTGATCATGGACGCCGACCGGTTCGGCGTCTCCCAGCTCCACCAGTTGCGCGGCCGGGTCGGGCGAGGATCCGCTCCCGGCCTCTGCCTGCTGGTCAGCGAGGCCCACGAGGCGAGCCCCGCCCGCGCCCGGCTCTCCGCCGTCGCCGCCACCCTCGACGGCTTCGAGCTGTCCCGGATCGACCTCGAACAGCGACGCGAGGGCGACGTCCTCGGACAGGCCCAGTCCGGGGTCCGCTCCTCGCTCCGGGTCCTCAGCGTGATCGACGACGAGGAGGTCATCGCCGCCGCCCGTCAGGAGGCCGTCACGATCGTGGCCGCCGACCCCGACCTGGAGCACCTGCCCGAGCTGCGCATCGCCCTGGACGCCCTGCTCGACAAGGACCGCGAGGAGTACCTCGACAAGGGGTGACGCGGGGTGGTGCGGGATCCGCGGGAGCCCCGCCCGCCCCGACGCCATATCGTGGGTGGCACGGCGCCCGCAGCACCCTGCGCGCCGCCCCGAGCCGAGGACCAGACACCCATGACCCGCGTGATCGCAGGCGTGGCCGGCGGACGCCGCCTGGCCGTCCCGCCCGGCACCGGCACCCGCCCCACCTCCGACCGCGCACGCGAAGGCCTGTTCTCCACCTGGCAGGCGCTCCTCGGCACCCTGGACGGCATCCGGATCGCCGACCTCTACGCGGGCTCGGGAGCCGTCGGCCTCGAAGCGCTCTCCCGCGGAGCGGTCCACGCCCTGCTCGTCGAGGCCGACGCGAAGGCCGTGCGCACCGTCCGGGACAACGTCCGCACCCTGGGCCTGCCCGGCGCCGAGGTCCGGGCCGGCAAAGCGGAACAGATTGTGACAGGACCGGCACCCGCGGACCCGTACGACGTGGTCTTCCTCGACCCTCCGTACGCCGTCACCGACGACGATCTTGGCGAGATCCTGCTCACACTCCGTGCTCAGGGGTGGCTCACAGGCGATGCGATCGTCACGGTGGAACGCAGCACCAGAGGCGGAGAATTCAGCTGGCCCACGGGATTCGAGCCATTGCGGGCCCGTCGCTACGGCGAGGGGACGCTTTGGTACGGTCGCGCCGCCGCTACGTGCGAAGACGCACGATGACCGGACCGGAGAGCGAGGGAATCAAGTTGCGCCGCGCCGTCTGCCCGGGGTCGTTCGACCCCATCACCAATGGACATCTCGACATCATCGGCCGTGCCTCGAAGCTGTACGACGTCGTCCATGTGGCGGTGATGATCAACCAGTCCAAGAAGGGCCTGTTCACCGTCGACGAGCGGATCGAGCTGATCCGCCAGGTCACGTCGGACTTCGGGAACGTCCAGGTCGAGGCCTTCCACGGGCTGCTGGTCGACTTCTGCAAGCAGCGCGACATCCCGGCGATCGTGAAGGGCCTGCGGGCCGTCAGCGACTTCGACTACGAACTCCAGATGGCCCAGATGAACAACGGGCTCTCGGGTGTCGAGACGCTCTTCGTGCCGACCAACCCGACCTACAGCTTCCTGTCGTCCTCCCTGGTCAAGGAGGTGGCGACCTGGGGCGGTGACGTCTCGCACCTGCTGCCGCCGCTGGTCCACGAGGCCCTGACCGAACGCCTCGCTCAGCAGTGAGGCGCTGACTGCCCGTCACCAGGGCCTTTCCGGAGGCCCCGTAGGTGTCGGACGGGCGCCGACTGGCCGTACAGTCGTTCCGTCCGTCTCCAATCGGCAGTAGAGAGTGGCGAGCACACGGTGGACGTGCAGAAGAAGCTCGACGAGATCGTCGAAGCGGTCGGGAACGCCCGGTCCATGCCCATGTCGGCATCCTGCGTGGTCAACCGCGCCGACCTGCTCTCGATGCTCGAAGAGGTGCGCGAGGCCCTGCCCGGCTCGCTCGCACAGGCCGCGCAGGTCATCGGCGGCCACGAGCAGCTCGTCGAGCAGGCCCGCCAGGAGGCCGGCCGGATCATCGAGTCCGCCCACGCCGAGCGCGGCTCGCTCATCTCCGGTACGGAGATCGCCCGGCGGTCCCAGGCGGAGGCCGACCGGATCCTCGGCGAGGCCCGCAAGGAGGCCGAAGAGGTCCGTGCCGAGGCCGACGAGTACGTCGACAGCAAGCTCGCCAACTTCGAGGTCGTCCTCACCAAGACGATCGGCTCGGTCGACCGGGGCCGCGAGAAGCTCCTCGGCCGCGGTCAGGGCTTCGACGACCAGGGCTACGAGGACCCCGACTTCGCCGAGGCCCCCGAGCGCAGCGCCGACCCGGCCACGCTCCAGCGCCGGGCCGACGAGTACGTGGACACCAAGCTCGGCGCCTTCGAGGCGGTGCTCGCCAAGACCCTGGAGGCCGTCGGCCGCGGCCGGCAGAAGCTGCACGGCCGGGTCGCCACCGACGACCTCGGCGCACACATGGCCGCCCAGGACGCCGCGGGCAGCCAGGGCCACACCAGCGACGAGGACCACTGGGCCGGTCTGGCCGAGATCGCCACCCCCGAACCGCTGCAGGTTCCCCAGCAGCACGGCGAGCCGCAGTACCCGGCGCAGCCGGAGCCGCAGTACGCGCAGACGTACGCCTACCAGGAGCAGCCGCAGGACGGCTACCAGGAGCAGCAGCCGCAGGACGCCTATCAGGCGCAGCCGCAGCAGCCCGACCCGTACGCCGGATACCAGCAGCAGCCCGACCCGTACGCGGGGTACCAGCAGCAGGGCTACGACCCGAACCAGGTCCAGATCCCCATGCCGGCGCAGGGCTACGACGCCTGGCAGCAGCCGGCGCAGCCCCCGCAGCAGCCCCTCCAGCAGCACGGTGAGGGCGCGCTGGACGAGACCAGCCTGTTCGACACCAGCATGATCGACCTGGAGCAGCTCCGCCGGTACGAACAGGAGCGCTGAGCCGCTTCCCGGTCCCGGATCAGGGCCGGATTGGGAGCTGGGCGGTGTGTCCAGTATCCTGGCTCTTCGGTCGCGCGTATGTCCGCGATCCCGGCTGCCCGCTTCGACTCCGAACCGGTCGGCCCACCCCCACCACGCGTGATGCGCACGATTTCGAAAGCAGGAGAAGCCCTGAACGGCCACCTCGACCACCGAAACCCCCTCGTGTTCGATACGCACGAGCTGGGTCGGCGTCCCGGTGCCCTCAAGCGGCTGACCCGCTCGGCGGACGCTCCCAAGGACCTCGGTATCGACGGGGTCATCGGTGTGCCGGAGGGCGCACCCGTGGAGCTGGACGTCCGCCTCGAATCGGTCATGGAAGGTGTGCTCGTCACAGGCACCGCCCGTGCATCCGCCGAGGGGGAGTGCGTAAGGTGTCTGGAGCCGCTGAGCCTTGAGGTCGAGGCGGACTTCCAGGAAATGTTCTCGTACCCTGACGCCGATGACCGGAACCGCAGCAAGACCGCGGACCCGGTCGACGACGCCGAGGACGACGAGGACAGGTACTTCCTCGAGGACGGCCTGTTCGACCTCGAGTCGGTGCTGCGTGATGCGGTGGTGCTCGCACTGCCGATGCAGCCGGTGTGCAAGGAGACCTGTGCCGGTCTGTGTTCCGAATGCGGAATCAGGCTGGACGAGAATCCGGGCCACCACCACGATGTCGTCGATGCTCGTTGGGCGGCATTGCAAGGACTCGCCGAGACCGTTCAGGACGGCGAGAAGGACAACATGGGCGGCGCCGAACCCGGCGTCGACGAGAAGCAGGAGAAGTAGCCGTGGCTGTTCCGAAGCGGAAGATGTCGCGCAGCAACACGCGCCACCGCCGGTCGCAGTGGAAGGCTGCGGTCCCCACCCTGGTTTCGTGCGAGCGTTGCCAGGAGCCGAAGCTGCAGCACATCGCGTGCCCCAGCTGCGGCACGTACAACAAGCGCCAGGTCCTCGAGGTCTGAGCGGCTGGTGAGAGGCCCGATGTCTGAGTTGTCCCACGCCAAGAAGCAGGCAGACAACGTCAACACAGCCTCGTCCCACACGCTTCTGGAAGGGCGGCTCGGGTACCACCTCGAGTCCGCCCTTCTGGTGCGTGCGCTGACCCATCGTTCGTACGCGTACGAGAACGGCGGTCTGCCCACCAACGAGCGGCTCGAATTCCTCGGGGATTCGGTGCTCGGCCTGGTGGTCACGGACACGCTGTACCGCACTCACCCCGACCTGCCTGAAGGCCAGCTGGCCAAATTGCGGGCCGCGGTGGTCAACTCGCGTGCGCTTGCGGAAGTGGGCCGCGGCCTCGAACTCGGCTCCTTCATCCGGCTCGGCCGCGGTGAAGAGGGCACGGGTGGCCGGGACAAGGCGTCCATCCTCGCCGACACCCTGGAAGCGGTGATCGGTGCGGTCTATCTCGATCAGGGCCTCGACGTGGCCTCGGAGCTGGTTCACCGGCTCTTCGACCCGTTGATCGACAGGTCCTCGAACCTCGGTGCCGGCCTGGACTGGAAGACCAGTCTCCAGGAGCTCACCGCGAGCGAGAGCCTCGGAGTCCCCGAGTACCTCGTCACGGAGACCGGCCCGGACCACGAGAAGACCTTTACTGCTGCTGCTCGCGTCGGTGGTGTCTCGTACGGCACCGGCACCGGCCGTAGCAAGAAGGAAGCGGAGCAGCAGGCGGCAGAGTCCGCCTGGCGTGAGATCAGCGCCGCCGCGGAAGCACGGGAGACAGCGGAGAAGTCCGCTGCCGACGGAGGGGCCGCCGACACCCCTGCCGACCCGGCGTCCACGGACGTTGCTCCTGCCTGACCCCGAGAACCCCCCGGTGCCCAGTGCACCGGGGGGTTCTCTCTGTCCGCGACCAAGATCCGCCCACTGATTCAGGAGCGACACCGTGCCCGAGCTGCCCGAGGTCGAAGTCGTCCGGCGCGGTCTGGAGCGCTGGGTCGCCGGCCGTACGGTCGGAGAGGTCGAGGTCCTGCACCCGCGCGCGGTGCGCCGGCACCTCGCGGGAGGTGCGGACTTCGCGGCCCGGCTCGGCGGGGTCCGCCTGGGCACGGCCATGCGCCGCGGCAAGTACCTGTGGGTGCCGCTCGACGACGCGGCCACCTCGCTCCTCGGGCACCTGGGCATGAGCGGCCAGCTTCTCGTCCAGCCCACAGGCGCACCGGACGAGAAACACCTGCGGATCAGGATCTGTTTCGACGACGCCGTCGGCACCGAGCTGCGCTTCGTCGACCAGCGCACCTTCGGAGGACTCTCCCTCCACGAGAACACCGCCGAGGGACTGCCCGACACCATCGCCCACATCGCCCGCGACCCACTGGACCCGGCCTTCGACGACGCCGCGTTCCACACCGCGCTGCGCCTGCGCCGCACGACGGTCAAACGGGCACTGCTCGACCAGTCACTGATCAGCGGCGTCGGCAACATCTACGCGGACGAGGCGCTCTGGCGCGCCAGGCTGCATTACGACCGGCCGACGGCGACCCTGACCCGGCCCAAGTCGGCCGAGCTTCTCGGCCACGTCCGCGACGTGATGAACGCGGCACTGGCACAGGGCGGCACGAGCTTCGACAGCCTCTACGTGAACGTGAACGGCGAGTCCGGCTACTTCGACCGCTCGCTCGATGCCTACGGCCGCGAGGACGAGCCCTGCCACCGCTGCGGTACGCCGATGCGGCGACGCGCCTGGATGAACCGGTCCAGCTACTTCTGCCCCCGCTGCCAGCGCCCGCCGCGCGCGTAAGACCTTCAGCGCGGGTCCGCGTGGGCCTCGTCGTACCGTCCACGCGCGTCCAGGACCTCGGACATCCGGCCCTCGACGAGCTGGATCAGGGTGAGGAGCTGTCCGGCGACCTGCCGCCCCAGGGGGGTGAGCTCGTAGTCGACGCGGGGCGGATTGGTCGGCCGGGCCTCGCGGTGCACCAGCCCGTCACGTTCCAGCGCGTGCAGTGTCTGGGAGAGCATCTTCTCGCTCACCCCGTCGACCCGGCGCCGCAGTGCGTTGAAGCGGAGGCTGCCCTCGTACAGCGCGCCGAGCGTGAGACTGCCCCAGCGGCCGGTGACGTGTTCCAGGGTTCCGCGCGAGGGGCACTGCCGGGAGAAGACGTCGAAGGGGAGTCCGCCGTCCGGGCAGCCCCCGTCCGCTGTGCCGGCGCCGGTCTCGTCCATGAAAACCAGCGTACGCCCGCACAGCGCTTTCCACGGGATTGCGCATTCCGTGGGTGAGCGGTGGGGCGTACGAGGTCGGAGCGGGCGGTGGTACGGGAGGAGGTGCGGGCCCAAGGGGGCCCGGCAGCCTCAGAAGCCGAAGTCCTGCGTCCACCAGGGGCCGCCGGAGCCGAAGTGGACACCGACGCCGAGCGTCTTGTAGTCGCAGTTGAGAATGTTCGCGCGGTGGCCCTCGCTGTTCATCCAGGCCTCCATCACGGCCGCGGCGTCGGCCTGGCCGCGGGCGATGTTCTCACCGCCGAGACCCGAGACGCCGGCCGCGGAGGCGCGGTCCCAGGGAGACTTCCCGTCGGGGTCGGTGTGGTCGAAGAACCCGCGGGACGCCATGTCGTCGCTGAAGTTCTGGGCGAGCGAGGCCAGCGAGGAACTCGCGGTCACCGGACTGCAGCCGACCGTGGCCCGCTCCTGGTTGACCAGGGCGAGCACGGCGGCCTGGGCCGAGGTGGCGACGGCCGGTGCGGTGGTCTTCCCGGCGGCCGGCGCGGAGGCCGAAGGCTTGGTCGTCGGCTTGGCCGTCCTGGCCGGGCTCGACGCGGAGGCCGGTGCCGAGCTCTTCGTCGTTCGTGCGGCCGGGGCCGTCTTCGAGGCGGTGGGGGCCTTCGCGGAGGCGGATGCCTTCGCGGCGGCGGTGCGCCGAGCCTGCTCCTTGGCGGCCGCCGCCTTGGTCTTCGTGGGCTCGGACGTCCTGGAGGGGGACGCGGAGGGCGTCCCGGCCTCGGGAGAAGCGGACTTCGTGGGCGCCTTGGCGCGCTCGGTGCCCCGGCCGGCGGTGGCCGGCGCGGATCCGCGGTCGGCCGGCGCGGTCGTGGAGCCGCCCTGCGTGAGCAGGTCGGGGGCGCCGTCGGAGCGCACATGGTCGGCGGCCGGGCCGCCGCTCACGTTGTAGTTGTCACCCCCGGGCAGCAAGCCGGAGGCCACGGCCACGCCGCCGACGGCGAGGGCCGCGGAGAGGCCGAGCAGACCCGTGCGCACGGGCATGCCCACCCGCTTCTTGCGGCGCGCACCCGGGTTCTGGCCTGCGTTTCCCTCCGCGTGCGATTCAGCGGCGGGAGCTGCGGCGGAGCGTCGATGGCGTCCCATCTGCTGTGCCCTTCTGACGATCTGGACGCCGTTGTCGGCGCACCCTGACTCACCCGATCGAGTGAGCTATTGCGAGGGGACTGTACGCCATGGCTTATCGGCGAGAAGTGCTCCGCGAGCAATTGCCCGGTTAGCGTTCGGGCATGAACGAAGATGTGCGCCTCACCGCCTGGGTACGCGGTCGAGTACAGCAAGTAGGGTTCCGTTGGTTCACCAGGGCAAACGCTTTGGAGATCGGTGGCCTCACCGGATTCGCCCTCAATCTCGACGACGGCAGAGTGCAGGTTGTGGCGGAAGGGCGGCGTGAGAATTGCCACCGTCTGCTGGATTGGCTGCGCTCGGACGACACACCCGGCCGCGTTGACGGAGTCACTGAGATCTGGGACACGCCGCGAGGTGGATATGAGGGATTCGCGATCCGCTGACACGGTGCCCGCACAGGGGAGGAACACGGCCCGTGTTCGGGCCGTGTTCGATACGCGGCGGGGGGTGACGGCGAAGGGCGCGTTCCTGCGTACACATGAAATGACCTGCGGAATGACCCGGTGGTTGCCAAGATTCGGTTGCCGTGCCAGGCTGCGGCAGTAGGGATGATCTCCCTGCCCCTGAGGGCCCCGCTGGAGAGTCGCGCCGCATGATCGTCAAGCCGCGCACCCCCGGGACGCCCGCCTCTACAGGGTGTGATCGTGTTGACCGTCAAACTTTTTGGTGAGACGCTGAAATCCCCGCGCACCTTAGCTGTTCGGCAGAGCTGTTTGGCAGCAGAACAGCAGTGAACACAGAGCACTGCCGAGCACCGCGGGTGCGATTCCCTCACGACCCACACCGCATCGGTCGGTCACTCAGTGTGGAGGACCATCCATCATGGCAAAGGCGCTTCTCGGTTACGTCGGCGGTTCCGATCCGCGACTCCTCGCCGAGATGCGACGGCTTCAGCAGCGCGTCCAGGATCTTGAATCCGAGCTCGTACGGATTCAGGACGAGAACGACGCGCTCAACGCCGCCGCCCAGCACCAAGAGTCGCTGCTCGACAGCATCGACATCGACGTACCTCAGGCGGAGCCGGCGCTGACCTGACCCATGGCCCCCAGGGGCCGGTCGGGCTGCACGCGTCAGCCGCACAGGACCATCGTCGGATCGTCACCGGATCATTGAAGATCAATCGCTCTTGGTCTGCTTCTTCCCGAGCCTCGTCACTGATCCGGGCACGCACGCCTTCACCCGGAGGCGGCGGATCCGACGACTCGACACCGCACGAGATCTCGGGACACCGGGTCTCGGTATGAGATCACGCACCACGCCACAAGATTTGCAGGGGACGCTTCGGCGTCCCTTCTTTCTTTTCCCCTCCGGACCGCGCCCGTCCCGCCCCCGGACGTACACCCCTTCCCTTACCGTCTGATGTGCCCTGCACCTTCATCAGCGAAACCGAGAGCGAAAGGTAGAGTCCGGCGGCGTGCATCTCAAGGCCCTGACCCTGCGTGGTTTCAAATCATTCGCGTCCGCCACCACCCTGCGGTTCGAACCCGGGATCACCTGTGTGGTCGGCCCCAATGGGTCGGGCAAGTCCAATGTGGTGGACGCGCTCTCCTGGGTCATGGGGGAGCAGGGGGCCAAATCCCTGCGCGGCGGCAAGATGGAAGACGTGATCTTCGCCGGTACCACCGGGCGGCCTCCGCTCGGCCGGGCGGAGGTATCGCTGACCATCGACAATTCCGACGGCGCACTGCCCATCGAGTACGCCGAAGTGACGATCACCCGGATCATGTTCCGCAACGGCGGCAGCGAATACCAGATCAATGGCGACACCTGCCGGCTGCTGGACATCCAGGAACTCCTCTCGGACTCCGGTATCGGCCGCGAGATGCACGTCATCGTCGGGCAGGGCCAGCTGGATTCCGTACTCCACGCGGACCCGATGGGGCGCCGCGCCTTCATCGAGGAGGCCGCGGGCGTCCTCAAGCACCGCAAGCGCAAGGAGAAGGCGCTGCGGAAGCTGGACGCGATGGGGGCGAACCTGGCCCGCGTGCAGGACCTCACCGACGAACTGCGGCGGCAGCTGAAACCGCTCGGCCGGCAGGCGGCGGTGGCCCGCCGGGCCGCCGTCATCCAGGCCGATCTGCGCGACGCCCGGCTGCGTCTCCTCGCCGACGACCTGGTGCGGCTGCACACCGCGCTGCGCAGCGAGATCGCCGACGAGGCGGAGCTGAAGCAGCGCCGCGAAGCGGCCGAGACGGAACTGAAGGCGGCCCTGGCACGCGAGGCCGAACTGGAGGCGGAAGTGCGGCGGCTGACGCCCCGGCTCCAGCGCGCCCAGCAGACCTGGTACGAACTGTCGCAACTGGCCGAACGCGTACGCGGCACCGTCTCGCTCGCCGACGCCCGCGTGAAGAGCGCCACCGCGCCGCCCGACGAGGAACGACGCGGACGCGACCCCGAGGACATGGAGCGCGAGGCGGCCCGGATCCGCGAACAGGAGGCGGAACTGACCGCAGCCCTGGAGGCGGCCGAGCACGCGCTGGAGGACACCGCGTCCCACCGCGCCGAACTGGAACGGGACCTGGCCGCCGAGGAGCGCAGGCTCAAGGACGCGGCCCGCGCGCTCGCTGACCGCCGCGAAGGGCTCGCCCGGCTCAGCGGTCAGGTCAACGCCGCCCGCAGCCGGGCCGGTTCGGCGCAGTCGGAGATCGACCGGCTGGCCGCCTCGCGCGACGAGGCGAGGGAGCGGGCGGCCCGGGCCCAGGAGGAGTACGAGCAGCTGAAGGCCGAGGTCGACGGCCTGGACGCCGGGGACACGGAGCTCGCCGAGCGCCACGAGGCCGCCCGGAGCGAACTGAAGGAGGCGGAGGGCGGGCTCTCCGCCGCCAGGGAAGCCCTCACCACCGCCGAACGCGAGCGCGCGGCGGTCGCGGCCCGCCACGACGCACTGGCCCTCGGGCTGCGCCGGAAGGACGGCACCGGTGTGCTGCTCGGCGCCCGGGACCGGCTGGCGGGACTGCTCGGACCGGCCGCGGAACTGCTCACGGTGGCCCCGGGACACGAGATCGCGGTGGCGGCGGCGCTGGGCGTGGCCGCGGACGCGGTGGCGGCGACGGACCCGGCCACCGCCGCGGAGGCGATCCGGCTGCTGCGCAAGCAGGACGCGGGACGCGCGTCCCTGCTGCTCGGCGGCGCTCCCCACGTACCCGGACAGGGCACCGAGGCGGCTCCCGCGGCGCCGGCCGGTGCCGCCCATGTCCCCGGGCAGGGAACGGCGCCCGGGGACGCACCCCGTGCGCCGGGGACGGCCGAACCCCTCATCCCCGGCGGACCGGCCCGAGCCGGGACCGCGACCGGGGCGGAAGCCGACGCGGACGCACAGCTGACCGCCCTGGTTCCCCCCGGCAGCCGGGTCGCCCCAGCCGTCGCCGATCTCGTCAGCGGCCCCGCCGAACTGATGGCCGCGGTCCGCAGGCTCGTACGGGACATGGTGGTCGTCCCCACGCTGGAGGACGCCGAGGACATGGTCGCCGCCCGCCCGGAGCTGACGGCGGTGACCGGCGAGGGCGACGTGCTCTCGGCGCACTTCGCGCACGGCGGCTCGGCGGGAGCGCCCAGCCTCCTGGAAGTCCAGGCGTCCGTGGACGAAGCGGCGGCGGAGCTCGCCGAGCTGGCCGTGCGGTGCGCGGAGCTGGCCGGGACGCAGCGGAACGCGGCCCGGCGGCGCGGCGACTGCGCGGCGCTCGTCGAGGAGTTGGGGGAGCGCCGCCGGACGGCGGAGCGGGAGAAGTCCGGGGTGGCCCAGGACCTCGGCCGGCTGGCCGGGCAGGCGCGCGGGGCGGCCGGTGAGGCCGAGCGGATGACCGCGTCCGCCGCCCGGGCCCAGGACGCCCTGGAGCGGGCGACCCAGGAGGCCGAGGAGCTGGCCGAACGGCTGCTGGTGGCCGAGGAGGCGGCACAGGACGGCGCGGACGAGGAGCCGGACACCGCTGTGCGCGACCGGCTGGCCGCCGACGGTGCCAACGCCCGCCAGACCGAGATGGAGGCCCGGCTCCAGGTCCGTACCCACGAGGAACGGGTCAAGGCCCTCGCCGGACGCGCCGACTCCCTGGACCGGGGCGCCCGCGCCGAACGCGAGGCGCGCGCCCGCGTCGAGCAGCGCCGCGCCCGGCTGCGTCACGAGGCCGCCGTGGCCTCGGCCGTCGCGTCCGGCGCCCGGCAGCTGCTCGCCCACGTCGAGGTGTCCGTGGTGCGGGCGGCGGAGGAGCGGGCTGCCGCCGAGGCGTCGAAGGCCGAGCGGGAGCGGGAGCTGGCGGCCGAGCGCCACCGGGACCGCGAGCTCAAGGGCGAGCTCGACAAGCTGACGGACTCGGTCCACCGGGGGGAGGTGCTCGGTGCCGAGAAGCGGCTGCGGATAGAGCAGCTGGAGGCGAGGGCCCTGGAGGAGCTGGGTGTGGAGCCGGCCGGTCTGGCGGCGGAGTACGGACCCGACCAGCTGGTCCCGCCGTCCCCCGCGGCCGAGGGGGAGGAGTTGCCACAGGACCCGGAGCACCCGCGCAACCAGCCGAAGCCGTTCGTCCGGGCCGAGCAGGAGAAGCGGCTGAAGTCGGCCGAACGGGCGTATCAGCAACTCGGGAAGGTGAATCCGCTCGCCCTTGAGGAGTTCTCGGCACTGGAGGAGCGGCACAAGTTCCTCTCCGAGCAGCTGGAGGACCTGAAGAAGACCCGGGCCGATCTGATGCAGGTCATCAAGGAGGTCGACGAGCGGGTCGAGCAGGTCTTCACGGAGGCGTACCGGGACACGGCCAGAGAGTTCGAGGGGGTCTTCTCGCGCCTCTTCCCGGGCGGTGAGGGGCGGCTCATCCTGACCGATCCGGGCAACATGCTGGCGACCGGCGTGGACGTCGAGGCGAGGCCGCCGGGCAAGAAGGTCAAGCGGCTTTCCCTGCTGTCGGGCGGGGAAAGGTCCCTGACGGCGGTGGCGTTGCTGGTCTCGATCTTCAAGGCCCGGCCGAGCCCGTTCTACGTGATGGACGAGGTCGAGGCGGCGCTCGACGACACCAACCTGCAGCGGCTGATCCGGATCATGGAGGAGCTCCAGGAGAGTTCCCAGCTCATCGTGATCACGCACCAGAAGCGGACGATGGAGGTCGCCGACGCGCTGTACGGCGTCTCGATGCAGGGCGACGGCGTCTCCAAGGTGATCAGCCAGCGGCTGCGCTGAGCTTTTACTCAATCTTCAAGACTCCAACATGCATATGCGCACACGCCTGGGTACACGTCAGCCCTGACCCCGATGTTTACTTCATAAGTTGAACGCATAGTCTCTGCAACGTCGATTTTGCCTTCAAGTGGTGGCAGGGCTGAAGTTATGCGCCACTGGAGGAGCTCACCCCCCACGCCTGACGTTGCGGCCAGGCCCCAGGAGTTCATGTGACCAGCACACCGCAGGGACCAGCGTCCGGAGCCAAGACGGCCCATCCGGACCACATCGGCCATGTCATCTTCATCACCGCCGCGGCCGCTATGGGTGGCTTCCTCTTCGGCTATGACAGCTCCGTGATCAACGGCGCGGTCGAAGCGATCCGCAGCCGGTACGACATCGGCTCCGGCACGCTCGCCCAGGTCATCGCCATCGCCCTGATCGGCTGCGCGATCGGCGCCGCCACGGCGGGCCGGATCGCCGACCGCATCGGCCGCATCCGCTGCATGCAGATCGCCTCGGTGCTCTTCACCATCAGCGCCGTCGGCTCCGCGCTTCCCTTCGCGCTCTGGGACCTGGCGATGTGGCGCATCATCGGTGGCTTCGCCATCGGCATGGCGTCGGTCATCGGCCCGGCGTACATCGCCGAGGTCTCCCCGCCCGCCTACCGGGGGCGGCTCGGCTCCTTCCAGCAGGCGGCGATCGTCATCGGCATCGCCATCTCCCAGCTGGTCAACTACGGCATCCTGCAGATCGCCGACGGCGACCAGCGCGGCAAGATCGGCGGGCTGGAAGCCTGGCAGTGGATGCTCGGCGTGATGGTCGTGCCCGCGATTCTCTACGGGCTCCTCTCGTTCGCGATCCCCGAGTCGCCGCGCTTCCTGATCTCCGTCGGCAAGAAGGACCGCGCCCGGAAGATCCTCGAAGAGGTCGAGGGCAAGAACATCGACCTCGACGCCCGGGTCACCGAGATCGAGACCGCGATGCACCGCGAGCACAAGTCGAGCTTCAAGGACCTGCTCGGCAGCCGCTTCGGCTTCCTGCCCATCGTCTGGGTCGGTATCGGCCTGTCGGTGTTCCAGCAACTGGTCGGCATCAACGTGGCGTTCTACTACTCCGCGACCCTGTGGCAGTCGGTCGGCATCGACCCGACCGACTCCTTCTTCTACTCGTTCACGACGTCGATCATCAACATCATCGGTACGGTGATCGCGATGGTCCTGGTGGACCGGGTGGGCCGCCGCCCGCTGGCCCTCGTCGGCTCCTGCGGCATGGCCATCGCCCTCGCCTTCGAGGCGTGGGCCTTCTCCGCCGACCTGGTCGACGGCAAACTCCCCAACACCCAGGGCGTGGTCGCACTCGTCGCCGCGCACGTCTTCGTGCTCTTCTTCGCCCTCTCGTGGGGCGTCGTGGTCTGGGTCTTCCTCGGTGAGATGTTCCCGAACCGGATCCGCGCCGCCGCACTCGGCGTCGCCGCCTCCGCGCAGTGGATCGCCAACTGGGCGATCACCGCGAGCTTCCCGAGCCTCGCCGACTGGAACCTGTCGGGCACGTACATCATCTACGCCTGCTTCGCCACGCTCTCGATCCCCTTCGTCATCAAGTTCGTCAAGGAGACCAAGGGCAAGGCGCTGGAGGAGATGGGCTAGGGCCTCTCGCGGGCGCGGGAGAAGGACACGCGTCCCCGCTGCCTCCTCCTCGACATCCGTACGGCCCCGGCTCGCACCCGCGAACCGGGGCCGTACGCGCACCTCACCCTCCGATCGCCCCGCAGAACAGCCGCAGACTGCGCCACCCCTCCTCGACCGGCATGCCGCCGCAGAGCGGGTGCAGCACCAGGCTGTCCAGCTCCCCGGCGAGCGCCGCGCACGCCTGCGGTGTGACGACCCGGTAGACGCCCTCGTCCCGGAGCTCCGCCACCGTCGTCGCCGCCGAGCGGACGGCCGAGCGGATGTCCTTGGACTGCCAGGAGGCGTACGTACGGGCCTCGTGGAGGAAGTGCTCCCCGTACCGCGCCCACGTCCGGTCCGGGTCCTCGGACACGTGCAGCAACGGCGTCTCGGCCGCGGGCATCATGCAGAACCCCTCCGTGCCGTGCTCCGCGCGCCGCTCGTCGTAGTACGCCTCCAGCTCCGGCAGATGCGCGCTCGGGAACAGCGGCAGCCCCAGCCGAGCCGCCCGCCGCGCCGCCGCCCGCGAGCTGCCGCCCACCAGCAGCAGCGGGTGGGGGCGGGTGTACGGCCGGGGAGTGACCGTGACCGTGCGGCCGCGGAACTCGAACGGCTCCCCGGTCCACGCCCGCAGCAGCGTCTCCAGCACCTCGTCCTGGAGCCGGCCGCGCCTGCCCCACTCGACGCCCGCCCGCTCGTACTCCTCGGGCCGGTAGCCGATCCCCGCGACCGTGACCAGCCGGCCCGCACTCAGCAGGTCCAGCACCGCGATGTCCTCGGCCAGCCGCAACGGGTCGTGCAACGGTCCGATGACCGCGGAGACCGTGACCGCGATCCGGCGGGTGGCCCCGAACACGGCCCCGGCGAGGATGAAGGGGGACGGCAGCCACGAGTTGGCGGCCCCGTGGTGCTCCTCGGTCTGCACCGTGTCGACGCCGTGCTCGTCGGCGTACGCGGCCATGTCCAGCGCCGCACGGTAACGGGCCGAGAGGGGCCCCGGGGTGGCATCGGGATCGACGAGGTTGAACCGGACGACTGTGAAGGCCATGACGCTCTCCCCCTGGGTCCTGTACGGGCGGGGGCCGGACCTTAACTGACGCAGCGTCAGAAGTGTAGGGGTGTGGTCCGACGCCGTGCGGCGGGCCGCGGCAGCACCGCGTACAGCCCGCCCGCGACGATGATCGTGGCCGCCCAGCCGAGCCCGTTGCGCCCGGTCCAGGTCGTCGCGAGCGGGCCGGTGAACCACCCCACGCCGGTGAACAGCAGTCCCACCACCAGCCCCGCCGCCCAGGACGCCACCGCGGTCCACGCGACACCACCCGTGTACCAGTAGGCACTGGTGGGTGTGGTGTCCATCAGCGCCACCCGGTCGTACGCGCGCCCCCTCAGCTGGTCCACGCCGAAGACGCCGATCCATGCGGAGAACGTCACGGCGAGCAGATTCAGGAAGGAGACGAACGAATCGACGAAACTGCTCGCCACCAGCATCAGCAGGCCCCCCAGGAACAGGCTGATCGCGGCATTCACCCCGACGGCCCAGGCGCGCGGGACCGTGAATCCCAGGGTCTGCGCGGTGAATCCGGCCGAATACATCGACATGGCGTTGATCAGCACCATGCCGAGCACGGCGACGACCAGATACGGAACCGAGATCCAGTCGGGCAGCAGCACCCCGATGAACGAGACCGGATCGCGGGTGACGGCGAGCTCCGGCGTGCCGACCGCCATCACCGCCCCCATCAGGACCAGGGGCAGGAACACGATTCCGGCGCCGCCCATGGTTGCCGCGACCATGGCCCGCCCCGACGCGGTGCGCGGCAGATAGCGGGTGAAGTCCGGCCCCGTGGGCGCCCAGCTGATGCCGCCGGCCGCCAGGGTGCCGATCCCCGCGATCATGGCCGACGTCGGACCGGCCGGCCGGTCCAGTACCGCCGGCCAGGCCGTCGCCCCCGCCAGGTGCACCAGGACCAGGACGCTGAACCCGCCGAAGAGGTACGCGGACCAGGCGCAGCACAGCCGCAGCGCCCGGATGCCCAGCCCCGACAGCAGGAAGCTGCTCGCCACGAACGCGAGCAGGGTCACCATGATCAGCGTCGAGGTGCTCCGGACGCCGAAGAGCAGGCCGAGCACGGCCAGCAGGGCGTACGTACCGGTGACCGCGTTCACCGTCTCCCACCCCCAGCGGGCCATCCAGATCAGCGCGCCGGGTGCCAGATTGCCCCGCGGCCCGAAGACCGCCCGCGAGAGCGCCATGCCGGGGGCGCCGCCACTGCGCCCCGCCACCGAGATCAGGCCGACCAGGCCGAACGAGAGGGCCGGCGCCGCGACCGCGACGACCAGCACCTGCCAGAGACTCAGCCCGTCGAGGACGACGAGACCCGCCCCGATGGTGAGCAGCAGCACGGTCATGTTGGCGGCCGCCCAGGTGGGGAAGAGTGCCCTGACCCGGGCGGTCCGCTCACGGTCGGGCACGGGGTCCAGCCCACGGGTCTCCACGGCCAGGATCGTACCTTTACCGGCATACGGGGCATAACTCACCGGATGCTCGACCTCGTGCGGGACCGCGCATCCCTCGCTTGCCGCCGTACGTGACCGATACTGGGTCCGTTATGGAATTCGTCATCCTTGCTGTAGTCATCGCCCTGGTCGCGGTCGGCGTGATCAGCGGGCTCGTGGTCAGCAGCCGCAAGAAGAAGCAGCTGCCCCCGGCACCGTCGAGCACGCCGACCCTCACTCCTCCCGCCGAGCCCCATGTCGGCGAGGAGGCCGAGACGCCGCGCGACACCTCGCGCCGCACCATCGAGGAGGTCGGCCTTCCGCCCGAGGAGGCCCCGGAAACCGCTGAACCGGAGACGCCCGCGGCCCCCGCGCTGGACGTCCCCGAGCCCACCGCCGGCCGTCTCGTACGGCTGCGGACCCGGCTCGCCCGCTCGCAGAGCACCCTGGGCAAGGGGCTGCTCACGCTCCTGTCCCGGGACAACCTCGACGAGGACACCTGGGAGGAGATCGAGGACACCCTCCTCACCGCCGACGTCGGCGTCGCTCCCACCCAGGAACTCGTCGAACGGCTCCGGGAGCGCGTCCGCGTCCTCGGCACCCGTACCCCCGACGAGCTGCGCAAGCTGCTGCGCGAGGAGCTCCTGACCCTGCTCGGCACCGACTTCGACCGTGCGGTGAAGACGGAGGGCGGCGCGGAGACCCCCGGCGTCGTGATGGTCGTCGGCGTCAACGGCACCGGCAAGACCACCACCACCGGCAAGCTGGCCCGGGTGCTCGTGGCCGACGGCCGCAGTGTCGTCCTCGGCGCGGCCGACACCTTCCGTGCCGCCGCCGCCGATCAGCTCCAGACCTGGGGGGAGCGCGTCGGTGCGCGTACCGTGCGCGGGCCCGAGGGCGGTGACCCGGCATCGATCGCCTTCGACGCCGTGAAGGAAGGCATCGCCGAGGGCGCCGACGTCGTCCTCATCGACACGGCGGGCCGGCTGCACACCAAGACCGGACTGATGGACGAGCTCGGCAAGGTCAAGCGGGTCGTCGAGAAGCACGGACCGCTCGACGAGATCCTGCTCGTCCTCGACGCCACCACCGGCCAGAACGGCCTGGTGCAGGCGCGGGTGTTCGCCGAGGTCGTGGACATCACCGGCATCGTCCTCACCAAGCTCGACGGCACCGCCAAGGGCGGCATCGTCATCGCCGTCCAGCGTGAGCTGGGCGTCCCGGTGAAGCTGGTCGGCCTCGGCGAGGGGCCGGACGATCTGGCTCCGTTCGAGCCGGAGGCGTTCGTGGACGCCCTGATCGGGGACTGAGGCCTCCCCCGTACGACTGCCTCGAGGAGCCCGGCCGCACGCACGGTGCGACCGGGCTCCTCGCTGTAACCGTTCAGCCGCAGGGGGACAGTCGGTGGCAGATGTACGCCAGCGTGCCCAGCAGCAGCCGCGCTTCGGGAGGTGCCGCCGCGGTGTCCAGGGCCGGCGGACGCAGCCACCGGACCGGGCCGAGACCGCCCTGGTCCGACGGGGGCGCGGTGATGTGGGAGCCGGTGCCGAAGGCCCTCAGGTCCAGGCCCGTGTCGTCCCAGCCCATCCGGTACAGCAGCCGGGGCAGCTCGGCGGCCGCTCCGGGCGCCACGAGGAACTGCGCCCGGCCGGCCGGGGTCACCGCCACCGGGCCCAGCGGCAGCCCCATCCGCTCCATCCGCACGAGCGCCCGGCGTCCGGCCTGCTCCGCGACGTCGAGCACATCGAAGCTGCGGCCCACCGGCAGCAGCATCGCCGCACCGGGCACCTCGGCCCAGGCGCGCGCCGCGGTGTCGAGCGTCGCCCCGGCGGGAACCTCCCGCGCGAAGTCCAGTGGATGCGCCCCGGGGGAGGGGCAACGGGCTTTCCCGCACGAGCAGGCGCCGTCCGCGGCGCGTGCTCCGGGGACGACCGCCCAGCCCCACAGTCCCGTGTACTCGGCCACCGCCATGCTGCCCTCCGGTGCACGGCCTCGGCGCCGTGCGCCGGAGCGCAACTCGCGGATGCCGCCGATCGTGAAGCCCATGCCCCCTCCAACGGGTCCGACGCGCCGGTGGTTACGAACCGGAGCGAAGTCGTGACGCTCCGCCCTCCCGGCCGACCGGCGTGAGCGCGGGAGGCGCCCCGGGGTGCGAGGCCTTTCGCACGCCCCGGGGCGTATCCCCGCGCCTGCCGCTGATCGCTGTCTGTCAAGTGAATCGCGCCCGAACGTGATGGCGTTCATTCGAAGGGGTGGCGAATGGTGGCGTTTCTGTAAACACCCTCCCCGGGAGGGTGATCGTAGGATTACCGTCGGTACACGAACCATGGGAGTATGGGCGCGCATGGGTATGCCGGAGGCAACCCGATTTTCTGTTCGATGGTGGGCAACGGGCATACGGGCAGCATCGGTTCGCGGCATTCTGATAGAGGTTCGCGCGACAGTATTCGGCGGATGGGGGCGTTCCAGTGAGTGGCAGCGGCGCGGGCGATGCGAATGCCGGTAAGCGCCCCAACGGGCAATTGGGATCATGGTTCGTGCGCAGCGGCTGGTCGAAGGGTGAACTGGCCCGGCAGGTGAACCGCAGAGCGCGCCAGATGGGCGCCCACCACATCAGCACCGACACCTCACGGGTGCGGCGCTGGCTCGACGGTGAGCAGCCGCGCGAACCGATCCCGCGCATTCTGTCCGAGCTGTTCTCCGAGCGCTTCGGCTCCGTCGTCGCCGTCGAGGACCTGGGGCTGCGCGCCGCCCGCCAGGCGCCCTCCGTGGCCGGTGTCGACCTGCCCTGGGCCGGACCCCAGACCGTCGCCCTGCTCAGCGAGTTCTCCCGCAGCGACCTGATGCTCGCCCGCCGCGGCTTCCTCGGCAGCTCCCTCGCCCTCGCCGCCGGACCCGCCCTCATCGAGCCCATGCAGCGCTGGCTGGTACCCGTCGCGTCCGGCGGACCCGTCGAACCGGAGTCGGCCGACGCCGCCCGCCGCCCGTCCCGGCTCTCCGGGCCCGAGCTCGACCTGCTGGAGTCCACCACGGCGATGTTCCGCCAGTGGGACGCCCAGTGCGGCGGCGGGCTCCGCCGCAAGGCCGTCGTCGGCCAGCTCCACGAGGTCACCGACCTACTCCAGGAGCCGCAGCCGGCCGCCACCGCGAAGCGCCTGTTCCGCTGCGCCGCCGAACTGGCCGAGCTGGCGGGCTGGATGAGCTACGACGTCGGCCTCCAGCCCACCGCCCAGAAGTACTTCGTGCTCGCCCTGCACGCCTCCAAGGAGGCCGGCGACAAGCCGCTGGGCTCGTACGTCCTGTCCAGCATGAGCCGCCAGATGATCCACCTCGGCCGCCCCGACGACGCCCTCGAACTCATCCACCTCGCGCAGTACGGCAGCCGCGAATGCGCCACCGCGCGGACCCAGGCCATGCTGTATGCGATGGAGGCCCGCGCCTACGCCAACATGGGCCAGCCCAGCAAGTGCAAGCGGGCCGTCCGGATGGCCGAGGACACCTTCTCCGACGCGGGGATGGACGGCGAGCCCGAGCCCGACTGGATCCGCTTCTTCTCCGAGGCCGAGCTCAACGGCGAGAACTCGCACTCCTACCGTGACCTGGCCTACGTGGCCGGCCGCAGTCCCACGTACGCCTCGCTCGCCGAACCGGTGATGCGCAAGGCGGTCGAGCTCTTCGGGGAGGACGACGAGCACCAGCGGTCGTACGCGCTCAACCTCGTCGGCCTCGCCACCGTGCACCTCCTCAAGCGCGAGCCCGAGCAGTCCACCGTGCTGGCCGAGAAGGCGCTGCGCGTCGCCAAGAAGGTCCGCTCGGAACGCGTCAACACCCGGCTGCGCAAGACCGTCGACACCGCTGCCAGGGACTTCGGGGACATTCCCGAGGTGGCCCGGCTCACCGATCTCCTCACCGAACAACTGCCCGAGACCGCGGAAGCGGTCTGAGCGGCACCTCTGCCCCGGCCACGACGGCCACCCCGCACGGACCGACTTCGGCTCCCCCGATTGCCTGGTCAGTGGGTGGTTGTCGTGGCCGGTTCGTGTGGTCGTTCCCCTGCCGGAGCGTCGTAACCGCACCGTATGCGGCTCAGGCCGCAGAGTAGGCCCGAGCGTGGATACGGCACGGGCGTTCATGGGGACGTAACACGGCGGTCCTCTTAGTCACTGCGGCGAAACATCGTGTGGCATCGGCCGAAACGGCGCTGGGCGAATCTCATGGCGCATAAGGACCGACCGGCAACTGGAGGGCGGTCCGACCGGCCCGCACCTTTTCCCCAGTGGTCCCGCACGTGGATACGTCCCCACCGCCCCCGCACGCGGCCGCACCGACGACGAGGAGACGCCGATGCCCCCAGGCATCACGACGCTTGCCGCAGACGCTCCGATCGAGCTGTCCGCCGCCAACACCGGGTTCATGCTCATCTGCTCGGCCCTGGTGATGCTCATGACCCCGGCCCTGGCCTTCTTCTACGGAGGCATGGTCCGCGTCAAGAGCACCCTCAACATGCTGATGATGAGCTTCATCAGCCTCGGGATCGTCACCATCCTGTGGGTGCTCTACGGATTCAGCCTCGCCTTCGGCACCGACGCCGGCTCGATCATCGGATGGAGCCAGGACTTCGTCGGCCTCAGCGGGATCGGCGTCACGGAACTCTGGGACGGCTACACCATCCCGGTGTACGTCTTCGCCGTCTTCCAGCTGATGTTCGCCGTGCTCACCCCGGCCCTGATCAGCGGTGCCCTCGCCGACCGGGTCAAATTCACCTCGTGGGCGCTCTTCATCACCCTCTGGGTCACCGTCGTCTACTTCCCGGTCGCGCACTGGGTCTGGGGCGCGGGCGGCTGGCTCTTCGAGCTGGGCGTCATCGACTTCGCCGGTGGCACCGCCGTCCACATCAACGCGGGTGCCGCGGCCCTCGGCGTGATCCTCGTCATCGGCAAGCGCGTCGGCTTCAAGAAGGACCCGATGCGGCCGCACAGCCTGCCGCTCGTCATGCTCGGCGCCGGTCTCCTCTGGTTCGGCTGGTTCGGCTTCAACGCCGGCTCGTGGCTCGGCAACGACGACGGTGTCGGCGCGGTCATGTTCGTCAACACGCAGGTCGCCACCGCTGCCGCGATGCTCGCCTGGCTCGGCTACGAGAAGATCCGCCACGGCTCCTTCACCACGCTCGGTGCCGCCTCCGGCGCCGTCGCCGGACTCGTCGCCATCACCCCGGCGGGCGGCGCGGTCAGCCCGCTCGGTGCCATCGCCGTCGGTGCCATCGCCGGTGTGCTGTGCGCCATGGCCGTCGGCCTCAAGTACAGGTTCGGCTACGACGACTCCCTGGACGTCGTCGGCGTCCACCTCGTCGGAGGTATCGCCGGATCGCTCCTCGTCGGCCTCTTCGCCACCGGCGGCGTCCAGTCCGACGCCAAGGGCCTCTTCTACGGCGGCGGCCTCGACCAGCTCGGCAAGCAGGCCGTCGGCGTCTTCGCGGTCCTCGCGTACTCTCTGGTCGTCTCCGCGATTCTGGCCTTCCTGCTCGACAGGACGATCGGGATGCGGGTCGAGGAGGACGACGAGGTCTCCGGCATCGACCAGGTCGAACACGCCGAGACGGCGTACGACTTCAGCGGCGCCGGCGGCGGTGCGGCCCCGCGCACCGCGCCCGGCACCACGGCAGCCCCGACGAACAAGAAGGTGGACGCATGAAGCTCATCACCGCAGTCGTGAAGCCCCACCGGCTCGATGAGATCAAGGAGGCCCTCCAGGCCTTCGGCGTCCAGGGCCTGACGGTCACGGAAGCCAGCGGCTACGGGCGCCAGCGCGGCCACACCGAGGTCTACCGGGGTGCCGAGTACACCGTCGACCTCGTCCCGAAGATCCGCATCGAGGTCCTCGTCGAGGACGAGGACTCCGAACAGCTCATCGACGTCGTCGTCAAGGCCGCCCGTACGGGCAAGATCGGTGACGGCAAGGTCTGGAGCGTCCCGGTCGAGACCGCGATCCGGGTCCGTACCGGCGAACGCGGCCCGGACGCACTCTGACCGACTGTTCCGCACACGGAAAGGCAGCTGGGTGACGAGCACCGAAGTGACCACCGAATCCGAGGAATCGGGACCCAGCGGCTACGCGGCGGCCCGGCTGCGCCTTCTCCAGGAGAAGGAGCGGTCCGGGCCGCCGCGCCGTGCGGCCCTCGCCGCGCTCACCGACACGTGGCTGACCGGCCTCTTCACCGCCGCGGCCGAGCACGCCGGCGTCCGGGGCGCCGCCCTCGTCGCCGTCGGCGGCTACGGCCGGGGCGAACTCTCCCCGCGCAGCGACCTCGACCTGCTGCTCCTGCACGACGGCAGCGCCGACGCCGGAGCGGTCGCGGCCCTCGCCGACCGCGTCTGGTACCCCGTCTGGGACCTGGGCCTGGCCCTCGACCACTCCGTACGCACCCCGGCCGAAGCCCGGAAGACAGCCGGCGAGGACCTCAAGGTCCAGCTCGGCCTGCTCGACGCCCGGCCGGTCGCCGGGGACCTGGGACTCGTCGCCTCCCTGCGCACCGCGATCCTCGCCGACTGGCGGAACCAGGCCCCCAAGCGCCTGCCCGCACTCGACGAGCTCTGCCGCGAACGGGCCGAGCGCCAGGGTGAGCTCCAGTTCCTCCTGGAACCCGACCTCAAGGAGGCCCGCGGCGGACTGCGGGACGCCACCGCCCTGCGCGCCGTCGCCGCCTCCTGGGTCGCCGACGCCCCCCGCGAAGGCCTCGCCGAGGCCCGCCGTGTCCTCCTCGACGCCCGCGACGCCCTCCACCTCACCACCGGCCGCGCCACCGACCGCCTCGCCCTCCAGGAGCAGGACCAGGTCGCCGCCGCCCTCGGCCTCCTCGACGCCGACGCCCTGCTGCGCCAGGTGTACGAGGCCGCCCGCACCGTCTCGTACGCCACCGACGTGACCTGGCGCGAGGTCAACCGGGTGCTGCGCGCCCGCTCGGCCCGCCCCCGGCTGCGCGCCATGCTGGGCGGCGGCCGGGCCCCCGCCGTCGACCGCACCCCGCTCGCCGACGGGGTCGTCGAGGCGGACGGCGAGGTCGTGCTCGCCCGCACCGCCCGGCCCGAGCGTGACCCGGTCCTCGTCCTGCGCGCCGCGGCGGCGGCCGCCCAGTCCGAGCTCCCGCTCTCCCGCCACGTCGTACGCCACCTCGCCGCAGCCGCCAAACCGCTGCCGGTGCCCTGGCCCGCCGAGGCCCGGGAGGAGCTCGTCACCCTCCTCGGCGCGGGCGAGGCCACCGTCCCCGTCTGGGAGGCCCTCGAAGCCGAAGGGCTCGTCACCCGGCTCCTGCCCGACTGGGAACGAGTCCACTGCCGGCCCCAGCGCAACCCCGTCCACACCTGGACCGTCGACCGCCACCTCGTCGAGGCGGCCGTCCGCGCCTCCTCCCTCACCCGCCGCGTCGGACGCCCCGACCTCCTGCTGGTCGCGGCGCTGCTCCACGACATCGGCAAGGGCTGGCCCGGCGACCACTCCGTCGCCGGCGAGGTCATCGCACGCGACATGGCCGCCCGGATCGGCTTCGACCAGCACGACGTGGGCGTCATCGCCACCCTCGTCCGCCACCACCTGCTGCTGATCGAGACCGCCACCCGCCGGGACCTCGACGACCCGGCCACGGTCCGCTCCGTCGCCACGGCGGTCGGTACCGCCTCCACGCTGGAGCTCCTGCACGCGCTCACCGAGGCCGACGCGCTCGCCACCGGGCCCGCCGCCTGGTCCACCTGGCGCGCTTCCCTCGTCACCGACCTGGTCAGGCGCGTCGCGGCGGTCCTCGCCGGCGAGGCACCCGAGGAACCCGCACCCGAGGCCCCCAGCGCCGAACAGGAGCGCCTGGCCATCGAGGCCCTGCGCACCGGCGAACCGGTCCTCTCGCTGCACACCCAGACCGAGGCGCCGCACGAGGACGGCGGCCCCGAACCCGTCGGCGTCGAACTCCTCATCGCACTCCCCGACCGACCCGGCGTCCTGCCCGCCGCCGCCGGCGTCCTCGCCCTGCACCGCCTCACCGTCCGTGCCGCCGACCTGCGGGCGGTGGAGCTCCCCACCGAACTGGGCGAGAGCGCGGACCTGCTGCTGCTCAGCTGGCGCGTCGCGGCCGAGTACGGCTCCCTGCCCCAGGCGGCCCGGCTGCGCGCCGACCTCGTCCGCGCGCTGGACGGCTCCCTGGACATCCGGGCCCGTCTCGCCGAGCGCGAGGCGGCCTACCCGAGGCGCCGCGGGGTGAAGGCCCCGCCGCCCAGGGTGACGGTCGCGGCGGCGGGATCGCAGCTGGCCACGGTGATCGAGGTGCGCGCCCAGGACGCCCCTGGCCTGCTGCACCGGATCGGACGGGCGCTGGAACAGAGCGCGGTACGGGTACGCAGCGCGCACGTGTCGACGCTGGGGGCGAACGCGGTGGACACCGTCTACGTCACGGACGCGGACGGTGAACCGCTGTCCGCGGAGCGGGCCGCGGAGCTGGCCGGGGAGATCGAGAAGGCCCTCGGGTGAGCCCGACGGACATGTGAAGAAGCCCTCGTCCGTCACGAGAACCGGGCGAGGGCTTTGCGTTCTCCGGCGTCCGGATACCCTGGGGGACGACTACCTGCCCCCGCCCCCGACCCTGAGGACCGACGAGCGCCGTGTTCGATACTCTCTCCGACCGCCTTGCCGCGACTTTCAAGAACCTCAGGGGCAAGGGCCGCTTGTCCGAGGCGGACATCGACGCCACGGCTCGCGAGATCCGTATCGCCCTCCTCGAGGCGGATGTCGCGCTGCCCGTCGTGCGCGCCTTCATCGCCAACGTCAAGGAGCGGGCGCGCGGCGTCGAGGTCTCCCAGGCGCTGAATCCCGCTCAGCAGGTCGTCAAGATCGTCAACGAGGAGCTCGTCTCCATCCTCGGTGGCGAGACCCGGCGGCTGCGGTTCGCGAAGACCGCGCCGACCGTGATCATGCTCGCGGGTCTCCAGGGTGCCGGTAAGACGACCCTCGCCGGAAAGCTCGGCGTCTGGCTCAAGGGCCAGGGCCACTCCCCGCTGCTCGTCGCCTGTGACCTCCAGCGCCCCAATGCCGTGAACCAGTTGAGCGTCGTCGCCGACCGCGCCGGTGTCGCGGTGTACGCGCCCGAGCCGGGCAACGGCGTCGGTGACCCGGTCAAGGTTGCCAAGGACTCGATCGAGTTCGCCCGGACCAAGCAGTACGACGTCGTCGTCGTCGACACCGCCGGACGCCTCGGTATCGACCAGGAGCTGATGCGGCAGGCCGCGGACATCCGCGACGCGGTCAACCCGGACGAGATCCTCTTCGTCGTCGACGCGATGATCGGCCAGGACGCGGTCAACACCGCGGAGGCCTTCCGCGACGGCGTCGGCTTCGACGGCGTGGTGCTCTCCAAGCTCGACGGTGACGCCCGCGGTGGTGCGGCCCTGTCGATCGCCCACGTCACGGGCAAGCAGATCATGTTCGCGTCGAACGGTGAGAAGCTCGAGGACTTCGACGCCTTCCACCCCGACCGCATGGCGTCCCGCATCCTCGACATGGGTGACCTGCTCACCCTGATCGAGCAGGCGGAGAAGACCTTCAGCCAGGAAGAGGCCGCTCAAATGGCCTCCAAGCTGGCGTCCAGCAAGGGCGGGAAGGACTTCACGCTCGACGACTTCCTGGCCCAGATGGAGCAGGTCCGGAAGATGGGCTCGATCTCCAAGCTGCTCGGGATGCTGCCCGGCATGGGGCAGATCAAGGACCAGATCAACAACATCGACGAGCGTGACGTCGACCGCACCGCCGCGATCATCAAGTCGATGACCCCGAAGGAGCGCGCCGAGCCGACGATCATCAACGGCTCGCGGCGGGCCCGTATCGCCAAGGGCTCCGGTGTCGAGGTCAGCGCCGTGAAGAACCTGGTCGAGCGGTTCTTCGAGGCCCGCAAGATGATGTCGAAGATGGCGCAGGGCGGCGGCATGCCGGGGATGCCCGGGATGCCGGGCATGGGCGGCGGACCCGGTCGGCAGAAGAAGCAGGTCAAGCAGGCCAAGGGCAAGCGCAAGAGCGGTAACCCGATGAAGCGCAAGGCCGAGGAAGCGGCCGAGGCCGCCCGCCGGGAGCAGGCGGCCCAGGGCGGCGCGCTCGGTCTGCCGGCCGGTCAGGACGACAAGAACTTCGAGCTGCCGGACGAGTTCAAGAAGTTCATGGGCTGACGGCCCGGATGAGCCATGTGTAAGGGGCGCCCGCTCTTGGCGGGCGCCCCTTACACATGTCCGCGTCGTGCCGGTTCCTACGCCGCCCGCCGGCCCGTCCGCAGCTCCCGGCCGTTCGCCAGTCCGTCCGGGTCCAGCGACAGGGACACGGCGGCGGTCGCGCCGACGTCCGCCAGGCTCTCCGAGTCCGGCAGCAGCTCCACGCCGTCCGCTCCGGGCCGGTGGATGAGGACGGGGACGTACTCACGGGTGTGGAAGGCGTGCCCGACCGTGGGGTCGTTGCCGTGGTCGCCGGTCACGATGAGGCGGTCACCGGGTGCGTCGAGCAGGGCGACGAGTGCGGCCAGGCCCGCGTCGGCCTGCTCCAGGAGATGTCCGTAGCGCTCGGTGTCCTGCTGGTGTCCGGCCAGGTCGGTCTCCTGGATGTTGGCGATCACCAGGCCGTCGCCGCAGGCGCGTACCGCTTCGAGGGTGTGCGTGAGGACGTCCGCGGTGTCCACGGCCGGGTGCCGGGTCGCGGCGTCGCAGGCCAGGATGTCGGCGGCCTTCCCCACCAGGGTGACGGGGATGCCCGCTCGGGCGGCCAGGTCGGGGAGCTGGCGGGTGTGGTCGATTCCGGCACCCAGGTGCCGCACTTCGAGGCCGCCGTTGCGGTAGAAGCCGGTGGCGGGGGTGTCGAGGCCGACCGTGACCTCCTCCCCGGCCCGCACGAAGCGCTCCAGCGGGCCGTCCGCGTGTCCGCCCACCGCGATGACCCGGGCCACGGGGGCGACGGTGCGTACCGTGCGGGCCACGGCGAGGATGCCGTCCGGCCCGTCGAACGGCAGGTCCTCCAGCCGCCCCGACGCGTTCCAGTTGATCCCCGGGTCGGCCTCCAGGTTGTCGTGGACCAGGACCACGCCGTCGACGACCAGGAGCGGCTTGCCGTCCAGCGGCTCGACCCGGTGACCGGCCTCTTCGAGGGCGGCGGTCACCTCGTCGATGTGATCGGCGAGCCGGGCGACGGTGACCCGGCTGAAGTCGGCGCCCATCATGGTCTGGTGACCGGCGAAGGTGTCGGCGCCCGGATAGCCGAGCGCCGCCCGGCCCGCGGCCACGGGCAGGTGGGTGCGCCGGGCGAGGTCGGGGTGCGGGTGGACGAGGCCGAGCCCGAGCGATCCCAGCACCGGCAGCCGCAGCGGGCGGCCGAACGCCTCCCGGCAGTGGTCCAGCACATGTCCGCAGGTGTCGGCGGTCAGGTCGCCGGGGCGCGGGGCGCCCGCGTCGGGCATGGCGCCGATGCCGAATCCGTCGATCACGACGATGACGGTCTTGGCCATGGGGTGCCTCCTCAGCTCAGGGACCGGCCCTGGGCGTCGTACAGACCGTTGAGACGGGGCGTACCGGATGCGATTCCGGAGACGACGGCGACGGTCGAGCGGGTGACGAAGATCTGGGTGCGGAAGGCGAGCAGCGCGGTGTCGCCGATCCGGACGTCCTGTCCGGGGGCGGGTGCGTCGAGCAGCCGGTAGTAGTCGATGTTCTCGGCGGGTGCGTCCTGCACGTTCAGGCGTGCCCCGGTGCGCGGCAGCAGGGCGCTCCTGATGTGGGAGCGGGCGTAGAACCCGCCGCCGAAGACGGCGGGACGGCCGTCGTCCAGGGTGTGGGCGACCTCGGTGACGTACACGTAGGCGGGTGTCTCGGGCTGCGTCGGGTCGAGTGCGTGCAGCGGGGTGGTGCCGGTCAGGGCGTGGCCCGGCTCGCCGTGGGTGGCGCCGAGGCCCGCGAGCAGCGGCAGGGAGGCCATCGAGGTGGCGCTGGGGGCGCTCAGCCCGAGGTCCCGGTGGCCGCGGTCTGCGAGTGCCTCGCGGGCCTTGAGGGCGAGGGCGAAGTTGGGTGTGGCGTACGGGATTCCGGTCGCCGGGTCGCACAGCACGCACGGGAACGCGGTGACCCCCGCGATCCGGATGCCGGGCAGCTGTTCGGCGGCGTCGGCGAACGCGTCGAGCCGGGTGAGCGGGACGCCGCCCTCCTGGCCGGGGTACACGCTGCCCTCGGCGCCTTCGAGGCGGATCAGGACGTCCTGGACGAACCCCAGCCGTTCTGCGGCGTCGGAGACCGCGCGGGCGTTGTCCAGGTCGTAGACGGTGACGGTCTCGGGGCGCCATGCCAGCATCTCGGGCAGGTCGCGGCGCGGGATCTGGACGAGGTGGCCGAGGTTGCCGGCCCGGGCGCCGGAGGCGTGCAGGGTGCGGGCCTCGGGCGGGTCGATGGCGGCGTACCGGGGGATGTGCCGGGCGATGGCCCGGATCAGTTCCGGGTTGCGGCCGAGCTGTTTGACGACGAACCAGAGCGAGATGCCGAGCCGGTCGGCCTCGGCGGCCAGCAGCGCGGAGTTGGCCTCGATGGCGTCGAGGTCCATCACATAGGTGTCCGGCGGGATCCGGCCGTCGCGGTGGAGTGCGGCCGCGGCCTCGACGAGCCCGGGGTTGCGGGTCAGCACGGTGTCGAGAAACACGGTCAGTGGTCCTTCGGGTCGTTCAGTGCGGCCAGCGAGCGGCGCAGGATCTCGATGACGAGGTCCGCGCCCGCCCGCATCGGGTTGATGCGTACGGTCCAGTCGGCCAGTTCGGGGGAGTCGTCCAGGGCGGAACGGGACATCCGGTAGAAGAGCGGCGTGATCTCGTAGCGGGAGTTCGAGCCGACGGGGTACGGGGCCGCGCCGAAGCGGGCGGCGACGGCGGGCAGTTCCCCGGCGACGGGCCGGTCGAGGCGGACGAGCAGGCACCGGTCCTGCGCGTTGGCGAGCCGGACCTCGGCGACGCCTGGCACCTCGCCCGCGGCCAGCCGCTCGGCGACCTCGGCGCCGACCTGGGACTGCACGGACCACATGAGCGGTACGTGGGTGAGCGCGCGCAGCGCGTCGAGTGCCTGGTGGCCCTGGACCTGGCCGCCGCCGGAGTAGTTGTCGCGGCGGATGTGCTCGACCAGGTCGCGGGCGCCGACGACGATGCCGACGCCCTCCGGGCCGTGCAGCTTGAACAGGGAGAAGCAGGAGGCGTCGGCGCCCAGTTCGACCCCGGCCGCAGGGGTGCGCATCACGGCGTAGTTGTCGTCGACGATCGTGCGGACGCCGGCGGCCCGGCAGGCCGCGAGGACGGCGCCGGGGTCGTAGGAGTCGGCGAGCCGCTGCCGCGTGTGCTGGACGTAGGCCCAGCGGAACCGGCCGGACTCCAGTGCCTCGCGCAGCTCGTCGGCGTCGTTGAAGTCGGCCTCGACGGTCTCGGCCCCGATGCCGCGCAGCGTGACCTCGGTGGTGCGGTAGACGGGCGCGCGGTGGATGAGGAGGGGGTCGCCCGGACGGACGGCGGCGCCCAGCGCCGCCCGGATCGCGCCGGTGCCCGCGCCCTGGACGAAGGCGGCGTCCTCGGCGCCGAAGAAGTCGGCGAGGACGGCCTCGACGCGGGCGGTGGTGGCGGGGCGTCCGAGGCCGGGCACGACCCCGGCGTCGGAGGCGAAGAGCTGCGGGCCCTCGAAGTGCCGGGCGGTGGCCTCGATGAGCCGGAACTGCCGGGCGACGGCGTCGGCCGGGGCCACGGTCGCCAGCGGGAACGTCCGGGGGAGTACGGGGTTCATGGTCAGCTCTCTTCCACGTTCGCGCCGGTGAGGAAGCGCAGCGGATTGCGGCGGGTCAGCAGGTCGATCAGGTCCTCGTCCGCGCCCGCCGCGCGGACCTCGGGCAGAAAACCGCCGAAGAGGTGGCCGTAGCCCTGGCCGCCCTCGGAGGTGAGGTAGCCGTGGCGGGAGATGTCGCAGCTGAGCAGGGCCCGGTCGGCGTGTCCTGCCTCCAGGAGGGCGAGCAGGAGCCGTAGCCGGGTGTCGTCGCTCTGGTAGCCGTCCTTGCCGATGGTGTCGAAGGCCACGTACGCGCCGCTCGCGGCCAGCTCCCGGTGCACCGCCGGGTCGTCCAGCAGGTCCTGGTGGCCGAGGGAGATCCGGTGCGGGGGCAGACCCTCGCCGGTGAGCAGCTCCAGCTGGGCGAGTCCGCCGCGGCCGAGCTGGGCGTGGGTGGCGACGGAGAGCCCGGTGGCGAGGGCGGCCCGAGCCGCCGCGCGGAGCACCTTGCTCTCGGGCGGAGTCGGGGTGTCCCCGTGGCTGCCGATCTCGCCGAGGACGCCGGGGCGGATGCCGGTGGCGTCGATGCCGTCGCCGATCTCACGGACGAGGGTCTCGGTGAGTTCGCCGACGCTGCCGCGGTCGATCTCGGGGGTGTGGAACGGCTCGTAGTACCAGCCGGTCGCGGCGACGACCGCGACCTGGGCGTCCCGGGAGATACGGGCCAGGGTGCGCACGTCGCGGCCCATGCCGCGGCAGGTCAGCTCGACGACGAGGGCGAGTCCGTACTCCTTGCGCAGTGCGGCCAGTTCGGCGGTGACGGCGGCGGTGTGCCGGCCGGGGGCGAGCACCGCGGCGCCGTCACCCCGGTGGTCGAGGTCGAGGACGAGGTGTTCGTGGGCGAGGGCGGGGCCGCGTACCGCGTCGGGGGCGATGTCTCCGAGGACGGTACGCAGCACGGGGGCGGGGCTGTTCATCGTGGGGGGTCCTTCTTGGGGTGGCCTGCGTGATCCGGACGAGAGGCCCTAACCCTTGATCGGTGTGAACAGGTCCATCCAGTACAGGAGGTTCAGGAGGATGCCGCCGACGATGACCGCCGCCGGTGCCGCGGCCATGCGGACGATCGGCCGGCCCATGGCCTCGTTCAGCAGGTAGAGCCCGCCGACGACGAGGATGCCGAGGCCGCCGCCCATGGCGTTGGCCGCCATCAGCGAACCGAAGAGGATCGCCAGCTGGAGGGTGTCGCTGATCGCGCTGCGCAGGTGCTCCGAGGAGTCGCGGACGCTGGGGAGCCGGCCGAGGAGCTTGCCGATGTAGGACAGGGCCAGCACTTCGGCCGCGAAGACCAGGGCGCCGACGATCGCGGCGAGGAACGGGTTCGGCATCAGGTAGCCGATGGGGTACACGAGGGTGAAGCCCGCGATGCCGTACGCGCCGGAGGCCAGCGCGGTGGTCGCGATCAGCGGGATGAAACCGAAGACCCGGTAGAAGTCGACCTGGGCGGCCTCGGAGTAGTGCCCCTTGGCGATCAGGAAGCTGGTTGCCTCGCCGCCGCCGAATATGTGCATCTGGGCGAGCACACAGACTCCGGCGCCCAGCACCATGAACAGGGGCAGGTACCTGCGCAGCCGGGCCGCACTGGCACTGAAGAGGGAGGCCATCGGGTCGTCGCCCTCGATGACCGGTTCGCTCACGCCCGCGGCCCTGTCGGCCTTGCGCTGGGCGAGGTCCTTGGCGACGGCGAGGCCGATGAGCATCAGCACGCCGACGGCCATCGCCAGTGCGCCGGCGAACATGTTGGGCCACAGCTTCATGGTCATGACGACCAGGGCGAACTCCAGGAGCCCGGCGATGCCTCCCCACTTGCGGCCGAACTGCTTGGTGATGGCCAGCACCGGGAACAGCGTGAAGAGGAAGAGGATCGGCGTCGACATCTGCTGCATGGCGGTGATGAAGTCGACCGGCAGGTCGTGTGCCACGTCGTTGGCGCCGTTGAGGCCGAAGACGACGACCGCGCCCCAGGCGCCGCCGAGGATCGGCGCGAGCCACTTCTTCGGCGACAGCATGCCGAGGATGTCGGTGGGCAGGAAGAGGAGCCACGGGTTCAGCACACCGGTGGACAGTGCCATCGGGGCGCCGAGTCCGAAGATGAATCCGGCCGAGAGGCCGAACGAGACCGCCGTCGTCGCGCTGCGCGTGGTGCGCCCCTGGATGAAGTCCAGGAGGAACGGACGTACGCCGTCGTTGAAGACGGCCAGTGCCATGTGCGAGATGTACGCGGTCAGCGCACAGAGGGCTATGACGGTCAGTTGCTGGGCCAGCGAGAAATCGAGGCTTGCGCCGGCTGCGAGTGTCGTACTCACGGGGTCACTCCTTCGTGCCCGGGGTGATCGGATCGGGGTGGCTGGGGTCAGCCGCGGGCGGCGATGGCGCGCGCCATGAGAGGGGCGATGATGTCGATCTGGTCCATCGAGAAGCCGAAGACCTTCTTGCCCTCGGCCAGCAGGGCGTTGATCTGCTCCTCGGTGGGGACGCTGCGGCCGAAGGTGTGGCAGGCGGCGCTGCCCATCAGGCCGACGAGGACGCCGAGCGAGGCGCCGGCGCCGGTGTGACAGGTACCCAGGTAGTAGTCGGCCTGGGCGACGCGCAGCTTCATCGCGGCGTCCATGTCACTGGAGGCGACGACCTCCAGCCCTTCGATGCCGAGCTGCTTGATGGTGCTGGTGACCTCGGTCTTGCCGACGCCGCCGGTGAGGATCTTTGTCATGTCCGTGCTTCTTTTCTGGTGGTTCGGGCCGGGTCGCGCCGGCCCGAGGGGGAGTGGTCAGGAGGAGGGTGCGGCGGGGGTCTGCCGGGCCAGCACCGCGAGGTGCATGCCGAGGAAGTTCACCTCGGACTCCGGGAGGGCGGCCCCGAGTTCCCGCCGGGCGCGCTCGGCGACGGCGCGGGCGCGGGAGACGGCGTCGGGGTGTCCGGCCAGTTCGGCGGCGACCTGGTCGTCGGTGAGGAACTGCTCGATGGGCTCGCCGTTCAGGAGCCGGGTGAGCGCCATCATCAGATGGCTGGTCAGCATGCCCGCGGTCGCCTCGGTCACGGTGCGGCCCTCCGCTTCGAGAGCGGCCAGCTCGGCCGTGACGAAGTCGGCTACCTCGGGCTTGATCTGTCCGCCTTCGCGGAAGAGCTGAAGCCGCATGGCCAGCTGGTCGTCCATGGCGATCCTCCTAAAATCGACAGTAACCAGGATTTTGTATTTTGATGAGGGCGAAGGTCCCGCCCCGGCAGGACCTTCGTCCCTTTCCGCGGTCAGTACGAGGGCACGCGCGTGCCCCTGAGCACCTCGCCCTGGAGCGAGGTGATCAGCGAGAGGTCCAGTGAGTCCCGGACGGCGGCCAGGGCCTTGGTCCCGTCGGTCCGGCCGATGATGGCCGCGCTGGAGTTGCGCAGCGACAGCTCTCGGGTGACCTCGTCCCCCAGCGGGAGCACGTCGACGCCGAACCCGAGCCGGTCCTGCACCTCGTCCAGGTTCCAGACGGTGGCGTCGACCTCCTCGCGGGCGAAGAGATCGCGCAGCTGCATGTACGAGGCCTCCAGCCGCCGGACGTCCTCGCGCCCGGCGAAGACCAGATCGACCAGCATGCGCAGATCCTCCGACGCGTGGTCGACGGCGACCCGCAGGCCCGGGGTGTTCAGGTCCACGCCGTGCCGCAGGAGCATGCCGTGCGCGCCGACGTAGGTGGCCGGGCCCAGGTCGGCCACCAGCTCCACCGGATGCTCGGCGATCAGTTCGTCGGCGGCGAAGCGGGACAGGACGACGAGGTCGACCTTGCCTTCGAGCAGTGCGGCGGTACGGGCTCCGGCGCCTCGCATGAACGTGATCGCGAACGGTGCGCCGGCCTCCTCGAAGGCGCTGCGCAGTCCGGTCGCCAGGCCCTCGTACCGGCGGGAGTAGGGCAGGGGCATCGCCGCCAGCAGCGTCCCGAGCCCGGAGAGCCGCCAGAGTATGGAGCGGTCCGAGTGGACGAGGAAGGTGCCGAGGTGCCCGCGGGCGGTCGTCCTGATGGCGCCGGACTCCTCCAGCAGCTGAAGGGCCGCCTGGACCGTGCCGTTTCCGCAGCCCAGCTCCTGCGCATAGTCCCGCACCCGGGGCAGTCGCGTGTCCGGCTCGTGGTTGAGCAGCAGGACCGCGAGCTGGCGGGCGGCCAGTCCGTTGCGCGTGAGGAAGCGGTCATCGAAGGCGTTCACGAAGGGAACAGTAAACAGGATTCTGGATACTGACAAGCATGTCCCGCGAAGTGTCAGATACTCCGGAGGTTTTTGTGTGGTTTCTCCCTTAATGTCACGAGAAGTGGCCGCCGGCAGAGGAGCACACGTGACCAGCCCCGTACCTCCGCGTGATCGGACGGACCAGCCCTGGCGCTCCGAGGGCGCGCCGAAGCCCCCGCCACCCGGCCGGAAGATGCCAGGAGGCTGGGGCGGACTGCTGCTGATGGCGCTGGCCGTCTATCTGATCGCCAATCTGGTGCTCTCGTTCTTCAACGGCAAGGACGAGCCGACGATCGCGTACACGGAGTTCAGCAAGCAGGTCACCTCGGGCAACGTCTCCAAGATCTACTCCAAGGGCGATGCCATCCAGGGGCAGCTGAAGAAGGAGGCGAAAGTCCCGGGCAGCGACGACAAGTACACGAAGTTCGTCACGCAACGGCCCGCCTTCGCCGATGACAACCTCTGGGGCGAACTCGTCAAGGACAACGTCACGGTCACCGCCGAACCGGTCGTCCAGGAACGCAGCTTCCTCGCCAACCTGCTGATCTCGCTGGCGCCGATGCTGCTGCTCGTCCTCCTGTGGGTGTTCATCGCCCGGCGGATGTCGCGCGGCCCGATGGGCGGCGGCATGGGCGGCTTCGGCCGCAAGGCCCCGCCGAAACCGGTCGAGCTGGAAGGGGACCGGCGTACCACGTTCAAGGACGTGGCGGGCATCGACGAGGTCGAGGGAGAGCTCAACGATGTCGTCGACTTCCTGAAGAACCCGGCCGCCTACCGGAAGATGGGTGCGCGGATGCCCGGGGGAGTGCTGCTCGCGGGGCCCCCCGGCACCGGCAAGACGCTGCTGGCGAGGGCGGTCGCGGGTGAGGCGGGAGTGCCGTTCTTCTCCGCCTCGGCCTCCGAGTTCATCGAGATGATCGTCGGGGTCGGCGCCGGCCGGGTCCGGGAACTGTTCGCCGAGGCGCGCAAGGTCGCCCCCTCCATCGTGTTCATCGACGAGATCGACACCATCGGACGGGCCCGCGGCGGCGGCTCGGGCATGGGCGGGCACGACGAGCGAGAACAGACGCTCAACCAGATCCTCACGGAGATGGACGGCTTCTCCGGTTCGGAGGGCGTGGTGGTGCTCGCGGCGACCAACCGGGCCGACGTGCTCGACACGGCGCTCACCCGGCCCGGCCGCTTCGACCGGACCGTGCAGGTCAGCCCGCCGGACAGGAACGGCCGGGAGGCGATCCTGGAGATCCACACCCGGCAGATCCCGATGGCCGGGGACGTGGACCTGGCCCAGGTGGCCCGCACGACTCCGGGCATGACCGGCGCCGACCTCGCCAACCTCGCCAACGAGGCCGCGCTCCTCGCCGTGAAGCGGGGGCAGCCGGAGGTCAACGGCGCCGACTTCTCGGACGCGCTGGAGAAGGTCCAGCTCGGGGCGGAGCGCTCGCTCGTCATGTCGGACGAGGAGCGGCGCAGGACCGCGTACCACGAGAGCGGGCACGCGCTGCTGGGGATGCTCCAGCCGGGCGCGGACCCGGTCCGCAAGGTCACCATCGTGCCGCGCGGCCGCGCGCTGGGCGTCACGCTCTCGACGCCGGACGCCGACAAGTACGCGTACACGGAGGAGTACCTGCGCGGCCGGATCATCGGCGCGCTCGGCGGGATGGCGGCCGAGCAGGTGGTGTTCGAGGTCATCACCACGGGCGCGGAGAGCGACCTGGAGCAGGTCACCCAGCTCGCCAGGGGCATGGCCGGCCGCTGGGGCATGAGCCACAAAGTGGGCCGGCTGACGGCGATCCCGGGCGATGCCCAGCAGGCGTACGGCCTGTCGGCGGCGCCCGCGACGCTGGACGCGGTGGACGGGGAGATGCGACGCATCGTCGACGAGTGCTACGAGGAGGCCTGCCGGATGCTGCGCGAGAACCGGGAACGGCTGGACGCGCTGGCCGCCGCGCTGCTGGCGAACGAGACGCTGGACGAGGCGGAGGCCTACCGGGCGGCGGGGATCACCCGGACGGTGAAGTAGCCGTTCTCCGGTAGAGCCGCTCTACGGTGCCGGCCCGCGCACGGGCCGGCACCGTGAGGTCCTACGTGGTGCAGACGAGGTAGCGGAACACGTTGGGCATCCAGACCGTCCCGTCCCGGCGCAGATGCGGATGCAGGGCCTCCGCGACCTCCTTCTCCACCTGGGAGCGGTCCGTCGCCCGTACGGCGGAGTCGAACAGCCGGGTCGACAGCAGGCCCCGTACCGCACTGTCCACGTCGGCATAACCGAACGGACACGCCACCCGTCCCGAGCCGTCCGGATTCAGCCCGGCCCGGAACGCCACGTTCTCCAGGTCGTCCCGGCGCGCTCCCCGTTCGCTCGTGGCCCGCGGCGAGCCCTCCGCGAGCCGCGTCGCCACCTGGAGCACGGCATCGGTGGCGCACCGCTCGGGCGGCCCCCAACCGGTGAGGACGACGGTGCTGCGCCGGGCCGCCGAGGGCACCGCGCCACCGAGCGTCCTCACCAGTTCCTCCCCGTCGTCGGGGGAGCAGCCGATGGGGGTGAACGCGGTGATCAGGTTGTACGGCTCGTGGCCGGCCGCTGCTGCCGGAAGGGCTTCCAGGAGCTGCGGTTCGTCGGCGGACCCGGACCCGCTCCCTTCCCCGGGGCCGGGCAGCAGCCGCACCCGGGCCAGCGCCAGGCGTTCGAGGTCGGGGTCGACCCCGGTGACGTGTGCCCCGCGGCCGGCCGCGATCAGCAGCGCGAGCCCGGAGCCGCAGCCGAGCGACAGCATCCGTGTGGCGGGTCCGACCTCGAGCCGCGTGTACACCGCCTCGTAGAGCGGTGCGAGCATCCGCTCCTGGATCTCGGCCCAGTCACGGGCGCGGGAACCGGTGTCCACGGACGCGGACTGCTCCGCCTGCGTGTGGTGCCGGACGAGCGTTGGTGTCATGGAATGCGCCCCAATCCGCCGAGATGCCGGTCATACCGTTCGGTCGTGCCTGTATGGACGATCTCCCCGTGGCCGTGCGTCCGCGCTTCCCCCGTATGCCAGAGAACTGCGCATCCGCCGCCGCGTCCAGGGGTCTACGGGCAATGGTTGCCCCCGGCGGCGTCCGGCGATGCGACCGGGGCCGTGGCACCCGTGCGCCGGGGAGCCGCGGAGGTTCCGCTGTCCCGTGTCGCGGTCCCAGTCTCACCCGGCGGGCGGAGGCGGGCACGTCGAGCGCTCCGGGCCGGGCCGCGGGGCGCCTGCGGCGCTGCTCGGGGGAGGGGTGCGGGGGCGGACGGCGGGCCGGGTACTGTCGGTCTCCGCCCCCCGCGCCCGCACCCTTCGACGGGCGGGCGTACGCGCCGTCTACGCGCCGGGGCGTACACGGCGCTACGTACCACCTTGGTGCGAGCTGTGCGTCTTCTCCGCAGATCAGCGCACCCGCCCTCGTCAGGACGCATCAACGGCAACTGACTGGTACGTGCAAATTATTTGGGATGGCCCGGAATCGGAACACCGAGGCCCCCGCGCTCGTTGTCACGACGTGAGCACGACACCACCTGTACTTGCCGCAGAGCTGGCACAGGCGTGGGCCGACATTCAGCGGTACCACTCCGAGCTGCCCGATCTTGCCGCGCCCGAGTCCCTGATCGGAGAGTCCTCGTCCGCCTGTGGCGGCGAGCTCTCCTTCGAGCGACTGCTCCATGAGGCAGTCCACGGCATTGCCGCCGCCCGAGGTGTCCGTGACACCTCGCGCGCCGGCCGATACCACAACCGTCGATTCCTCGCGATCGCCGAGGAGCTGGGCCTCGACCATGCCGAGGAGCCCCACCCCAGCAGTGGCTTCTCGCTGGTCTCGCTCAATCCCGAGGCCAAGCGCCGTTACCGGCCGACGATGGAACGACTGCAGCGCGCCCTCAAGGCGCACACGGTCGCCACCGCCGCCGACACCAAGCGCTCGTTCCGCGGGCCCGCCGCCCGGCACGGCTCCTCCGGAGGAGGCGTGCGCGTCAAGGCCGTCTGCGACTGCGGTCGCAACGTGCGCGTGGTCCCGTCGGTCCTCGCGCAGGCCCCGATCGTCTGCGGCGGCTGCGGAAAGCCGTTCCGGATCCCGGAGGCAGTGGTCGCGGTGGGGTGAGGCGACGGGGTGTGGCACAATGGCTAGCTGTACTCGACAGTCGCATAGGACCCCTCTCTCCTCCGGCTGACGCGTCCATCGGGCACTCCGAGTACCGCAACCCCACGTGGCATCTACGTTGTGCCCACCCACGTCATAGACCAGGAGACACCACTTCCGTGGCAGTCAAGATCAAGCTGAAGCGTCTGGGCAAGATCCGTTCGCCTCACTACCGCATCGTCGTCGCCGACTCCCGTACCCGCCGTGATGGTCGGGCCATCGAGGAGATCGGCCTGTACCACCCGGTGCAGAACCCCTCGCGCATCGAGGTCAACGCAGAGCGCGCGCAGTACTGGCTGTCCGTCGGCGCCCAGCCGACCGAGCCGGTTCTCGCGATCCTGAAGCTCACCGGTGACTGGCAGGCGCACAAGGGCCTCCCGGCCCCCGCGCCGCTGCTGCAGCCGGAGCCCAAGCCCGACAAGCGCGCCCTGTTCGAGGCCCTCACCAAGGACGCCGGCGAGGAGTCCAAGGGCGAGGCCATCACGCAGAAGGCGAAGAAGGCCGACAAGAAGGCGGACGAGGCTGCTGACGCTGCCGCGCCCACCGAGTCGACCGAGGCCTGAGCATGCTCGAGGAGGCTCTCGAGCACCTCGTGAAAGGCATCGTCGACAACCCCGACGACGTGCAGGTCGCCTCGCGCACCCTGCGTCGTGGACGTGTGCTCGAGGTTCGGGTTCATCCCGATGACCTCGGCAAGGTGATCGGCCGCAACGGCCGCACCGCACGCGCGCTGCGTACCGTCGTGGGCGCCATCGGCGGCCGTGGTATCCGCGTCGACCTCGTCGATGTGGACCAGGTTCGCTGACAGAGTTGAACACCGGCACGGGCCGGGGAGGGCCATGCGCCCGCCCCGGCCCGTCGTCGTACGACAGGAGAGACACAAGGTGCAGTTGGTAGTCGCGCGGATCGGTCGCGCCCACGGCATCAAGGGCGAGGTCACCGTCGAGGTGCGCACGGACGAGCCGGAGATCCGGCTCGGACCCGGTGCCGTACTGGCCACCGAGCCGGCCTCGACGGGACCGCTGACGATCGAGACGGGCCGGGTGCACAGCGGCAGGCTGCTGCTGCGCTTCGAGGGCGTACGGGACCGTACGGCCGCCGAGGCGCTGCGCAACACGCTGCTGATCGCCGATGTGGATCCCGAGGAGCTCCCGGAGGACCCCGAGGAGTTCTACGACCATCAGCTGATGGACCTCGACGTGGTTCTCGCCGACGGCACCGAGATCGGCCGGATCACCGAGATCACGCACCTGCCGTCCCAGGACCTCTTCATCGTGGAGCGTCCCGACGGCACCGAGGTGATGATCCCGTTCGTCGAGGAGATCGTTTCGGAGATCGACCTGGAGGAACAGCGCGCGGTGATCACGCCGCCCCCCGGTCTGATCGACGAGAGCCAGGCGGTCGTGGTGTCCGCGCGCGACGAGGAGGCGGCCGCCGAATCCTCCGAAGAGGGTTCGGCCGCACCCGGGAAAGACGTCTGATGCGCCTCGACGTCGTCACGATCTTCCCCGAGTACCTGGAACCGCTGAACGTCTCGCTCGTCGGCAAGGCCCGCGCCCGCGGACGCCTCGACGTGCACGTGCACGATCTGCGGGAGTGGACGTACGACCGCCACAACACGGTCGACGACACCCCTTACGGCGGCGGCCCCGGCATGGTCATGAAGACCGAGCCCTGGGGCGACGCGCTGGACCAGGCACTGGCGGACGGGTACGAGTCGGGGGCGCACTCCCCGGTGCTCGTGGTGCCCACGCCGAGCGGCCGGCCGTTCACCCAGGAACTCGCCGTCGAACTGGCCGAGCGGCCCTGGCTGGTCTTCACCCCGGCGCGTTACGAGGGAATCGACCGGCGGGTGACGGAGGAGTACGCCACCCGGATGCCGGTCGTCGAGGTGTCCATCGGCGACTACGTGCTGGCCGGCGGCGAGGCCGCGGTGCTGGTGATCACGGAGGCGGTGGCCCGGCTGCTGCCCGGCGTGCTCGGCAACGCCGAGTCGCACCGGGACGACTCCTTCGCCCCGGGCGCGATGGCCAACCTGCTGGAGGGCCCGGTCTACACCAAGCCGCCCGAGTGGCGCGGCCGGGGCATCCCGGACGTGCTGCTCAGCGGCCACCACGGCCGGATCGCACGCTGGCGCCGGGACGAGGCCTTCCGTCGTACCGCGCTCAACCGGCCCGATCTGATCGAGCGCTGCGAGGCGAGCGCCTTCGACAAGAAGGACCGCGAGATGCTCTCCATCCTCGGCTGGTCGCCGGAGCCCGGCGGCCGATTTTGGCGCAGGCCCCAGGCCGTGGAAGAATAGGCCGCTGCTGTACGTCCGCGTGCGCCCCTGCCACAGGGGGAAAGACGCCCGTCCGACGCGATCAGCACCCCGAACTCATCACACTCTCCCGTCGATGACCTGTGGCATCGGCGAAGAAAGCAGACACCATGACTTCCCTGCTCGATGGCGTCAACGCCGCTTCACTGCGCACCGACGTCCCGGCGTTCCGCCCCGGCGACACCGTCAACGTCCACGTCCGCGTGATCGAGGGCAACCGCTCCCGTATCCAGCAGTTCAAGGGCATTGTCATCCGCCGTCAGGGCGCGGGCATCAGCGAGACCTTCACGGTCCGCAAGGTCTCCTTCCAGGTCGGCGTCGAGCGCACCTTCCCGGTGCACAGCCCGATCTTCGAGAAGATCGAGATCATCACCCGCGGTGACGTGCGTCGCGCCAAGCTGTACTTCCTCCGTGAGCTGCGCGGCAAGGCCGCGAAGATCAAGGAGAAGCGCGACCGCTGAGCTGACTCCCTGGTCCACAGGACGGCCGGATAGGATCTGGCCCCGATGGACACGGAATCACAGCCCCTGGAGCGCGACCGCTCCTCCGCACCCGCTACGGGATCGGAGGAGGGGTCGCGCTTCTCGCGTGTCGGAGGCAGTATCGCCGCCTCGATGTCGTGGCGGCGCACCCTCGCGCTCGGTGCGGTCTGCGCGGTCGGCGTGCTGCTCTTCAGCACCTTCGTGGTGCAGCCCTTCCTGATCCCGAGTGGCTCGATGGAGTCCACCCTGCAGGTCGGGGACCGGGTGCTCGTCAACAAATTGGCGTACCGTTTCGGCTCCGTACCCCAGCGCGGTGACGTGGTGGTCTTTGACGGCACGGGCTCCTTCGTCCAGGAGGCGCCGCCGGAGAACCCCGTGACCGGACTGCTGCACGGCGCGGCGGCTTCCTTGGGGCTCGCGGAGCCCGCCGAGACCGACTTCGTGAAGCGGGTGGTGGGTGTGGGGGGTGACCGGGTGGTCTGCTGCGACAAACGCGGGAGGGTCGAGGTGAACGGCCGGCCCGTGGACGAGGACTATCTGTTCGCGGGGGACGTGCCGTCCCGGGCGCCCTTCGACATCGTCGTGCCCGACGGCACGCTCTGGATGATGGGCGATCACCGGAGCAATTCCCGCGACTCCCGCGACCACCTGGGCGAACCCGGGGGCGGCATGGTGCCCGTCGACCGCGTGATCGGCCGTGCCGACTGGCTCGGCTGGCCGCTGGGACGGCTGGGGTCCGTTCCGGACACCACGGCGTACGACGGCATACCGGCGCCCGGTTCGGCGCATGGGTAACCGCGGGCGGAGGTCCGACGCCGCGGATCCGGAGATTCCGCTGCCCACCGGCACCCGGCCGACGACCCCCCGTTCGCTGCCCACCCGCGCGGAGCGGCGCAAGCTGGCCCGCAAGGTGAAGCGCAAGCGGCGCAGGTCGGCGGTGAAGGAGATTCCCGTTCTCATCATCGTGGCGCTGCTGATCGCCCTCGTCCTCAAGACCTTTCTGGTGCAGGCCTTCGTGATCCCGTCGGGGTCCATGGAACAGACGATCCGGATCGGCGACCGGGTGCTCGTGGACAAGCTGACGCCCTGGTTCGGGTCCGAACCGGAGCGGGGTGACGTCGTCGTGTTCAAGAACCCCTCCGACTGGCCCCCGCCGAACCCGGTGGAGACGTCCGGGGAGTCACCCGTCGTCATCAAGCAGGTGAAGGAAGTGCTGACCTTCATCGGTCTGCTGCCCTCCGACGACGAGCAGGATCTGATCAAGAGGGTGGTCGCCGTCGGCGGCGACACGGTGAAGTGCTGCGAGAAGGACGGCAGGCTCATCGTGAACGGGATGGCGGTCGACGAGCCCTATGTCTATCCCGGCGATTCGCCCTCCACGATCAAATTCGAGGTAAAGGTTCCAGCCGGCAGAATCTTCGTGATGGGGGACCATCGCTCCAATTCCGCCGATTCACGCTTCCACCTGGACAAGACGGGCCACGGCACGGTTTCCGAGGACGCGGTGGTGGGACGGGCCGTGGTGATCGCCTGGCCCTTCGGACACTGGAGCCGGCTGGAGGAACGTTCGGCGTTCTCCTCGGTCCCGGACGCGCGCGCCGGGACGGCGGCTGCCCCCCGGGCGTCGAATAGTGTGTCTCCGGATCCGAACGGAATGATCCGGCTCCCGACTCCTGCGGAACTCCCGCTCGTTATGGGAGTGGCGGGCCTGCACCGGCTAGGGCGCAGGCGGTGGCACGGAATAAGGAGTGGATGTGGGGGATTTGGCGGTCGGCGCACGATCCGGACACGACGAACCCGAGGACCGGCCGGACATTCCGGGGAATGCCGAGCCCGCGGGGACGACGGCGGACCCGACGGAGAGTGACGGCGGCTCCCCGGGCAGTGGCAGTACGGCGGCGCAGAAGAAGCCCCGCTCCTTCTGGAAGGAGCTGCCCCTGCTCATCGGCATCGCGCTCGTTCTCGCGCTGCTGATCAAGACATTCCTGGTGCAGGCGTTCTCGATTCCCTCGGACTCGATGCAGAACACGCTGCAGCGGGGCGACCGGGTGCTGGTCGACAAGCTGACGCCGTGGTTCGGCTCGGAGCCCGAGCGGGGCGAAGTGGTTGTTTTCCACGACCCGGGCGGCTGGCTGGAGGACACCGCGGCACCCGACCCGAACGTGGCGCAGAAGTTCCTGAGCTTCATCGGCCTGATGCCGTCGGCCGAGGAGAAGGACCTGATCAAGCGCGTCATCGCGATCGGCGGTGACACGGTGGAGTGCAAGAAGAACGGCCCCGTCACGGTCAACGGCAAGGCGCTCGACGACAAGTCGTTCATTTTCGAGGGCAACACTCCCTGCAACGACGAGCCGTTCGGTCCGATCAAGATCCCCAAGGACCGTATCTGGGTGATGGGTGACCACCGCCAGAACTCTCTCGACTCGCGCTACCACCAGGAGCTGCCGGGTGGCGGCACCGTCTCCACCGACGAGGTCGTCGGCCGGGCCGTGGTCATCGCGTGGCCGGTCAACCGCTGGGCGACCCTGCCGGTCCCGAAGACCTTCGACCAGCCGGGGATCAACGCCGCGATGGGGCTGGCTCCGGGAGCACTCGGTGTAGCCGGGGCGCTGCCCCTCGTGTTCTGGCGGCGACGGAGGCTGACCGCCGGGCGTACCGCCGGGTAGGGTGCCGACTCGGATCAGCGATTGTCGATCTCCGATGGGGGACGCTGCGATGAGTGCAACAGGACGTTCGGAAGACGGCCGCGGCCGGCTCGGCAGCAAGCTGTCGGGGCTGGCCGTAGCCGTCGGCTGTGTGCTCTTCCTCGGCGGCTTCGCCTGGGCGGCCGTGGTGTACCGGCCGTACACGGTGCCGACCGAGTCGATGACCCCGACGGTGAACGCCGGCGACCGGGTCCTCGCGCAGCGGGTGGACGGCGGCGAGGTGCGCCGGGGCGACGTGGTGGTGTTCACCGATGAGGCCTGGGGTGACATGCCGATGGTGAAGCGGGTCGTGGGAATCGGCGGCGACAAGATCGCCTGCTGCGGCAAGGGCGGCCGGCTCACGGTCAACGGCATACCCATCGAGGAACCGTATCTTCAGGCCGGTGACCCCGCCTCGGCGAACGACTTCACGGCGGAGGTGCCGAAGGGCAAGCTCTTCCTCCTGGGTGACGACCGCAGGTCCTCGCTGGACTCCCGGGTCCACCTGGAGGAGGGCGGCCAGGGCTCGGTGCCGCGCAGCGCCGTACAGGCCCGGGTGGACGCCGTCGCGTGGCCGCTGGGCGGCATGATCGGGCGGCCGCAGCCCTTTGCCGCCCTGCCCGGCGGAGTGTCCTCCCCGGGGCCTCTGAAGGTTCAGCTCGGGGCCATGGCCGGGGGCGTGCTGCTCATTCTGGGCGGTGCCGTGTACGGCCCCGTCGCGGCGCGGTCCGCCCGGTCGAAGCGGAACAAGCAGGGGAAAGTGACCGCCGGTGCCCGCTGAGACGCGCAAGGTCTCCCGCCTGGTGCTCCTCGATCCGGAGGACCGCGTTCTGCTGCTGCACGGCTTCGAACCGGAAGACCCGGCGAGCACCTGGTGGTTCACCCCCGGCGGCGGTCTCGAGGGCGACGAGACCCGAGAGCAGGCCGCCCTGCGGGAGCTGGCCGAGGAAACCGGGATCACGGACGTCGAGCTGGGCCCCCTGCTCTGGCAGCGGATGTGTTCGTTCCCGTTCGACGGGCGGCGCTGGGAGCAGGACGAGTGGTACTTCCTCGCCCGCACGGCACAGACCACGACGGACACCAGCGGGCAGACCGGGCTGGAACGCCGCAGTGTCGCGGGTCTGAGGTGGTGGACCTCCGCCGAACTGTCGGCGGCGCGTGAGACGGTGTACCCGACCAGACTCGCCGAGCTGCTGCGCACGCTGCTCGACGAGGGTCCTCCGCGTACGCCGATGGTCCTGGCCCCCGAAATCGCCTGAGCGACCGGGGGTGCGGGACCCTGGCGCACAATGGGGGAACGCACGGCTGAAGGGGAACATGCCAATGAGCGCCGAGGACCTCGAGAAGTACGAGACCGAGATGGAGCTGAAGCTCTACCGGGAGTACCGCGATGTCGTCGGTCTGTTCAAATATGTGATCGAGACCGAACGGCGCTTCTACCTCACCAACGACTACGAGATGCAGGTGCACTCGGTCCAGGGTGAGGTGTTTTTCGAGGTGTCCATGGCGGATGCCTGGGTCTGGGACATGTACCGGCCCGCACGGTTCGTCAAGCAGGTACGGGTACTGACGTTCAAGGACGTCAACATCGAGGAGCTCAACAAGAGCGATCTCGAGCTTCCGGGTGGCTGAGTTGTCCACAACGGCTGAGTTGTCCACCAAGATCCACTAGTTGGGGGCGGACGCGTCACAGTCGGTGCCGGAGGTGGTGCCGATATGAACGCACGGGGGGCACTCGGGCGGTACGGCGAGGACGTGGCGGCTCGGTTGCTGACCGACGCCGGCATGTCCGTACTGGAACGGAACTGGCGCTGTCGCGCCGGCGAGATCGACATCGTCGCGAAGGACGGTGACGCGCTCGTCATCTGCGAGGTGAAGACCCGCAGGGCGGGTGCCTACGAGCACCCGATGGCCGCGGTCACACCCGCCAAGGCGGACCGCCTGCGGCGACTGGCCGGACTCTGGCTGGCGCGGCACGGCGGTCCGCCGCCCGGTGGGGTGCGGATCGACCTGGTCGGCGTGGTGCTGCCCAGGCGCGGCGCGCCCCTGGCCGAGCATGCGCGGGGGGTGGCCTGATGGCGTTCGCGCGAGCCTGCTCGGTGGCACTCGTCGGTGTCGAGGGCGTGGTGGTGGAGGTCCAGGCGGACCTGGAGGCCGGGGTGGCGGCGTTCACCCTGGTGGGACTGCCGGACAAGAGCCTGGTGGAGAGCCGGGACCGGGTCAGGGCGGCCGTGGTCAACTCCGGGGCCCAGTGGCCCCAGAAGAAGCTCACGGTAGGGCTGTCACCGGCCTCGGTGCCCAAGGGCGGCTCCGGTTTCGATCTCGCCGTCGCGTGCGCGGTGCTCGGCGCCGCCGAGCGGATCGATCCCGCGTCGATCGCCGACGTGGTGATAATCGGGGAGCTGGGACTGGACGGCCGGGTGCGGCCCGTGCGCGGGGTGCTGCCCGCCGTCCTGGCCGCGGCGGAGGCCGGATACCGGCAGGTGGTCGTCCCCGAGCAGACCGCGGGTGAGGCGGCCCTGGTGCCCGGGGTCTCCGTGCTCGGGGTCCGGAGCCTGCGGCAGCTGATCGCCGTGCTCTGCGACGAACCGGTGCCGGAGGAGCCCGAGGACCACGATCAGGGGCGCCCCGACACCATGCTGGCCGGGCTGATGGTGCCCGGCGCCGGTATGGGCACCGGGATCGCCAGGGGCTCGGCGCAGGGCGAGGGCAACCGGCCGGACCTGGCCGACGTCGCGGGCCAGGAGCGGCCGCGCATGGCCCTGGAGGTCGCCGCGGCGGGCGGACACCACCTCCTGCTGTCAGGACCGCCGGGCGCGGGCAAGACCATGCTGGCCGAACGGCTGCCCGCCATCCTGCCGCCGCTGACCAGGCAGGAAGCCCTTGAGGTGACCGCGGTCCACTCGGTGGCCGGCATCCTGCCGCCGGGCGAACCGCTGGTCACCCGCCCTCCCTACTGCGCACCGCACCACTCGGCGACCATGCAGTCGCTGGTCGGCGGGGGCAACGGACTCCCGAGGCCCGGCGCGGTATCGCTGGCGCACCGCGGGATCCTCTTCCTGGACGAGGCGCCCGAATTCTCGGTACGGGCGCTGGACGCGCTCCGTCAGCCCCTGGAGTCGGGGCACGTCGTGGTGGCCCGCAGCGCCGGTGTGGTGCGGCTGCCGGCCCGGTTCCTGATGATGCTCGCCGCCAACCCCTGCCCGTGCGGGCGGCACACCCTGAGCGGAGCCGGGTGCGAATGCCCGCCCTCGGCGGTGCGGCGGTACCAGGCCCGGCTCTCCGGGCCGCTGCTGGACCGGGTGGATCTGCGGGTGACCGTCGACCCCGTCAGGCGCGAGGACCTGATGGGCCGGGGCGGCCGGGGCGAGTCGACCGAGGCGGTTGCCGCCCGGGTGCTCGGGGCCCGGGCGCGGGCCGCGCAGCGGCTGGCGGGCACCCCGTGGACCACGAACAGCGAGGTGCCCGGGCATGAGCTGCGGACCCGGCTGGCCGCGGCACCGGGCGCGCTGATGGCGGCCGAGCGGGACATGGAGCGGGGCATGCTCACGGCGCGCGGTCTGGACCGGGTGCTGCGGGTGGCGTGGACCGTCGCGGATCTGCGCGGAGCCGACCGCCCGGACGCCTCGGACATCGGGGTGGCCCTGGAGCTGCGCACCGGAATTCCGCGCGGGGCCCCGATGAGTGCGGGAGCGTCATGACCGGGCAGCGGGCGGGGGGCCGCACGGGCGCCGCCGGGGGAGCGGGCCGTACGGGCGGGCCACAGGGGCAGGCGGCCGGAGAGCGGAGGGTGCTGGGCGGGACGGGCGCTCACGGCGGGGCTGGCGACGGGGAGCGGCTGGCCCGGGCGGCACTGACCCGGGTCCTGGAGCCGGGGGACGTACGCGGCGGGCGCTGGCTGCGGGAGTGCGGTGGTACGGAGCTGATGCGGAGGATCACCACCCCGGACGGATCGGCCGAGCAGCTGAGCGGGATGACGGCGAGACGACTGGCCGGATACCGGCTCCGGGCGGCGAACGTCGAGCCCGAACGGGACCTGGCCGCGGTGGCCTCGGCCGGCGGGCGCTTCATCTGCCCAGGCGACCGGGAGTGGCCCAGCCAGCTGGACGACCTGGGCGACGCCAGGCCCACGGGGCTCTGGGTGCGGGGGAGGCCCGATCTGCGGCTCTGGGCGCTGCGCTCGGTCGCCGTGGTGGGGGCCCGCGCCTGCACGCCGTACGGGGCCCACATGGCCACGTCGCTCGGCGCGGGCCTCGCGGAACGGGGGTGGGTGGTCGTCTCCGGGGCGGCCTTCGGCGTCGACGGCGCCGCGCACAGGGGCGCCCTGGCCGCAGGCGGCGCGACGATGGCGGTACTGGCCTGCGGGGTGGACGTCGCCTACCCCCGCGGACATGCCGAACTCATCGGACGCATGGTCGAACAGGGGCTCGTCCTCGGTGAACTGCCACCGGCCGATCACCCCACCCGCAGCAGATTCATCCTCCGGAACAGGGTGATCGCCGCGTTGACGCGAGGCACCGTCGTCGTCGAGGCCGAGTACCGCAGCGGCTCCCTGGTCACGGCCCGCTGCGCGCAACGGCTCGGCCGCCACACCATGGGCGTGCCCGGCCCCGCTACGAGCGGCCTCTCGGCAGGCGTCCACGAACTGCTCCGGGGTGAGGGCGTGCTGGTGACGGACGCCGCCGAAGTCGCGGAAATGGTCGGTGACATCGGTGATCTCGCCCCGCCGAGACACGGCCCGGTGCTGCCCCGCGACCACCTTGACCCCGTCTGCGGCAGGGTCCTTGACGCCCTGCCGGCCCACGGGTCGGTCAACGGGCGGGAGGTGGCACGTGATGCGGGGACCAGCGCGGACGAGGCCCTCGGCAAGCTGTACGAACTGCACTCACTGGGGTTCGTCGAACGCGAAGGCGACGGATGGAGGTTGACGAAGCCGCCCACATGCAATGGCGACGCGCGGCGAGGCGGTTCTTGACCTGGGGCATTCGGGTGAAAAGGTGATGCCGATGACCTCGGTGGCTCCTTCGGCGACGCCTCCGGGGCCGGCGCGCGACGCGACGGCCCCGGACGCACGTCATGTCCTCGCTCAGGTGCGCGGTCCTCACCGCCGCCGCGTCCCGCTCCATGTCCGTTCGCCGGGAAGCGCACAGCACCGATCCCTTATCCTGCGCGGACCGCGACACTTCAGTCACGCTACGCTCACAAGGATTCCGGCCCAGACACAAGTCCCCCAGCACTTCACGGCAGAACGGCTCAAGGCACCACATGCCCCAGCACACCTCCGGGTCTGACCGCGCGGCAGTACCACCGGCTGCGCGTGGCACTGTGCGCCCGCCCGCCCCCTCCTCGCTCGACGAGTTGTGGCGTTCTTACAAGACCACGGGCGACGGGCGGCTGCGGGAACAGCTGATCCTGCACTACTCGCCCCTGGTGAAGTACGTCGCCGGCCGGGTGAGCGTGGGTCTGCCGTCCAACGTGGAGCAGGCGGACTTCGTCTCCTCAGGGGTCTTCGGCCTGATCGACGCGATCGAGAAGTTCGACATCGAGCGCGCGATCAAGTTCGAGACGTACGCGATCACCCGCATCCGGGGCGCGATGATCGACGAACTGCGGGCGCTGGACTGGATCCCGCGCTCCGTCCGGCAGAAGGCCCGAGCGGTGGAGCGCGCCTACGCCACGCTGGAGGCGCAACTGCGACGCACGCCCTCGGAGACGGAGGTCGCCGCCGAGATGGGCATCGCGCTGGAGGAACTGCACGCGGTTTTCAGCCAGTTGTCCCTCGCCAACGTCGTCGCGCTGGAGGAGCTGCTCCATGTGGGGGGTGAGAGCGGCGACCGGCTGAGCCTGATGGACACCTTGGAGGACACCGCCGCCGACAACCCGGTGGAGGTGGCCGAGGACCGCGAGCTGAGAAGGCTCCTCGCCCGAGCGATCAACACCCTCCCGGACCGTGAGAAGACGGTCGTCACGCTCTACTACTACGAGGGGCTCACCCTCGCCGAGATCGGCAACGTCCTCGGGGTCACCGAGAGCCGGGTCAGCCAGATCCACACGAAGTCGGTGCTGCAACTGCGTGCGAAGCTCGCCGACGCCGGACGCTGAGACGGCCCGGGCGGGCTCCGGGCGGACCCCGGCAGGGTCGCTTCGGCCAACGGCGGGGGCCGCCCGCCCTCCTCGCGCACACCGGCCGCCGTAGAGTGGTCGGGTGCCCAGGATTCGAGCGGCCTCCGTGGCCGAGCACCGGACCATGCAGCGCGGCGCCCTCCTGGACGCAGCGCGCTCCCTGCTGTCCGAGGGAGGCACGGAGGCCTTGACCTTCCCCGCCCTCGCCGAACGCACGGGCCTCGCACGGTCCTCCGTCTACGAGTACTTCCGTTCCCGCGCCGCGGTCGTCGAAGAACTCTGCACCGTCGACTTCCCCGTGTGGGCGGCCGAGGTGGAGGGCGCGATGGAGCGGGCGGGGACGCCGGAGGAGAAGATCGAGGCGTACGTCCGGCGGCAGCTCGATCTCGTCGGTGACCGCCGCCACCGGGCCGTCGTCGCCATCTCCGCGAGCGAGTTGGACGCCGGCGCGCGCGAGAAGATCCGGGCGGCGCACGGGGGTCTGATCGCCATGATCGTGGAGGCGCTCGGCGACCTCGGGCACGAGCAGCCCCGGCTGGCGGCCATGCTGCTCCAGGGTTCCGTGGACGCGGCGGTCCGTCGCATCGAGCTGAGCGTGGCGGAGGAGCCCGGCGTGATCGCGGACACCGCCGTCGCCATGATCCTCAACGGCGTCCGGGACATCCGCGGCGACCACGCCTGACCTGCTCCCCCCATTTCCATTCCGCTCCCCGCCCCGCGCACCGGCCGGGGCGCTCACGGTCCCGGCCCGGCTTGCGCCGGGGCCGGAACGGGCACACCGGCCACGGGCAGCAGCCGGGACGGCCCGCGCCGCAGCGCCGACGGCGGCAGCAACGACAGCGGGTCCAGATAGGCCTCCGCGCGCCGCAGCCCCCAGTGCAGACAGCCGGACGCGCAGTGGAAGGGCCCGTCCGACACCACCGCCACCACCTGGCCCGTCGTGACCTCGTCGCCCTTCGCGACCAGCGGGCGCACCGGCTCGTAGGTGGTCCGCAGCGGTGGATCGCCCGTCCCCGCGAGCTCGATCACGACCACCCCGCGCCCCGCCACCCCGCCTGCGAAGGACACCCGGCCCGCTGCGGCCGCGAGCACCCGCGAGCCCGGCCCGGCGCCGAGGTCGACCCCGCGGTGCCCCCGGCCGTACTCCGTGGCGGGCGGCTCCCATCCCCGCAGGACCGGGGGCCGGCCCTCCAGCGGCCAGCCCCGTTCACCGACCGCACCCGCACCCGCACCCGCGCCCACACGCGCGCCCGCACCCGCGCCCGCATCCGGATCCCCCGGGACAGGCGCACGGCCGTCCGCCGCACTGGGAGCCACCACCTGCCCCGCAGCCCCCGCCCCACTCGGCGGCGGCTGCGCCGCGAGGGCGTACAGCCCGCCGCACCCCCACGCGAGCAGCGCCATGAGCAGCAGCCCCGAAACGGCCACCACCGCACGGCCGGCCCGCCACCCCTTTCCGCCGGCCGGCACACCGCGGCGCACGGCAGGGCGGCGGCCGGACCGGATCCGGCGACCATCACGTTCCGATGTGAATCGCATGCCGCCACGGTCCCCCGTCCCCGGGGACCCGCGGGGATCATGGACCGGATCTGTGGACTACCGGCCGGTTGTGGACAGCGCCGTCACCCGGCACCCGGCTGGTCCCGTACACTTCTTCTGGCGATCCGGGTCACCGGGTCGACTTCGCACGCCCCGCCACCTTCTCTCTGCGGAAGGTGGCCGCGCTCCTCGGTCCTTCGTGGCACGGCGCGTCGGGGCGTCAGGCGCGACAGCAAACCTGCGGTCGCGATAACCGAGCACCTCAAGGAGTACGGCCATGGCCGTCGTCACGATGCGGGAGCTGCTGGAAAGCGGCGTCCACTTCGGTCACCAGACCCGTCGTTGGAACCCGAAGATGAAGCGCTTCATCTTCACGGAGCGCAACGGCATCTACATCATCGACCTGCTCCAGTCGCTGTCGTACATCGACCGCGCCTACGAGTTCGTCAAGGAGACCGTCGCCCACGGCGGCTCCATCATGTTCGTGGGTACGAAGAAGCAGGCCCAGGAGGCCATCGCCGAGCAGGCGACGCGCGTCGGCATGCCGTACGTCAACCAGCGTTGGCTCGGTGGCATGCTCACCAACTTCTCCACCGTCTACAAGCGCCTTCAGCGTCTGAAGGAGCTCGAGCTCATCGACTTCGAGGACGTGGCCGCCTCCGGCCTCACCAAGAAGGAGCTCCTGGTTCTCTCCCGCGAGAAGGCCAAGCTGGAGAAGACCCTCGGTGGTATCCGCGAGATGCAGAAGGTGCCGAGCGCCGTCTGGATCGTCGACACCAAGAAGGAGCACATCGCCGTCGGTGAGGCGCGCAAGCTCCACATCCCGGTCGTCGCGATCCTGGACACCAACTGCGACCCCGACGAGGTCGACTACAAGATTCCGGGCAACGACGACGCGATCCGCTCCGTCACCCTGCTCACCCGCGTGATCGCCGACGCCGTCGCCGAGGGCCTCATCGCCCGCTCCGGCGCTGCGACCGGCGACTCGAAGCCGGGCGAGAAGGCCGCCGGCGAGCCCCTCGCCGAGTGGGAGCGCGACCTGCTCGAGGGCGACAAGAAGGCCGACGCCGAGGTTCAGACCTCCGCCGAGACCGAGAAGGTCGCCGACGCGGAGGCCGCTGAGGCCCCCGCCGCCGAGGCTGCTGCCGAGGCCCCCGCGGCTGAGGCCCCCGCCGCCGAGGCTCCGGCCGCGGACGCCGAGCAGGCCTGACACCCGTCACGGCTGAAGACGGCGGGGGCCGGTGCCACAGGCACCGCCCCCGCCGTTCACCCGTAGATCTTTCAGACTTCGAGAGAGAAATACAGACTCATGGCGAACTACACCGCCGCTGACGTCAAGAAGCTCCGTGAGCTCACCGGCGCCGGCATGATGGACTGCAAGAAGGCGCTCGACGAGGCCGACGGCAACGTCGACGGAGCCGTCGAAGCCCTCCGTATCAAGGGCCAGAAGGGCGTCGCCAAGCGCGAGGGCCGTTCTGCCGAGAACGGCGCCGTCGTCTCCGTCGTCTCCGAGGACAAGACGTCCGGCGTTCTGCTCGAGCTGAAGTGCGAGACCGACTTCGTCGCCAAGGGTGACAAGTTCCAGGCCGTCGCCAACACGCTCGCCGCTCACGTCGCCGCGACCTCCCCGGCCGACATCGAGGCGCTGCTCGCCTCCGAGATCGAGCCCGGCAAGACCGTGCAGGCGTACGTGGACGAGGCCAACGCCAACCTCGGCGAGAAGATCGTCCTGGACCGCTTCGCGCAGTTCGACGGCGCCTACGTCTCCGTGTACATGCACCGCACCATGCCCGACCTGCCCCCGCAGATCGGTGTTCTGGTCGAGCTGGACAAGGCCGACGCCGACCTGGCCAAGGGTCTTGCTCAGCACATCGCCGCCTTCGCGCCGAAGTACCTCTCCCGTGAGGACGTCCCGGCCGAAATCGTCGAGGCCGAGCGTCGTGTCGCCGAGGAGACCACGCGCGCCGAGGGCAAGCCCGAGGCCGCGCTCCCGAAGATCGTCGAGGGTCGCGTCAACGGCTTCTTCAAGGAGGCCACCCTCCTCGGCCAGCCGTACGCGCTGGACAACAAGAAGTCCGTCCAGAAGGTCCTGGACGAGGCCGGTGTCACCCTGAAGCGCTTCACGCGCATCAAGGTCGGCATCTGAGTCCGTCCGCGAAAAACGGTGGACCCCGATAGGGTCTGGTGCAGTCGACGGCCGCACACCGCCGTACGACCGCAGATCTGACGAGGAGGCCATTGCCGCTGAGGGACATCAGACCCACCGGCAATGGCCTTCTTCGTATGTGCACGAGGAGAATCTCCATGAACAAGGGCGCGGACGCCGCAACAGGTGACCACAAGCGCGACGACGGCAAGGTGCGCGGACGCTTCATGCTGAAGCTGTCCGGAGAGGCGTTCGCCGGCGGCGGGGGTCTCGGTGTCGACCCCGACGTCGTGCACGCGATCGCCCGCGAGATCGCGGCAGTCGTCCGCGACGGCGCGGAAATCGCGATCGTCATCGGCGGCGGCAACTTCTTCCGCGGTGCCGAGCTCCAGCAGCGCGGCATGGACCGGGCCCGGTCCGACTACATGGGCATGCTCGGCACCGTCATGAACTGCCTCGCGCTCCAGGACTTCCTGGAGAAGGAGGGCATCGACTCCCGCGTCCAGACCGCCATCACCATGGGCCAGGTCGCGGAGCCGTACATTCCGCTGCGCGCCGTACGGCATCTGGAGAAGGGCCGCGTCGTCATCTTCGGCGCCGGCATGGGCATGCCGTACTTCTCCACCGACACCACCGCGGCACAGCGCGCCCTGGAGATCGACGCCGAGGCGCTGCTGATGGGGAAGAACGGTGTGGACGGGGTCTACGACTCCGACCCGAAGACCAACCCCGCAGCGGTGAAGTTCGACGCGCTGGAGTACAGCGAGGTGCTCGCCCGCGATCTCAAGGTCGCCGACGCCACCGCCATCACGCTCTGCCGTGACAACCAGCTGCCGATCCTCGTCTTCGAGCTGACCACGGCGGGCAATATCGCCCGCGCCGTCAAGAGTGAGAAGATCGGCACGCTCGTGAGTGACCGGGGCACCCGGGCCTGACAACCGGGGGGCCGCACCGGGGAGCCCGGTGAGGCCCCGGGGGCGCGCGGGACGACGCCCCCGAAGGATGGACAACGGCCTGCCGGTCGGACACCGTGCAGGTGAGGACGCGACGCAGGACCCGCCGGGCTCGAGCACGCAGGGCCCACTCAAGACACGCAGGAGCACGTGGTGATCGAAGAAACCCTCCTCGAGGCCGAGGAGAAGATGGAGAAGGCCGTCGTCGTCGCGAAAGAGGACTTCGCCGCGATCCGCACCGGCCGTGCGCACCCGGCGATGTTCAACAAGATCGTCGCGGACTACTACGGCGCGCTGACCCCGATCAACCAGCTGGCCTCGTTCTCGGTGCCCGAGCCCCGTATGGCCGTCGTGACGCCGTTCGACAAGACCGCGCTGCGCAACATCGAGCAGGCCATCCGCGACTCGGACCTCGGCGTCAACCCGAGCAACGACGGCAATATCATCCGGGTGAACTTCCCCGACCTCACCGAAGAGCGCCGTCGCGACTACATCAAGGTCGCGAAGACCAAGGCCGAGGACTCCAAGATCTCGATCCGGGCCGTCCGCCGCAAGGCCAAGGAGACGCTCGACAAGCTGGTCAAGGACAAGGAGTCCGGCGAGGACGAGGTGCGCCGCGCCGAGAAGGAGCTCGACGACACCACCGCGAAGTACGTCGCGCAGGTGGACGAGCTGCTGAAGCACAAGGAAGCCGAGCTGCTCGAAGTCTGATGAACGACTCCTCCTGGGGCGTCCCGCAGGGCGCCGGCCACCGGGCTGCGCCCGAGATGCGGGCCGCTCCGGCGGGTCCTGCATACGATGTGCATGACGCCCAGCAGACTCGGCCCATGCCCATCGTGCCGGACGTTCCCGACGCAGGTAGAGACGCTGACGACCGTGATGACCGGGACCAGGGGGCCGGACGCCTGAGCGGCGGCCCCCTGTTCCGTGACGAGAAGCCGCAGGAGCCCATGTCCACCGCGCCGCCACCTCCGCAGAAGAAACGTGCGGGCCGTGATCTGGGCGCCGCCATAGGGGTCGGCGTCGGGCTCGGTGCCGTCGTCGTCGCCTCGCTCTTCATCGTCAAGGCCGTCTTCGTCGGTGTGATCGTGGTCGCCGTCGTCGTGGGCCTGTGGGAGCTCACCTCCCGGCTGGAGGAGCGCAAGGGCATCAAGGCGCCCCTCGTACCGCTCGCGATCGGTGGCGCGGCCATGGTCGTGGCCGGTTACGCACGGGGCGCGGAGGGCGCTTGGATCGCCATGGCCCTCACCGCCTTGGCGGTGCTCGTCTGGCGGATGACCGAGCAGCCGGAGGGCTACCTCAAGGACGTCACGGCCGGCGTCTTCGCCGCGTTCTACGTGCCGTTCCTCGCGACCTTCGTCGCCATGCTCCTGACCGCCGACGACGGACCGCAGCGTGTCCTGACCTTCCTGCTGTTGACGGTCGTCAGCGACACGGGCGCGTACGCCGTCGGCTGGCGCTTCGGCAAGCACAAGCTCGCCCCGCGCATCAGCCCCGGCAAGACCCGCGAGGGCCTGTTCGGTGCCGTGGCCTTCGCGATGGTGGCCGGTGCGCTCTGCATGCAGTTCCTGATCGACGACGGTGCGTGGTGGCAGGGACTGCTGCTCGGCCTCGCGGTCGCCGCCAGCGCCACCCTCGGCGACCTGGGCGAGTCCATGATCAAGCGGGATCTCGGGATCAAGGACATGGGAACGCTGCTCCCCGGGCACGGCGGGATCATGGACCGGCTGGACTCCCTGCTGCCGACCGCACCGGTCGCCTGGCTGCTGCTGGTCATTTTCGTCGGCTCCGGCTGAGCGACGCGGGCATGCACACGCGTGAGGGCCCCTCGTCCGCGGACGAGGGGCCCTCACGCATGTGATGTCAGGCACGGTCGCGAAGGGCAGAGCGCATGTGGTGATGGAGCTCCAGGGCCCGGCGGCGCATCCACAGGATCCAGAAGCAGAACGCGACGACACCCACCGCGAAGACCAGGGGGAAGACCAGCGAGCCGTCGGTCGTGGCCCCCAGGACGACCAGGCCGACCGCGGCCAGTCCCATGAAGCCCAGCCAGTACGGCAGCCACCGGCCTCCGCGCTCGATCTTCCCCAACTGATCGTCGACCAGCCGCCGCATCACCGCCCGCTCCTCGGGATCCCGCGGCACCTCGCGGTGCCGGATCTTGCGGGTCAGGCCGGCGATGGTACGGGTGTCGGCGCCGGTCGCGCGGCTGGTCCTACGGCGCTGAAAGGCCAGGGCCCCCATGACCACCACGGTGTAGAACAGGCCCTGGATCACCCATAAGCCCGGATGCGCGTCCCCGCGGAAGAGGGCGCCGAGGCCCACGCCCAGCACGAGGACCACCAGTCCCTGCGCCATCAGACTGTCACTGAACCAGTGCTTCACGGTGTGCACAGCACGTACCTCCTGCGACGTCGACGGATGTCCCTGTCATGTCCCGGATACCCCGTTCGCCCCGGACCATCAGGGCCACGGCAGCCCGCGCCGGGGCCGTCCCGGGTGACGAGCGGGGGCACCGCCGCGCGTCTGCGACACTGGAAGAACCATGCCTAAGCCCGGAGAACTCACTTTCGTCGCGCCCCGCGGAGCCAAGAAGCCCCCGCGGCACCTCGCCGACCTCACGCCCGCCGAGCGCAAGGAAGCAGTCGCCGCGATCGGCGAGAAGCCGTTCCGCGCCCAGCAGCTCTCGCAGCACTACTTCGCGCGGTACGCGCACGACCCGGCGGAGTGGACCAACATCCCGGCCGCGTCGCGGGGCAAGCTCGCCGAGGCGATGTTCCCGGACCTCATGTCCGTGGTCCGCCACATCAGCTGCGACGACGACACGACCCGCAAGACGCTGTGGAAGCTGCACGACGGGACGCTGGTCGAGTCCGTCCTGATGCGGTACCCCGAGCGCGTCACGATGTGCATCTCCTCGCAGGCCGGCTGCGGCATGAACTGCCCGTTCTGCGCCACCGGACAGGCCGGTCTCGACCGCAACCTCTCCACCGCCGAGATCGTCCACCAGATCGTGGACGGCATGCGGGCGCTGCGCGACGGCGACGTTCCGGGCGGACCGGCCCGGCTCTCCAACATCGTCTTCATGGGTATGGGCGAGCCGCTCGCCAACTACAACCGCGTCGTCGGCGCCATCCGCCGGCTGACCGACCCGGAGCCGGACGGCCTCGGGCTCTCGCAGCGCGGGATCACCGTCTCCACCGTGGGTCTCGTCCCCGCGATGCTGCGCTTCGCCGACGAGGGCTTCAAGTGCCGTCTCGCCGTTTCGCTGCACGCCCCGGACGATGAGCTGCGCGACACCCTCGTGCCGGTGAACACCCGGTGGAAGGTGCGCGAGGTACTGGACGCCGCGTGGGAGTACGCGGAGAAGTCCGGACGCCGCATCTCCATCGAGTACGCGCTGATCCGCGACATCAACGACCAGGCCTGGCGGGGCGACCGGCTGGGCCGGCTGCTCAAGGGCAAGCGGGTGCACGTCAACCTGATCCCGCTGAACCCGACGCCCGGCTCGAAGTGGACGGCCTCGCGGCCCGAGGACGAGAAGGCGTTCGTCGAGGCCATCGCCGCCCACGGGGTGCCGGTGACCGTCCGCGACACCCGGGGTCAGGAGATCGACGGGGCCTGCGGACAGCTGGCGGCGTCCGAGCGCTGACGGCCGCGCTCACGGCCGGAAACGGCCGTGTAGCCTGGGCTCGAATTCAACTTCATATTCCGACAGGGGAGCGCCACAGCGCTGAGAGTGCGGCACCAAGGACAGGTTGGCCGCAGACCCTCTGAACCTCGCCCGGGTCATTCCGGGTAGGAAGTTCGGACCTTACTCAAGCTGTTGCGCCCTGCCCGCTTCCGGTCTCCGCCGGTGCGGGCAGGGCCGCGTCTCTTCCTGGTCACCCCCAGGAGGAATCACATGAGCACCACCAAGAAGATCGCGGTGACGGCCGTCGCCGCCGCGCTCGGCGCGAGCGCGCTCGCCGGATGCGGAAGTTCCGACGACTCGGCGTCCGGTTCCGGAAGCACCGGCAGTTCCGGCTCCAAGACCGTCACCCTCGTCAGCCACGACTCCTTCAACGCCTCCAAGGGCGTGCTGAAGGAGTTCACCAAGGAGACCGGCTACACGGTCAAGGTGCTGAAGAGCGGCGACGCGGGCGCCGCCCTCAACCAGGAGATCCTGACCAAGGGCTCGCCCCGCGGCGACGTGTTCTTCGGCGTCGACAACACCCTGCTCTCGCGCGCCCTCGACAACGGCCTGTTCACGCCGTACGAGGCGAAGGGCCTCGACCAGGTCCCCCCCGATGTCCAGCTGGACGCCGCCAAGCACCGGGTCACCCCCATCGACACCGGTGACATCTGCGTCAACTACGACAAGAAGTACTTCGCCGACAGGAAGCTCGCTCCGCCGCGGTCCTTCGACGACCTGGCGAAGCCCGCGTACAAGAACCTGCTCGTCACCGAGAACGCGGCGACCTCCTCGCCGGGCCTCGGCTTCCTCCTCGGCACCGTCGCCACGTACGGCGAGGACGGCTACCAGGACTACTGGAAGAAGCTGAAGAGCAACGGGGTCAAGGTCGTCGACGGCTGGGAGCAGGCGTACAACGAGGAGTTCTCCGGCTCCGCCGGCGGCAAGAAGGCCAAGGCCGACCGGCCGCTCGTCGTCAGTTACGCCTCCAGTCCGCCCGTCGAGGTGCTGTACGCGGACCCGCAGCCGAAGACCGCGCCGACCGGTGTCGCCACCGGGACGTGCTTCCGCCAGATCGAGTTCGCCGGTCTGCTCGACGGAGCGAAGAACGAGGCGGGCGGCAAGGCCCTGCTGGACTTCCTGATCGGCAAGAAGTTCCAGGAGGACATGCCGCTCAACATGTTCGTCAGCCCCGTGACGAAGGGCGCGAAGGTACCGGACCTCTTCACGAAGTTCGGTGCCACCGTCGACAAGCCGACGACCGTCGCCCCGGACGAGATCGCCAAGAACCGTGAGCAGTGGGTCCAGTCATGGTCCTCGCTCGTAGTGAAGTAGCGAAGACTCCCGTACGCGGACCGGGCGCGCGCGGGAGGGCCGCGCGCGCCCGGTCGCTGCGCGGGGGCGCGGTGCGGCTCGGCCTGATGGCCGTGCCCGTGGTGTTCTTCGCGTTGTTCTTCGCCTACCCCGTCGTCGCGATCGTGGGGCGCGGGCTCAAGGCCGACGGCGTGTGGCAGTTCGGACGGTTCGGCGAGGTGCTGAGCCGGCCGGACATCCAGGATGTCCTCTGGTTCACGCTCTGGCAGGCCCTTGCCTCGACCGCGTTGACCCTGCTGATCGCGCTGCCGGGTGCCTATGTCTTCGCCCGGTTCGACTTCCCCGGCAAACAACTGCTGCGGGCCGTCGTCACCGTGCCGTTCGTCCTGCCGACCGTGGTCGTCGGTACCGCGTTCCTCGCGCTGCTCGGCCGCGGTGGCTTCCTCGACGAGCTGTGGGGTGTACGGCTCGACACCACGGTGTGGGCGATCCTGCTCGCCCATGTCTTCTTCAACTACGCCGTCGTCGTGCGCACCGTCGGCGGACTCTGGGCGCAGCTCGACCCGCGGCAGGAGGAGGCCGCGCGGGTCCTGGGCGCCGGGCGGTTCGCCGCCTGGCGGCGTGTCACCCTCCCCGCCCTCGGGCCCGCCGTGGCGGCCGCGGCGCTGATGGTCTTCCTCTTCACCTTCACCTCCTTCGGTGTCGTACAGATCCTCGGCGGACCGGGCTTCTCCACGCTGGAGGTGGAGATCTACCGGCAGACCGCGCAACTGCTCGACCTGCCCACGGCCGCAGTGCTCACCCTGGTCCAGTTCGTCGCGGTCGGCGCCGTACTCGCGGTGCACGCGTGGACCGTGCGGCGCAGGGAGACCGCGCTGAAACTCGTCGACCCGGCGCAGACGGCCCGCAAGCCGCGCGGCGCGGGACAGTGGACGCTGCTCGGCGGGGTGCTGCTGACCGTGCTCGTGCTGATCCTGCTGCCGCTCGCCGTCCTGGTGGAGCGGTCGCTCGATGTGTCCGGCGGGCACGGATTCGCGTACTACCGCGCACTCGGTTCGGCGGAGGCCAACAGCGGTACGTTCCTGGTCGCGCCGATCGAAGCGATCGGGAACTCGCTGCGCTACGCCCTGGTCGCGACCCTCATCGCCCTGGTCGTCGGGGGACTCGCGGCAGCCGCCCTGACCAGGAAGGCGGGCCGGCTCGTCCGCGGGTTCGACGCGCTGCTGATGCTGCCGCTCGGCGTCTCCGCCGTCACCGTCGGCTTCGGCTTCCTGATCACCCTCGACGAGCCGCCGCTGGATCTGCGCACCTCCTGGATCCTGGTGCCGCTCGCCCAGGCGCTCGTCGGTGTGCCCTTCGTCGTACGCACCATGCTGCCGGTCCTCAGGGCGGTGGACGGGCGGCTGCGCGAAGCCGCCGCGGTGCTGGGCGCCTCGCCGCTGCGGGCCTGGCGCGAGGTGGACCTGCCGCTGGTGCGGCGGGCGCTGCTGGTCGCCGCCGGATTCGCCTTCGCCGTGTCGCTGGGTGAGTTCGGGGCGACCGTGTTCATCGCGCGGCCCGACAACCCGACGCTACCGGTGGCCGTCGCCAGGCTGCTGGGACGGTCCGGCGAACTCAACTACGGCCAGGCGATGGCCCTCAGCACCATCCTGATGCTCGTGTGCGCAGTGTCGCTGCTGCTGCTCGAACGTATCCGCACGGACCGATCCGGGGAGTTCTAGAGATGCTGACACTGGAATCGGCCACCGTGCGCTTCGGCGAACGTGCCGCGCTCGACGCGGTGGACCTGGAGGTGGCCGAGCACGAGATCGTCTGCGTCCTCGGACCGAGCGGCAGTGGGAAGTCCACCCTGCTGCGGGTGGTGGCAGGACTCCAGGAGGCCGACGGCGGACGAGTGCTGCTCGACGGCGCGGACCAGAGCGGTGTGCCGGTCCACCGGCGCGGCCTCGGCCTGATGTTCCAGGACCACCAGCTGTTCCCGCACCGCGATGTCGGTGCCAACGTCGCCTTCGGCCTGCGGATGCACGGTGTGAAACGGGCCGAGCAGGACCGCCGGGTCGCCGAACTCCTCGACATGGTGGGCCTCCCCGGCGCCGAACGACGGGCCGTCGCCGCGCTGTCGGGCGGCGAACAGCAGCGCGTCGCCCTCGCCCGGGCCCTCGCCCCCCGGCCCAAGCTGCTGATGCTGGACGAGCCGCTCGGCCAGCTGGACCGCAGTCTGCGCGAACGCCTCGTCGTCGAACTGCGCACGCTCTTCGCCCGGCTGGGTACGACGGTGCTCGCCGTCACCCACGACCAGGGCGAGGCCTTCGCGCTCGCCGACCGCGTCGTCGTGATGCGCGACGGCCACATCGCGCAGGTGGGCACACCCCTGGAGGTCTGGCAGCGTCCCGCCTCCGCCTTCGTCGCCCGCTTCCTCGGTTTCGACAACGTGGTGGAGGCGATGGTGACCGGCGAGGCCGCGGCGACGGACTGGGGCAAGGTGCCGGTGCCGGCGGGGTCGCCGCAGGGGGCGTGCGATCTGCTGGTGCGACCGGCCGGGGTCCTGATCGGTGCTCCGCAGGACGGCCTGCGCTGCACTGTGGGCGCGCGCACCTTCCGCGGCAACCACGTCGCGGTGAAGCTGCACCCGGAGGTCGGCCCCGTCCTGGACGCGGAGTGCGCGCTGAACAGCACTCCGGACGAGGGCGCGCGGGTCGGCGTCACGTTCGCCTCGGCGGAGAGCGTCGTGCTGCCCGTCGTGTGAACGGGCCTCTCCTGGCTCGCTCCGCGTCCGCGCCGGCGCGACGGAACCGGCCCCGGGCGGCTGCGGCCGTCAGGACTGGGCCGCCGCCCGGGACGTCTCTCGCGAGCGCGCCGCGCCATCGTGCGCGCAGTGGACGTGCGTTCACGTGATCTCGCGGGTTTGCTTACCGAATCTCCCCGTCACGCTCGTTTGCGAGCTGCCGGTGTCCCTCCGAGGGCATCATCAAGCAGGTCGGAGCTCTGGGGACGTTCCACGACCACGCCTCGCACTCGTAGGTGCGGACGGTCGTGGGACGCCGTTTTCCACGGGATTGTGTTTGTTCGAGGATCGGGGGCAGACCCCATGGGTGGGTCCGGTCCCGGCAGCCTGTGCACAATGGCTCGTCAGGCGAACACACTTTCACTGTTCTGAACCCGACTGACGTGGAACGTCCATCTACGATTGCGAACTTCTACTTGCCAGCGCATCCAGTACACCTGGTGACCCCTTCACCATGTGCGCCACCCGCTCATCGCCATCCCCATCCCGTTGCCGCCCGACGCGTGAGGACGCGCCTGCCCCTCGCGCTCTCCGGGGGCAGATCGTGACAGCGGCTCCGCTGACAGACCGGGAGATCTCCCTGGTACGTACGAGTCTGGCGGTGGTCGCACCCCAGGCCACGGAGATGACCGTCTACTTCTACGCCATCCTCTTCACCCGGCACCCCGAAGTGCGGGGGTTGTTCCCCGACAACATGGACGTCCAGCGTGACCGGCTGCTGCGCGGACTGCTGCGCATCATCGATCTGGTCGACGACGTCGACAACCTTGTGCGGTTCTGCTCCCGGCTGGGCCGGGACCACCGTAAGTTCGGAGCCCTGGACGCCCACTACCCGGCAGTGGGCGACTGTCTGCTGGCCTCCCTGGCCCGCTACGCGGGAACCGCGTGGAACGCCGAGACCGCCGCAGCCTGGAGCCGTGCCTACACCGTCGCCGCCCAAGTGATGACCGCAGCAGCCGAGGACGACACGCGCCTGCGCCCGGCTGCCTGGGAAGCGCAGATCATCCGCCACGAATACCGCGGCAACGGCATCGCCGAGATCACCGTGCAGACCGACCTGCCCTACCCGTACACCGCCGGACAGTACGTGAGCATGGAGACCCCCTGGTACCCCCGTACCTGGCGGCACTATTCCCCCGCTCACCCGCCGCGCACGGACAACGCGCTGACGTTCCACGTCCGGGCCGTCCACGGGGGGCAGGTCAGCAACGCGCTGGTTCACCACGCCGCCGCCGGACACCGGGTGCGGCTCGGTCCGCCCCAGGGCGAGATGACCCTTGCCGCGGCAGGCGACCGCGACCTGTTGCTGGTGGCCGGCGGGACCGGCCTCGCGCCGATCCGCGCCCTGATCGAGGAAGCCGCCGCCCTGGACATGCGGCGTTATGTGGAGTTGTTCGTCGGAGCACGCACCGCTCAGGAGCTGTACGGGCTCGACGACATGCTGCGTCTGGCCCAGCGTCACTACTGGCTGACAGTCAGGGCGGCCGTCTCGCACGAGCACATCCCCGGCCAGCAGGGCACACTCCCGCAGGTGCTGCGCGAGTTCGGCCCCTGGTACCGGCACGAAGCCTTCCTTTGCGGTCCGCCCGACATGGTCACCACGGCCGTGCGCACCCTCCTGCAGCAGGGCACCCCCCAGGCCCGCATCCACCACGACCCGCTCGACACCCCCGTTCTCACCGCCCCCCTCACTCCGCTCCGACCCCATCAGGAGATCGACCAGCCGTGACCCGCCACGACGCCACGCCTTCGCACGGGGAGCGCCTGCTGCAGGCCCATCTGGGCACCAGCGAACGCGCCGACGCCTTCTACGACCGGCAGGTCCACCCGCACCTCACCGCAGCCATGCGTGACTTCATCGGCCGCCAGTCCATGGTCTTCCTCTCCACCGCCGACGCCCGTGGCCACTGCGACGCCACCTTCCGCGCCGGCCCTCCCGGATTCGTCTCCGTGCTGGACGACCGCACCCTGGCCTACCCCGAGTACCGCGGGAACGGCGTCATGGCCAGCGCCGGCAACATCACCGACAACCCACACATCGGTCTGCTCTTCATGGACTTCGCCCGAGACCACATCGGACTGCACGTCAACGGCTCCGCCCAGCTCGTCAGTGACCAGGAACTGCGCGCCGCCCACTCCTGGATACCCGCCGAGACCGCCCCGGGGCGGCTCCCCGTGCTGTGGACGCACATCACCCTCCACGAGGCCTACGTGCACTGTTCCAAACACATTCCCCACCTCGAGCCCGCTCCCCGCCCCCTGGGACTGGCGCGCAGTCGCCCCAAGGACGCCGACTACTTCCCCGAACCGGCCGCGCAGGCCGTGGCATCCGGCCCGATGCCGGACCTGGCACCGGGAAACGCCGACATGTCCGACCCTGCCCACGTCCCGTCGGCCGCGCATCCGCTGATCGGCTCACGCGACCGCTGAAACCCTCCGTCGTGGACGGCCGGTGGCATCAGCGCCCGGGTTCCACGACCGCGGCACCGACCGGCCGTCACCCGCCTGCGGTGCCCTGCGTCGAGGACAGCCGGGCGAGCGCGTCGGCCGCTTCCTCCACCGTGTCGACGAGGGCGATGCGCGCTTCCATAGGCCGGCCCGCCGCGAGGGACCGGAGCAGTGGCCAGGCGGGCAGTTCCCGTGTCCAGTGGTCCCGGCCGACCAGCACCATCGGCGACGGCTCGCCGCGTGAGCCGTAGTAGTTCGGGGTGGTGCTGTCGAAGATCTCCTGGACGGTGCCGGCCGCGCCCGGCAGGAAGATCACGCCCGCGGTCGAGCGCGCCAGCAGCCCGTCCTCGCGCAGGGCGTTGGCGAAGTACTTGGCGATGCTGCCGGCGAACGGGTTCGGCGGCTCGTGGCCGTAGAACCAGGTGGGGATCGACACGGACCGGCCACCGTCCGGCCAGCGCTCCCGTACGGCGAACGCCGCCAGCGCCCAGTCGGTGACCGACGGGGTGAAGGAGGGGACCTCGCCCAGGAGTTCACAGGCCTTGTCCAGCATCGCGTCGGGGTGCGGGGCCGCGTACGCGCCGAGGTTCGCCGCCTCCATCGCGCCCGGGCCGCCGCCGGTGGCCACCGTCAGGCCGCTGCGGGCCAGGGTCCTGCCGAGACGGGCCGCCGCCGCGTACTGGCTGCTGCCCCGGGGTGTCGCGTGGCCGCCCATCACGCCGACCACCCGCGCCCCGACGAGGAGTTCTTCCAACGCGTCGGAGATCGCGTCGTCGTGCAGCGCGCGCAGCATCGAGGCGAAGGCGTCGCCGTCCGAGCGGGTGCGGCAGAACCAGCGGTACGCGCGGGCGTCGGGCGTCGCGTCGTAACCGCCTCGCGCCAGCCCGTCGTAGAGGGTGCCGGGGGAGTAGAGCAGGCCGCGGTAAGGATCGAAGGGGAGGCCGGGTATCGGCGGGAAGACGAACGCGCCGTCCGCCCGCACCTTCTCGGCCGCCGCGGGTTCCATCCGGCAGCCGAGGAACACGGCGCCGGACGTGTCCGCGGCCAGCAGCGCCGTGCTGCGGTCCGTCAGGTCGACGGACTGGACGCGGCTGCCCGCCAGTGAGCCGGCGGCGACCGCCGCGTCGAATTCGGCGAGTGACTCGATCTCGGGGCCGGGTGCGGGCATGCTGACCTCTGGGCTCTCCACGCCCTCATGCTACGGACCGGCCGGGAGCTGCCCCGGCCGGAGTCCGTTCAGGCGGTCAGCGGCAGCGCGGCCAGCTCGGCGATCGCCCAGGTCAGCGGGGCGAAGACGAGCAGCAGTGCGGCCGCGCGCAGCGCCGTCGCCGCGCGCAGCGCCGAGGCCGGTGCGCCGAGCCGCAGCAGTGCCCTGGCGGTCTCGGCACGGGCCTGCTTCGCCTCCAGCGCCGAGGTCAGCAGTGTCGCGGTCGTGCAGCCGATGACGAGCACGGCGCCGAGCGCGGTGAGCGGGCCGAAGGGACGCGGCCCCGTCCCGTACAACGCGAACGCGGCGACGACCGCGGAGACGACGGCGCAGACGACTCCCAGCGGCCGGCCGATGCGGCGCGCCTCGTTCATGAGGACCCGGCCCGCCAGCAGGCGTACGGCTCCGGGACGCGCCGCCTGGAGCAGGCGCCCGCACAGGTAGGTCAGTCCCGGGCCGGCCGTGGCCAGACCGATCGCCGTCAGAGTCCATCCGACGAGCACCCACGCCGGTGTGGAGTCGAGCTTTCCCGGGAGCGGGAAGGGGCTGCCGGCCGCGCCGCGGTTCGCGTACGCCTCGACGGCGAGTCCGGCCGCGGTCAGCGCCACGCCCCACGGCAGCCCGGCCGGTGGTGCCGCCGGGGCCGGGGTCTCCTCCTCCGGGAGCAGGCCCTCGGACTCCTCCGCGGCCGCGGCCCGCACCGGACTGGTCCGCAGGGCCAGGGCACTCGCCGTCGCGGCGGCCAGGGGCACCAGCGTCAGCAGGAGGAGGACGGCCGCCAGGGGCAGCGGCGCGTCGGCGCCGAGCAGGCGGGCCGCGGCGCCGTCGAACGGCAGGCCGGACAGGTCACCGCGCAGGTGGAGGAAGAAGAGCAGCGCCACCATCGAGCCGAGGGTGCAGGAGACGGCGGTGGAGACCGCGGCGAGCACGCTGAGCCGGACCGGTCCGAGGCCGACGGCGGACAGTCCGGCGCGCGGGCGGGTGCTCGGGTCCGTACGCGCCACCGCGACCGCGAACTGCACCGTCGCGGCCAGCGGTACGAAACACCACAGCAGCCGCAGTACGGAACCGGCGGAGTGCGCCGGGTGCCCGGATGCGTAGCCGAGCGTGCACAGCAGGAGGAAGCCGACCCCCGCGGAGGCGGCCGCGACGAGCAGCCGCCGCATCAGGACCAGTGGGTGGGAACCGCGGGCTAGACGGAGAGCGAGCACGCCGCGCGGCCCTCCGTATCGGCCTCGGCGGGCAGGGCGACCGTGGCGACCCGGCGTCCGTCCAGCAGCGGCACCACGCGGTCGGCGAGGGCGGCGATCTCCGCGTCGTGCGTGGCGAGGACCACCGTGATGCCGTGCGAGCGGGCCGCGCTCGTCAGGGTGCGCAGCACATGCGCGCGGTCGGTGCGGTGGAGCGTCGCGGTCGGCTCGTCGGCGAAGATCACCGCGGGGGCGGCGGCCAGCGCGCGGGCCACGGCGATCCGCTGCCGCTGGCTCTGCTGGAGGGTGTGCGGCCGCTTGCGAGCGCACATGCCGATGTCGAGGCGCTCCAGCCACTCCATGGCGGCCTTTTTGGCCTCCCGGTGCGAGCAGCCGCGGAGCAGCAGTGGCAGGGCGGTGTTCTCCCAGGTGGTCAGTTCCGGGACGAGCTGGGGTTCGGGGGCGATCCAGCCGAACTTGTCGCGGCGCAGCCGTTCACGCAGTCGCGGGCCCATGGTGTGGACGGGGACGCTGTTGAACCACACCTCGCCCTGCTGGGGCACGAGCTGACCGGAGAGGCAGTGCAGCAGCGTCGTCTTGCCGCTGCCGCGCGGGCCGGTCACCGCGAGGATCTCGCCGTCGCGGATCCCCAGGGAGACCCCGCCGAGCGCGGGTGAGCCGTTGTGGGAGTGCTGCAGGGAACGCGCCCAGATCACGTCGTTGTCCGGCGGGGCCACCATGGCGTACACCTCGGTTCAGATCAGATATCCCGTTCCCCCGTACGGGGGAACGAAGGCGGGGCCGATCGGTCACTCGGCACCGTAAGGATTCGGATCGCGGTGTGCGCACAGCACGCGGCCCGGGTGCGCTTCTTCCCACTCGAATGGGCGCATCCGGGCCGCGTGGGCCGTATGAAATGACCGCTGGAGGGCCGTCGCGGGACGGTCAAGCGGCGGTCAAGCCGGTGTCGGCCGTTGGGCCGTTCGGCCGCGTGCCGAGGTCCGGTCCGGACCGGACCGGACCTAGAGCTTCGTCCACGCCTCCGTCAGGACGGACCGCAGGATGCCCTCGATCTCGTCGAACGTGGACTGGTCGGAGATCAGCGGCGGGGCGAGCTGGACGACCGGGTCGCCCCGGTCGTCGGCCCGGCAGTACAGGCCGTTGTCGTACAGCGCCTTGGAGAGGAAGCCGTACAGGACGCGCTCGGTCTCCTCGTCGTTGAACGTCTCCTTGGTGGCCTTGTCCTTCACCAGCTCGATGCCGTAGAAGAAGCCGTTGCCGCGGACGTCGCCGACGATCGGCAGGTCGTGCAGCTTCTGCAGCGTGGTGAGGAAGGCGTTCTCGTTGTCGAGGACGTGCTGGTTGAGGCCCTCGCGCTCGAAGATGTCGAGGTTGGCGAGGCCGACCGCCGCGGACACCGGGTGGCCGCCGAAGGTGTAGCCGTGCAGGAAGGTGTTGTCGCCCTCGTAGAACGGCTCGGCGAGCTTGTCCGAGATGATGCAGGCACCGATCGGCGAGTAGCCCGAGGTCATGCCCTTGGCGCAGGTGATCATGTCCGGGACGTAGCCGAACTTGTCGCAGGCGAACATCGTGCCGAGGCGGCCGAAGGCGCAGATGACCTCGTCGGAGACGAGCAGCACGTCGTACTTGTCGCAGATCTCGCGGACGCGCTGGAAGTAGCCGGGCGGGGGCGGGAAGCAGCCTCCCGCGTTCTGCACGGGCTCCAGAAAGACGGCCGCGACGGTGTCCGCGCCCTCGAAGAGGATCTCCTGCTCGATCTGGTCGGCGGCCCAGCGGCCGAAGGCCTCCGGGTCGTCGCCGAAGAGCGGGGCGCGGTAGATGTTGGTGTTCGGCACCTTGTGCGCGCCGGGGACCAGCGGCTCGAAGGGGGCCTTGAGGGCCGGCAGGCCGGTGATGGACAGGGCGCCCTGCGGGGTGCCGTGATAGGCGACCGCACGCGAGATGACCTTGTACTTGGTCGGCTTGCCCTTGAGCTTGAAGTACTGCTTGGCCAGCTTCCAGGCGGTCTCGACGGCCTCGCCGCCACCGGTGGTGAAGAAGACCTTGTTCAGGTCGCCCGGGGCGTGGTGCGCGAGGCGCTCGGCCAGCTCGACGGCCTTCGGGTGGGCGTAGGACCACACCGGGAAGAAGGCCAGCTCCTGCGCCTGCTTGTACGCGGCCTCGGCGAGCTCGTGACGGCCGTGGCCGGCGTTGACCACGAACAGGCCGGACAGCCCGTCGAGGTAGCGCTTGCCCTTGTCGTCGAAGATGTAGGTGCCCTCGCCACGCACGATGGTGGGAACGCTTGCGTTCTCGTAGTCCGACATGCGGGTGAAGTGCATCCACAGGTGGTCGTACGCGGTCCGGCTGAGGTCCTTGCTCACGGCTATCGGGTTCCCCACATATAGGTCTGCTTCTTGAGCTTGAGGTAGACGAAGCTCTCGGTGGAGCGCACACCGGGAATGGCCCGGATGCGTTTGTTGATCGTCTCCAGCAGGTGGTCGTCGTCCTCGCAGACGATCTCCACCATCAGGTCGAAGGAGCCCGCGGTCATCACCACGTACTCGCATTCGGTCATGGCCGACAGGGCTTCGGCGACGGGGTCGAGGTCGCCCTCGACGTTGATCCCCACCATCGCCTGCCGCCGGAACCCCACGGTGAGCGGGTCGGTGACGGCGACGATCTGCATCACGCCCTGGTCGAGCAGCTTCTGGACGCGCTGCCGTACGGCCGCCTCGGAGAGGCCCACGGCCTTGCCGATCGCGGCGTACGGGCGACGCCCGTCCTCCTGGAGCTGCTCGATGATTGCGAGGGACACGGCATCGACCGCTGGGGACGATCCGTTCCCGGTCCTGGAGTCTGCGCTGCGACTGGCCACAGCCCCACTCTGCACCGCGACTCGTCTGTCTCGCAACCCTCGATCGATGAAATTCGTTGTGAAGGGGCCCTGATCTCACTGAATCCGAAGTTCACGGCAGGTGGGTATGTCGAAACCGTTACCCATGCGGCTAGGCTGGGCGTCTCACCCATTGGACGTGTCGACAGGAGGGGTGGTTGTGACCACCGAGGTGCGCCGTCTGCGCAACTACATCAATGGCGAGTTCCGGGACGCCGCCGACGGGCGGACCATCGATGTGGTCAACCCGGTGACGGAGGAGGTCTACGCGACCTCCCCGCTGTCCGGCGAGGCCGACGTCGATGCCGCCATGGACGCCGCCGCTGCCGCCTTCCCCGCGTGGCGCGACGCCACGCCCGCCGAGCGTCAGCGTGCCCTGCTGAAGATCGCGGACGCCTTCGAGGAGCGCGCCGAGGACCTTATCGCGGCCGAGTCCGAGAACACCGGCAAGCCGATCGGGCTGACCCGCACCGAAGAGATCCCGCCGATGGTGGACCAGATCCGCTTCTTCGCGGGCGCCGCCCGGCTGCTGGAGGGCCGCTCGGCCGGCGAGTACATGGAGGGCCTGACCTCCATCGTCCGCCGCGAGCCGGTCGGTGTCTGTGCGCAGGTCGCGCCGTGGAACTACCCGATGATGATGGCCGTGTGGAAGTTCGCTCCGGCGCTCGCCGCGGGCAACACCGTCGTCATCAAGCCGTCCGACACCACTCCGGCGTCGACCGTGCTGATCGCCGAGATCATCGGGCAGATCCTGCCGAAGGGCGTCTTCAACGTCGTCTGCGGCGACCGCGACACCGGTCGCGCGATGGTCGAGCACCGGACCCCGGCCATGGCCTCCATCACCGGTTCGGTCCGGGCCGGCATGCAGGTCGCCGAGTCCGCAGCCAAGGACGTCAAGCGGGTCCACCTGGAGCTCGGCGGCAAGGCCCCCGTCGTCGTCTTCGAGGACACCGACATCGCCAAGGCGGTGGAGGACATCTCGGTCGCGGGCTACTTCAACGCCGGCCAGGACTGCACGGCCGCGACCCGTGTTCTCGTCCACGAGTCGATCCACGACGAGTTCGTCACCGCGCTGGCCAAGGCCGCCGCCGACACGAAGACCGGGCAGCCGGACGACGAGGACGTGCTCTACGGCCCGCTCAACAACGCCAACCAGCTCGCCCAGGTCAGCGGGTTCATCGAGCGGCTCCCCGCGCACGCCAAGGTCGAGGCCGGTGGCCACCGGGTGGGCGAGAAGGGCTACTTCTACGCCCCGACGGTCGTCTCCGGGCTCAAGCAGGACGACGAGATCATCCAGCACGAGGTCTTCGGCCCGGTCATCACCGTCCAGTCGTTCACGGACGAGGCCCAGGCCCTGGAGTGGGCGAACGGCGTCGAGTACGCGCTGGCCTCCTCCGTCTGGACCAAGGACCACGCCCGCGCCATGCGGATGTCCAAGAACCTCGACTTCGGCTGCGTGTGGATCAACACCCACATCCCGCTCGTCGCCGAGATGCCGCACGGCGGGTTCAAGAAGTCCGGCTACGGCAAGGACCTCTCCGCCTACGGCTTCGAGGACTACACCCGCATCAAGCACGTCATGACCTCCCTCGACGGCTGACCGTCGCGGCAGTCGGTACGGGTACGGCCCCGGGCGCACTGTGCGAGTGCCCGGGGCCGTACCCGTTTCCGTGGACCACCCCCTCGACAGGGTGTGCGTGCGGGACGGGTACCGCTGGACGGTTGGTCCATTGCCCGCGACGCCGGCCGACCGGCATTCTGCGCGGGTGCGAGCGATCCCGAACCACCTCATGTCCCGCCGGTCCCTGCTCCGCGCCTTCGGGGCGGGAGCGGCCGGCGTCACGTCGGCAGGCTGCGGCGTCCCCGCCGCCTATGTGGAGCCGGGTGACCGTGCCGGACGCGACGACTCCGCCGGCGACCACACCCTGCACTTCGCCAACTGGCCCCTCTACATCGACACCGACGACGAGGACGAGTCGAAGCGGCCCACCCTCGACGCGTTCAGCGAGCGGACCGGGATCTCCGTGACGTACACCGAGGAGATCAACGACAACGACGAGTTCTTCGGGAAGATCAGCCCCGCCCTGATGAACCACCAGCAGACCGGCCGCGACCTGATCGTCATCAGCGACTGGATGGCCGCGCGCTTCGTCCGGCTGGGCTGGGTCCAGGAGATGGACCGGGCGAAGCAGCCCAACGTGACGAAGTACCTCGACCCGCAGCTCCGCTCGCCCGCCTTCGACGAGGGCCGGACCCACAGCGTCCCCTGGCAGTCCGGCATCACCGGCATCGCGTACAACCGCGAGCGGCTCGGCCGGGAGATCAGGCACACGAGCGACCTGTGGGCCCCCGACCTGCGCGGCAAGGTCACCCTCCTGTCCGGGCTCGACGAGTCCTTCGCCCTGCTGATGCAGGGCAACGGTGTCGACATCACCCGCTGGAGGAGCGACGACTTCCACGACATCTGCGACCAGGTGGAGAAGCTCGTGAAGAGCAAGCACATCCGCCGCTTCACCGGGAACGACTACATCAAGGACCTCTCCACCGGAGACGTACTCGCCTGCCAGGCCTACTCCGGCGACGTCATCCAGCTCCAGGCGGACAACCCCGACATCGAGTTCGTGGTGCCCGAGGAGGGGGCCGAGCTCTGGGCGGAATCACTCATGATCCCCAACCTCGCCCGCCACAAGCGCAATGCGGAGAAGCTCATCGACCACTACTACGAGCCCGAGGTGGCCGCCGAGCTGGCCACCTGGGTCAACTACGTCTGCCCCGTCCCCGCCGCCAGGGACGTCCTGGCCTCCTCCAAGGACGAGGAAACCGCCGCGCTGGCCGAGGACCCGCTGATCTTCCCCGACGGTGACATGCGCGAACGGCTGGCGATCGCCCGCGACATCACCTCGGAGGAGCGGGCCGAATTCGCCAAGAAGTGGAACTCCATCGTCGGCTTGTGAAGCCCTGTCACGGGTGGCGTAGAGGGCCGGTATGCGGGCGTACGCCACCGTCCCGCGGACACCGGAGCCGGCGCCCGACGGAGCGGCCGCCCCGGCGGCCTGAATCACCCGGCAGAGGGGGCGCCGAACGCGGCCACCACGATGTTCTGCGCGGTGGGATTCATGCCGTCCCCCTTCGCGTCCGTCGCGTTGACGCTGTAGACGAGGGTCCGGGAGAGGTCACGGGTGGCCGCGATGGCGGTGTTGTATCCCCAGCGTCCGCCCGTCTTGCCCCAGACCTGGCGCCCGCCCAGGGTCATCACGGAGAGACCCGCGCCGAACGCGGCGGGCTTGCCCGTGCCGTACTCCCGCACCGAGGCGTCGGGCAGGGTGAACATCTCCTCCAGCAGCGGTCCGCGCACGACCTGCCCGCCGAACAGCGCCCGGGTGAACCGCTCCAGATCGGCCGTGGTCGAGATCAGGTCCCCCGCCGCCCAGGCGTCGCTCGCACCCCACACCGTCACATCGCGCAGCTCGCCCTCCGTGCCGAAGACCTGGTAGCCGTGGTTGTGCCGTCCGCGTATCGACGGATCGGTGCCGGGGAAGTAGGTGTCGTTCAGGCGCAGCGGCTCAAGGACGCGGCGCGAGACCTGGGAGGCGTACGTGTCACCGGTGACCCGCTCGATCAGCAGGCCCGCCACGGTGGAGCCGATGTTGGCGTAGTGCTGCTGGGTGCCGGGCGCGAAGTCCGGCCGGTGCGCGGTGGCTTCGCGCACCACGTCCGCCGGGTCGATCAGGTCGAAGCGGTGCGCGTACCAGTCCTCCAGCGTGTCGCCGTTGCCCGGGTCCACGGACGGGATGCCGCTGGTGTGGTTCAACAGCTGGCGCACCGTGACCTTCCCGTACGTCGCCGGGATCAGGTCGGGCAGATAGTGCCGGGCCGGCCGGTCCAGGCCGACCCTGCCCTCGCTCGCCAACTGGAGCACCACGGCCGCCGTGAAGACCTTGGTGACCGAACCGACCCGGAAGCGCCCGGCCGGGTCCGCCGGCCGGGCGGAAGCCAGGTCGTGGACGCCGGAGCTGCCCCGCCAGACACCCGCCGTGCCCGATACGCGCACCAGTGCGGCCGTGGCGTCGTCCTTCGGCAGCCCGCGGATCGCGGCGCGCAGCGCAGCCGCGTCGGATGCCCCGACGGCCGGTGACCGCGGTGCGGCTTGGCGCGCCGCCGGTGCGGCGGCCGCAGCCAGGGCCGGTGAGGCGGGGCCCGCGGCGATGCCGAGGAGCAGGGCGGCCGCGATGACGGTGCGGGACGTACGGGCGTTCATGTCCGGTGCCTCCTGGGCGTGGAATCGGGTGGAGTTCCCAACTGCTGATGGGATCCATCCTGTTGATTCACGCCTCCGGGCGGATCACCCGTCCGAGGGTTTCCTCGGGGGAGGCTTCCTCCCCTGCGCGGGGGAGGAAGCGGCCGGTCCTCCCTCCGGGGAGGGAGAGACGACACCGCTCTCGTACGCGCAGATCACCGCCTGGATCCGGTCGCGCAGGCCCAGCTTGGACAGCACATTGCCGACATGCGTCTTCACCGTGTGCTCGCTGACGACCAGCGCGGCCGCGATCTCCGCGTTCGACAGCCCGCGCGCCAGGTGGAGCAGCGTCTCGTGTTCCCGCGCGGTCAGCACGTCCAGGCGCGCCGACGGCTCCACGGCCGCGGCGGGCGGACGCGAGGTGTACGCGGCGATCAGCCGGCGGGCCACCGACGGCGCCAGCAGCGAGTCCCCGGCCGCCACCACCCGTACCGCGTGCACCAGGTCGTCGCGGCGGACGTCCTTGAGCAGGAAACCGCTCGCACCCGCGTGCAACGCCTCGTAGACGTACTCGTCCGAGTCGAACGTGGTCAGCATGACCGTCCGGCAGGCGCTCCCGGCCGTGATGGCGCGGCACGCCTCGATGCCGTCCATGCCGGGCATCCGGATGTCGAGCAGCGCCACCTCGGGAGCCAGCCGCCGCACCGCTTCGACCGCCGAAGCGCCGTCGCCGGCCTCGGCCACCACCTCGATGCCGGGCTGCGCGTCAAGGATCATCGCGAAGCCGCTGCGCACCAGTTCCTGGTCGTCCGCCACCACCACGCGGATCGTCACCGCCCCACCCCTGTCGGTCGTCCCGGTACGGTCTCCGGCCGCGGGTGCGGAATCGTCACCCCGACTTGGAAGCCCCTGCCGTCCGGGCCGGGACCGGTGCGGGCCGTGCCCCCGTGCGCGGCGGCGCGCTCCCGGATGCCGGTGAGTCCCAGCCCCGATCCGCCGCCGGGGCCGCGTCCGTCGTCGGTGACCGTGAGGGTCAGCGCGTCGGGGCCGTGCTCCAGCCGCACCCGGACCGAGGCCGCGTCCGCATGTCTGACCACGTTCGTCAGGGCTTCCTGCACGATCCGGTAGAGCGTGGCCTCGACCGCCAGGCCGGGCGGCCTGGCATCGCCCGTGACCTCGTACGAGACCGCCGGACCGCCCGCCCGGACCCGCTCCACCAGACCGGGCAGCCCGTCCAGCGCGGGCTGCGGCTCGCGCGGGGCGTCCGGCGCGCCCTCGTCCTCACGGAGCAGGCCGAGCATCCGGCGTAACTGCACCATCGCGTCCCGGCCCGTCTCCGAGATCGCGTCGAAGGCCGCCTCGGCCCGCTCCGGCGCCGTCCGCACCGCCACCGGGCCGGCCTCCGCCTGCACGATCATCAGGCTCACCGCATGGGACAGGATGTCGTGCATCTCCCGGGCGATCCGGGCCCGTTCGCGGGCGGCGGCCTGCTCGGCCTCGATGCGGTGCGTCAGCTCCAGCTGACGCGCCCGGTCCTCCACGGCCCGCAGATAGGCCTTGCGCGTCACGGCGAGCCGGCCGAAGGCGTAGGCCGCGGCGAACACGAAGAGGGAGAACAGGAGCTCCCGCAGGGCGTTGCCGTCGAGACCGACCGAGGCCAGCACCGCCAGTGCGGTGAGCGCCGCGATCCCGATCCGCTTCGGCGGCGAGGAGAGTTCGGCCACCGTGTAGAACGCCACGAGACCGGTGTACGGCAGCGGCTGGCCCGGACCGTCGACGGCGAACTTGTACAGCCCGCCGGCCACGAGCACGGCAAGGAGGACCGCGACCGGCGCCCGGCGGCGGGCCACCAACGGCACCACCGTCAGGGTGGTCAGGCCGTACGCCGTCCACGTCGCCTCCGGCAGTTCCGGGGCGCGCGGAACGACGAACGGCATCGTCATGGCGGTCAGGACCAGCAGCGCGATGAGCAGGTCGACGGTGCGTGGCCCGGCCCCGAGCGCTTTCGCCGTGAGGTCACGCAGACGCATCAGGGCTTCCGTGCCACAGCGCCGAACTGGGCGACCTCGGCGCCGGCCGGGCCGGAGCCCGGGCGCCAGCGCGCGCACGAGACGATGCCCGGATCGACGATGTCCAGCCCGTCCAGGAACGCGGCGAACTCGAACCGGCCGCGTGCGGTGATCGGAGGCGTGGCGTTCTCGTTCCAGAACCGCATCGCGGCCTCGTTGCCCTCGCCGCCCAGCTCCAGCGTGGGGTGCGTGAGGACCAGATAGCTGCCGGACGGCACCGCGTCCATCAGCTGCCGGACGATCCGCAGCGCCTCGTCCGTGTCCAGGACGAAGTTCAGGATGCCCAGCAGCATGACCGCCACCGGGCGCTCCAGGTCGAGCGTGGGCTGAGCGGCCCGCAGGATCCGGTCCGGGTGCCGGGCGTCCGCGTCGATGTACTCGGTCGCGCCCTCCGGCGAGCTGGTGAGGAGCGAACGGGCGTGGGCGAGGACGATCGGGTCGTTGTCGACGTAGACGACGCGGGCGTCGGGCGCGGTGTGCTGGGCCACCTCGTGGGTGTTGTCCGCCGTCGGCAGGCCGGTGCCTATGTCCAGGAACTGGCCGATGCCCGCGTCCCCGGCCAGGTACCGGACCGCCCGCCCGAGGAACGCCCGGTCCGCCCGCGCCACTTCGCCGATGCTCGGATACATGCCGGTGACCCGGTCACCTACGGCCCGGTCCACCGGGAAGTGGTCCTTGCCGCCGAGCCAGTAGTTCCAGACCCGGGCGTTGTGGGCGACGTCGGAACGGACGCGGGCGGGAAGCGGATTGCTGCGGGGGGCGGTCACTGCTGACTCCTTGGCGCCGGCCTGGCATCGGGACGATGAGGTCCCGTACATGATGCCGGAACGGTCAAGAACCCTCGTCGCTCGTCGAGTTGAGAATCATCCTGTGCAGGACGTCGATCCGGTTCGTGGTGATGGAGTCCACGCCCTGCCGGATCAGGCGGCGCATGGTGCGGCCGGTGTCCGCCGTCCACGCCGACACCAGCAGCCCGTCCCGGTGGTTGCGGTCCGTCAGCTCCGGGCTCACCAGACCGAAGCGGTAGTTCAGCCAGCGCGGCCGCACCGCGTCCAGCAGCGCCGCGCGGGGCGGCGCGAGCGTCGTCCAGGTCATCGCGATCTCGGCGGAGGGGTCGGCGGCCCGCACCCGCAGCATCGCCTCGGGGCCCGCGCAGTAGTAGGAGCGCTCGCCGGCCCCGCACTCACGGACCACGCCGACGGTCGCTCGTACGGATGCGTCGGTGGAGCCGGGCAGGTCGAGCATGAGGCGGTGCGCCCCGGCGGCGAGCAGGGCCTCGCGCAGGGTCGGCACCGCGCCGGCGGTCAGCTCGGTCAGCTCGTGATGGGTGAGCCGGTCCAGTCGCACGTCATGACCCCACAGCCGCTCCAGCGTGGCGTCGTGCAGCAGGACCGGCACACCGTCGCGGGTGATCCGGACGTCGACCTCGACCGCGTCCGCCCCCCGCTGGAGGGCGGAGCGGATCGAGGCGAGCGTGTTCTCACGGACCCGGTAGGGATCGCCGCGGTGCGCGACGGCGGTGACGGGGGCAACGGGGGTGACAGGGGTGGCCATGGGGACATTGTCACCACCGAGAGCTCACCGACCGGTGTGCTCCAGCCAGTCCGTCGTGTACGTGTCGATCTCGGCGGACAGCGTGCGCTTGCCGGCCGCGTCGAGGAAGGACGCCTCGACGGCGTTCTTCGCGAGCGCGGCGAGGCCCCGCTCGTCGAGCCCCAGGAGACGGGCCGCCACCGCGTACTCGCTGTTGAGGTCGGTACCGAACATGGGCGGGTCGTCGCTGTTGATGGTGACCAGGACGCCGGCCTCCACCATCTCCCTGACCGGGTGCTGCTCGATGTCCGCGACCGCCCGGGTCGCGATGTTGGAGGTGGGGCACACCTCCAGCGCGATGCGGTGCTCGGCGAGATGGGCCAGCAGCTTCGGGTCGCGCACCGAACTGGTGCCGTGGCCGATGCGCTCGGCGCGCAGCGAGGTCAGCGCGTCCCAGACGGTCTGCGGCCCCGTGGTCTCCCCGGCGTGCGGGACGGAGTGCAGGCCCTCGGCGATCGCCCGGTCGAAGTAGGGCTTGAACTGGGGCCGGTCCACGCCGATCTCGGGGCCGCCGAGACCGAAGGAGACGAGCCCCTCGGGCCGCAGGTCCACGGCGAGGCGGGTGGTCTCCTCCGCGGCCTCCAGGCCGGCCTCGCCGGGAATGTCGAAGCACCAGCGCAGTACGACCCCGAGCTCGGACTCGGCGGCCTTGCGGGCGTCCTCGATGGCTTCCATGAAGGCCTGCTCGGGAATGCCGCGGCGGGTGGAGGAGAAGGGGGTGACGGTCAGCTCCGCGTAGCGGATGTTCTGCCTCGCCATGTCACGCGCGACCTCGAACGTCAGCAGCCGGACGTCCTCCGGGGTGCGGATCAGGTCCACGACCGAGAGGTACACCTCGATGAAGTGGCCGAAGTCGGTGAAGGAGAAGTAGTCGGCCAACGCCTCGGCGGCGGTGGGGACCTTGGAGTCGGGGTGGTGCGCGGCCAGTTCGGCGACGATGCGGGGCGAGGCCGAGCCGACGTGGTGGACGTGGAGCTCGGCCTTGGGCAGCCCCGCGATGAAGGGGTGCAGATCGGTCATCGGATCCTCCGGGGGCAGGGGGTGGTGCGAGACCCGGTACGTCGGGGGACCGGGCAGGGGACGGGAGTCATCGTAGGACGGGGGCGGCCCGTAGCATGACGGGCATCACGATGGGGGAGGCCCATGTCAGACAGCTCAGAACGGCCCGCGGACGGGTCCGTGCCGCGCGATCCGTGGGCTCCGCCGGACAACAGAGTGCCGTTGGAGAAGAACACCGGGGGACCCGGCGCCCCGTCGGACGCCGTACCAGGGGAGCCCCGCCCGCCGGCCGTGCACGACCAGCGGACGGTCACCTCAGTGCCGAACGCCGGAACGGGTCCGATCCCCGCGGCCGGCTTCGGCCCGCCCGGTCAGGGGCAGCCGCCGACGGGCCCCGGCCCCTGGCAGGACCCGGGGGCGGTGCCGCCACCGCCGGTCGGGCCGAACGGTCCCGGGCACGCGGAGCCGCCGCCCGTGGGGCAGTACGGCTACCCGGCTCCCCCGCAGCCGCAGTACGGCTACCCGGCCCAGCCGGGCCCGCAGTACGGCGGCTACCCGGGATACCCCGGGTACGGCCAGAACGCCTGGGGCGGGCCCGGCCCCGCGAACGGGATGGGCATCGCCTCCCTGGTGCTCGGCATCATCTCGGTGGCCGGTTTCTGCATGTACGGCCTCGGCATCATCCTCGGGGTGCTCGCGCTGATCTTCGGTCTGATAGGCCGGGGTCGGGTCACCAAGGGTGAGGCCAACAACGGCGGGGTGGCGCTGGCCGGGATCATCCTCGGCTCGATCGGCATCGTCGTCAGCGCGGCATTCCTGGGGTTCTTCATCTGGGCCGTCACCAACGACGACTTCGACTCGGACTCCGACAGCGGTTCGATCTACGAGTCGACGTCGCTGGTCGTCGAGGTGACGCACCCGTAGGACTCGAAGGCCGGGAGCCGTTCGGCCCCGGACGTCGACCGGCGCCGTGCGCGCGAAACGGCCCGTGGGGCGATGGGAACCCTCCCACCGCCCCACGGGCCGTTTCATATCCTGTCCGTCCCGCCCTGTCCCCGAGCTCCGCCCTCGCCGTCCCGCAGCGCGGCCCGCGCCTCCATCAGCGCGAACCCCAGCAGATTCAGACCCCGCCACGTCGCCGGATCCTGCGCCCGCGGATCGTCCGCCGCGAGTCCGATCCCCCAGATCCGGTCCATGGGGCTCGCCTCCACCAGCACCCGGTCGCCCGTGCCCCGCAGGAAATCGCACAGCTCCGGGTCCTGGCCGAACTTGTGGACGCTGCCCGCGACCACCAGCCCGTACCGCTCCCGCTCCCAGACGGCCGCGTCGAAATCGCGGACCAGGCGGCCCACCTTCTTCGCCTCGGCCGGGCTCTTCGCCGCCACCGCCTGCTCCGCGGCCTCCGCGTCACCGAACAGCCTCGCCTTGCCGGCCATCATCCAGTGCTCGGCCGACGCATAGGTCACCCCGTCGACCGTGAACGGTGACGGCCACCACTGACTGAGGCAGCTCGCACCGATCCGGCCGTCCGGGCGCGGCCGGTGCCCCCAGAACAGCAGGTACTTCACCCTGTCGCCCGCGCCGGCCCGCGCCACGAGAGCGTCGACGTCCCGGACATCCCCGATGTGTTCCATGACACGCGAGTCTGGCATCCGCCACTGACACTCCGTACGGGGTAGCCCTTCTCGACACGACACATGGTCGACAGATTCCGTCGCGTAACCAAAAGGCAACAACGGAATCACTTGTTGGGCTCGGTCCCCTCTGTCAGGATCGGCACTCAACTCGGGCAGAAGCTACGCCGCCCCCGGTCTGCGGGACGGTGGCGGAGGAGAACGTGATGGGCAACGACTTCCAGGTGCAGGACCGTTTCGCGGACGGCGCGCAGTACATCGGCGGAAGGCTGCGGTCCGGCACCTCGGGACGCAGGCAGGAGGTGGTGAATCCGGCCACCGGTGACACCGTCTACACCTACGAACTGGCAGGGACCGCCGACGTGGACGCGGCCGTCGCCGCGGCGCGCGAGGCGTTCCCCGGCTGGTCCGGAGCCACCCCGGCCGAGCGGTCCGAGGCCATGCACCGCTTCGCCGCCGTCCTCGCCGGGCAGGCGGACGACTTCGCGTACGCGGAGTCCCTCCAGTGCGGGAAGCCGGTCAAGCTCTCCACCGGGTTCGACGTCCCCGGCACGGTCGACAACACCTCCTTCTTCGCCGGCGCCGCCCGTCACCTGGAGGGGAAGTCCGCCGCCGAGTACGACGGCGACCACACCTCGTACGTGCGGCGTGAGGCGATCGGGGTCATCGGCTCCATCGCCCCCTGGAACTACCCGCTCCAGATGGCCGCCTGGAAGGTCCTCCCGGCCATCGCCGCCGGCAACACCATCGTGCTCAAGCCCGCCGAGATCACCCCGCTGACCTCGCTGATGTTCGCCCAGGCGGCCACCGAGGCCGGCATCCCGGACGGCGTGATCAACATCGTCACCGGCGCCGGCAGGGACGCGGGTGAACACCTCGTCGGCCACCCCGATGTGGTGATGACCTCGTTCACCGGCTCCACCGCGGTCGGCAAGCGCGTCGCGGAGATCGCCACCTCCACCGTCAAGCGCCTCCACCTCGAACTCGGCGGCAAGGCCCCGTTCGTGGTCTTCGACGACGCCGACCTGGAGGCCGCGGTCAACGGAGCCGTCGCCGGATCCCTCATCAACACCGGCCAGGACTGCACGGCGGCCACCCGCGCCTACGTCCAGCGCCCGCTCTACGACGCCTTCGTCCAGGGCGTCGCCGCGCTGATGGAGACCGTCCGCCTCGGCGACCCGTTCGACCCGAAGACCGACCTCGGCCCGCTGATCAGCCACGCCCAGCGCGACCGGGTCGCCGGCTTCGTCGAGCGCGCCCGCGCCTACGCCACCGTCGTCACCGGCGGCGAGGCCCCCGGCGGTGAACTGGAGGCCGGCGCCTACTACCGGCCGACCCTGGTCGCGGGTGCCGCGCAGGACAGCGAGATCGTCCAGTCCGAGATCTTCGGACCGGTCCTGGTCGTGCTCCCCTTCGACACCGACGACGAGGGCATCGCGCTGGCCAACGACACCCCTTACGGACTCGCCGCCTCCGCCTGGAGCCGCGATCTGTACCGCGCGAACCGCGCCACCCGCGAGATCAAGGCGGGCTGTGTGTGGATCAACGACCACATTCCGATCATCAGCGAGATGCCCCACGGCGGATACAAGGCCAGCGGCTTCGGCAAGGACATGTCGTCGTACTCCTTCGAGGAGTACACGCAGGTCAAGCACGTGATGTACGACAACACCGCGGTCGCCCGGAAGGACTGGCACCGCACGATCTTCGGGGACCGATAACCCGGCCGGCCGGTCCGGCCGCACACCCACCCGAAAGGGCAACGCGTATGGAGAGTTACGAGCCCGAGCGTCTCTCGGCGGCCCAGCTGGCCGCGATGCGCCGGAGTCTGGCCAACGGCAGGGGAGCCCTCACCCGCCGATCGCTGCTGCGCGCCTCAGGCATGGGCGCGCTCGCGATCGGCGGTCTGGGGACGCTGAGCGCGTGCGGCATCCCCGCCGCCAAACGCGAGGGCGACGCGGCGACGGCCTCGGACGACCACTCGGCCAAGGAGAAGCAGGTCAACTTCTCCAACTGGACCGAGTACATGGACGTCAGCGAGGACGAGAAGCACCGGCCCACCCTGGAAGCGTTCACCGAGCGCACCGGGATCAAGGTCAAGTACACCGAGGACATCAACGACAACGTCGAGTTCTTCGGGAAGATCAAGCCGCAGCTCGCGGCCGGCCAGGACACCGGCCGCGACCTGATCATCGTCACCGACTGGCTGGCCGCCCGCATCATCCGGCTCGGCTGGGCCCAGAAGCTCGACCCGGCGAACCTGCCGCACGCCTTCGCCAACCTCTCGCCCCAGTTCCGCACCCCGGACTGGGACCCGGGCCGCGCCTACTCCTACCCCTGGACCGGCATCCCGACCGTCATCGCGTACAACGCGAAGGCGACCGGCGGCCGCAAGGTCGACTCCGTGACGCAGCTGCTCGACGACCCCAAGCTCAAGGGCCGGGTCGGCTTCCTCTCCGAGATGCGCGACTCCGTCGGCATGACCCTGCTCGACATGGGCAAGGACCCCGGGAAGTTCACCGACGCCGACTACGACGCCGCGATAGGCCGGATGCAGAAGGGCGTCGACAAGAACCAGATACGCCGCTTCACCGGCAACGACTACACGGCGGACCTCGACAAGGGCGACATCGCCGCCTGCGTCGCCTGGGCCGGAGACATCATCCAGCTCCAGGCCGGCAACCCGGACATCAAGTTCGCCATCCCGGCCGCCGGATACATCACCTCCAGCGACAACATGCTCATCCCGGCCGGGGCACGGCACAAGACCAACGCAGAGAAGCTCATGGACTACTACTACGAGCCCCCGGTCGCCGCCCAGCTCGCCGCGTACATCAACTACGTCTGCCCGGTCGACGGGGTCCGTGACGAACTCGCCGGGATCGACGAGGCGATGGCCGACAACACGCTGATCCTTCCGGACAAGGCGATGGCCGCGAAGTCGCACGCCTTCCGCTCCCTGACCGCCGGGGAAGAGACGGCGTACGAGGAGAAGTTCGCCAAGCTCATCGGCGCCTGACGCAGCACTTCTCCTCCCTCGATGACTCCCCTGATCTCCCTCTGACACCACTGGGACTGCGATCCATGACACAGCAGCAGACAGGCGGCGACGTCCGCCTCACCGGGATCAGCAAGACGTACGGCTCCTTCGCCGCCGTCCGGCCGCTCGACCTGACCGTCCCGCAGGGTTCCTTCTTCGCGCTGCTCGGCGCGTCCGGCTGCGGAAAGACCACCACCCTGCGGATGATCGCGGGCCTGGAGGAGGCCACCACCGGCACCATCTCGCTCGGCGGCCGGGACATCACCGGACTCCCTCCCTACAAGCGGCCCGTCAACACGGTCTTCCAGAGCTACGCGCTGTTCCCGCACCTCGACATCACGGAGAACGTCGCCTTCGGACTGCGGCGGCGCGGCATCAAGTCGGTCAAGAAGCAGGTCGACGACATGCTGGAGCTCGTCCAGCTCGGCGACTTCGCGAAGCGCAAGCCCCATCAGCTCTCCGGGGGCCAGCAACAGCGCGTCGCTGTCGCCCGCGCCCTGATCAACCACCCGCAGGTGCTGCTGCTCGACGAACCGCTCGGCGCTCTCGACCTCAAGCTGCGCCGCCAGATGCAGCTCGAACTCAAGCGCATCCAGACCGAGGTCGGCATCACGTTCATCCACGTCACCCACGACCAGGAGGAGGCCATGACCATGGCCGACACCGTCGCGGTGATGAACGCGGGCCGGGTCGAGCAGCTCGGCGACCCCGCCGATCTCTACGAGAACCCGCGGACGACGTTCGTCGCCAACTTCCTCGGCACCTCGAACCTCATCGAGGGCGAAGTCGTCTCCGCCGGCACGGACATCGTCGTAGCGGCCGGTGGCGGGAAGCTGCGACTGCCCGCCGACCGGTGTCCGTCACCGACCGCGAACGGCGGCAGGCTGCTGCTGGGCATCCGCCCGGAGAAGATATCCCTGGCGCACCGCGACGACTCCGACGCGATAGCGGAGGGCCGTAACCGGGTCACCGGCCGGATCGTCGGCTCCAGCTTCATCGGGGTGTCCACGCAGTACGTGGTGGAGAGTCCGGCCGGCAAGTCCCTCCAGGTCTACGAGCAGAACATCGAGAGAGACACCCGGCTCACTACCGGTGCCGAGGTCGTCCTGCACTGGAATCCGGCGCACACCTTCGGCCTCGACGCCGCTCAGGACATCGACGCCGGTGTGGAGACGGTGGAGGACGCGGCGTGAGCCTCACCAAGGAGGCGCCACCGGCCCCCGCCACCGAGCCGGAAGTGCGCAAGCCCTCCACCCGCAGGCGCCTCGTCCCGTACTGGCTGCTGCTTCCCGGCATCCTGTGGCTCGTCGTCTTCTTCGCACTGCCGCTGGTGTACCAGGCCTCGACCTCCGTACAGACGGGATCCCTGGAGAAGGGATTCGAGGTCACCTGGCACTTCCGGACGTACTGGGACGCGCTGACCGACTACTACCCGCAGTTCATCCGGTCCCTGCTGTACGCGGGCACCGCGACGGTCCTGTGCCTGCTCCTCGGCTACCCGCTCGCCTACCTCATCGCCTTCAAGGCGGGCCGCTGGCGCAACCTGGTGCTGGTCCTGGTCATCGCCCCGTTCTTCACCAGCTTCCTGATCCGTACGCTCGCCTGGAAGACGATCCTCGCGGACGGCGGCGCGGTCGTCGACGTTCTGAACACGCTGCACGTCCTGGACGTCACCAGCTGGCTCGGCTGGACCGAGGACAACCGTGTGCTGGCCACCCCGATGGCCGTCGTCTGCGGACTCACGTACAACTTCCTGCCGTTCATGATCCTTCCGCTGTACACCTCGCTGGAGCGGATCGACGGCCGGCTGCACGAGGCCGCGGGGGACCTGTACGCCACCCCCGCCACCACCTTCCGCAAGGTGACGTTCCCGCTCTCCATGCCGGGTGTCGTCTCCGGGACGCTGCTGACCTTCATCCCGGCCAGCGGTGACTACGTCAACGCGGAACTGCTGGGCTCCACCGACACCAAGATGGTCGGCAGCGTCATCCAGAGCCAGTTCCTGCGCGTCCTCGACTATCCGACGGCGGCCGCGCTCTCCTTCATCCTCATGGCGGTCGTCCTGATCGCGGTCACGTTCTACATCCGCCGCTCCGGGACGGAGGACCTGGTCTGATGCCCATACTGCGCAGGCTGCGACGCCATCTGATCGTCATCGCGGGTCTGCTGACCCTCGCCTACATGATCCTGCCGAACATCGTCGTGATGGTGTTCTCCTTCAACAAGCCCAACGGGCGCTTCAACTACTCCTGGCAGCGCTTCTCGACAGACGCCTGGAAGGACCCGTGCGGCGTCGCCGACATGTGCGGCTCGCTCTCGCTCTCGCTCCAGATCGCGCTCTGGGCCACGGTCGGCGCGACCGTGCTCGGCACGATGATCGCGTTCGCCCTGGTCCGCTACCGCTTCAGGGCGCGCGGCGCGATCAACTCGCTGATCTTCCTGCCGATGGCGATGCCCGAGGTCGTCATGGCCGCCTCGCTGCTCACGCTGTTCCTCAACATGGGCGCGCGGCTCGGCTTCTGGACGATCCTCATCGCGCACATCATGTTCTGCCTCAGCTTCGTCGTGACGGCCGTCAAGGCGCGCGTCATGTCGATGGACCCGAAGCTGGAGGAGGCGGCCCGCGATCTCTACGCGGGGCCCGTCCAGACCTTCGTACGGGTGACGCTGCCGATCGCCGCCCCCGGAATCGCCGCGGGAGCACTGCTCGCCTTCGCGCTCTCCTTCGACGATTTCATCATCACCAATTTCAACGCGGGCTCCACGGTCACCTTCCCCATGTTCGTCTGGGGCTCGGCGCAGCGCGGCACGCCCGTACAGATCAACGTCATCGGTACGGCGATGTTCGTCATCGCGGTACTGGTGGTCCTCGCCGGCCAGCTGATCGCGAACCGGCGGAAGAACGCACGACCCTGAAAGTCCCGAAGGAGTTGGAAACCATGGCCCCAGCCGCCATGCGTACTGCCGCACGCTCACTCGCCGACGCGAAGCCGGTGTCGTTCTGGCTGGACGACCCCGGCAGGCCCGAGGCACTTCCCGCGCTCACCGGCGACGAGCACTGCGATCTGCTCGTCATCGGCGGCGGCTACAGCGGACTGTGGACCGCGCTGCTCGCCAAGGAGCGCGAACCGGAACGTGATGTCGTACTGATCGAGGGGCGCGAGACGGGCTGGGCCGCCTCGGGCCGCAACGGCGGGTTCTGTGCGGCCTCCCTCACTCACGGACTGCCCAACGGGCTGGAGCGCTGGCCCGACGAGATCGGGACGCTGGAGGAGCTGGGCGCGCGCAACCTCGACGCCATCGAGGAGGCCGTGGCCCGCTACTCCATCGACTGCGAGTTCGAGCGCACCGGCGAGATCGATGTCGCCACCCAGCCCCACCAGCTCGAAGAGCTGCGGGAGTGGCAGCAGGAGGCCGAACAGCACGGCTTCGGCGGGGTGGAGTTCCTCGACCGCGACGCCCTGCGCGCAGAAGTCGACTCACCGACATTCCTCGGCGGGCTGTGGGACCGGCGAGGCGTCGCGATGCTGCATCCGGCCAAGCTGGTCTGGGGCCTGAAGCAGGCATGTCTGGACCTCGGCGTGCGGATGTACGAACACACCCGCGGGCTGGAACTGGCCAGAACCGGAACCGGAATGGCGGTCCGCACCCCGTACGGAAGGATCCTCGCCCGCCGCGTCGCCCTCGGTACGAACATCTTCCCCTCGCTCGTGAAGCGGGTCCGCCCGTACACCGTCCCGGTCTACGACTACGCGCTGATGACCGAGCCGCTGACCGAGGACCAGCTCGCCGCCATCGGCTGGAAGAACCGGCAGGGCCTCGGGGACAGCGCCAATCAGTTCCACTACTTCCGGCTTTCCGCGGACAACCGGATTCTGTGGGGCGGATACGACGCGATCTATCCCTACGGAGGGCGGCTCAGCGCCGAACTCGACCAGCGGCCCGAGACGTTCCTGAAGCTCGCCGGGCAGTTCTTCGCGTGCTTCCCGCAATTGGCGGGCGTGCGTTTCAGTCATGCCTGGGGCGGCGCCATCGACACCTGTTCCCGCTTTTCCGCGTTCTTCGGTACGGCCCATCAGGGCCGGGTCGCCTACGCCGCCGGTTTCACCGGGCTCGGCGTCGGGGCCACCCGGTTCGGTGCCGATGTCATGCTCGACCTCCTCGGGGGCGCGGCGACGGAGCGGACCGCCCTGGAGATGGTGCGGACCAAGCCGATGCCGTTCCCGCCGGAGCCCCTCGCATGGGCCGGCATCGAGCTGACGAAGCGGTCGCTGGCCAGGGCGGACGACAACGGCGGCCACCGCAACCTGTGGCTGCGGACGATGGACCGCGTGGGCCTCGGGTTCGACAGCTGAGCGGCGTGACCCAGCTCACTACCGATGGGTAGCAGACCCGCGTAATGGATCGGCCCCACCGCTCTCTCTCCTGTGAACGCACCGGCGACTCCCGCTGGTGCACCACGGTAGGGAGGCCGTCCATGACCGGCTCGGAGGTCGAGGCAGCAGTCGAGTGGCTCGCGGCGGTGGCGCCGGATCCCGGCGCCTGCCGGCGGGGGTGGGAGCGCGATCCGCGGGGGATCGCGCTCCTGCCGGCCGGCAGGCGATGGGACGTGCTGATCCTCCCGGGGGAGCTGGGCTATCCGACGCTCGACGTGCTCACCCGGCTCATCGACCGGCCGGGACCGGTCCTGACCGATTTCGGCGACGCCCGCATGGGCTTCTTCGTGCCGCCGGGCACGGTCGCCCGCTGGGTGGGCACGGGGGTCCGGGGCGCGGGCCGGGGCACCTGGATCGTCGTCCCGCACCCGGGGCGGGCCGTTGTCGGCAGGGTGCGCTGGCTGATTCCGCCGGACGGTTCCGGCACGCTCACCGACGCCACGCTGCTGGAACTGGCGATGCACGAGGCCGCGGCGGCAGGCCGGGAACAGGGAGGTGGGCGCCAGAGGTCTTGACAACCTGATTGGTCTGGACCATGTTGTGCGCCACCATCAATTCCCCCCTGCACGGAGGCCGTTGTGGAACGCACGGGACCCCCCGCCCGCATGACCGGACTTCTGGCCGCCTTCTCGGCCGCCCTGCTCGCCGCCGGCGGCCTGGCCGCCACGGCGCCGAGTGCCGCCGCGGCCGACGCCGATCTGGCACGCAACGGCACCTTCGAGGCCGGCCTGACCGGCTGGAACTGTACGGCCGGCAGCGGCGTCGCCGTCAGCACGCCCGTGCACGGCGGCACCTCGGCGCTGAAGGCGACCCCGGCCGGCAGCGACAACGCCAAGTGCTCCCAGACCGTGACGGTCAAGCCCGGCTCCACGTACACGCTGAGCGCCTGGGTGCAGGGCAGTTACGTCTACCTCGGCGCGGAGGACACCGGCACGACGGACGTGTCCACCTGGACGCAGTCCGCCGGGGCCTGGCAGAAGCTCACCACCACCTTCAAAACGGGCGCGTCGACCACCTCGGTCAAGGTCTACACCCACGGCTGGTACGGAACCCCCGCGTACTACGCCGACGACCTCACCCTCGTCGGCCCCGGCGGCGACCCGGTCGTCCTCCCGGCGGCCCCCGCGGGCCTCAGGGCCGGCACGCCCACCTCGTCCTCGGTCCCGCTGTCCTGGACCGCCGCCACGGGCGCCACCGGCTACAACGTCTACCGGGGCGGTACGAAGGTCCTCTCCGTCACCGGTACCTCGGCGACCGTGACGGGCCTGACCGCCTCGACCGCGTACAGCTTCCAGGTCACCGCCACCAACGAGGCCGGTGAGTCCGCGAAGTCCGCCGCGGTCCCGGCCACCACCACGGCGGGTGGCGGCTCGGGCGGCGGCGGGGACCTGCCGGCCCACGCGCTCGTCGGCTACCTGCACTCCAGCTTCGCCAACGGCTCCGGCTACACCCGGATGTCGGACGTGCCGGACTCCTGGGACGTCATCGACCTGGCCTTCGGCGAGCCGACCTCCGTCACCTCCGGTGACATCCGCTTCTCGCTCTGCCCGGTCGCCGAATGCCCGAACGTCGAGTCCGTGGCCGAGTTCAAGGCGGCCATCAAGGCCAAGCAGGCCGCGGGCAAGAAGGTGCTGATCTCCATCGGCGGCCAGAACGGCCAGGTGCAGCTCGCCACCACGGCAGCCCGTGACACCTTCGTCTCCTCGGTCAGCAAGATCATCGACGAGTACGGTCTTGACGGCCTGGACATCGACTTCGAGGGCCACTCCCTCTCGCTGAACACCGGCGACACCGACTTCCGCAGCCCCACCACACCCGTCGTCGTCAACCTGATCTCCGCGGTGAAGTCCCTCAAGGCCAAGTACGGCGAGAAGTTCGTCCTCACCATGGCCCCCGAGACCTTCTTCGTGCAGCTCGGCTACCAGTACTACGGCTCCGGGCCGTGGGGCGGCCAGGACCCGCGCGCCGGTGCCTATCTGCCGGTGATCCACGCACTGCGCGACGACCTCACGCTGCTGCACGTCCAGGACTACAACTCGGGCTCCATCATGGGACTGGACAACCAGTACCACTCCATGGGCGGCGCCGACTTCCACATCGCGATGACCGACATGCTGCTCACCGGCTTCCCGGTGGCGGGCGACCAGACCAAGATCTTCCCCGGTCTCCGCCCCGAGCAGGTCGCGATCGGCCTTCCGGCCTCCACCCAGGCCGGCAACGGACACACCTCGCCCGCCGAGGTCACCAAGGCGCTGAACTGCCTGACGAAGAAGAGCGACTGCGGCTCGTACGCCACGCACGGCACCTGGTCGGGGCTGCGCGGGCTGATGACGTGGTCCGTCAACTGGGACCGCTTCAACAACTGGGAGTTCTCGAAGAACTTCGACGCCTACTTCGGTGGCTGAGAGCCCGTAGCCGTCCGCCGCCCACTTCGGCGGCCGGGCACCCGCAGCGCCACCAGCAGCACTCCGCACAGCCACCAGCTGCCCGCCACGTCGAGGGGCCAGTGGTAGCCGCGGAGCACCAGACCGATGCCCGTCGCCACCGTCATCAGGACGGCGGCGACGGGCATCATCCATGCGCGCCGTACGTACGGGGAGAGCAGGAGGGCGGCCGCGCCGTACGCCAGGGCGGCCGTCGCGGCATGGCCCGACGGGTAGTAGCCGGTGGCGTCGGTCAGCGGCCCCGGGCGGGCGATCCAGTCCTTGAGCGGGACGACGAGCAGCGGCACCGCCGCCATGGCCAGGACGGCGGCGAGGGGAGCCCGTCGCTCACCGCGCAGCAGGGACCAGACGATCGCGCAGCCGAGGACCGGGAGGGCGACCTGCGTGTTGCCGAGATCGGCGAGGAGTTCGGTGAGCCGCTCCGGGCCGTGTCCGACGAGGGCCCGGCCGGTGCGCTCGTCCAGGCGGCGCAGCGGACCCTCGGCCGCGATCTGCCAGGTGGTGAGCGCGAACAGGGCCGTCAGAGCCGACACCACGGAGAGGAAAAGGGCCGTCCGGCCCGGAACAGGGGGGGTTGTTCCGGGCCGGACGGTGGGACCGGTGTGCCGCGCGCCCCGGGGGGTGTGGGGCGGGCGGCCATCCGATCGGTGAGGAGTTCCGGAGCCGGAGGCCCCAGTGGTGTGCGCGAAGGCACAACCAGGACGGCGCTGGGGAAGCTCCGGCCCGGCGTCGCCCGCAGTCCCCTGCGGGCGGGGTGTTTCTCTCATCTGCGCAAACCGTACGTCAGGCGATGGGGGGACCGACAGCGGGAACGTTATCCCGCCATCGCCCCCGCACACCTTCTTCACAGGCCCTCACGCGGGCATCGGGCATCCCCGGAGGAATGGTCGTGCCCCGCCCCCCGGTGCCCGGCGGATCAGACGCCGGCGAACGCCTGCTCGAGGACGTCGAGCCCCTCGTTCAGCAGGTCCTCGCCGATCACCAGCGGCGGCAGGAAGCGCAGGACGTTGCCGTACGTGCCACAGGTGAGGACGAGGACGCCCTCGGCGTGGCAGGCCTTCGCGAGCTGAGCGGCGGCCTCCGGGTTCGGGTCCTTCGTGCCCGCCTTCACCAGCTCGATCGCGATCATCGCGCCGCGGCCGCGGATGTCACCGATCAGGCCGCCGTTGGGCAGCTTCGCCCGCATCTCGGCGAGCCGGCCCTTCATGACCTCCTCGATGCGCTTCGCCTTCCCGTTCAGGTCCAGCTCGCGCATCGTCTCGATGGCGCCGAGCGCACCCGCGCAGGCGACCGGGTTCCCGCCGTAGGTGCCGCCGAGGCCGCCGGCGTGCGCGGCGTCCATGATCTCGGCGCGGCCGGTCACGGCGGAGAGCGGAAGGCCGCCCGCGATGCCCTTGGCGGTCGTGATCAGGTCCGGGACGATGCCCTCGTCCTCGCACGCGAACCACTGGCCGGTGCGGCAGAAGCCGGACTGGATCTCGTCGGCGACGAAGACGATGCCGTTGTCCGCGGCGAACTGCGCGATCGCCGGCAGGAAACCCTTCGCCGGCTCGATGAAGCCGCCCTCGCCGAGGACCGGCTCGATGATGATCGCGGCGACGTTCTCCGCGCCGATCTGCTTGGTGATCTCGTCGATGGCCTGCGCGGACGCCTCCGCCCCGGCGTTCTCGGCACCGGTCGGCCAGCGGTAGCCGTACGCCACCGGGACGCGGTAGACCTCCGGGGCGAACGGGCCGAAGCCCTGCTTGTACGGCATGTTCTTCGCCGTCAGCGCCATCGTGAGGTTGGTCCGGCCGTGATAGCCGTGGTCGAAGACGACGACCGCGGTGCGCTTGGTGTAGGCGCGGGCGATCTTCACCGCGTTCTCGACGGCCTCGGCGCCCGAGTTGAACAGCGCGGACTTCTTCGCGTGGTCGCCCGGGGTGAGCTCGGCGAGCTGCTCGCAGACCTCGACGTACCCCTCGTACGGCGTCACCATGAAACAGGTGTGGGTGAAGTCGGCGAGCTGGGCGGTGGCGCGGCGCACGACGGCTTCGGCGGAGGCGCCGACGGACGTCACGGCGATGCCGGAACCGAAGTCGATCAGACGGTTCCCGTCCACGTCCTCGATGATCCCGCCGCCCGCGCGGGCGGTGAACACCGGCAGGGTGGAGCCGACACCCGCGGCGACCGCGGCGAGCCGGCGGGCCTGCAGCTCCACGGACTTCGGGCCGGGAATGGCGGTGACGACGCGGCGCTCCTGCGGAATTGCGGTCATGCGGGGCTCCTGGGGGTGTTTCGGACGCTTCTCTTTCTGCAGGCTAGGGGCGGGGGAGGGGGTGCGGCATGCTCCGTTCGGGAGTGGTGGCGCGCGTGTCCTTGTCCGCGACGGACAGAAGACGGGCAGAAGGCGGACAGAAGGCGGTACGGGACGTGGGGCGGGGAGCCGCCGGGGGCCCCTCCCACGGACCGGGGCACGTACGGGGACGACGTGGCCCCTGGCCGTCACTATCCGGCGCCTGGCTGAACTCACCGTGCTCGCGCACTAGATTGGCCGGGGCAGCGGTCGGACCTGGCTGGTCAGGGGGCAACGGTTCATGGACAACGAAGGCACGCACGGCGCCCGGGGCACGCGGGGTGCGCAGCCGCCCGACGGACGGCCCGGGAGCTCCCTGCCGCATCCGGCGGGCCCACCGCCCGCCCTGCCGCCCGGCCCGCCCCCCGTCGCCCCGCCCCCGTTCCCTCCGACGATCCCGCCGCCCGCCGTACCGAAGCGGCCCGCGGCGTCCCCCGGGCAGCCCCGGCACGCCGGTGCCCGGGCGGACACGGCCGAGTGGCTGAACGCCCCCCGCCCCGAGGCCGAGCCGGGTGTCTGGCGGTACGCCCACGTGCCGCGGCCCGCCGAACGGCCGCCGCGCCCCTCGCTGGTGGGCCCGCTGGCCACGCTGGCCCTGTGGCTCCTGTTGTGGCTGCTGCTCACGGAGCGCAGGGTGCCCTACGTGTTCTGGCCGATCGAGATCATCACCGGTCCCGAGTGGTGGCCCTACCACAGCCTCCGGGCGGACGCGCCGCTGGTGGTGCGCACCTCCAACACGCTCTACTACCAGGCCCTGGTCGTCGGCCTGGGCTTCTGGGCCGCCCGGATCGGCGACTGGGCGGGCGTGTTCCGCTACTACGCGGGTGAGCGGCGGGACCGGGCCAGGGCGGTGGCCGCGGCGGCGGGCGCCGCGCTCGCCCTGTGGCTGTACTTCACCCAGCACGTACCGCTGATGGCCCTGCTGTACCCCCTCATCCCCCTGAGCGTGCAGGAAGCCGGCGGCAACCAGTACGCGGCCGCGCTGCTCTCCTGGGTGCTCTACGCCCTGGCGGCGGTCGCGATCGTGTGGCCCTTCGCCCGGGCCGGCGCGTGGGCGAGGGAACTGCGCCTTCTGCTCGGGCGCGACAGCCCCGCCCCGCAGCAGCGCGGGACCGCTCCCGCGCAGACCGGCCCGGACCTCGCCCACTGGCCCGAAATGCGGGCCGCCGGAAGCACGGACGCCGCTGAGGCGCTCACCGGGGCCCTGCGCGCCGACCGGCTCAACGACATCGACTGCGTACGGCTGCGCCACGCCTGGGGCGCCGCCCGCACCCACCCCGACCGGCGCGCCTCCTTCACCGACACCGTGCTGCGCATGGGCGCCGACGCCTATCTCCACCCCTCGGGCCGCCGGGACCTGCCCCGGCGCACCGCCGTCCACGACCCGCTCACCGGCCAGGTCCGCATCGGCGACTGCGCCGACGACCCACGCAATCCCTACGCGCGCCGCGGCTCGGGCATGGCGCTCGAACCCGCGTCGCTGGGTACCTCGCTCCTGGTCGTCGGGCCGCCCGGCTCGGGCAAGACGGAACGGGTGGTGCGGCCCGTCGTCGAATCCCTCGCCCTGCGGGCGCTCACCGGCCAGGCGGCGGTGCTCGCCGTCGGCGGGGCCGGCGACCGGCTCGGCCCGGACGGTGCCTACGACGTCGTCGTCAGGATCGGTGACCCCGCGTCCGTGCACGACTTCGACCTGTACGGCGGAACGACCGACCCCGACGAAGCGGCGGCCGCCCTCGCCGAGGGTCTGGCCGGAGACCTCCCCGCCCTGGACACGCGGCGCGCGGCGACCGCGCTCAGCCAGCTGCTCGGCCCCTACCGTGCCGTCCACGGCACCTTCCCCGGCGTACCCGAACTCCGTGAACTCCTCGAAGGCTCCGCCACCGCGCTGGGCGGGCTGCGCGAGGCCCTGGACTCGGCCGGCCACCACGCGATGCTGCGCGAGCTGGACGCCCGGCAGCGTCAGGCGGGGGGCGCCGGTGACCCCGCCGCCGCCCTCGCCGACCGGATCGCCGTGCTCGACCGGCCGGTGTTCGCCGGGTTCTTCGCCACCGGACCGGACGCCCGCCCGTTCTCGCTGCGCTCCCTGGAGCAGCATCCGCTGCGGGTGCGCGTCGACCTGCCGGAACGCGCCCACGCCGAGGCGTCCCGGGTGCTGGCCCGTCTGATCCTCGCCCAGTTCAACGCGATCACCGCCGCCCGGGCCGACCGTTCGCTCTTCGTCTGCCTGGTCCTGGACGACGCCACCCACGCCGTCACCGCCGAGACCGTCAGGGGCATCCGCCGGCTGCGCTCCGTCAACGCCGGGGCGGTCCTCACCCTGCGTACCCTGGACGACGTGCCCGAGGAACTGCACACGGCGCTGCTCGGCGCGGTCGGCTGCACCATGGCTTTCCCCGGTGTCACCACCTGGGACGGCAAGCGCTTCGCCGAGGCCTGGGGCAAGGAGTGGGTCGAGGTACGCGAGGTCGCCCAGCACGGCGTCTTCGCCGACCAGCCGCTCACCCGCGCCCTGCACGCCCTGCGGAAGCTGGCCACCGGCAAGGCCGTCACCACGGACGCGGTGACCGTGCGCCAGGTCGAGCGGGAACGGTGGTCCGCCTCCGGCCTCGCGTACGAGTTGCCGGCCGGCCACGCGGTCCTCTCCCTCACCACGGTCGGCGGCGAGCACGCGCCGCCGCTCCTGGTGCGGCTGGGCGACTGACGGTCCCGCGGGAGGGGCGGTGACGGGGACTCTGCCACCCTGGCAGAATCGCCCGGAGCCGTTCGTACGGGACGGCGTAATCGCCCCGATCCCAAAGGTCGCCGATCCCCATGCCCCCCACTCTCGCCTCGCTCGTCCAGCACTCGGCGCTCAAACTCACGGTGCGTGCGGGGGCGGACCGGCTCGACGCGCCCGTGCGCTGGGCGCACGCCAGCGAGCTGGCCGACCCCGTCCCCTACATGGAGGGCGGTGAGCTGCTCCTGGTCACCGCGACCAACCTCGACGCCGAGGACCCGGAGGTCATGCGACGGTACGTGCGACGGCTGGCCGGGGCCGGGGTGGTGGGGCTGGGCTTCGCCGTCGGCGTCACCTACGACGAGGTGCCGCAGCCCCTGGTCGACGCCGCCGAGGAAGCGGGGCTGCCGCTGCTCGAAGTGCCGCGCCGCACCCCGTTCCTCGCCATCGCCAAAGCCGTCTCCTCGGAGATCGCCGCCGACCAGTACCGGGCTGTCACGGCGGGCTTCGAGGCCCAGCGGGAACTCACCAGGGCGGCCCTCGCCGGGGACGGCCCCGCCGAACTCCTCACCCGTCTCGCCGTACACGTCGACGGCTGGGCGGCGCTGTACGACGCCTCCGGCACCGTCGTGGCCGCCGCGCCCGACTGGGCGGCCCGCCGCGCCGCCCGGCTCACCCCGGACGTGGAACGCCTGCGCGAGCGACCGGCGCCGGCCAGCGTGGTCGTCGGCGACACCGACGACCGCGTCGAGCTGCAGTCCCTGGGCACCGGCCGCCGGGTCCGCGGCGCGCTGGCCGTGGGCACCGGGGCGGCGCTCGGCACCGCGGAGCGCTACGCGGTGCACTCGGCGGTGGCCCTGCTCACCCTCACCACCGCCCGCTCCCGGGCACTCCAGGGCGCCGAACAGCGGCTCGGCGCGGCGGTGCTCCGCATGCTCCTGGCCGGCCAGCCCGACCACGCGCGCGCCGTCGCCGGGGACCTGTACGGCGGACTGCTCGACGCGCCCTTCCGGCTGCTCATCGCCGAGGCCACCGACCCGTCGGCCACGGCGCAGCTGACCGAGGCCATGGAGACCGCCGCCGCCAGGTCGGGGGAGACGCTGCTGATGGTGCCCGAGGCCGAGCGCCTCGTCGTGCTGGCCGCCGACCGCGGCGCCGCCGTCGCAGCGGTCGCCGCCCACGCCGAGGCCCAGGAGGCCGCGCCCCCGGGCGAACCGTCCGGACAGGACGCGGAGGTGGTCCTCGGCCTCTCCGCCCCCGCGGGGCCGATCGCCGTCTCAGCCGCGTACAAACAGGCCGAACAGGCCCTCTCGGTCGCCCGCCGCCGCGGCAGGGTCCTGGTCGAGCACGAGGAACTGGCGGCCGGTTCCGTGCTGCCGCTGCTCGCGGACGACGCGGTCAGGGCCTTCGCCGACAGCATGCTCCGCGCCCTGTACGAGCACGACGCCAAGGGTCGCGGCGACCTCGTGGCCTCCCTGCGCGCCTGGCTCTCCCACCACGGCCAGTGGGACGCGGCCGCGGCCGACCTGGGCGTGCACCGCCACACCCTGCGTTACCGGATGCGCCGCGTGGAGGAGATCCTCGGCCGCTCACTGGACGACGCGGACGTGCGCATGGAGATGTGGCTCGCCCTCAAGATCGCCAGCCCCCCGACGGCGCCGTAGACGTAAGGGCTGTCGGCGTGCGCCAATCCGGCGCACCCGGACCCGGCCGTACTCCACGCCGGACAAACGCCAGGTGCGCGGTGCGGCCCTACGGTGGGGGACTGAATCACCCCACGACCTCGAAGGGCCGGAACCTCCATGACCTCCACCCACGCCTTCTGGCTGGCCGGCCGCGAGGCCACCGGCGAGGAAAGCTTCGACGTCACCAACTCCTGGGACGGGCGTCTCGTCGGCACCGTCAGCGTGCCCACCGAAGCCCAGGTGGAGGAGGCCGTCGCCGCAGCGCACGCCGTGCGCGACGAGTTCGCCGCGACCCCGGCCCACGTCCGCGCCGCCGCGCTCGACCACGTGGCCCGGCGCCTGGCCGAGCGCACCGAGGAGATCGCCCAGGTGATCTCCGCCGAGAACGGCAAGCCGGTCAAGTGGGCGCGCGGCGAGGTCGGCCGGGCCGTCTCCGTGTTCCGCTTCGCCTCCGAGGAGGCCCGCCGCTTCAACAGCGGTGACGCCCAGCGCCTGGACACCGACGCCGGCGGGACCGGCCGCCTCGGCCTGACCCGCCGCTTCCCGCGCGGCACGGTCCTCGGCATCGCCCCCTTCAACTTCCCGCTGAACCTGAGCGCCCACAAGGTCGCCCCGGCCATCGCCGTCGGCGCGCCGATCATCCTGAAGCCCGCCCCGGCCACCCCGATCTCCTCGCTGATCCTCGGCGAGCTGCTGGCCGAGACGGACCTGCCCGCCGGTTCCTGGTCCGTGCTGACGGTCCCCAACGACCGCATGCCCGCCCTCGTCCAGGACGAGCGCCTGCCCGTGATCTCGTTCACCGGGTCCGCGCCGGTCGGCTACTCGATCATGGACTCGGTGCCGCGCAAGCACTGCACCCTGGAGCTCGGTGGCAACGGCGCCGCGGTCGTCCTCGGCGACTACGCCTCCGAGGCGGACCTGGACTGGGCCGCGACCCGTATCGCGACCTTCTCCAACTACCAGGGCGGCCAGTCCTGCATCTCGGTGCAGCGGGTCATCGCCGACGCCGCCGTCCACGACCGGCTCCTGCCCAAGATCGTCGCCGCCGTCGAGGCCCAGGTCACCGGTGACCCGTCCGACGCCACCACCGACGTCGGCCCGCTCGTCGACGAGAACGCCGCCAAGCGCGTCGAGTCCTGGGTCGACGAGGCCGTGCGGGCCGGCGCGCGGCTGCTCGCCGGCGGCAAGCGCGACGGGGCGACGTACGCCCCGACCGTCCTCGCCGATCTCCCCGACGGCGTCACCCTCGCCCACGAGGAGGTCTTCGGGCCGGTCCTCTCGGTGCAGAAGGTGGACGGTGAGGCCGAGGCGTTCGCCTCCGTCAACGCCTCCCAGTACGGCCTCCAGGCCGGCGTGTTCACCCACGACCTGCAGACCGCCTTCCGCGCCCATCGTGCGCTGGAGGTCGGCGGCGTGATCATCGGCGACGTCCCCTCGTACCGCGCGGACCAGATGCCGTACGGCGGAGCCAAGCAGTCCGGCGTGGGCCGCGAGGGCGTCCGTTACGCGATGGACGACTACACCTACGAGCGCGTCCTGGTCCTCACCGGCCTCGCCCTGTAAGCCCCGGCGCCCGTACGCCACCCGCACTCCGCCCGGACAGCGAGACGGCGGGCGGCGGGCGTCAGGGGAACGGCCCGAACCCGCTGTGCGGGGGTTCGGGCCGTTCTCGCGTGCGGGGGATACGCCTGAGGGAATACCGCACCCCCTGGCGGGCAGTGGAGTGGTGCCCGACCCGATCGGCGCCCGAAGGCTGGTGACAGGTGCGGGAATCGGGTACATACGGACGAGTAGAACCGGTGGGCAAGCACAGGCGGACGGCCTCCGTCCGCCCGCGAATCTGCCGGATCCACCCACCCCACGAAGCGGCGAGGTGAGCTCCTCATGTCCGCACCATCCGCACAGCGTCCGTCCGCACAACCGCATACGCCCAAGGTCACCGAACGCGAAGCGCGACAGGTGGCCGAGGAAGCGCGCGAGCAGGACTGGCGCAAACCCAGTTTCGCCAAGGAACTCTTCCTGGGCCGCTTTCGGCTCGACCTGATCCATCCGCATCCGCTGCCCGCCGCAGAGGACGTCCGGCGCGGCGAGGAGTTCCTCGCCCGACTGCGCGACTTCTGCGAGACCCGCATCGACGGCGCCCTGATCGAGCGCGAGGCGAAGATCCCCGACGAGGTGATCAACGGCCTCAGGGAACTCGGCGCGCTCGGTATGAAGATCGATGTGAAGTACGGCGGCCTCGGGCTGACGCAGGTCTACTACAACAAGGCCCTCGCCCTGGTCGGCTCCGCCAGCCCCGCGATCGGCGCCCTGCTCTCCGCCCACCAGTCCATCGGCGTGCCACAGCCACTGAAGACCTTCGGCAGCCAGGAGCAGAAGGACACCTTCCTGCCCCGGCTCGCCCGCACCGCCATCTCGGCGTTCCTCCTCACCGAGCCGGACGTGGGCTCCGACCCGGCACGGCTCGCCACCACAGCCGTCCGGGACGGGGACGACTACGTCCTCGACGGAGTGAAGCTGTGGACCACCAACGGAGTCGTCGCGGACCTGCTGGTCGTCATGGCACGCGTACCGAAGTCCGAAGGGCACAAGGGCGGCATCACGGCCTTCGTGGTCGAGGCCGACTCCCCGGGCATCACCGTGGAACACCGCAACGCCTTCATGGGCCTGCGCGGACTGGAGAACGGCGTCACCCGCTTCCACCAGGTGCGCGTCCCGGCGGCGAACCGCATCGGCCCCGAGGGGGCAGGGCTCAAGATCGCCCTCACCACCCTCAACACGGGCCGGCTCTCCCTGCCCGCCATGTGCGTCGGCTCCGGGAAGTGGTGCCTGAAGATCGCCCGCGAATGGTCGGCCGTCCGTGAGCAGTGGGGCCGGCCGGTGGCCCGCCACGAGGCCGTGGGCGCCAAGATCTCCTTCATCGCGGCGACCACCTTCGCCCTCGAAGCGGTGGTCGACCTCTCCTCGCAGATGGCGGACGAGAACCGCAACGACATCCGGATCGAGGCCGCGCTCGCCAAGCTGTACGGCTCCGAGATGGGCTGTCTGATGGCGGACGAACTGGTCCAGATCCGCGGCGGCCGGGGCTTCGAGACCGCAGAGTCCCTCGGCGCCCGCGGCGAACGGGCCGTCCCCGCCGAGCAGATGCTCCGGGACATGCGGATCAACCGGATCTTCGAGGGCTCGACCGAGATCATGCACCTCCTGATCGCCCGCGAGGCGGTCGACGCCCACCTCAAGGTCGCCGGCGACATCATCGACCCCGACAAACCGCTCTCCGCCAAGGCGAAGGCGGGGGCCAACGCGGCGGGCTTCTACGCGAAGTGGCTGCCGAAGCTCGTCGCCGGACCGGGACAGCTCCCGCGCACCTACGGAGACTTCCACCCCACCGGCCACGCCGACCTGTCCGGTCATCTGCGCTACGTCGAGCGGACCTCCCGCAAGCTGGCCCGCTCCACGTTCTACGCCATGTCCCGCTGGCAGGGCCGGATGGAGACGAAGCAGGGCTTCCTCGGCAGGATCGTCGACATCGGGGCGGAGCTCTTCGCCATGAGCGCCGCCTGCGTCCGGGCCGAACACCTGCGCGCCGAGGGCGACCACGGCCGCGAGGCGTACCAGCTCGCCGACACCTTCTGCCGCCAGTCCCGCCTCCGGGTCGAGGAGCTCTTCACCCGGCTCTGGTCCAACACCGACGACCTCGACCGCAAGGTGGTCGACGGAGTCCTGGCGGGCACGTACACCTGGCTGGAGGAGGGTGTCATCGACCCGAGCGGCGAAGGCCCGTGGATCGCCGACGCCACCCCGGGCCCCTCGGCACGGGAGAACGTGCACCGGCCGATCCGCTGACCCGTGCGCCCGGCCGGCGGGGCACGTCCACGCGCTGGACGTGCCCCGCCGCTGTGCGTCCGGCACGGCAGGATGGGCGCCCGTGACCGTCATCCATGTCCCCGGTTCCAAGTCCGTCACCGCGCGCGCCCTCTTCCTGGCCGCCGCCGCGCACGGCACCAGCACCCTCGTACGCCCCCTCGCCTCGGACGACACCGAGGGCTTCGCCGAAGGACTCACCGCCCTCGGCTACGAGGTGGTGCGGGAGGCGGAGGCCTGGCGCATCACGGGCCGCCCGTCAGGGCCCGCCGCCACCGACGCCGACGTCTACTGCCGGGACGGCGCCACCACCGCCCGGTTCCTGCCGACCCTCGCGGCGGCCGGCGCCCGCGGCAGCTACCGCTTCGACGCCTCCGCCCAGATGCGCCGCCGCCCCCTCGCCCCGCTCACCGAGGCCCTGCGCACGCTCGGCGTCGACCTCCGCCACGAGGCCGCCGAGGGCCACCACCCGCTGCGCGTCGAGGCCGCCGGCATCAAGGGCGGTGAACTGACCCTGGACGCCGGGCAGTCCAGCCAGTACCTCACCGCGCTGCTGATGCTCGGACCGCTGACGGCGGAGGGGCTCACGATCACCGTCACCGATCTGGTGTCGGCGCCGTACATCGAGATCACCCTCGCGATGATGCGGAGCTTCGGCGTCGAGGTCACCCGCGGCGGCCCCGGCGCCACCGTCTTCACGGTGCCGCCCGGCGGCTACCGGGCCACCGAGTACGCCGTCGAGCCCGACACCTCCACCGCGAGCTACTTCTTCGCGGCGGCGGCGCTCACGGGCCGCGAAGTCACCGTCCCCGGCCTCGGACAGGGCGCCCTCCAGGGGGACCTGCGCTTCGTCGACGTGCTGCGCCGCATGGGCGCGGAGGTCCACATGACGGCGGAGTCCACCACGGTCCGCTCCACCGGCCGGCTCCGGGGCGTCACCGTCAACATGCGCGACATCTCCGACACCATGCCGACGCTGGCCGCGATCGCCCCCTTCGCCTCCGGCCCGGTCCGCATCGAGGACGTCGGCAACACCCGGGTCAAGGAGTGCGACCGGCTGGAGGCGTGCGCCCGGAACCTGCGGCGGATGGGCATCTCGGTCGCCACCGGCCCGGACTGGATCGAGATCCGGCCGGGCACCCCTCACCCCACGGAGGTCGAGACCCACGGCGACCACCGCATCGTCATGTCCTTCGCCGTCACGGCCCTGCGCACACCCGGCATCACGTACGACGACCCCGGCTGCGTACGCAAGACGTTCCCCCGGTTCCACGAGGCGTTCGCCGGGTTCGCGGACCTCACGAGGGGATAGCGGACGCCACGGGGGAACAGGGGGCCGGGCCGAGAAGATCTCCGGGCGCGCACCGGTGCGGGACGGCTAGGCTGCGCGCCATGATGTCCGCCTCCGATGTGCTGTCCGTCCTCTCCGTGGCGCGCGAGGCCGGTGCGGAAGTGGTGATCGCCGGGGGATGGGGTATCGACGCGCTGCTCGGCCGGGAGACCCGCGACCACCAGGACCTCGACCTGCTGCACCGTCACGAGCGGGAAGCCGCGCTCGTGGCCGCGCTGACGGCGGCCGGTTACACGGAGACGCTCGACCGGCGCCCCGCCCGGTTCGTCCTCAGCCACCCGTCCGGGCTGGAGATCGACCTGCATCCCCTGCGGTTCTCCGCCGACGGATCGGCGACGCAGTCCTCGCTCGATCCGGGCAAGCCGTTCCACTACCCGGCGGAGTGCTTCGTGGGCGGGAGAATCGGCGGGACGCGGGTGCGCTGCCTCTCGGCGGAGCGGCAGGCGGAGTTCCACCAGGGGTACGACCCCCGGGAAGCCGACCTGCACGACATGGCGCGGCTCCGCGAGGAATTCGGTGTGGCGACACATTTCTGAGCCGGTCCGGTCCGCCGGTGAGCCCGGCCGGCGGCACGCGGCACCATCGCGCCTGCCGGGGCGCGTGATGAAGTACCAGGAAATCGGGAACCACGAAATGGGGACAGGCATGTACGGGGTGAGGGACCAGCGGGGCCGACGGCGCCGGGTGGCGGCCGTCGGGATCGTGGCCGCGATGGCACTGGGGGTGTCGGCCTGCGGCAGTGACGACGACGGCGCGGCCGGCCCGGCCGGCGGGAACAAGGACGGCAAGGCCTCAGCCAGGCCCTCCGCGCCCGCGGCACCCGACGCGGCACGGCTGAAGGCCGCGTCCTTCACCGACGGCGAGAAGGTCGGCGCGTACACGGCGTCCGAGTACGTACTCGACGGCCCGCTCGGTGACGCGTACACCGCCGTCCCGGCCGGCTGCCAGCCGCTCGTCAGCCTCTCCGGCGAGGTCAGCGACCCGGACCCGGCCGCCCAGGTCCAGCGCAAGGTCGACGTTCCGGACGAGATGCTCGGCACCACCGTCGACGTCACCCTGCGCAGCTACGCGAACGGCGGCGCCGCCACCGTCATGAAGGCCCTCGACAGGGCCGGCCGGGACTGCGCCGGCGGGTTCACCGAACAGCGCGCCGTCGCGGCGGCGAAGTACCTGAAGGCCGAACCGGCCAAGGCCCCCGCTTTCGCGGCCGAGGCCGACGAGGCGAAGGCGTACCGCTTCACCATCCTCGACGTGAAGGGGCAGGAGAAGCTGTACGAGTACCTCACCGTCGTCCGCTCCGGCTCCACGACCCTCGCCTTCCGGGCGGAGATCACCTCCACCAAGGACATCGGCGGAGTACCGCCCGAGGTGATGGCCGCCCAGTGGGCCAAGTTCCGTGCGGCGAAGGGCTGACAGCGAGGTGAGCGAGCAGTCACGACGCGGCGCGAGGGGCGCGCTGTCCACACACACAGCCGATGCGGCAACAATGGGGGCCATGAGCGACAGCCCCGCCCCCCTCGCCGACCCGCATCTCGTCTTCGACGCCGTGGAAGGCCGCCGGGATCTCGTCATCCTCGGCTCCACCGGGTCCATCGGCACCCAGGCCATCGACCTGGTGCTGCGCAACCCCGACCGTTTCCGCGTCACCGCGCTCTCCGCGGCGGGCGGCCGGGTCGCCCTCCTCGCCGAGCAGGCGCGCCGACTGAGGGTGCGCACGGTCGCCGTCGCCTCCCCCGAGGCGGTGCCGGCCCTGCGCGAGGCGCTGCGCGAGGAGTACGGAGCGGGTGAGCAGCCGCCCGAGATCCTGGCCGGACCGGACGCAGCCACACAGCTGGCCGGCAGCGACTGCCACACCGTGCTGAACGGGATCACCGGCTCGATCGGTCTCGCCCCCACCCTGGCCGCGCTGAAGGCGGGCCGCACGCTGGCGCTCGCCAACAAGGAGTCGCTGATCGTCGGCGGCCCGCTGGTCAAGGCGCTCGCCGCCCCCGGCCAGATCATCCCGGTCGACTCCGAACACGCCGCGCTCTTCCAGGCGCTCGCGGCCGGCAAGCGTGCCGATGTGCGCAGGCTCGTCGTCACCGCGTCCGGCGGCCCGTTCCGGGGACGTACCAGGAGCGAGCTCGCGGACGTCACCCGGGAGCAGGCCCTCAACCACCCGACCTGGGCGATGGGCCCGGTGATCACGGTCAATTCGGCCACCCTGGTCAACAAGGGGCTCGAGGTCATCGAGGCGCACCTCCTCTACGACATCCCCTTCGACCGGATCGAGGTCGTGGTCCACCCCCAGTCGTACGTGCACTCCATGGTGGAGTTCACCGACGGCTCCACCCTCGCCCAGGCCACCCCGCCCGACATGGGCGGACCGATCGCCATCGGCCTCGGCTGGCCGCAGCGCGTCCCCGACGCGGCGCCCGCCTTCGACTGGACCAAGGCCTCCACCTGGGAGTTCTTCCCGCTCGATACCGAGGCCTTCCCCTCCGTCGGACTCGCGCGGCACGTGGGCACGCTGGGCGGCACCGCTCCGGCGGTGTTCAACGCGGCGAACGAGGAGTGCGTGGACGCGTTCCTGGCCGGCCGGCTCGCGTTCAACGGCATCATGGACACCGTCACGACGGTGGTGTCCGAACACGGAACGCCGCCGGCGGGAACTTCGCTGACGGTCTCCGACGTCCTTGAAGCGGAGGCCTGGGCACGGACCCGGGCCCGGGAACTCTCGGCCAAGGCCACCGCGGAGGCGCGCGCATGAGCATGACCACGATCCTGCTGACGATTCTCGGCATCGCGGTCTTCGCCGTCGGCCTGCTGTTCTCCATCGCGTGGCACGAGCTGGGCCACCTGTCGACCGCGAAGCTCTTCGGTATCCGCGTTCCCCAGTACATGGTCGGTTTCGGCCCGACCGTCTGGTCGCGGAAGAAGGGCGACACGGAGTACGGCATCAAGGCCATCCCGGCCGGCGGCTACATCCGCATGATCGGGATGTTCCCGCCGGGGCCGGACGGGAAGCTGGAGGCACGGTCCACCTCCCCGTGGCGCGGCATGATCGAGGACGCCAGATCCGCCGCCTTCGAGGAGCTCGAGGAGGGCGACGAGAAGCGCCTCTTCTACACGCGCAAGCCGTGGAAGCGCGTCATCGTGATGTTCGCCGGCCCCTTCATGAACCTGATCCTGGCCGTGGCGATCTTCCTCGGCGTGGCCATGACCTTCGGGTTCCAGACGCAGACGACCGAGGTCGCGGGCGTCCAGAAGTGCGTGATCTCCCAGAGCGAGAAGCGGGAGACCTGCGAGAAGTCCGACCCGGTCTCGCCCGCGCAGGCGGCGGGACTGAAGGTCGGCGACAAGATCGTCGCCTTCAACGGCCAGAAGATCGACGAGTGGTCCGTACTCTCCGACAAGATCCGCGACACGATCGGCCCCGCCACCATCACGGTCCGGCGCGACGGGCAGGAGCAGACCCTCCACGCCGTGCTGAAGAAGAACGCCGTGGCGAAGAAGGACTCCGACGGCGAGGTCGTCCCGGACAAGTTCGTCTCCGCCGGCTACCTCGGCTTCGCGGCGAAGACGGAGATCGTCCCGCTCTCCTTCGGTGATTCCGTCGTCCGCATGGGCGACATGATCGAGAACGGCGTCGACTCGATCATCGCCCTGCCGTCCAAGATCCCGGCCCTTTGGGACGCGGCCTTCTCGGACGGCGAGCGCGCGGCCGACTCCCCGGTGGGCGTCGTCGGCGCGGCCAGGATCGGCGGCGAGGTGATGACGCTGGACGTTCCGGCGCAGAACCAGGTCGCGATGATGCTGTTCCTGCTGGCCGGCTTCAACCTCTCGCTGTTCCTCTTCAACATGCTGCCGCTGCTGCCGCTGGACGGCGGTCACATCGCGGGGGCGCTGTGGGAGGCGCTGCGCCGGAACGCGGCACGGATCTTCAAGCGGCCCGACCCCGGCCCGTTCGACGTCGCCAAGCTGATGCCGGTCGCCTACGTGGTCGCCGGGGTGTTCATCTGCTTCACCCTGCTCGTCCTCGTGGCCGACGTCGTCAACCCGGTCAAGATCTCCTGATCGGGCCCTCCGGGGGCCGTAAGTACCCCGAGTGACGGCGGATGCGCACGGTGCGTCCGGAAGCCCATATTTTGCCCGGGCGTCCGGACGCGGTGTGCTTCACGCCGTGCTCGGTGCCGTAACCTCGAAGGCCGGAGCCCGCCGACTTCGGGACCTCGATCCACACCTTGGGGATGCTCAGCGCATGACTGCGATTTCTCTCGGAATGCCCACCGTTCCGACCCAGCTCGCCGTACGGCGGGTCAGCCGCAAGATCCAGGTCGGGTCGGTGGCGGTCGGTGGGGACGCGCCGGTCTCGGTGCAGTCGATGACCACGACGCGCACGTCGGACATCGGTGCGACGCTCCAGCAGATCGCGGAGCTGACGGCCTCCGGCTGCCAGATCGTGCGCGTGGCGTGTCCCACCCAGGACGACGCGGACGCGCTCGCGACGATCGCCTCGAAGTCGCAGATCCCGGTGATCGCGGACATCCACTTCCAGCCGAAGTACGTGTTCGCCGCGATCGACGCGGGCTGCGCGGCGGTGCGGGTGAACCCGGGGAACATCAAGCAGTTCGACGACAAGGTCAAGGAGATCGCGCGCGCGGCGAACGACGCCGGTACGCCGATCCGCATCGGCGTGAACGCGGGTTCGCTGGACGCGCGACTGCTGAAGAAGTACGGCAAGGCGACGCCGGAGGCCCTCGTGGAGTCGGCGCTGTGGGAGGCGTCCCTCTTCGAGGAGCACGGCTTCCGGGACATCAAGATCTCGGTCAAGCACAACGACCCGGTCGTGATGGTCAACGCCTACCGGCAGCTCGCCGCACAGTGCGACTACCCGCTGCACCTCGGCGTCACCGAGGCAGGCCCGGCGTTCCAGGGCACGATCAAGTCGGCCGTCGCCTTCGGCGCCCTGCTGAGCGAGGGCATCGGTGACACGATCCGCGTCTCGCTGTCGGCGCCGCCCGCCGAGGAGGTCAAGGTCGGTCTCCAGATCCTGGAGTCGCTGAACCTGAAGCAGCGCCGGCTGGAGATCGTGTCCTGCCCGTCGTGCGGCCGTGCGCAGGTGGACGTGTACAAGCTGGCGGACCAGGTGAGCGCGGGCCTCGAAGGCATGGAGGTGCCGCTGCGCGTCGCGGTGATGGGATGTGTCGTCAACGGTCCCGGCGAGGCGCGTGAAGCGGACCTGGGCGTGGCCTCGGGCAACGGAAAGGGCCAGATCTTCGTCAAGGGCGAGATCATCAAGACGGTGCCCGAGTCCAAGATCGTCGAGACCCTCATCGAGGAAGCCCTCAAGATCGCCGAGCAGATGGAGAAGGACGGCATCGCCTCCGGCGAGCCCGAGGTCTCGATCAGCTGAGCCATGACATCCACCGGCTGACCCATGACGTCCACGACCGCCCGGTTCAGGACATCCGCGACAGCCCGGTTCAGGACGGCCACGACAGCGCCCCGCCGGAGGAACCCTCTCCGCGGGGCGCTTTCCGTGAGCGAGCTCACCGCCTTCCGCAGAAACGGTTCACGGCCACGAGCGGCGTGCCCCAGCCTCTTTGGGTACAGTGCGGAAATCAGCAGACCGCATGGTGAGGCCCCCTCGTGTTGACGCAGACCACCACCCGGGTCCTCGAACCCAGCGACCTCGGCGCCGCCCTCGCGGTGCTGGAGAGCGAACCCGTGACCAACGCCTTCGTGACGTCCCGGGTCCAGATCGCGGGCCTCGACCCGTGGCGCCTCGGCGGCGAGATGTGGGGCTGGTACGCCGACGGCCACCTGCGCTCGCTCTGCTACTCGGGGGCCAACCTCGTCCCCATCTGCGCCACCCCCGAGGCCGTGCGCGCCTTCGCCGACCGGGCCCGCAGGGCCGGCCGCCGCTGCTCCTCGATCGTCGGCCCGGCCGTGCCCACCACACAGCTGTGGCGGCTCCTCGAACCGGGCTGGGGCCCCGCCCGCGAGGTCCGGGCCAACCAGCCGGTGATGGTCACCGAGAGCCCGTCCGCCGACGTGGCCCCCGACCCGCTGGTCCGCCGCGTCCGCAAGGACGAGATGGACGTACTCATGCCGGCCTGCGTCGCCATGTTCACCGAAGAGGTCGGCATCTCCCCGCTCGCCGGCGACGGCGGACTCCTCTACCAGGCCCGCGTCGCCGAGCTGATCGCCGCCGGCCGCTCTTTTGCCCGGATAGAGGACGGCAAGGTCGTCTTCAAGGCTGAGATCGGCGCCACCACGTCACAGGCCTGCCAGATCCAGGGTGTCTGGGTCGCCCCCGAGTTCCGCGGCCGCGGCCACTCCGAGACCGGCATGGCGGCCGTCCTGCGCTACGCACTGGCGGATGTCGCGCCCATCGTCAGCCTGTACGTGAACGACTACAACACCCCCGCGCGCAAGGCGTACCGCCGCATCGGCTTCCGGGAGACCGGCGCGTTCATGAGCGTGCTGTTCTGATCACGACGCCGCCCGTCAAGGGCCCGTACCCGGCACCCCGCCCCGGACAGTAGGGTCTGCTCATGGCAGCAGCTCCCGGGGGCGGCCCCCACACCACCGGCGTCCGGATCGCACCGATCGATCTCGCCGCACGCGTGGACGACGCGCTCGCCGTGCAGGCCGTCGCCTTCGGGCTCGGGCCCGAAGAGATCGAAGTACGCCGCCACATCGTCCTCAGACACCTCGACCACCCCTGCGCCCGCGCGCTCGGCGCCACGACGCCCGACGGCGCCCTCGTCGGATTCGTCTACGGCATGCCCAACGAACGCGGACACTGGTGGTCCACCGTCGTCGAGCCCTGCCTGCGGGCCACCGGCTCGGCGGACTGGCTCGACGACTCCTTCGTGATCACCGAACTCCACGTCCACCCGGAGTTCCAGAACCGCGGCGTCGGCCGCACCCTCATCACCACCATCACGGACGCCGTCGACCAGCCCCGCTCCATCCTCTCCGCCATCGACACGGAGAGCCCGGCACGCGGCCTGTACCGATCGCTCGGCTACCGGGACCTGGCCCGGCAGGTGCATTTCCCCAGTGCTCCCATGCCGTACGCGGTCATGGGAGCGCCGCTTCCGCTGCTCCGCCGCGGGCACGCCTGAGGGAATCGATTTCCGCCCGCCCGTGCCGCCCGGCTAACCTCGGCCACCTCACCCTTCCGAGCAGGAGTTCATCATGGCCCAGGTCCAGCGCATGTCCCGATTGATGATCAAGACACTGCGCGACGACCCGGCGGACGCCGAGACGCTCAACCACAAGCTCCTCGTCCGCGCCGGATACGTACGCCGCACCGCGGCCGGCATCTGGTCCTGGCTGCCGCTCGGCAAGAAGGTCCTGGAGAGCGTGATCCGCGTCGTCCGCGAGGAGATGGACGCCATCGGCGGCCAGGAGGTCCTGCTCCCCGCGCTCCTCCCCAAGGAGGCGTACGAGGCGAGCGGCCGGTACGACGAGTACGGCGACCTGCTGTTCCGGCTCAAGGACCGCAAGGGCGCCGACTACCTCCTCGGCCCGACGCACGAAGAGGTCTTCACCCAGGTCGTCAAGGACATGTGCTCGTCCTACAAGGACCTGCCCGTGATCCTGTACCAGATCCAGACGAAGTACCGCGACGAGGCCCGCCCCCGTGCCGGTGTGCTGCGCGGCCGCGAGTTCCAGATGAAGGACTCGTACTCCTTCGACACCACCGACGAGGGTCTCGCCGAGGCGTACCAGCTGCACCGCGCCGCCTACATCCGGATCTTCGAGCGGCTCGGCCTGGACCACCGCATCGTCTCCGCCGTCTCCGGCGCCATGGGCGGCTCCGCCTCCGAGGAGTTCCTCGCCCCCGCGCCCGCCGGTGAGGACACCTTCGTCGACTGCCCCCAGTGCGACTACGCCGCCAACACCGAGGCCGTGACCTACAGGGCCACCCCGGTCGACGGCTCGGCGACCGCCGCCGTCGAGGAGCTGGACACCCCCGACACCCCGACCATCGAGACGCTCGCCGCCCACCTCGGCGTCCCTGCCTCCGCCACCCTGAAGAACCTCCTGGTCAAGGTCGACGGCGAGATCGTGGCCGTGGGCGTGCCCGGCGACCGTGAGGTCGACCTCGGCAAGCTCGGCGAGCACCTCGCCCCCGCCGTCGTCGAACTCGTCACCGCCGAGGACTTCGTGGGCCGCCCCGACCTGGTCCGCGGCTACGTCGGCCCCCAGGGACTGGAGAAGGTCCGCTACATCGCCGACCCCCGCATCGCCGCCGGCACCGCCTGGATCACGGGTGCCAACAAGGAGGGCAAGCACGCGAAGAACGTCGTCGCGGGCCGCGACTTCGAGGTCGACGACCACCTCGACGTCGTCGTCGTCGAGGCGGGCGACCCCTGCCCCAACTGTGGCGCCGGCCTCCAGGTCGACCGTGCCATCGAGATCGGTCACATCTTCCAGCTCGGCCGCAAGTACGCCGACATCTTCTCCCTCGACGTGCTCGGCCAGCAGGGCAAGCCCGTCCGCGTCACGATGGGCTCGTACGGCATCGGCGTCTCCCGCGCGGTGGCCGCACTCGCCGAGCAGACCGCCGACGACAAGGGCCTGTGCTGGCCCCGCGAGATCGCCCCGGCCGATGTCCACGTCGTCGCCGCGGGCAAGGCCCTCCAGACGGAGCTCGCCCTCGACGTCTCCGAGAAGCTGAACGCCGCCGGCCTGCGCGTCCTGGTCGACGACCGCCCGGGCATCTCGCCCGGCGTCAAGTTCACCGACTCCGAGCTCATCGGCGTCCCGAAGATCCTGGTCGCCGGCCGCCGCTCGGCCGAGGGCGTCCTGGAGCTCAAGGACCGCCGCACGGGCGAGCGCGAGGAGCTCACGGTCGACGAGGCGGTCGCCCGCCTCACCGATCAGGGCTGACCCACCCCGCCGCATGCCGAAGGGCCCCGCACGGACATCCGTGCGGGGCCCTTCGGCATCCGGGCCGACCCGGAAGGCGTCCGTCCTACAGCCAGCCCGCGAACTCCAGCGTCACTTCGCCCTCCTGGCGTCGACCGGCCGCCAGCGCCCGGGTGCCCGACTCCACCGCACGGAACAGGGTCCAGCCGTGCAGCCGCTCGCGGTCCACGTCCAGCGCGTCCGCGAGCTTCTTGATCCTGCGCCGGGCGGTCATCGCGCCACCGGGCGAGGCGATCAGGTCCTCGACCCGGTCCCGCACCAGCCGCGCCAGGTCGTAGGCCCGCTCGCCGACGACCGGCTCGGGGCCGACCGTCAGCCAGGGCGCGCGTTCGCCGGAAAGCACCTTGCTCTGCCGGAAGTTGCCGTGCAGCAGCAGGGCCTCGGGGGAGTGGGTGACCAGCTCGTCCCGCGCAGTCAGGGCCGCCGACACCAAGGGCTCCAGGGCGGGATCGGCCGCCGCGGATGCCCGCATCGCATCGGTGCGCAGCCCGGTGCGCCCGGCGACCGTCTCGAAGGCGTGCCCGGCGGGCGGATCCACCCAGAGCCGCCGCACCGTCCCGGCCGCCTCCAGCAGCGCCTTCGCCTCCGGGAGCGAGCGCAGCGACACCTCGGGGTGCAGCCGCTCCAGCAGCAGGGCGCCGTCCACAGCCGCGAGCGGCTGCACCGCGCCCCAGCCGTTCCAGTGTGCCAGCGCCGCCCTCTCCAGCTCCGGGTCCGCCCCGGCAGGGGCCAACTTCAGCGCCGCCGGAGTGCCGTCGGCCGCACGTACCAGCAGGACCAGGCTGCTGCGCCCGCCCGGGGCGGCCACCCGTTCGACGGTCAACTCCCGCCCGGTCGCGGCCAGTGCCTGCTCGGTGAGCGCGGGAAGCCGCGCGAGCCATTGCGCGGCGGCCGTATCCCCGTACGACTCGCCGAGCGCTCGCACCAGACGCTGCGGCGGTTCAAAACCCATACGTGCCGTGTTCCCTTTCAGAGCCTTCTTCAGCGCGTCGTGCCGGTAGTGGCCTGCGCGTCGGACCCGGCCTTCGCCCGTGCCCCGGTCGTGTCGTCCTTCTCGCCGGGCCCGTCCGTACGGGACCCGTCCGCGGCCCGCTCGGCGAGCCCGGGAAAGGGTACGCCGCTGCCACGCCAGCGGACCGCGCGCACCGCGGCCTCCCGGAGGGCGTCCGCCGCCGACCGCCGCAAAGCACCCTCGGAGGCCCGTACGAGGTCGGAGTACACATCCGCGACCCGGTCCTCCAGCACGGCGGCCAGACGCACCGCGGAGGCGGCGTCCGGTACCGCGAACGGCAGAGCGTACGCGGGAGCCGCGGCCGCCGGTTCGCCGCCCAGGTCGCGCACCGTCCGTACCAGCGCGTCGCGCCGGGCCCGGTGGGCGTGATGCGCGGCGGTGGCCTCGGCGCGGCGCTCCGCCGCGACCCGGGCGCCCGCGACCCCGTACCCGTACACGGTCGCGTGTTCGGCGGCCAGCGCCGCCTGTGCGGCCTCCAGCGTTCCGTCCTCGCTCATGCCTTCGTCTCCTTGGCCAGTGCGGTCAGCAGATAGGCGTGGGCCGAGGCAGCCGCCGCGACGGACGCGAGCAGGCGGGCGAGCTCCGGCGGAGCCTTCATCAGCGCCTCGGTGTGCGAGGCGGCGGCGCGGCGCTCCGCGGCTGCCAGCTCCCTGACCGCCGCCCGGGCGTCGCCGGTGCCGGGCCGGGTCCGGACGAGGCCGGGTGCGGCGCCGGGGCCCAGGGCCGCGATGTGGGCGCGGACGGCGTCCCGCAGTGGAGTGAGCCCGGGCGCGGTCGCCGGGTGGGCGCGGACCACGGTCTCGTACTGGGCGAAGAGCGAGGTGCTCACGTCGCGGGCCGCCAGCCGCAGCGACGTCTCCGCCCGGCCGGCCGACGAGCCTTCGGCGGCGGTCCGTGCGCCGGTCCGTGCGGAGCCCTTGCGCCCGGCGCTCTCGTCATCGCCTCCGCTGCCGCAGCCGGCCAGCACCGCCCCCATGGCGATCGCTCCCGTCGCGGTCAGCGCTCCCCTGCGCGTCGTCCCCGTGCGCCGCACTTGTTCTCCTTCGGGCCTGGACCTGTCTTGACTGGATCTGTCCGGAAGTGATCACCGTTGGCGAGCGTACCCGCGCGCAGGGGGCCGGCGGACAGCAACACCCCTTGGGACCGGATACCCTTTGACCAGACACGCGACGATCCCCACAACAGCACACGCGGCCGAGGAGTCACCCGGATGAGCACCACCCAGAGCGAGAGGCTGCGCGGGCTGGTCGAACCGCTCGTCAGCGCCGAGCAGCTGGATCTGGAAGAGATCGAAGTGTCCCGGGCCGGCCGTCGCCGGGTGCTGCGGATCATCGTGGACTCCGAGGAGGGCGTGGAGCTCGACGCCTGTGCGGATCTGAGCCGCGCGATCTCCGCCGTGCTCGACGAGAGCGACGCGATGGGCGAGGACGAGTACGTCCTGGAGGTCAGCTCTCCCGGTGCCGACCGTCCGCTGACGGAGCACCGCCACTACGTACGTGCCACGGGCCGTCTGGCCCGGCTGACGCTGAACGAGGGCGGCGAGCTGGTGGCCCGCGTCCTCGCGGTCGACGAGGACGGCCTCGATCTCGAGGTGCCGGGCGTCAAGGGCCGCAAGCCCACGTCCCGCCGGATCGCCTTCGACGAGATCGCCAAGGCGCGCGTGGAGCTGGAATTCAACCGCAAGGACAAGAAGGAAGAGGAGGCGTAGCCGTGGACATCGATGTGAAGCTTCTGAAGGGCTTGGCGCAGGACAAGGAGATCCCGTTCGACGTGCTCGTCGAGGCGATCGAATCGGCCCTCCTCATCGCGTACCACCGCACGGACGGCAGCCACCGCAGGGCGCGTGTGGAGCTGGACGAGCGCGGCCACGTGACCGTGTGGGCCAAGGAGGACCCGGCCGACCTCGAGGAGGGGCAGGAGCCCAAGGAGTTCGACGACACCCCGTCGGGCTTCGGCCGGATCGCCGCGACCACCGCCAAGCAGGTCATCCTGCAGCGGCTGCGTGACGCGGAGGACGACCGGACCTTCGGCGAGTACGCGGGCCACGAGGGCGATGTCGTCACCGGCGTCGTCCAGCAGGGCAAGGACCCGAAGAACGTCCTGGTCGACATCGGCAAGCTGGAAGCCATCCTGCCGGTGCAGGAGCAGGTCCCGGGCGAGGAGTACACCCACGGCCTGCGGCTGCGCACCTACGTCGTACGCGTCGCCAAGGGCGTCCGCGGCCCGTCCGTGACCCTGTCGCGGACCCACCCCAACCTTGTGAAGAAGCTCTTCGCGCTGGAGGTCCCGGAGATCGCCGACGGTTCGGTCGAGATCTGCGCCATCGCCCGCGAGGCCGGCCACCGTTCCAAGATCGCCGTGCGCTCCACCCGCTCGGGCCTGAACGCCAAGGGCGCCTGCATCGGTCCGATGGGTGGACGTGTGCGCAATGTCATGGCCGAGCTGCACGGCGAGAAGATCGACATCGTGGACTGGTCGGACGACCCGGCCGAGATGGTCGCCAACGCGCTGTCGCCCGCACGGGTGAGCGAGGTCGAGGTCGTTGACCTCGGCGCGCGTTCCGCCCGGGTCACCGTGCCGGACTACCAGCTGTCGCTGGCGATCGGCAAGGAGGGGCAGAACGCCCGTCTGGCCGCCCGTCTGACGGGCTGGCGCATCGACATCCGCCCGGACACCGAGACCGACGCCGAGCGCGACGTCGCGGACCGTGAGCGGGCCGAGCGGGCCCGGGAGCGCTCCGAGCGGCGCTGACCGGACGACGATCCCGATGGTCCGGTCGGGCTCTGCCCGGGCCGGGCCGGCGGGGCGACAAGGAATAGATCTCGTCGACACGCCGCTGAGATCACGACAACATCCGTTCGATTCTTGCCCCAAAGGGGTGAGGTCGGTGCGGGGAGGTAGACTTAAACGTGTCTGGCCGGACGCATGCTCGCGCTTGCCCCGAACGAACCTGTGTGGGATGCCGGGAGCGAGCGGCCAAGAGCGAGTTGCTGCGCATCGTGGTGGACGGGGATGCATGCGTCCCCGATCCTCGCGGTACGCTGCCCGGCCGGGGTGCATACGTTCACCCCGTCTCCGTCTGTCTGGACCTGGCGGTTCGCCGCCGGGCCTTCCCCCGGGCCTTCAAGGCCAAGGGGCCGTTCGACCCCGCTGCGGTGCAGCGGTTCGTCGAGCGGGCGACACCGTAAGAAATTGAACGGCACGGGTCCCCGTGCGGTCAGGTACCTCGCGAGTTGGAAGTAGGTCGAGATTGCGATGAGCACTCGATGAGTACGCGATGAGTACGCCCATGAAGTAGCGACGGTCCGGCGGTAACCCGGACCTAAAAGGAGCGAAGTGGCTAAGGTCCGGGTATACGAACTCGCCAAGGAGTTCGGGGTTGAGAGCAAGGTCGTCATGGCCAAGCTCCAAGAACTCGGTGAATTCGTACGTTCGGCGTCCTCGACGATCGAGGCGCCGGTTGTACGCAAGTTGACTGACGCACTGCAGGGGCCCGGCGGCAACGCCGGCAAGTCCGCTGCGAAGCCGGGCGCGCCCCGTAAGGCCGCCCCCGTGAAGCCCGCAGCGCCCTCCCCGGCCGCTGCGGCACGTCCTGCTGCCCCGAAGCCCGGCGCACCGGCCCCCAAGCCGGCCGCCGCCGAGGCCCCGAGCAGCACCCCCGCCGCACCTTCCGCGCCGTCCGCGGGCCCGCGTCCGGGCCCCAAGCCGGCGCCCAAGGCCGCCCCGGTCACCCCGGTGCCCGCAGCCGAGTTCTCGGCTCCGGAACCGGCCCAGCCGGCAGCGCCGCAGCAGCAGCAGGCCCCGCGTCCCGCGGGTGCCACCCCGGGCCCCCGTCCCGCCGCTTCCCGTCCGGCTCCGGCCGGCGGCCAGCGCGACGGTGGCCGTGAGGGTGGTCAGCGTGACGGCGGCCGCGGTGGAGAGCGTGGCGCCGAGCGCCCCGCACGCCCCGCGGGTCAGGGCGCCCCGCGCCCCGGCGGTGCCCGTCCGGCCGGTCCCCGTCCGGGCAACAACCCCTTCACCTCCGGTGGCTCGACGGGCATGGCCCGTCCGCAGTCGCCCCGTCCCGGCGGCGCCCCGCGTCCCGGTGGCGGCTCGGAGCGCCCCGGCGCCCCGCGTCCGCAGGGCGGCCCCGGCGGCGCCCCGCGTCCGCAGGGTCAGGGCCAGGGCGGCGCACGTCCGTCTCCCGGCGGCATGCCGCGCCCGCAGTCCCCTCGTCCCGGCGGCGCCCCCGGCGCCGGCGGTAACCGTCCGAACCCGGGCATGATGCCGCAGCGTCCCGCTGCCGGCCCGCGTCCCGGTGGTGGCCCCGGCGGTGGCCGTGGTCCCGGTGGCGGCGGCGGTCGTCCCGGCGGCGGTGGCGGTGCAGGCCGTCCCGGTGGCGGCGGCGGCTTCGCAGGCCGTCCGGCCGGTCCCGGTGGCGGCGGCGGCGGTTTCGCCGGTCGTCCCGGTGGCGGCGGTGGCGCTCCCGGTCGTCCGGGTGGCGGCGGCGGCTTCGGCGGTCGTCCCGGCTTCGGCGGGCGTCCCGGTGGTCCCGGTGGCCGTGGTGGCACGCAGGGCGCCTTCGGCCGTCCCGGCGGTCCCGCGCGTCGTGGTCGCAAGTCGAAGCGGCAGAGGCGCCAGGAGTACGAGTCGATGCAGGCCCCGTCGGTGGGCGGCGTCATGCTGCCCCGCGGCAACGGGCAGGCTGTCCGGCTGTCCCGCGGTGCTTCCCTCACCGACTTCGCCGAGAAGATCAACGCCAACCCGGCGTCGCTCGTCGGCGTGATGATGAACCTCGGCGAGATGGTCACCGCGACGCAGTCCGTCCCCGACGAGACGCTGAAGATGCTCGCGGACGAGATGAACTTCGTCCTGGAGATCGTCAGCCCCGAGGAGGAGGACCGCGAGCTGCTCGAGTCCTTCGACATCGAGTTCGGCGAGGACGAGGGCGGCGAAGAGGCCCTGGTCTCCCGTCCGCCGGTCGTGACCGTCATGGGTCACGTCGACCACGGTAAGACCCGACTGCTGGACGCGATCCGCAAGACGAACGTCATCGCGGGCGAGGCCGGCGGTATCACGCAGCACATCGGTGCGTACCAGGTCGGCGCCGAGGTCAATGGCGAGGACCGCAGGATCACCTTCATCGACACCCCGGGTCACGAGGCGTTCACCGCCATGCGTGCACGTGGTGCGAAGTCCACCGACATCGCGATCCTCGTGGTGGCGGCGAACGACGGTGTGATGCCCCAGACGATCGAGGCGCTGAACCACGCCAAGGCGGCCGACGTGCCGATCGTGGTCGCGGTCAACAAGATCGACGTCGAGGGTGCCGACCCGGTCAAGGTGCGCGGTCAGCTCACCGAGTTCGGTCTGGTGGCCGAGGAGTACGGCGGCGACACGATGTTCGTCGACATCTCCGCCAAGCAGGGCCTCAACATCGAGGCTCTTCTGGAGGCCGTCGTCCTCACCGCCGACGCCTCGCTCGACCTGCGGGCCAACCCGGAGCAGGACGCTCAGGGTATTGCGATCGAGTCCCACCTCGACCGTGGTCGCGGTGCCGTCTCGACTGTCCTGGTCCAGCGCGGCACGCTGCGTATCGGCGACACGGTCGTCGTCGGCGACGCTTACGGCCGAGTCCGCGCGATGCTCGACGACAAGGGCGAGAACGTCGAGGAAGCGGGTCCCTCGACCCCCGTCCTCGTGCTGGGTCTCACCAACGTCCCGGGTGCCGGCGACAACTTCCTGGTCGTCGACGAGGACCGTACGGCCCGTCAGATCGCCGAGAAGCGTGCCGCTCGTGAGCGCAACGCCAACTTCGCCCGCAAGGGTGTCCGGTTCTCCCTGGAGAACCTGGACGAGGCGCTCAAGGCCGGTCTGGTCCAGGAGCTCAACCTCATCATCAAGGGCGACGCGTCCGGTTCGGTGGAGGCTCTCGAGTCCTCGCTGCTCCAGCTCGACGTCGGTGAAGAGGTCGACATCCGGGTCCTGCACCGCGGTGTGGGTGCGGTCACTGAGTCGGACATCAACCTGGCGACCGGCTCCGACGCCATCGTGATCGGCTTCAACGTGCGCGCCGCAGGGCGTGCCGCGCAGATGGCCGACCGCGAAGGCGTGGACGTCCGGTACTACTCGGTCATCTACCAGGCGATCGAAGAGATCGAAGCGGCCCTCAAGGGCATGCTCAAGCCGGAGTACGAAGAGGTCGAGCTCGGTACGGCGGAGATCCGCGAGATCTTCCGCTCGTCCAAGCTGGGCAACATCGCCGGTGTGCTGGTCCGGTCCGGCGAGGTCAAGCGCAACACCAAGGCGCGCCTGCTGCGCGATGGCAAGGTCATCGCGGAGAACCTCAACATCTCCGGTCTGCGCCGCTTCAAGGACGACGTCACCGAGATCCGCGAAGGCTTCGAGGGCGGTATCAACCTCGGGAACTTCAACGACATCAAGATCGACGACGTCATCGCGACGTACGAGATGCGCGAGAAGCCGCGAGGCTGACCCGTACCTCAACAGTCGGGGCCGGTCGACGGGACGTATATCCGTCGATCGGCCCCGGCCGTTCCGTGTACGGTTCTTGTGTCCCTGCCAATCAACGGCGGGGCGCGAACCCGAACCGGCGGGACATCCGGACACACATGTATGTGGGGACACTGTCCTTCGATCTGCTTCTCGGCGACGTACGGTCGCTGAAGGAGAAGCGCTCCATAGTCCGTCCGATCGTTGCCGAGCTTCAGCGCAAGTACGCGGTGAGCGTGGCGGAGACGGGCGGTCAGGACCTCCATCGCAGGGCCGAGATCGGCCTCGCCGTGGTCTCCGGGGACACCGGACACCTCACAGACGTACTCGACCGGTGCGAGCGGCTGGTCGCCGGCCGGCCGGAAGTGGAGCTGCTGTCCGTACGGCGGCGGCTGCACAGCGACGAAGACGATTGAGCAGGACCCGGCCGGGAATCGTGGGTGAAGGCACGCGCGCAGCCGCGCGACGCCGCCCCCCGGTTCCCGGATCGGTCCAAAGCGAGAAGGAGACGGACCAGTGGCCGACAACGCGCGGGCTAAGAAGCTGGCGGACCTCATCCAGGAGGTGGTCGCCGAGAAACTGCAGCGTGGGATCAAGGACCCGCGCCTGGGTACGCACGTGACCATCACGGACACCCGCGTCACCGGCGACCTGCGGGAGGCCACGGTCTTCTACACGGTCTACGGCGACGACGAGGAGCGGGCGAGCGCGGCGGCCGGCCTGGAGAGCGCCAAGGGCATCCTGCGCTCCGCGGTCGGCTCCGCGGCGGGGACGAAGTTCACCCCCACCCTCTCCTTCGTGGCGGACGCGCTGCCCGAGAACGCCAAGGCGATCGAGGACCTCCTCGACCGGGTACGGGCCTCGGACGCCAAGGTGCGCGAGGCGTCCTCGGGCGCCACGTTCGCCGGCGACGCGGACCCGTACCGCAAGCCGGAGGACGAGGACACCGCCTCCGAATGACAGCGCAGAACAAGACGCCCCAGGAAGGGAGCGGGAGCGCGGCGGCCTCGGGCAAGGGTGGCGGCGGGCCGAGGGAGAGCGGACTTGTCATCGTCGACAAGCCGTCCGGCTTCACTTCGCACGACGTCGTCGCCAAGATGCGCGGCATCGCCCGGACCCGCCGCGTCGGTCACGCCGGCACGCTGGACCCGATGGCGACCGGCGTGCTCGTGCTCGGCGTCGAGAAGGCCACCAAGCTCCTCGGCCACCTCGCGCTGACCGAGAAGGAGTACCTCGGTACGATCCGGCTCGGCCAGGACACCGTCACGGACGACGCGGAGGGCGAGATCACCTCGTCCACCGACGCCTCCGCTGTGACGCGCGAGGGCATCGACGCGGGAGTCGCCGCGCTGACCGGCGCCATCATGCAGGTGCCCTCCAAGGTCAGCGCCATCAAGATCGACGGCAAGCGGTCCTACGCACGGGTGCGCGGCGGTGAGGAGTTCGAGATCCCGGCCCGGCCGGTGACCATCTCGTCCTTCCGCGTCTACGACGTCCGCGAGGCCGTCGCCGAGGACGGCACCCCGGTCGTCGACCTCGTCGTCTCCGTGGTCTGCTCCTCCGGTACGTACATCCGGGCGATCGCCCGCGACCTCGGCGCCGGGCTCGGCGTGGGCGGCCATCTGACCGCCCTGCGGCGCACCCGCGTCGGTCCGTACGGTCTCGATGGCGCGCGGACGCTCGACCAGCACCAGGAGGAGCTCGTCGTGATGCCGGTGGCCGAGGCCGCCGACTCGGCGTTCCCCCGCTGGGACGTCGACGAGAGGCGGGCCAAGCTGCTGCTCAACGGCGTGCGGCTCGACATGCCCGCCTACCCGCCGGGTCCGGTCGCGGTCTTCGGGCCCGACGGGCGGTTCCTGGTCCTCGTCGAGGAGCAGAAGGGCAAGGCCAAGAGCCTCGCCGTCTTCGCCTGACCTTCCGGGGGAGACCCCGTCGTGGAGCGGGCAGGGCCCCCCCGGGCCCGCCCCACGTCCCCCCACTGCATTCTGTCCGGCGAACGCCACCGATTCACACCAACGGGCAGGCGCTCGGAGTGAATCGGGGGTGCGAACGGGGCGCTTTTACCCCGATCGCTGCCCGCGCCGATCATCGCCGCCCTAACGTCGGATCATGGGATGCGGGGACCGGGCGACGCTGGTACGACTGTGTGATCCGGCGGGCCGGCCGCGGGGGACTGGCTTCGTCGCGGACGACCGCGGCACGGTCGTGACCAGTCACGAGGCGGTCGACGGCCTCCCGCACCTCCTGCTCCGCGGCGCGGACGGCCGGGACTGCCGCGTCGAGGCCCACGACATCACCGCCCTGCCGGAACTGGACCTCGCGCTCCTGCCCACCGGCGGCCCGGATGTCCTCGGCGTCCCGCCCCTGCCGATCGGCGCGCGGAAGCGGGTCGACGCCGGTACGTACGTGACGATCGCCGCGCACGGCTGGCGCGAGGCGCGCGTCCTCGGCGCGACCCCGGTGACGTACACCGCCTGCGGGCGCACCCACACGATCGGCCGGGCGCTGGAGCTGGCCCTCGGCACGGACGGCAGCGATGCGCTCCGGCTCGGCGGCGCGGCCGTCGGTGGGCCCGTCCTGGACCCGGAGAGCGGCGCCGTCATCGCCGTCCTCGGCTCCGCCCTGCGCGCCGGGCACGCCGTCGCCGGATGCGCGGTGCCGCTGGCCGGCCCGGACCGGGACCACCCGCTGGGTGCGCTGCTGCGGCGCAACGCGAGGGGCGTACCCGGTTACGGGGCCGATCTCAACGCGGCGGGTGCGCTCCAGCTGACCGCCACGTCCGTCGGCTCACCGGGCGGCCCCGGCGCCTGGCCCGATCCGGTGGAACGGCCCGACGTCGTCGCGGAGTGCGACGCCTTCGCGGCGGCCGCTCCGGACGGGGACGCGCATGAAGCCGCGGTGGTCCTCGCGCTGGTCGGAGCGCCGGGCACCGGCCGCACCACCGAACTCGCGGCGCTCGCCGCACGCCGGGCCCGGGGCCCGGCACCCGAGCTCACCCTGTGGCTGCGCGGCGCCGATCTGCTGGCCGGGGACGCCTCCGTCGCCGACGCGATCGCCCGCACGCTCCGGCAGGCCGGGCGCATCGTCACCGCCGCCGGAGCCGCAGGGGACATGGCGGCCGCCACTCCCGAGCGGGTGGCGCGGCTGGCCGCGGACACCGGCAGCCCACTGCTCGTCCTGCTGGACGGCCCCGAGGAAATGCCGCCCGTCCTGGCACACCGGCTGCCACGGTGGACGGCGGGCACGGTCGCCTGGCTGCGGGAACACGGGGCGCGCCTCGTCGTCGCCTGCCGGCCCGAACACTGGGAGAGCGCGGGCGCGCTCCACCCGCCCGGTGCGCTGCACCGCCCGGCCCGTCCCGCCGGGCGGCTCCCCTCGGCCGTCCGCATCGGCGACCTGACCGTGGGCCAGGCCGAGCGGGCCCGGGAGCGGTACGCCCTCCCGCCCGACGCGCTCGCCGTCGGCCACGACCGGCATCCGCTCACGCTGCGGCTCCTCGCGGAAGTGCGCGAGGCCCTGCCCGCGGACACCCCGGGGCGCCCCGGCACGGAGGAGGTCTTCGGCGCCCACCTGGACCTCATGTGCCTGCGCGTCGCGGTCCGGATCGCCGCCCAGTGGCGTCCCGCGCCGCACGGGGCGGTGGTGCGGCGGCTCGCGGCGCGGGTGGCGGGCCAGGTCCACGAGGCGGCCAGGCGCTGCCTGGGGCCGGGGCAGGGGGAGCTGGACCGGGCCGCGTTCGAGGAGGTCTTCCCGTGGCGCACCGGCTGGGCGTCGGCGGTGCTGGCCGAGGGCCTGCTGGTCCCGGCAGGGGCGGGATACCGGTTCGCGCACGAGGAGTTGGGGGACTGGATCCAGGGGGCGCATCTGGACCTGGACGCCGCACTGCGGGCGCTGGTGCACCGGTGGCACGCGGAGGCGGCGGCCGTGGAGGGCGAGGGCCGGGTGCCGCATCCGCGCCGGCCGGGCGGGGAACCCCCGGCGCGCGCACCGGGGCAGCACAGCCTTCCCGTGCCGCGCCACCGGATCGGCCCGGTGATCCAGGCGCTCCTGCTCCTGGGCCGCCGCCAGGGCCCGGCCGCCCTGGCCCACCGGCTGGCCGACCTGATCGAGGCGCTGGACCGGCTGCCGACGGGGGAGACGACACAGGCCGCGCAGGCGGCGCAGACCGCGAAGGCAACCCGGGCCGTGGAGCGCGATGCCGTCGTGTCGTCCTTCGACGCGCGCTGGTGGGCGGGGCACCTGCTGTCCGAGACGCTCCTGCGGGTCCCCGACGCCCGGCCGCACCTCGGTGTGCTCCGGCTGCTCGCCGGGCGCGTCGTCCGCAGCTCGGCCGATGCCGGCGGGACCGGTGCGCGGGCTGCGTACGCCGAGTTCGGTCCGTGGTTCTGGCGGCGGCTGCGGCTGCCCGAGGCGGACCGGATGGATCTGTTCCGGCGGCTCGTCCCGGCCGACGGGCCACCGCGCGGCGACGGTGACGGCGATCGTTTCCTGGACGCCGTGGCCCGGCGGTTCGCCGCCCATCCCCGTGTGCTCCAGCCCCTCCTGTGCACCTGGTTCACCGACGAGCAGCCGCTCGCGGCGGAGGCGGGTGTCGTCCCGCGGCCCACCGTCGCGGCGGCGGCGCAGGCGCTCCTCCACGCCCGCCGCGACCTCGCCGTGGACGACCTCACCGACGCACTCGTCTCGTCCGGCCACCCCCGCGCCGACGAACTGCTCGCCGCACTGGCCGAGGACGAACCGGCGGCGCTCTGCCGGGCCGTCGAGCGGTGGTCCCGCGACGAGGACCGCCGTGCCCGCCGGATCGCGGCAGCCTCGTACGGAGCGCTCGTGGCCCCGCACCTGACCCGCGACACGGATCGCGCGCTGCTGCGCCGCGCCGCGCTCGCCCTGCTCGCCCGCCCCGCCGACGCCGATCTGCACGGCTCGGCGCTCGCCCTGCTCGTGGCCGATCCGCAGACCCGGGACCGCTGTCTGCCGCAAGCCCTGAGGGCCTTCACCGGGGACGGGCCGAAGGTGTCCGCCGCCGCGCTCGCCGTCGCGCTGCCCACCCATCCGGAGCCGGTGCTGGCCGCGTACCGGGAGCGGCTCGCACGGCCCGGGGACGGCGCGGGTGAGGTGCTCCGCGCCCTCGCGGGGATCGACGCGCCGGCGCTGGCCCTGCACACCGCCGGGCTCGTACGCGCCTTCGTCGAGAGCCACCCCGGGGACACCTCGCACACCGCCGCGTACCTCGACCGCAGGCTGGAGCACGGGCCCGCCGCCCGGGCCCTGCTGCTTCCCCTGGTGAGCGGTCTGCTCCGGGACCGCCCGGCGCCCGCGCCGGTCCGGGGCTCGCTCGCCGGGGTGCTGGCCTCGCCCGGCAGCCCTTCGTCCCAGCACCTGCGGGACACCCTGCTGGAAGTGCTGCTGGACTTCGAGGAGGGCGCCGGCCGCCGGGACCCGGTCGTGCTGGAGGCGCTGCTGCGGGCCGCCGCGACCGGCAGCGCGGCGCGGTCACCGGCCCGCACCCGGGCCCTGGTGCACCGCACCGGGATGCTGCTGGTCCGTACCCCCGAAGGGGCCGGTGTGTTCGACCGCCTGCTGGTCGTACTCGCCCGTGACGTGCCCGGGTTCGGGACTCTGGTCATCGGGTGGCTGGCCGAGGCCCCGCAGGAGTGGGCGGCGGTCGTCGGGCCCAGCGCGCGGCACACGGTCGAGGCCCTCGGAGCCCCGATGACCATGCCGATGCAGGCCGCAGGGCGTGAGCATGGCAGTCTTAGACCTGCGTAAGAGACACACCCACGTACACAGGTTCGGGCGAGGAGCGGTCAGAGTGCAGCGCTGGCGTGGCTTGGAGGACATCCCCCAGGACTGGGGACGCAGCGTCGTCACCATCGGCTCCTATGACGGGGTGCACCGCGGACACCAGCTGATCATCGGCCGGGCCGTCGAGCGGGCCCGCGAGCTGGGGGTGCCGTCGGTCGTCGTGACGTTCGACCCGCACCCCAGCGAGGTCGTCCGGCCCGGCAGCCACCCGCCGCTGCTCGCCCCGCACCACCGCCGCGCCGAACTGATGGCCGAGCTCGGCGTGGACGCGGTGCTGATCCTGCCGTTCACCACCGAGTTCTCGAAGCTGGCTCCGGCGGACTTCATCGTGAAGGTGCTCGTCGACAAGCTGCACGCCCAGCTGGTCATCGAGGGCCCCAACTTCCGGTTCGGCCACAAGGCCGCCGGGAACGTGGGCCTGCTCACCGAGCTCGGCGACACCTACGACTACCGCGTCGAGGTCATCGATCTGCGGGTGCGCGGCGAGGCCGGCGGCGGTGAGCCGTTCTCCTCGACCCTCACCCGGCGCCTGGTCGCCGAGGGGGACGTGGCCGGTGCCGCGGAGATCCTCGGCCGTCCGCACCGCGTCGAGGGCATCGTCGTCCGCGGGGCGCAGCGCGGCCGCGAACTCGGCTTCCCCACCGCGAACGTGGAGACCCTGCCGCACACCGCGATCCCGGCCGACGGCGTGTACGCGGGCTGGCTGCATGTGAACGGCGAGGCGATGCCCGCCGCGATCTCGGTCGGCACCAATCCGCAGTTCGACGGCACGGAGCGGACGGTGGAGGCGTACGCGATCGACCGCGTCGGCCTCGACCTGTACGGCCTGCACGTCGCCGTGGACTTCCTCGCGTACGTGCGGGGCATGCTGAAGTTCGACTCGATCGACGATCTGCTCGTGGCGATGGCCGCCGACGTGAAGCGGTGCAGCGAGCTGATCTCCGCGTACGACCGGGGCTGACGGCTCGCCTCGCCCCGACGGCTTCGGCCGGGACCGCGATCACGCGGTCCCGGCCGAAGCCGTCGTACGCGTCAGCTGTTCAGCTCCTCCAGCGTCTTCCCCTTGGTCTCCACGGCGAACAGCGCGATCACCGCGCCCGCCACGGCCACACAGCCCAGCTGGGTGAAGACCATGGTCAGGCCGGCGCCCGAGCCGATGATCGCGCCGACCACGATCGGTCCGAGGATGACTCCGAGCCGGTTCCACACCCCGCCGAACGAGGCCCCGCGCGCCCGGCTCCGGGTGGGATAGAGCTCGGGTGCGTAGAGGTAGAGGCTCACATTGGTGGCGAAGACGAACAGCGTCGAGACCGAGGCCCACAACGCGACCTGGCCGCCGGACGTGGCGCCGGAGACCGCCAGTGCGAGCAGGGCGACGGCCGCCCCGCCGAGACCGACGGTCAGGCACACCCGGCGTCCCACCCTGTCGATGACGAGCGCGACCAGCAGACAGCCGAGCAGACCCGTCACATTGCTCAGCAGCGAGTAGTTGAGCGCGGTGCGCAGATCGAGACCGAACTCCTTGGTGTAGAGCGACGGCAGCCAGGCCGCGATGCCGTGGTTGACGTAGTACGCGACGAACCACAGCGCCGACACCACGACCGTGCGCCGCAGGTAGCGGCCCGTGAAGAGGTCCCGCAGCCCGCCCCGGGAGGCCTCGACGACCGTCGCCGGGCCGGGGTCGGGGAGCGGGGCTCCGGTCGACTTCACCACGTCCTTCTCGATCCGGGCGATGACCTCTTCGGCCTCGGTGACGCGTCCCCGGGAGAGCAGCCAGCGGGGCGACTCCGGCACCTGGCGGCGCAGGGCGACGACGAGGAGGACGGGCAGGGCGCCGATCACGAACATCACCCGCCAGCCGAAGCTGGGCACCACCCAGCTCGCGACGAGCGTGGCCACCGTGAGACCGGCCGGGAAGATGAGCTCGTACAGCAGCACGAACCGGCCGCGGTGTTCCGCCCGTGCGATCTCGTTGATGTACGTGGCGGCGACCGGTACCACCCCGCCGATCCCGAGGCCCTGAACGAACCGGAAGAGGGTGAACAGGGTGAATCCGGGCGAGAACGCGACAGCCAGGCTGGCCAGCGCCGTCACGGCGACACCGAGGGCCACGGTGTTCACCCGGCCCATCCGGTCGCCGAGCCAGCCGGCGACGAGCGCGCCGAGCAGCATGCCGACGGAGCCGCTGGTGACGATCATCGTGCCCTGGCCGGTGCTCAGCTTCCACTGTTCGGTCAGGACGGGCAGCGCGGAGGCGGTCAGCAACTGGTCGAACGCCTCGAAGAACGTGACGGTGCCGATCAGTGTGCGGACCTTGATGTGCCAGCGAGAGCTCGGCAGACGTTCGAGTCTGGCCGAGACGGAGCTCACGGCGGGGCCGTTGGCCACGATTGACATGGGGATCCTTCCGCGAACAGGAGTTGCGGTGACCCTAGGAAGAAGTGTCTTAGCGGTCAATGACTAAGCACTTAAATGTTATGAGGGCTCCCGAGAGCAGGAGTCGGAGGCGGGCGCCGGTTGTATCGTGAACACCTCGCCGCCGCACCGTGCGCGGTGTTTCCGGAAGGAGGCGCGGGGGCCCGGCACCGCACCGTCCTCCCATCGCCCATGACCCGTAGAGCATCCGGCCGCCCCGACGCGGTCGACCTCGTCCTCGAGCAGTGGAAGCGTGAACTCCCGACCCTGGACGCCTCGCCGATGGAGGTGCTCGGCCGGCTCCACCGAAGCTTCCTGCGATACCAGGCGCTGCTCTCCGAACTCTTCGAATGCTTCGACCTGAACATGGCTTCCTTCGATGTGCTGGCGGCGCTGCGCAGGTCAGGGCCACCGTACCGGCAGACCGCCGGACAGCTCGCGGACATCGCCCTGGTCACCACGGGCGGCATCACGCTGCGGCTGGACCGGCTGGAGAAGGCCGGTCTGGTGACCCGGGAGCGCGACGCGAAGGACCGCAGGGTCGTGTACGCGTGCCTGACCGAGCGAGGCGTCGAGGTCGCCGATGTGGTCGCCGTCGCACACTTCGCCAACGAGGAGCGGATGCTCGCGGAACTCTCCGACGCCGAACGGCACCGGCTGGGCCGGCTGCTCGGCAAGCTCGAACGCTCGCTGGAGACGGCGGAACGGACTCCGCCGGACCGTGCCGCGTTGACGGCGGCCATGCGTAAGGATTCGGTGCATAATCCATAGTGCTCGGTATCTGAGTGCTCAGGCTTTCCCCCATCGGGCGTGCCGGGGCCCGGGTGCCGGCCCCGAGGAGAGGTTCGTACCGTGCGTGAACTGCTGTCGGAACTGCGCGCCTGGCACGAGGCAGGCACGCCCTTCGCACTGGCGACCGTCGTCTCCGTCCGCGGCAGCGCTCCCCGGGCGCCCGGCGCCATGATGGCCGTGACCGCCGACGGCACGGTGGCGGGCAGCGTCTCCGGGGGGTGCGTCGAGGGAGCGGTGTACGAGGTGGCCGGCGAGGTGCTCGCCACCGGGACCCCGCAGCTGCGGTCGTACGGGATCAGTGACGACGAGGCGTTCGGCGTCGGCCTGACGTGCGGCGGCACGATCGATGTCCTCGTCGCCCCCTTCGCCGCGGCCACCGACCGGACGTGGCTCCGGGACGTGGCCGAGACCGTCGCACGCGGTGAACCCGTCGCCGTCGCCACCCTCCTCCCGGACGCCGGTGCGGGTGCGCGACGGGTGGTGCGGGGGGACGGCGCGGAGGGAACGCTCGGCGACGAGGGGCTCGACGCGGCCGTCACCGACGATGCGCGGGGCCTGCTCGCCCAGGGCGCGACGGGCTGTCAGCGCTACGGCGCCCACGGCGAACGCCGGATGCAGGACGTGTCCGTCTTCATCCAGACGTACGCGCCACCGCCCCGCATGATCGTCTTCGGCGCCATCGACCACGCGGCGGCCACCGCCCGTATCGGTTCCTTCCTCGGCTACCGGGTCACCGTGTGCGACGCCCGCCCCGCCTTCGCGACCCGCGAGCGCTTCCCCACCGCCGACGAGGTCGTCCGCGCCTGGCCGCACACCTATCTGTCGGACACGGACGTCGACGCGCGCACCGTCCTGTGCGTGCTCACCCACGACCCGAAGTTCGACGTTCCCCTGCTGGTCGCCGCACTGCGCACCCCCGCGGCCTACATCGGGGTGATGGGCAGCCGCCGCACCCACCTCGACCGGGTGGCGCGACTGCGGGAGGAGGGAGTGGGCGAGGCCGAGCTCGCCCGGCTGGCCTCACCCGTCGGGCTCGACATCGGAGCCCGGACGCCGGAGGAGACGGCCGTCTCGATCGCCGCGGAGATCATCCAGCACCGGTGGGGCGGCACCGGGCAGCCGCTCGGCGAGCGGTCCGGCGCGATCCACCACCACGGCCGGCGGTAGCGGGCGGCCCCCCCGAATCCGAGGACCTAGGGCCGCGCCACCGCCGCCCAGTGGCACGCCACCTGGGTCTCGCCGCCGCCCGCGAGCACCGGCAGGTCCTTCGTACGACAGGCGTCGGCGACACCCGCCCGCTCCGCCTCGCCCGAGGCCAGGACCTGGCAGCGCAGGTGGAAGCGGCAGCCGGACGGCACCTTGGACGGGTCCGGCGGCTCGCCGGTCAGCACCACCGGTTCGCCCTCGGCCTCCGGCAGCACCGACAGCAGCGCCTTGGTGTACGGATGCTGCGGAGCCGTGAGGATCTGCTCCACGTCCCCCGTCTCCACGATCCGGCCGAGATACATCACCGCCACCCGGTCCGCGATGTTCCACGCGAGACCGAGGTCGTGCGTGACGACCAGCGCGGACAGACCCAGTTCGTCCCGCAGGCGCAGCAGCAGCGCCAGGATCTCGCCGCGCACCGACGCGTCCAGGGAGGCCACCGGCTCGTCGGCCACGATGAGTTCCGGCTCCAGGACCAGCGCGCCCGCGATCACGACCCGCTGACGCTGACCGCCCGACAGCTCGTGCGGGTAGCGCAGGAAGAACCGCTCCGGGGGCCGGAGCCCCGCCCGGGACAGCGCGTCGGCCACCGCCTTCCGCTCGTCGCCCGGATAGCGGTGGATGCGCAGCCCCTCGGCCACGGCGTCGTACACCGTGTGCCGCGGGTTCAGTGAACCGCTGGGGTCCTGGAGCACCAGCTGGACCCGCTTGCGGTACGCCTTCAGCGCCCGGCTCCCGTAGTCGAGCGGCTTGCCGTCGAACGTGACCTGTCCGCCCGTCGGCGGGACCAGGCCCAGCAGTGAGCGGGCCAGGGTCGTCTTGCCGCATCCCGACTCGCCGACCAGCGCGACGATCTCACCGGGGCGGATGTCCAGGTCGACCCCGTCCACCGCGCGCGCCGGGTCGGCTCCGTGCCTGCCGGGGAACGCGATCCGCAGGTCCCGCGCGCTGAGCAGGTCCGTGGTGGTGGTCATGATGTGCTCCTTGCTTCCTCGGCGCCCTGTGGGGCCGCGGCCCCGTCCGGCCCCACCAGCACACACGCGGCCTCCCGCCCGGGCCCCGCCACCCGCAGCACCTGGTCCTGCGTGGCGCAGGAGTCCAGGGCCACCGTGCAGCGCGGATGGAACGTGCAGCCGGGCGGCAGCGCCGACGGGTCGGGCGGATCGCCCGGCAGCCCGCGGGGCGCGAACCGCGAGGCCGGGTCCCCGATCCGCGGGAAGGCGCCCGACAGGGCCTTGCTGTACGGGTGGTGCGCCCGCTCGTAGACCTCGGACGCCGGGCCCTGCTCCACGACCCGTCCCGCGTACATCACCGCGAGCCGGTCGCAGGTGTCCGAGAGCACCGCGAGGTCATGGCTGATCATGATCAGTCCGAGGTCCTGCTCGGAGACCAGCTGCTCGATCAGCCGCAGGATCTGGGCCTGGATCATCACGTCGAGGGCCGTCGTCGGCTCGTCCGCGATGATCAGCCCCGGATCGCAGGCCAGCGCCATCGCGATCATCACGCGCTGCCGCTGCCCGCCGGAGAGCTCGTGCGGATAGGCGTCCGCCCGGGCGGCGGGCAGACCCACCTGCTCCAGCAGCTCACCGGCGCGCTTGCGCGCGGCGGCCTGCGTCGTCCTCTTGTGCAGCACGATCGGCTCGGCGATCTGGTCCCCGATGCGGTGCACCGCGTTGAGCGAGTGCATCGCGCCCTGGAAGACGATCGAGGCGCCCGCCCAGCGCACGGCCCTGACCTGACCCCACTTCATGGCGAGGACGTCCTCGCCGTTCAGCAGGATCTCGCCGGTGACCTTCGCGCCCGCAGGCAGCAGCCGCAGCAGTGCGAGCGCCAGCGTGGACTTCCCACAGCCGGACTCCCCGGCGATGCCGAGCTTCCGGCCGGCGTCGACCTCCAGATTCACCCCACGGACCGCCCGGGCCCCGCCCGCGTACGTCACCGTCAGATCGCGTACCTCGAGAAGAGGCGTCTTACGGATGCTCGTCGTGCTCAACGGGCCACCCCCAGCTTGGGATTGAGGACGGTCTCGATGGCGCGGCCGCACAGCGTGAACGCCAGGGCCACCAGGGCGATCGCGATGCCGGGGGGCGCCAGGTACCACCAGTCGCCCGCGCTCACCGCACCGGCTTCGCGCGCGTCCTGGAGCATGCCGCCCCAGGAGGTGATGGTCGGGTCGCCGAGCCCGAGGAAGGCCAGCGTGGCCTCCGTCAGGATCGCGCTGGAGATCACCAGCGTGGTCTGCGCGAGCACCAGCGGCATCACGTTCGGCAGGACGTGCCGGAGCATGATGTGTCCGTGCCCGCCGCCCAGCGCGCGGGCCCGCTCGATGTACGGGCGGGACTCCACGGCGAGGGTCTGCGCCCGTACCAGCCGGGCGGTCGTCGGCCAGGTGGTGACGCCGATGGCGATGATGACCGTCCACAGGGAGCGGTCCATCACGGTGGCGAGCGCGATGGCCAGAACCAGGGTCGGCATCACCAGGAACCAGTCGGTGACCCGCATCAGGACCGTCGAGTACCAGCCGCGGAAGTGCCCCGCGACGATCCCGACGACCGTACCGATGGCCACGCAGAGGAAGGCCGCGAGCAGCCCCACCGTCAGCGAGACGCGCGCACCCCAGATCAGCAGGGCGAGGACACTACGGCCGAACTGATCGGTCCCGAGCGGGAACTCGCCGCTCGGCGACTCCAGGGCGCCGCCCGGTGCCTCGGTGACGCTCTGCGCGTCCGCGCCCGTCAGTACGGGCGCGCACACCGCGATCAGCGCGATCAGGATGAGCCCGGCAAGCCCCCACAGGCCACCGCGGTGGCTGCGGTACTCCCGCCAGAACCGGGCCACGGAACGGCGCTTGCGGGCCCGGGCCAGTGCGCTCGCGCTCTTGGCTTCTTCGGGCCCGGACTCCTCGGGCGCGGGGACCTCGGCCCCCGGTGTGGACGCGGGCATGGATTCGGTCGTCATCGGCCCACCCGGGGATCGAGCAGCGGATACAGCAGGTCGGCCAGGGTGTTCGCCAGGATCACCGCGGTGGCGAAGACGAAGAACAGCCCCTGGACGAGCGGAAGGTCGGGGACACTCAGCCCCTGGTAGAAGAGTCCGCCCAGACCCGGCCAGGAGAAGACGGTCTCCACCAGGATCTGTCCCGCGACCACATGGCCCAGGTTGACGAACATCAGCGTGAAGGTCGGGAGCATCGCGTTGGGGACGGCGTGCCGGCGGCGGACGGTGTCGTCGCGCAGCCCCTTCGCGCGCGCCGTCGTCAGATAGTCGCTGCCCATCTCGTCGAGGAGCGAGGAGCGCATCACGAGGAGCGTCTGCGCGTAGCCGACCGCGACCAGGGTGATCACGGGGAGCACCATGTGGTGCGCGACGTCGAGCACGTACGCGAAGCCCGACTCGTTGCCCGACTCCAGCCCGCCGGTCGGGAACATGCCCGGGATCGGTCCGACGCCCACGGAGAAGACGATGATCAGGAGCAGGCCGAGCCAGAACGAGGGCACGGAGTAGAGCGTGAGCGCCAGCGCGGTGTTGAACCGGTCGCTCTTGGACCCGTTGCGCCAGGCGGTACGGGTGCCGAGCCAGATGCCCAGCGCGCTGTAGAGGACGTACGCCGTTCCGGTGAGGAGCAGGGTCGCCGGGAGCGCCTCGGTGATCTTGTCCATGACCGGCGCGTGGTACTGGAAGGAGGTGCCGAAGTCGCCGGTGAGCGCGTCGCCCACGTAGCTGGTGAACTGCTGCCACATCGGCTGGTCGAGACCGAACTGGTGACGCAGTGATTCGAGTTGCTCGGCGGACACGCGGCGCCCGCCGGTCATCTGCTTCACCGGGTCGCTGGGGATCAGCCGGAAGAGGAAGAAGCTGGTGACCAGTACGGCGAACAGCGAGACGGCCGCGCCGACGATCTTGCCGGCCACGTACTTCAGATAGGCCTTGGTGTTGCGCGCCCGTGGGCCGCGGGCGGCCGGAGAGGCGGCCGGAGCCGGACCTTCCGTGTCCGCGTCCGCCTGTTTCACGAGCGCCGGAGTGCTGTCAGCTGTCATGGGAACTCTCGTTACTCGTGCTGCGCTTAGAGGGAGCGGCCGGCGGGGCCCAGCTGTCCGGGCCCCGCCCCGTTCGCTCTCATCCCGTCCGCGGGGACTACCCGCGGTCCGCGGAACTACTCGCGGTCGTCCGCTGTGGTGCGGCGGCGCCGGGAGAGGAGGAACCCGCCACCGGCGAGTACCACCACGGCCACGACGATGCCGATGACGATCCCGGTGGAGCCCGAACCGGAGTCGCTGTCACCGTTCGCGTCGTCACCGCCCGCCGGAACGGCCGACCACCAGCTCCAGTACCCGTCCTGGCCGTAGATGTTGCCGGCCGCCTCGGGCATGGTCGTGATCGACTCGATCTGGTCGGTGCGGTAGGCCTCGACCGCGTTCGGGTACGCGATGACGCTCATGTACCCGGAGTCGTACAGCCACGACTGCATCTGTCCGACGAGGTCCGCCCGCTTGGCGGGGTCGTACTCGGCGAGCTGCTTCTTGTAGAGGCCGTCGTACGTCTTGTCACAGATGAAGTTGTCCGTGGCCGCGCTCGCCTTGGCCTTGGCCGGCAGGGCGGCGCAGGTGTGGATGCCGAGGACGAAGTCCGGGTCCGGGTTGACGGACCAGCCGTCGAAGGCGAGGTCGTACTCACCGGCGTACCAGGGCACGGAGACGTCGTCGAGGCAGTCGACCTTGAGGCCGACGCCGAGCTTGCCCCACCACTCCTTGAGGTACTTGCCGATCGCCTTGTCGTTCGGGTCCGTCGCGTGGCACAGGATGCGCAGGTCGAGCGCCTTGCCGTCCTTGCCGACGCGCTTGCCGCCCTTGAGCTCGTAACCCGCCTGGTCCAGCAGCTGCCCGGCCTTGGCGGGGTCGTACGCGAGGCTCTGGCTCGCCGACGGCTGCCAGGCGTACTCCGAGAAGCGCGGCGGGATGTAGCCCTGGCCCTCGACGGCGTGGCCCTGGAAGACCTTGTCGATGATCGTCTTGCGGTCGATCGACAGGAACAGCGCCTGACGGACCTTCTGGTCGAGCAGCGCCTTGTTGCCGTTGCCGAACTTCTTGCCGTCCTTGGTCTGCGCGCCCGGGTTGGTGGCCAGCGCGAAGAAGCGGCGGCCCGGGCCCTCGTTGACCTTGATGTTCGCGTCGCCCTTGAGCGAGTTGGCCTGGGCGGGCGTCAGCGCGGGCGAGCCGGCGACGAAGGAGACCTCGCCCTTGCGGAGTGCGGCGACCGCGGCGTCCTGGTCCTTGTACGTCTTGAAGACCAGTTCGTCGAACTTGGGCTTGCCGCGCCAGAAGTCCTTGTTGGCCTTGAGCTTCACGTACTGGTCGACCTTGTAGTCGCTCAGCACGAAGGGCCCGTTGCCCACGATCGGGAACGCGGTGTCGTTGTTGAACTTCGAGAAGTCCTTGACCTTCTCCCAGACGTGCCGGGGGACGATCGGGACGTCGAGCGCGGCCATCGTGGCCTGCGGTTCCTTGAGCTCGATGACCAGCTTTGTCGGGCTGGGCGCCGTCACCTTCTTGAAGTTGGTGACGAAGCTGCCGTTCGCCTGGGCGGCGCCCTCGTCGTCCATGATCTTGTTGAACGTCCAGGCCGCGTCCTCGGCGGTGGCCTGCTGACCGTCCGACCACTTGGAATTGGACCGAATGGTGTACGTCCACGTCAGCTTGTCGGCCGACGGCTCCCACTTGGTGGCGAGACCCGGGACGGCGTGATTGTCCTTCGGGTCGTAGTTGGTGAGGAAGTCGTACATGAGCCGGGAAACGCTCGTGCTCAGCAGCTTCTGGGCGAGGAACGGGCTCAGGGAGTCGACGCTCTGCGCGACGGCGACGGTCAGCGTCCTGCCGCCGCTGTCGGCGGCCTGCGCCTGCTGGGGCGCGGGCCCGAAGGGCACACCCGGCACGACGGACCCGGCCGCGAGAGCGAGGGCGGCGGCGCCGGAGGCCAGGAGAATACGCAGACGTGAGCGTGGCTGGGCTGAGGGCGGTGGAACTCTTTCGACCATGGTCAGGGACCTCGCGTCAGGACTCGCACGGAGAAGGCGGGTTGATCTGTGGTTCGCCAGCTGGTGAAGCGAAGGTTTATCAGCGGTGGTCGAGCCGCGTCAACGGTCATCGAAACGGCGTGTGGTCTGCGGGAATGCAATGAGGGTCCACATCGCGGGAGCGATGTGGACCCTCATTGGTTCAGACCTCTGACGCCTTACTGCTGAGGCGCTGGCGGAGGCTGCTGCTGCCACCCCGCGGGCGGGACGGGGCCCTGGAGTTCGGGGTGCGCGGGCTGACCCGGCTGACCTGGCGCTCCGCCGTGCGGCTGCGGCTGCGGCGGACCGGTCTGGCCGGCCGTCGACTGCGCCTGGGAGGGCAGTGACTGCTGCCAGCCCTGCCCGGCACCTGGCGCCTGCTGCGGCGGATAGGGCTGCTGCGGCTGCCCACCGTACGGCTGCTGCTGCGGCGGGTAGGGCTGCTGGGGGGCGTACGGCTGCTGTCCGGGCGCCGGCTGACCCGGCATCTGCTGTCCCGGCATCGGCGGGGCGTACTGCGGCGGCGGGTTGCCGCCGTTCGACGTCCACAGCCCCTGCTGCTGCTGGGCGCGCGCGAAGTCCTCGGCGACGAGGGCGGAGAGGTGGAAGTACGCGTCCCGGGTCTTCGGACGCATCATGTCGAGGTCGACCTCGGCACCGGCCGACAGGTGTTCGTCGAACGGTACGACGACCACCCCGCGGCAGCGCGTCTCGAAGTGCTGGACGATGTCATCGACCTTGATCATCTTTCCGGTCTCACGGACCCCGGAGATGACGGTGAGGGAGCGCTGGACCAGCTCCGCGTATCCGTGTGCCGACAGCCAGTCCAGCGTGGTGGAGGCACTTGACGCGCCGTCGACCGACGGGGTCGAGATGATGATCAGCTGGTCGGCGAGGTCCAGGACCCCGCGCATCGCGCTGTAGAGCAGCCCGGTGCCCGAGTCCGTGAGGATGATCGGGTACTGCTTGCCCAGCACCTCGATCGCGCGCCGGTAGTCCTCGTCGTTGAACGTGGTCGAGACCGCCGGGTCCACGTCGTTGGCGATGATCTCCAGACCGGAGGGCGCCTGCGAGGTGAACCGCCGGATGTCCATGTACGAGTTGAGGTGCGGGATCGCGTGGACGAGGTCACGGATGGTGGCCCCGGTCTCGCGACGGACCCGGCGGCCCAGCGTGCCGGCGTCGGGGTTGGCGTCGATGGCGAGGATCTTGTCCTGCCGCTCGGTGGCCAGGGTCGCGCCCAGAGCCGTGGTCGTCGTGGTCTTGCCCACGCCGCCCTTGAGGCTGATCACCGCGATCCGGTAGCAGGAGAGCACCGGGGTGCGGATCAGATCGAGCTTGCGCTGCCGCTCGATCTCCTCCTTCTTGCCGCCCAGCTTGAACCGGGACGCGCCGGACGGGGTGCGGCTGCTCTTCGCCTTCTGCTTGCCCCGGACGAGCCGGTCGGAGGAGAGCTCGACGGCGGCCGTGTAACCGAGCGGTGCGCCGGGCACCGAACGCTCGCGCTGGTCGTGGGTGACCGGCGTGGGCCAGGCGTTTCCCGCCCGGGGGTCGGCGGGCGGGCCCTGCGGCGGGAGTTGCTGCGGGTACGGCTGGGGGGCGTGCTGCTGGTGCGGGCCGGGCTGGTGCGGGCCGGGCTGCTGCTGCGGCTGCTGCGGCGGAATCTGCGCGGGCAGGTTCGGGGCGGCCTGGGCCGGGGGCTGGGCACCCTGGGGGAACCCGTAACCGCTGGGCTGCTGGTGCGGCTGCGGCTGGTGCGGGGGCTGGGGTGCCGGCGGCGGCAGCGCCGCGCCCTGCTGCTGCCCGGCCCACTGGTGAGCCTGAGGTGTCTGCGGTGCTTGGGGCGCGGGGGGCGGCGGGAGCTGTGCCGGAAGCGCGGCTCCGGGCGGGGCCTGGTGGGGGTGCGGCTGCTGCGGGAACGCGGGTGCCTGCGGGCTCTGCGGGTCCGGGGCCGCCGGAGCCTGCGGGAAGCCGTAGCCGCCGGGCCCGCCGCCGACCGGAGGCGTCGGCGGCCACTGGGAGGCCGGCTGAGGTGCCACGGGCTGGGGCGCGGCGGGCTGGAACGACGGCGGCAGCGGCGGCAGTCCGCCCGCTGCCGGCGCGGGGGTCCAGGGAGTGGGCGCCGCGTCCGTGGGGGCCGCGGCGGGCGACGCGTCGGACGGGGCCGGGTCGGTGGGTACGGAGTCGGCCGGCTCGTCGGCGTGCGGGCCGTCGTCGGAACCGTCGCGGCTCGCGGAGCCCGGGGCGGCGTCGTCCACCTGTGGGAGACCGGGAGGCGCCTCGCCGGACTGTTCCTCCTCCGTCGAGGTGGAGGGCGGCGCGTCGGACGGCACGGCATCGGAAGCGGACGAGGACGATGCGGATGACGACGAGTCCAGGTCCTCCCCGGACCGGTCCTCGGGGGCGTCCATGTCGGCATCCGCGTCCGCGGCCTCGTCCCCGGCGGGGTCGACGGCGACGGCGGGACCCGAATCGGCCGCATGGCCCTCGGCCCCGTCGCCCGCCGAGGCAGCGGTCTCCGCGGCCTCGCTCTCCGCGATCTCCCGCTTCAGCGCGGCGGACGAGAACCGCATGGTCGCGCCGCTCTCCACATCGCCACTCCCGAAGGGATCCGGCGCACCGCCCGCGTCGCCCGCACCCGGGTGACCGTCGGCGGCACCCTGGACCGGTGCCGGGGGCGCCGGAGTCCAGTCGGAGTCGTAACCGCCCGGAGCCGGCAGGCCGGGCACGGACACCGGGGCACCGGTGGGCGGCGGGGGCGGGGCCAGGTGCGTTCCGGCGCCGCCCGACGAGTCGCCCGGCGCGTTCTGCGTGTACCAGGCGGGCGGGGTGTAGTCGATGGTGAACTCACCCGTCATCTCGGCGGGCTCCGCGTCGGACGACTCGTCGACGGGCTTGTTCCAGCCCCCGCGCATCTCGTCCCGATCGCCGTTCACTTTGCCTCCTGGTGTGGTCGAGCACCCTTGTGCCGTGGTGGGTGGGGGCGACCGTTCCCTCTCAGGTCCTGACCTGGTGCGAACCGCCCGGCTCTCCCCCCGGGGCGCGCGTTGCCTGCCCGCAGGTTCTTCTGCCGCGCCCGGACCCACCCTAATCGCCATCGGGCCCGCCACGGCAGGCCGTACGGCACCGCGACTGCTGTCCCGTACGTCACGTACTGCGCCCAAGTGGACTGAGTACGACCTGCGGTGAGGTGTAAAGCGGTCAAACCTGCACATCTGTACAGGGGAATCCGAACAATTCGTACACGCGGTGGTGGGCCGTCAGTCCATCCTGCGGGCACTGCCCAGCAGTCCCGATTCCGCATCGGTCGGCCGGAGCATCACGAACTGCCGGTCCTGCCGGGTGCACCAGAGGGTGACCCCGTCCGTCAGAGTCGACAGGGCCCGGGTCTCGTCGGAGCCCAGGGACATGAGCTGCCCGATCTGTCCGGCTTCGTCGGGAGACACCCGCTGAACGCCGACCACGGACGCCTTCTCCATCAGCCCGGCCGCCACCGGACTCAGATACGGCAGCAACGTCACCACCGACTGCCACGGACCCGACGCCACCCGCCCGCGCGGCGGCCTTATGCCGCAGTCCCGCACCACGACGACCGGCGATCCGGCCGAAGGGCCCTGCGGAGGCACCCGTCCCACCTCATGCAGCGCGATGCCGCAGCCGTCGCCGCCCGCCGCCCGCACCAGCCCGTCCCAGGCCGGGGCCCGCCCCGTCTCGACGACGATCCGGGCGCCGGTCGCCGCCGCCCGCAGCGCCAGCACCTGCGCCGTCCAGAGCCCTCCGATCAGCGTGACGTCATACGGAGTGGGCCGGATGATGCCGAGCACGGCGGGGCGCCCCTCGCCGTCCACACCGATCACCACCCCGTCGTCGCCGACCGGCAGGGCCAGCGACCCCAGCTGTTCCGGCCGGACCGTGTGGCGGGGCCGGCGCGGGCCGGCCGGCCCGAACCCCAGCCGGCCGCGGCGCCGTACGGGCAGGGACATCAGCGAGTACCTCCGAGGGGCAGGGTGGCGAGCAGACCGGGCAGCTGTTCACGGTCGAGCCGGACCAGCCGGGTCTTCACTCCACGGGCGGTGCGCTCCAACTCATGCCGAGCCGCCAGGAGTTCCCCGTCGTCGCGACCGGTGACGCGGACGTGGCCGGTGACCGTGACGTCCTGCCGGTCACCGTGTCCCAGCGTGAGGCTGAACGTCGTGGCCAGGGCAGGCACCGAAGTGAGCAGCGCGACGAGCTGGGGCAACGGGGCACCGCCCCCGCCCAGTTCCGGCCAGCGGCGCACCCAGTACGTGGTGTGCGGCCGGTCGTCGCACTGCCAGGTGCGCGAGGTCTCCCGGGTGCGGCGGACGGGCTCACCGTCACGGCCCGCCCGCGCCGTGGCCGACGGGCTCGCACAGGCGGACGTGGCGATCGCCGCACCCAGCTCCTGTTCCGTGAGCACCGTCGCGGTCAACCCCGCCCCGGTCAGCCTGCCGGCCAGTTGGTCGGCCACGCGCACCAGGCACTTCTGCGCGCCGGTGAGGCCGCCACCCCGTGCCCGTACGGCCTCCGGGCAGAGCTCCGGGGCCAGCTTCAGCGCGATCCAGGTGATCCGGACCGCGGGGGAGCCCGTTCCGGCCTGCAGGGGCGCGTAGTTGCGCGCCACGACCGACTGCTCCGGCAGATGCGGTGCGGGGGCCGGCTGGGTGTGCTGCACGACCTGCGCCGACTCCAGCCGGATGCCGTCGACGTCGAGCGCGTCCCGTACGAGCGTCAGGGGGAGCGGTCGAGCGGACCGGTCCGAGCGCAGCGCCGTACCGTCCGCGTCGATCCTGAGGACGGCCGTCAGATACGTACCGTCGCCGATCATGCCGACCGGGCGCCGGTCGTGACCCCCGAACGAGTGGGTGCGCAGCGCCGGTTCGCACTCGGTCAGGGGCGCGATGCCCGGTTCGGTTCCGGCGGCCGGTCCCGTCGACGCGGCCCTGCGGTGACGGGCCCGCAGCGCGAGCACCGCGTGCAGCAGTGCGGGAAGGGAACGGCGCCGGCGGCGCACGACGGCGAACACCACCAGCAGCGCGGCCGGCACCGAGGCCGGGGCCAGCAGCAGCGGATCCAGGACCCAGGCGCAGAGCAGCAGCGCCCCCGCGATCTCGAACAGGACGAGTTGGTGCAGCCGTAACGGCCCGATGGCCCCGGCCCGTCCGCCCCACCGCGCGATGCCCCGGCCCGGAGAGCCGGGCGCTTCGCCCCGAAGGGCTCCGGGAGGCCGCGCGTCCGGCACCGGAGCCGTCCGCGTCGCGGAAGCCGTCATCGCGGCACCCCCCGTTCATCCGGTCCGGCGCCTTCCGGCCCGGCCCGTGCCAGGCCCGTCCCGCCGAGGTCTCCGGCGGGGTGGATCACCCTACCCGGCCCGCAACACCCCTGGATCGACAGGCATAGTAGGGAGCCGGTCCGGCATCGGGGGTCCGGTACGGGACGCCGGCCGCGGTCGCCCCCGGTGCCGCGCCGTCGGACACGGGGAGACGGACGGACTCATGGCATCGCGGCGCGACGACCTCAACGCGTACACCTTCGCGAAGCGGCGCATGGTGGCGGCTTTCCTCCAGCCCTCGCCCACCGGTTCCGACGAGGGCGCCCCGCGCCCCCTGCGCGCCGTCCTGCCGGGCCTCGTGGCCGGTGCCCTGATCCTCGCGGGGTTCGGCGCCTACGGCATGTTCAGACCGGCCGCCCCCAAGGACTGGGACAGCCCCGGCACCAAAGTGATCGTCGGCAAGTCGTCGACCACCCGCTACGTGGTGCTCACCACCGGCACGGGCCAGGACCGCAGGACGCTGCTGCACCCGGTGCTGAACCTCGCCTCGGCACGACTGCTGCTGACCCCGCGGAACTACGGCGTCATCCAGGTCGACGACGACATCCTCGACGCGGGCACGCCCCCGCGCGGACCCGTCCTCGGCATCCCGTACGCCCCCGACCGGCTGCCCGAGGACGAGGACGCGGGCACCGCCAAGCGCTGGGCCGTCTGCGTGCAGCCCGGCAGCCGGGGGAACACCGTGCAGAAGGCCGCCTTCGTCCTCGCCGAACGCGACCACGGCCTGACCGAGGGCGCCGGCCGGCTCACCGGCGGCCAGGTCCTCTATGTCAGGGGACAGGACGGCACCCGCTACCTCGTCGACGCCCGCGGCACCAAGTACCGCGTCGACGAGACCGCGGCCGACCTCGGCCATCTGACCGGCGCCCTGGTCGGCGGCGCGCAGCCCCAGCCCGTCACCGACGACTGGCTGGCCACCCTGCACGACGGCAGCCCCGTCGCCTTCCCCCGGATCCCCGGCGACATCGGCGCCCCGGCCCGCGTCGAGGGCCACCTGTCCGCGCGGGAGAACCGCGTGGGCACGGTGCTGCGCACCAGGAACGGGGAGGGCACCGCCTACTACGTCGTGCTCGACGGCGAGGCCCGGCCGGTCACCGAGTTCACCGCCTGGCTGATCATCAACTCCCCGCAGACCGCGGCCCTCGACCAGGCAGGCGAGGCGCGTCCGGCCGGCCTCCAGGACTTCGTCCCCGGCTCCGAGCCGTTCGCGGGCCAGGCCGCGCACTGGCCCGCGCACCGAGCGGTCCGCGTCAACACCACCGATGCGGGCACCTCCGGCCGCGACACCGTGTGCAACGTGCTGCGCCGCACGGACGGCACGGGCCGCACGACGCTGAGCACCTGGGCCGGCCCCGCCTATCCCGCGCCCGTCGGCGCCGGCGGCACGAGCACGTACGTCACCCCGGGCAGCGGGCTGCTCTACACCCAGGTCCGGGAGGGGCAGACCAGCCCGGACGGATCACTCTTCCTGGTGACCGACACCGGACTGCGCTACGCGGTTCAGGCGAACGGGGACAGCGACGCCCGGCCGTCCGGCATCGGCACCGGCGGCGCGAAGGACGGTCCGGACGCGCGGCCCGAACCCGGCCAGGCACAGATCAGGCTCGGATACGGGAAGGTGACGCCCGCCCTCGTCCCGATCGCCTGGTCGGAGTTCCTCGCCAAGGGGCCCCGGCTCGACACCAACAGCGCCCGCAGTCCCCAGGGTTCCTGAAAGGACCGGGGCGGCGGAACACCAGTGGACACAGGCGGGGGAGAGAGCGGGATGCCGTACCGGAAGACGGTTCTGCTGGCGGCGGCAGCCGCCGCGCTGGGCACCCTCGCGGGGCCGCAGGCCGCGTACGCCGCCCAGGACCCGGAGGGCCTGCGCACAGCCGGCGTCGGCACGTGCGACTTCCCGATGAAGACCCAGTTCGAGGGCCGCCCGTGGCCGCTCCAGCGGGTCCTCCTCGACGAACTGTGGCAGGACACGCGCGGCAAGGGGATCCGGGTCGCCGTCATCGACACCGGGGTGGACGACGCCAACCCGCAGCTCAGGGACGCCGTGGACACCTCCGCGGGCATCGACTACACCGACGGCGGCGGGAGCGACGGGACCGTGGACGAGGTCGGTCACGGCACCAAGGTCGCCGGGATCATCGCCGCCCGCCCCCGCGGCGGCACCGGCTTCGTCGGGCTGGCCCCGGAGGCCACCGTCATTCCGATCCGCCAGAACGACGGGAGGCGGGGCGGCAAGGACAGCACGATGGCCGCCGCGATCGACCACGCGATCTCCGAGGGCGCCCAGGTCATCAACATCTCCCAGGACACCACCAGGCCACTGACCGCCGACTCCCTGCTGGGCCGGGCGGTGGCGCGGGCGGTGGAGAAGGACGTCGTGGTCGTCGCCGCCGCGGGCAACGACGGCATGGACGGCAGACGCCGGAGCACCTACCCCGCCGCCTTCGACGGCGTCCTCGCCGTCGCCGCGTCCGACCGCGACAACGAACGTGCCCCCTTCTCCCAGGCGGGGGAGTTCGTGGGGATCGCCGCACCCGGGGTCGACATCGTCTCCACCGTCCCGGGCAACGGCCAGTGCACCGACAACGGCACCAGTTTCGCCGCGCCGTACGTCACCGGGGTCGTCGCGCTGATGCGCGCCAAGTACCCGGACTGGACGTCGGCGCAGATCATCGCCCGTATCGAACAGACCGCGGAACGCTCCGTCAACGGCCGTGACCCGTTCGTCGGATGGGGTGTAGTCGATCCCGTCCGCGCGCTGTCCGGGGACGACACCCCGCAGGACGCCCCCCGTGCCGACCCACCGCCCGCCGCGGCCCCCGCCCCCGAGCCCGCGCGCCTGGCGATGTCGGATACCCCGCAGCAGCGCGACAAGCGGTACGCGACCTACGCACTGGCCGCGGCGGCCGTGCTCGTCGGTGCGGTGGCCGGCATCGCGACCGTGGCGCGCGACCTCCGCGGACGCCGGGTGCCGCCTCGCGGATGACCCGCGCAGCGGAGGCCGCCGACAGCCCGGACGTACCGGGACGAGGCGGCGAAATGGCTAGGGTGATCACGGACTTCACATGAGTGACGGGGGATCAGGGAACGGCCGGAGGCGTCACGCCGGAGCCGGCGCGAGCACCCCTGCCCCGCATCCCTTCGCGTACCGAGAGAGGACCCTCGCATGACCAACCCCGCGGGCGGTTTCGGACTGGCCGACGAGCCGGTCATCCAGGCCAGGAACAAGATCGTCAAAACCGCCGAGGCGGTCTCCACGCAGGCCAGGGAGCTCGCCGACATCCTCGCGACGGCCGGGGCGGGATGGACCGGAGCCGGCGCCTCCGGATTCACGTCCGCGCAGCTCGTGATCAACGACGACCACGACGAGATCCGCCGGCTGCTGAACGTACTGCTGCACGCGGTGGGCAGTACCAGAAACCTCAGCAACGCCAACGACGACGAGGTCCGCGCGGCCTTCAACGCGGTCAGGACACCGGCCTCGGCGGGCAACGCCTCGGGGCTCAACGGCCTCTAGGCCGACCCTCTTTCCCCCCGCAGCCGAGCCAGAGGAGAACCCGGATGGGGCACGACCCGCACACCAAGGTCAGGTACGAAAGCGTCCAGGAGATGGCGCACCGCATCCGCGTGGTGTCGCAGAACATCTGCCGCGACCTGGAGGAGATGGACGGCGCGCTCAAGGTGGTCACCGACACCTGGGACGGTGAGGCCCACACCGCGTACGTGATGCTCCAGAACAAGTACCGCGGCAAGGCCGACGACATGAAGGGCCGCCTGGAACACGTCGCGAGGATCATCGAGAACGGCAAGGACAACTACCGCGCCACCGACCTCAGGGCCTCACGCCTGTTCACCGAGGCGTACTGAAGACCCGGAACACCGCGTACAGCAGAGGGGCACGTTCACCCGAACGTGCCCCTCCCGCCGTACGGGGAAGCACGTTCCGGTGAACGTGCCCCGCCCCGCCCTACGTCAGGTCGAACTCGCCGTCCCGGGCGCCCAGCACGAACGCACGCCACTCGGCCTCCGTGTACCGCAGCACGGTGTCCGGGTCCAGCGAGGACCTCATCGCCACCGCCCCGCCCGGCAGATGCGCGATCTCGACGCGCTCCTCCGCCTCCTCGGTCCCCGGCGCACTCAGCCATTCCACCCCCGAGATGTCGAGTGCGTACAGCTCGTCCTTCTCCGCCTGCGTGCCCATGGTCAAGGGTTCCTCTCCGTACGTGGCTCTGCACGGCACCGTACAGGCACGGCCCGGGCCTTTGGCCCTGTCCGCGGTTCCCCTGCGAACGGCCCCTTTTCTGTGCTCCGGTGACGTCGCGCGACCGGCTCAGGGCCGCTCGGGAAGCCGGCCGGTCTGCACCAGCGGATGGCCGCGCCGCCGGGTGGCGAAGTACCCGCGCCCCGGCGGCATCGGATGACCGCGCACCGCCCCGATGAGGTCTCCCTCGGCCGCGTTGCCGGACAGCACCACCCCCTGGGCCCCCAGCTCCTTGATCCGCTGCATGAACGTCTCGTACATGGCACGCGAGGCCCCCGCCGAACTGCGCGCGATGACGAAGCGCACCCCGGTGTCCCGGGCGAACGGCAGGTACTCCGCCAACGGGGCCAGCGGACCGCCCGCGCCCGTCGCCACCAGGTCGTAGTCGTCGACGACGATGAAGATCCGCGGACCGGACCACCAGCTCCGGTCCCGCAGCTGCTGCGGCGTCACGTCCGCGGGGGGCTGCCGCCGGGCGAAGACACCGGCCAGCGCCTCCATGTGCGTGCCCAGGGCGTCCGCCGTCGGCGCGTACTCCAGCAGATGGCTCTCCGGCAGCGCGCCCAGCAGTCCCCGCCGGTAGTCCCCGACGACGAGCTTCGCCTCGTCGGGGGAGTAGCGCTCGGCGATCTGCTTCGCGATCAGCCGCAGCAGATTGGTCTTGCCCGACTCGCTCTCCCCGAAGACCAGGAAGAACGGATCGGTGTCGAAGTCGACGAACACCGGTTCAAGATCCGTCTCGGCGATCCCGATCGCGATCCCGCGGTCCGGGAACTCGAACCCCTTCGGCAACCGCTCCGCGGGCAGCCCGAGCGGCAGCAGCCGTACGGGAGGTGCCGGCGGGCCGGGCCAGTTCGACCGCACCGCCCCCACGAGCGCGGCGGTCGCGTCGGCGAGACCCGCCGCGTCGGTGGCCGAGTCGACGCGCGGCAGCGCGGCCATGAAGTGCAGTTTCTCCGCCACCTGCCCGCGGCCCGGCACCCCGGCCGGCACCAGACGGGCGACCTTCCGGTCGAACTCCGAGTCCATGACGTCACCGAGCCGCAGTTCGAGCCGCCCGAGGATCTGGTCCTTGAGCCCGGCGCGCACCTCCATGTACCGCGCGGCCGAGAGCACCACATGGACTCCGTAGCCGAGACCGCGCGCGGCGATGTCCGTGACGACCGGCTCCAGCGACTCGTACGCGGTCCGGAAGGCGCCCCAGCCGTCGATGACCAGGAACACGTCCCCCCACGCCTCACCGGGCAGTTCACCGAGCGCGCGCATGCGCCGGTACGTGGCGACGGAGTCGATGCCCCCGGCGCGGAAGAGCTCCTCGCGCCGGGCCAGCACCCCCGCCACCTCCGCGACCGTGCGCCGCACCCGCTCCGGATCCAGCCGCGACGCGATCTGCCCCACGTGCGGCAGCTCCGACAGCGGGGCGAGCCCGCCGCCACCGAAGTCGAGACCGTAGAACTGCACCTCCCACGGGGTGTGCGTGAGCGCGAACGACGCGATCAACGTCCGCAGCAGCGTGGACTTGCCCGACTGCGGGCCGCCGACCACCATCAGATGCCCCGCGGCCCCCGAGAAGTCCCGGTACAGCACCTCGCGCCGCTGCTCGAACGGCTTGTCGACCAGACCGAGCGGGACCGTCAGCCCACCGGGCCGGGTGTACCCCGTCGCGGTGAACCCACGACCCTCGGCCGGCGCGAGCCCCGGCAGCAGCTGGTCCAGCGCCGGAGCCCGGTCCAGCGGCGGCAGCCATACCTGATGAGCCGGCACCCCCTGCCCCTCCAGCCTCCGTACCACCACGTCGAGCACGGTGTCGGCGAACACGTCCTGGCGCACCGGCCCGGCCGGCACAGCGTCCCCGCCGCCCTCCGCATCCGCCGACGGCACCGGCAGGGCACGGAACAGCGCCGCCCGTCGCACGGCCGGCACCTTCCCCGCAGCGGGGGCCGGAGCGCCCGTCCGGTGGGCCCCCGACACGTACGCCGCCTTGAACCGCGTCATCTCCTGCGTGCCGGACGTGAGATAACCCGATCCCGGCACCGGCGGCAGGTGGTACGCGTCCGGCACCCCCAGCGCCGTCCGCGACTCCGCGGCCGAGAACGTCCGCAGCCCGATCCGGTACGAGAGGTACGTGTCCAGACCGCGCAGCCTGCCCTCCTCCAGCCGCTGCGAGGCCAGCAGCAGATGCACGCCCAGCGAACGGCCGATGCGGCCGATCTGGATGAACATGTCGATGAAGTCGGGCTTCGCGGTGAGCAGTTCGGAGAACTCGTCGATCACCAGCACCAGCGAGGCCAGCGGTTCCAGCGCCGCACCCGCCGCCCGGGCCCGCTCGTAGTCGTGGATGCCCGCGTAGTTGCCCGCCGAGCGCAGCAGCTCCTGCCGGCGCTGGAGCTCACCGCGGATCGCGTCGCCCATCCGGTCGACGAGCGCCAGGTCGTCGGCCAGGTTGGTGATGACCGCGGCCACGTGAGGCAGCCGCGACATGCCGCTGAACGTCGCCCCGCCCTTGAAGTCCGCGAGCACGAAGTTCAGCGTCTCGGAGGGGTGCGTGACCGCCAGCCCCAGCACCAGCGTCCGCAGCAGCTCCGACTTGCCGGAACCCGTCGCGCCGACGCAGAGCCCGTGCGGCCCCATCCCGTCCTGCGCCGCCTCCTTGAGGTCCAGCATCACCGGCAGCCCGTCCTCGCCCACCCCGATCGGCACCCGCAGCCGCTCGGAGGCCGGACGCGGCCGCCAGGTGCGCGCCACGTCGACCGCGTCCGCGTCGCCGAGGTTCAGCAGCTCCGTGAAGCCCAGGTCGGACAGCAGTGGTTCACCGTCCTTGCCGCCGCCCGTCCGCAGCGGCGCCAACTGCCGGGCCAGCGCCTCGGCCGCCGGCAGCGAGAGGCCGTCCGGCACGCCCTCGTACACCGTGTCCCCACCCGACTCCATCCGCAGCCGTCCCGGCCGCACCATCACGGTGAGCCCCCCGCGGGGAGTGGCGGGCTCACCTCGCACCACCTCCACGACGGTCACGCCCTGCAGCCCCTCGGGCGCCACCAGCACCGAGTCGGGCGCCGTCCGGCCGCCGTCCAGCACCACCACGACGTGCGGCTGGTCCGGCAGCGGCGCGCTCTCCCGGCCGAACCGCGGCCGCCCCTCCAGCCGGCCGTCCAGCAACGGCTCCAGAGCGGCCGGGTCGGCGGCGAACAGCCGCTTCGAACCGGCCCCGTCCGCCTGACCCGGCACCTGCGTGTGCGGCAGCCACTTCGTCCAGTCCCAGCGCGCCACCGCGTCGGGCCCCGCCACGACGGCGACCACCAGGTCGTCGGGCGCGTGCAGCGTCACCGCCTGGGCCACCATCGCCCGCACCACCGACTGCGCCGACTCCGGCTCACCGCACACCGTCACCCGGTGGAACCCCCGCAGCGGGAACGCCACCGGCAGCCCGTCCAGTGAGCGGTGCACGGCCAGGAACCGCCGCAGCGCGCCCGCGCACACCGGCTCCGGATCATCGGCCGGATCGGTGTCCGGCCCCGACAGGGGCGTCGACAGCCCCTGCACCCCGAGCCCGATCCGTACCTGGCCGAAGTCCTGGTCACCGGCCCGCCGTTCCCACACCCGGGCGCCTTCCGCCACCACCGACCACAGCTGATCGGGGCCGGGATGGAGATACCACTGCGCGTCGCGCTGGGCGCGCGCCGTCCGGCGCACCGTACGCCGGGTCTGCGCCAGATACGCGAGATAGTCGCGCCGGGCATCCACCAGCTGCCCCTGCGTCCCCCGCCGGTGCCGGACCAGCTGGGCGACCACCATCGCGACCGTCGACACCAGCATCAGCACACCCATGATCCGCATGAACGGCGGTGCCTGCGGCGAGAAGAAGAACACCACCGACGAACCCATGCCGAGCACCGGCAGGACCTGCATCAACAAGCCCTCGCGCTGCCCGCGCGGCAGCAGGGGCGGGGCCTTCAACGTCAGCCCGTCCGTCGGGAGTTCCGGCGGCAGGGCCCGCGGCGGTCGCTTCACGACGATCTGGCTCACCGGTGCATCAATCCCTCGGTACGGACGGGCCGGAGGCCGGGCGGACCCGCACCGGCGCCCCCGTGGCTGCCTCCGCCCACGGACTGGCCTCCGCGCGACCGCGATCCTACTTCCCGGACTCCGGCGCGGATTCCGGGATTCACCCCTCCCGGTAAGGTTGCGCCCGCATCGTGCGCGACCGCGGATCAGGTGGTGCGCAACCGCGGAGCGGGGGACCGGACACGTGAGTACGACCGCAGCGACCGGCTTCTGCCGCGTCACTGTCGTGGCGCCCGACAGCAGGATCGACGTGGCGCTGCCCGAGGACCTCGCCGTCGCCGACGTCTGCCCGGAGATCCTCCGCCTCACCGGCCGGACCCAGGCCGTCGCCACCCCCACCGGCTACCACCTCGTACGGCGCGACGGCACCGTCCTCGACGGCGCCCGCACTCTCGCCGCCCAGCAGGTGCTCGACGGGGAGATCCTCAGCCTGCGCCCCTTCGCGCAATCCCTGCCGCCCGCCGTGTTCGACGACGTCTCGGACGCCGTCGCCTCCGCCGTCTCCCGCGACCGCCACCTGTGGAGCGACGACCTGCTGCGCGGGGCGGGCCCGGCGGGCGCCGCGCTGCTGCTCGTCCTGATGGGCTTCGTCCTCTGGTTCGCCGACCCGGTCCGCCACGACACGCACAGCCTGCCCGGCGTCGTCGCGGGCGCCGCCGGAGTGCTGCTCACCGCCTTCGCGGGCGTCCGCGCCAGGGTCTACGGGGACCGGGTGACGGCCGTCGCCCTCGGCCTCGGCGCCCTGCCCCTCGTCCTCATCGCCGGCTCCGGCGCCATCGGCCCGGACGCCGGCCAGGGGCCGGGAAGGCTCCAGCTCCTGCTCGGCTGCGTCGCCGTGCTGGTCGTCTCGGTGGTCCTGGTCGCCGTCACCCCGGGCGGCGACGCGCCGTTCGTCGCGGCGGCCTTCCTGGCCACCGCGGGCACCCTGGCGTCCTTCGCGGCGATCCTCGCGGAATCCTCGGCAGCCGCTGCGGCCGCCGTCTGCGCCCCGGTCGCCATCGGGCTCGTCGCCTTCCTGCCCGGCCTGTCGGCCCGGTTCGCCCGCCTGCCCATCGGATACGCCCCGCAGCGCACCGCCCGGCCCGGCTACGCCGACGCCTTCGCCGACCCGTTCGCCGATCCGGACGCCGGCCACCGGGACGCACCCGTCGACGCCGCGCACATCGCGGCCCGGGCGCGGCGCGGCCACGAACTCCTGCTCGGCCTCGTCGGCGGCTGCGCGGCCCTCGTCGTCGCGGCCTGCGCGGTGCTCGGTTTCTCCGGCGACTCCTGGGCCCAGCTCCTCGCCCTGGCCACCGGAGCGGCCATGCTGCTGCGGGCCCGGCTCTTCCGCTACACCGCGCAGGTCGTGTGCGTCCTCGCGGCGGGCCTCGGCGCCCTCGCCGTGCTGATCCTCGGTCTCGCGCTGCACCCGCCCGCCGACCTGGTGGCGGCGCTCGCCCGGTACGGGGACCGCGGCTCCCTCGACCTGCGTACGGTCTGGCTCTGCGCGGCCGTCGCAGCCGGAGTGACGCTGCTGACCGCGGCCGGCCTGATCGTTCCCCGCAAGGGGCTCTCCCCCTTCTGGGGGCGCGCGCTCGACCTGACGGAGAGCGCGCTCCTGCTCTCCCTGGTGCCGCTCTGCCTGGCGGTCCTCGACGTCTTCGCGCGCGCGAGGGCCCTCACCGGCTGACACCTGTCGAGGCCGCTCCGTACGGCTGGTATTCTGTCGGTGGCCGTTTGTGTACGCGTTCCCGGTTCATCCTGGGAGCTGCGCTCATCGGACCTTCGCTCCCGAGTCACCCAAGCTCCCCTGAGATCTAGACCAGGGGCACTCGTGGGCGCATCGAACACCAAGAGGAGTACGCGTGCCGCTCGACGCCGCTACGAAGAAGCAGATCATGACCGAGTTCGCGCAGAAGGAGGGCGACACCGGATCCCCCGAGGTCCAGGTCGCCATGCTCTCGCGCCGCATCTCGGACCTGACGGAGCACCTCAAGACGCACAAGCACGACCACCACTCCCGTCGTGGTCTGCTGATCCTGGTCGGCCAGCGTCGCCGCCTCCTGCAGTACCTGGCCAAGAAGGACATCCAGCGCTTCCGTGCGCTCGTCGACCGCCTCGGCATCCGCCGTGGCGCGGCCGGCGGCGCCAAGTAAGGACGCTGTGAAAGGGAGCGGTTCCCACTTCCAGGGGGCCGCTCCCTTTGCCGTACGTGCGGTACCGGGGGCAACCTCAGTACCCTGGACGTACGACGACAGACGAGGAGAGGCGCGCCACGGCCGCCGCCGGTCCTCGGTAGTGGCCCCCGGGACAACGCCCGGGAGCTTCGATCGAAGACCGGCCCCGCACACACGGTGCGCTTCTCCGCACCGTCCTGCGCCACACGGGCGCCAGGACGAAAGACGACGAGTATGGAGAAATCACTAGTGGAGAACGAGACCCACTACGCCGAGGCCGTTATCGACAACGGAACCTTCGGCACCCGCACCATCCGCTTCGAGACGGGCCGCCTGGCCAAGCAGGCCGCCGGCTCCGCCGTCGCGTACCTGGACGACGACACCATGGTGCTGTCGGCCACCACCGCTTCCAAGCGGCCCAAGGACCAGCTCGACTTCTTCCCCCTCACGGTGGACGTCGAGGAGCGGCAGTACGCCGCCGGCAAGATCCCCGGCTCCTTCTTCCGCCGGGAGGGCCGCCCCTCCGAGGACGCGATCCTCACCTGCCGCCTGATCGACCGCCCGCTGCGCCCCTCCTTCAAGAAGGGCCTGCGCAACGAGATCCAGATCGTCGAGACGATCATGGCGCTCAACCCCGACCACCTGTACGACGTGGTCGCGATCAACGCCGCCTCCGCCTCCACGATCCTGGCGGGCCTGCCCTTCTCCGGCCCGATCGGCGCCACCCGCGTCGCCCTGATCAAGGGCCAGTGGGTCGCCTTCCCGACGCACACCGAGCTCGAGGACGCCGTCTTCGACATGGTCGTCGCCGGTCGCGTCCTCGAGGACGGCGACGTCGCGATCATGATGGTCGAGGCCGAGGCCACCGAGAAGACCATCCAGCTCGTCCAGGACGGTGCCGAGGCCCCGACCGAAGAGGTCGTCGCCGCCGGTCTGGAAGCCGCGAAGCCCTTCATCAAGGCGCTCTGCAAGGCCCAGTCGGACCTCGCCGCCAAGGCTGCCAAGCCCACCGGTGAGTTCCCGGTCTTCCTCGACTACCAGGACGACGTCCTGGAGGCCCTCACCAAGGCCGTCCGCACCGAGCTCGCCAAGGCGCTCACCATCGCCGGCAAGCAGGATCGCGAGGCGGAGCTCGACCGCATCAAGGAGATCGCGGGCGAGAAGCTCCTCCCGGCCTTCGAGGGCCGCGAGAAGGAGATCTCCGGTGCCTACCGCGCGCTGACCAAGAAGCTGGTCCGCGAGCGCGTCATCAAGGACAAGGTCCGCATCGACGGCCGTGGCGTCACGGACATCCGTACGCTCGCCGCCGAGGTCGAGGCCATCCCGCGCGTGCACGGCTCGGCGCTGTTCGAGCGTGGCGAGACCCAGATCCTGGGCGTCACCACCCTCAACATGCTCCGCATGGAGCAGCAGCTGGACACCCTCTCCCCGGTGACCCGCAAGCGCTACATGCACAACTACAACTTCCCGCCGTACTCCGTCGGTGAGACCGGCCGCGTGGGCTCGCCCAAGCGCCGCGAGATCGGCCACGGCGCGCTCGCCGAGCGCGCCATCGTGCCGGTGCTGCCGTCGCGCGAGGAGTTCCCCTACGCGATCCGCCAGGTCTCCGAGGCGCTGGGCTCCAACGGCTCGACGTCCATGGGCTCGGTCTGCGCCTCCACCATGTCCCTGCTGAACGCCGGTGTGCCCCTCAAGGCCGCCGTCGCCGGTATCGCCATGGGCCTGATCTCGCAGGAGATCGACGGCAAGACCCACTACGTCGCCCTCACCGACATCCTCGGTGCCGAGGACGCGTTCGGTGACATGGACTTCAAGGTCGCCGGTACGAAGCAGTTCGTGACCGCGCTCCAGCTCGACACCAAGCTCGACGGCATCCCCGCCTCGGTCCTGGCCGCCGCGCTGAAGCAGGCCCGTGACGCACGCCTCCACATCCTCGACGTGATGAACGAGGCCATCGACGTCCCGGACGAGATGTCCCCGAACGCCCCGCGGATCATCACCGTCAAGATCCCGGTGGACAAGATCGGTGAGGTCATCGGCCCCAAGGGCAAGATGATCAACCAGATCCAGGAGGACACCGGCGCCGACATCACGATCGAGGACGACGGCACCATCTACATCGGTGCCCAGCAGGGCTCGCAGGCCGAGGCCGCGCGCGCCACGATCAACGCGATCGCCAACCCGACCATGCCGGAGGTCGGCGAGCGCTACCTGGGTACGGTCGTCAAGACCACCACCTTCGGTGCGTTCGTCTCCCTGATGCCCGGCAAGGACGGCCTGCTGCACATCTCGCAGATCCGCAAGCTCGCCGGTGGCAAGCGCGTGGAGAACGTCGAGGACGTGCTCGGCGTCGGCGCCAAGGTCCAGGTGGAGATCGCGGAGATCGACTCCCGCGGCAAGCTCTCCCTCATCCCCGTCGTCGAGGGTGAAGAGGACGAGAAGAAGGACGACACCGACAAGTGACGTCCCGTAGTTCCGTGACGACGGCCCGCCCCTCCTCGGAGGGGCGGGCCGTCGCCCGTACCCAAACGCTTCTCAAGGGCACCAACGGCATCGGCACGGTCCGCCGCACGGTCCTCCCCGGCGGCCTGCGCATCGTCACCGAGACGCTGCCCTCCGTACGCTCCGCCACCTTCGGTATCTGGGCCAACGTCGGATCACGCGACGAGACCCCGACGCTGAACGGCGCGACCCACTACCTCGAACACCTCCTCTTCAAGGGCACCGCCAAGCGCAGCGCCCTCGACATCTCGTCCGCGATCGACGCGGTCGGCGGCGAGATGAACGCCTTCACGGCGAAGGAGTACACCTGCTACTACGCGCGGGTCCTCGACACGGACCTGCCGCTGGCCATCGACGTCGTCTGCGACATGCTGACCGGCTCCCTGATCGCCCCCGAGGACGTCGACGCCGAGCGCGGCGTCATCCTCGAGGAGATCGCGATGACGGAGGACGACCCGGGCGACTGCGTGCACGACCTGTTCGCGCACACCATGCTCGGCGACACCCCGCTCGGCCGCCCGGTCCTCGGCACCGTCGACACGATCAACGCCCTGAACCGCGGCCAGATCGCCCGCTTCTACAAGAAGCACTACGACCCCACGCACCTGGTCGTCGCCGCCGCCGGCAACGTCGACCACGCCACGGTCGTACGCCAGGTCCGCAAGGCCTTCGAGCGAGCCGGAGCACTCTCCCGCACCGACGCCGTCCCGACGGCGCCGCGCGAGGGCTCCCGCACGCTGCGCACCGCGGGCCGCGTCGACCTGCTGAACCGCAAGACCGAGCAGGCCCATGTGGTCCTCGGCATGCCGGGACTGGCCCGTACCGACGAACGCCGCTGGGCGCTCGGCGTACTCAACACCGCCCTCGGCGGCGGCATGAGCTCCCGCCTCTTCCAGGAGGTACGGGAGAAGCGCGGCCTCGCCTACAGCGTCTACTCGTACACCTCGGGCTTCGCGGACTGCGGACTCTTCGGCGTGTACGCGGGCTGCAGGCCCAGCCAGGTCCATGACGTCCTCAAGATCTGCCGCGACGAACTCGACCGCGTCGCGTCGGACGGGCTCGACGACGAGGAGATCAGCCGCGCCATCGGCCAGCTCTCCGGCTCCACCGTCCTCGGCCTGGAGGACACCGGCGCCCTGATGAACCGGATCGGCAAGAGCGAACTGTGCTGGGGCGAGCAGATGTCGGTCGACGACATGCTGGGCCGCATCGCGCAGGTCACCCCGGACGACGTCCGCGCGGTGGCGGGCGAGGTCCTCGGACACCGCCCCTCGCTCTCCGTCATCGGCCCGCTCAAGGACAAGCAGGCCGACCGCCTCGACGAAGCGGTCTCCTAAATCCCTTTGTAAGGAAGCAGAGCAATGAGCAAGCTGCGCGTAGCCGTTCTCGGCGCCCGGGGCCGTATCGGCTCGGAAGCGGTACGAGCGGTCGAGGCCGCCGACGACATGGAACTGGTGGCCGCACTCGGCCGCGACGACAAGCTGGAGTCCCTCACGGACGCCGGCGCCCAGGTCGTCGTCGAGCTCACCACCCCCACGTCGGTGATGGACAACCTCGGCTTCTGTGTCCGGCACGGCATCCACGCCGTCGTCGGTACCACCGGCTGGACCGATGAACGGCTCGCGCAGCTCGACACCTGGCTCTCCGCCTCGCCGGGGACCGGTGTGCTCATCGCGCCCAACTTCTCCATCGGCGCGGTCCTCACGATGAAGTTCGCCCAGCAGGCAGCCCGCTACTTCGAGTCGGTCGAGGTCATCGAGCTGCACCACCCCAACAAGGCCGACGCCCCCTCCGGCACCGCCGCCCGCACCGCCCAGCTGATCGCCGAGGCCCGCCGCGACGCGGGCTGCGCGCCGCAGCCGGACGCCACCGCGACCGGACTGGACGGGGCGCGCGGCGCCGACGTCGACGGGATCCCGGTCCACTCGGTCCGGCTCCGCGGCCTCCTTGCCCACCAGGAGGTGCTGCTCGGGGGCGAGGGCGAGACCCTCACCATCCGGCACGACTCCCTGCACCACAGCAGCTTCATGCCGGGCATCCTGCTCGGAGCACGCCGCGTGGTGACCACTCCGGGCCTCACATTCGGCCTGGAAAACTTCCTCGACCTGAACTGACTGAGCCCACCGCCATGCGCGCAAAGATCACTTATGCCGTCACCGCCGCCGTCCTGGTCTTCTACTTCGTCCTGGTCGGCAGCCGAGGTGTCCTGCTCATCAAGCACGGCACGCTGCTGACGGTGACCTTCGGGGTCGCCGTGCTGATCCTTCCGGTGATCGGCATCTGGTTCCTCTGGAAGAACACCCAGTTCGTCCGGAGGGCCAACGCCCTGGCCGCCGAACTCGACGCCGAGGGCGGCCTGCCGGTCGATGACCTGGCCCGTACCCCGAGCGGCCGTATCGACCGGGACTCCGCAGACGCGGCGTTCGCCCGCCGCCGGGAGGAGACGGAGGACACCCCGGACGACTGGCGCTGCTGGTTCCGCCTCGCTGTCGCCTACCAGGACGCCCGGGACACCCCGCGCGCCCGCAAGGCCATGCAGCGCGCCATCGCCCTCCACAACCGCCCGGCACCCACTACGGCGCCGTCCGGCACCTCAGCCCCGGCGGCCACATCGAGCCCGTCCGGCGATTGAGGACATACGTGCCGGACGGGCCCGCCCCGGCTAGGGCTGCCGGTACTCGTCCCCCCACGCCTCGATCGTGTCGGCGGCCCGGTCGAACGCCTCACCGCGCGCCAGGAAGTCCGCGTTGGAGTCCGTGAGCAGCGGCGGCACCGCGTCCCCGCCCTTGCGTACGACGATCAGGGCCTGGCCCTGCACCGTGCGCGGGAACCCGAGCCACTTCACCGGCTGCTGCACCGTACGCACCGCGGCGGCGCGGTTCCACGGCACCGTGGTGGTACGGAAGAAGCCCACGCGGCGCACACCGTGCCGGCTCACCCAGGCGCCGATCCGCAGCATCCGCAGGGCGCAGAGGATGATCGCGAGGGCCAGGGCGAGACACGCACCGGCCCCGGGCATCGCCCCGGCGAACGCCGTGATCATGCCGGCGAACAGGATGAACGAGGCAAGCAGCAGCAGGCCTGCCGCGGCCGCGACACGCCAGGGCCCGGGGCGGTAGGGGCGCCGCCAGCTGTCGTGGTCGTCGAACGGCAGCGCGATGTCCTCAGCGCTCGCGTCAAATGCGCGGTCGGCCGTCAGAAAGGGCAGGGGCACGACTGATCCTCACTCACAAGCACGCTCGATTGCTGTGCCCGGTGAGGCTACCGAGGTGGCCACCGACCCGACCACCCCAGGGGGTCCGTACGAGTCAGCGTCCGTGCGCCGCCTCGGTCTGCTGGCTGTGCTGCGGCGACTGCTCGGGTCCCAGGGCGGGCAGGCCGAACAGCAGCGAGCCGACGAGTCCGGCGACCACGACGAGACCGGTCAGGGCGCGGCCCGCCTTCTCGGAGAGGGAGGTGCGCTCCCGCGGGGGCGGTGTGACGTTACTGCGGAATCGGTCGGCCTCGGCTACGAACGAGAACGGGACGGATTCACGCCGGCGGAACATGAGGTAACTCTCCTTGAACTCTGATTCGGGTGGTGCTACTGAGTCAGACGCACGACGAGCCCGATCGGTGCCCCGAATCGCCGGATCGGCCGAAGAAATCCCCGGACGGGCGGTGCGGACCGCGTTGTCAGTGGCGGCCCGTAGAGTGGGCGCCGCCCGAGCGACGCCATTGGAAGGACCCCCGCCGGTGACCGAGACCCCCGAGCCCGCAAGGCCCAGCTTCCGCAGTGATGTCACCGTTGACCTGGTGAAACACGCCGCAGGCGACTCCGATGTGCTGTTCGCCGCCCGTGTTTCCACGGCCGGTGAGCAGTCCCTCGAAGAGGTCACCAAGGATCCTGAGCGCTCCAAGGGGCTCATCAACTACCTGATGCGGGACCGGCACGGAAGCCCGTTCGAGCACAACTCGATGACCTTCTTCATCAGCGCCCCGATCTTCGTGTTCCGCGAGTTCATGCGGCACCGCGTCGGATGGTCGTACAACGAGGAATCGGGCCGCTACAGGGAGCTGGAGCCGGTCTTCTACGTCCCGGGGGAGTCCCGCAAGCTCGTCCAGCAGGGCCGTCCCGGCAAGTACGAGTTTGTGGACGGCACCGCGGCCCAGGCAGAGCTCACCGGCCGTGTCATGGAGGCCTCGTACCGCCAGGCGTACGAGGCCTATCAGGAGATGCTCGCCGCCGGCGTCGCCCGCGAGGTCGCCCGGGCGGTCCTCCCCGTCGGCCTGTTCTCCTCGATGTACGCCACGTGCAACGCCCGCTCGCTGATGCACTTCCTCGGCCTGCGCACGCAGCACGAGCTCGCGAAGGTGCCGTCGTTCCCGCAGCGGGAGATCGAGATGGTCGGCGAGCAGATGGAGGCGCACTGGGCCCAGCTCATGCCGCTCACCCATGCAGCCTTCAACAAAAACGGACGCGTCGCCCCGTAGGCGGTGTCCGTATTGCGGCGTTTCGTGAAGTTCATCTAGGCTGATCAAACGGACCCGGCACTGCTTGAACCCCCGAGCAGGCAGTGCCGGGCTCCTACTGCGTGTCCCCCCGAGGGGACACCGGGCGCCGAGCAACGAGTAGCGTGGTACCCATGGCTCCGATCTCCACTCCGCAGACCCCCTTCGGGCGGGTCCTCACCGCTATGGTCACGCCCTTCACGGCGGACGGCGCACTCGACATCGACGGCGCCCAGCGGCTCGCCACCCATCTGGTGGACGCAGGCAACGACGGCCTGATCATCAACGGCACCACCGGCGAGTCCCCGACCACCAGCGACACGGAGAAAGACCAGCTCGTACGGGCTGTCCTGGAGGCGGTCGGCGACCGGGCGCACGTCGTCGCCGGCATCGGGACCAACGACACCCGTCACAGCGTCGAACTCGCCCACACGGCCGAGCGCAGCGGCGCCCACGGCCTTCTCGCGGTCACGCCCTACTACAACAAGCCGCCGCAGGAGGGCCTCCTCCGGCACTTCTCGGCGATCGCGGACTCCACCGGCCTGCCGGTCATGCTCTACGACATCCCCGGCCGCAGTGGTGTGCCGATCGACACGGAGACCCTGGTCCGGCTGGCCGAGCACCCGCGCATCGTGGCCAACAAGGACGCCAAGGGCGATCTCGGCCGCGCCAGCTGGGCCATCGCCCAGTCCGGGCTGGCCTGGTACTCGGGCGACGACATGCTGAACCTGCCGCTCCTGTCGGTGGGCGCGGTCGGTTTCGTCTCGGTCGTCGGTCACGTCGTGACCCCGGACCTGCGCGCACTCATCGAGGCCCACCTCGGCGGAGACGTGCAGAAGGCCACGGAGATCCACCAGAAGCTGCTGCCGGTGTTCACGGGCATGTTCCGCACGCAGGGCGTCATCACCACCAAGGCCGCGCTGACCCTCCAGGGACTCCCGGCGGGCCCGCTGCGCCTCCCCATGGTGGAACTCACCGCACAGGAGACGGCACAGCTCAAGATCGATCTCGCCGCCGGTGGGGTACAGCTGTAACCACGGACTTCACAACTGAATACGCGAACAACGTTCGCGACAGAGCCACACCAAAGACAACAGCAAGTGCACGAATGACATGCGCGCCACGTGCCCAAGCGGTACGTGGCGTGCGTGGTAAGGAGAGTCTTTTGAGTCATCCGCATCCCGAACTCGGCACCCCGCCGAAGCTCCCGAAGGGCGGCCTCCGGGTCACCCCGCTGGGTGGCCTCGGCGAAATCGGCCGCAACATGACGGTTTTCGAGTACGGCGGCCGCCTGCTCATCGTCGACTGCGGCGTCCTCTTCCCCGAAGAGGAGCAGCCGGGAATCGACCTGATCCTTCCGGACTTCACCACGATCCGGGACCGCCTCGACGACGTCGAGGGCATCGTCCTCACGCACGGACACGAGGACCACATCGGTGGTGTCCCGTACCTGCTGCGCCTGAAGCCGGACATCCCGCTCATCGGCTCCAAGCTGACCCTCGCGCTCATCGAGGCCAAGCTCCAGGAGCACCGCATCCGTCCCTACACCCTTGAGGTCAAGGAGGGGCAGCGCGAGCGCATCGGAGTCTTCGACTGCGAGTTCATCGCGGTCAACCACTCCATCCCGGACGCTCTCGCGGTCGCCATCCGCACGCCTGCGGGCATGGCCGTCGCCACGGGCGACTTCAAGATGGACCAGCTGCCGCTGGACGGTCGTCTCACCGACCTGCACGCCTTCGCCCGGCTGAGCGAGGAAGGCATCGACCTTCTTCTCTCCGACTCGACGAACGCGGAGGTCCCCGGTTTCGTACCGCCGGAGCGGGACATCCAGAACGTCCTGCGCACGGTCTTCGCCAATGCGCAGAAGCGCATCATCGTGGCGAGCTTCGCCAGCCACGTGCACCGCATCCAGCAGATCCTGGACACGGCTCACGAATACGGCCGCAGGGTCGCCTTCGTGGGACGTTCGATGGTCCGGAACATGGGCATCGCCCGTGACCTGGGATATCTGAAGGTGCCCGCGGGACTGGTCGTCGACGTCAAGACCCTCGACGACCTGCCCGACGACGAGGTCGTGCTGGTCTGCACGGGTTCGCAGGGCGAGCCGATGGCGGCCCTGTCCCGGATGGCCAACCGCGACCACCAGATCCGCATCGTCCAGGGCGACACCGTCATCCTCGCGTCGTCGCTGATCCCGGGGAACGAGAACGCGGTCTACCGCGTGATCAACGGCCTGACCCGCTGGGGCGCCAACGTCGTCCACAAGGGCAACGCCAAGGTGCACGTCTCGGGCCACGCCTCGGCCGGCGAGCTGCTGTACTTCTACAACATCTGCAAGCCGAAGAACCTGATGCCGGTCCACGGCGAATGGCGCCACCTCAGGGCCAACGCCGAACTGGGCGCCCTCACCGGCGTTCCGAAGGACCACATCGTCATCGCCGAGGACGGCGTGGTCGTCGACCTGATCGACGGCAAGGCCAAGATCGTCGGCAAGGTTCAGGCCGGTTACGTGTACGTCGACGGCCTCTCGGTCGGCGATGTCACCGAGACCTCCCTCAAGGACCGCCGCATCCTCGGCGACGAGGGCATCATCTCGGTCTTCATCGTGGTCGACAGCTCCTCGGGCAAGATCGTGGGCGGTCCCCACATCCAGGCCCGGGGCTCCGGCATCGACGACGCCGCGTTCAGTGCGGTCGTGCCGAAGGTGCAGGAGGCGCTCAACAAGTCGGCCCAGGACGGCGTCATGGAGCCCCACCAGCTCCAGCAGCTCGTCCGCCGCACGGTGGGCAAGTGGGTCTCCGACACCTACCGCCGGCGCCCGATGATCCTTCCCGTCGTCGTCGAGGTCTGACCCCGACAGGCGCGAACTCCGGAGCGGGGCCCCCGATTTGCATCGGGGCGCCCCGCTCCAGTACGTTTACGTCTCCGCCTCACCGGGAAGCAGCGCGCGCACGTGTACGCCGCGAGCCCCCGAGGAGGCTGAGAATTCCGACTCAGAACTTCTGATAATGTCGGATCCGCCGAAAGGCAAGGCCTCTTCAACGGCCACTGGATTCAAATTCGGACCGGTAAACGGAACGAAATGGGTCTGGTAAGGTTGGAACCGCTGAAAAGGGAAAGCGCGAAAGCGAAGAACTGGAAAGCGAAAATGCGAGGCCCGCTTCGACCGGGAATCGGACACGAAAGAGTCTGATAGAGTCGGAAACGCAAGACCGAAGGGAAGCGCCCGGAGGAAAGCCCGAGAAAATGTTCTGAGGGTGAGTACGAAGGAAGCGTCCGTTCCTTGAGAACTCAACAGCGTGCCAAAAGTCAACGCCAGATATGTTGATACCCCGACCTGTTTCGGCAGGTTCGAGGTTCCTTTGAAAAGTCCTAACAGGCTTCACGGCCTGGTAGGCAATGCACACAGCGAGGACATAGTGAACGACCGGTCCTATTCCGACTCGGTTGTTCCGCTCTCGTGGTGTCTAC